>JAPYUP010000033.1 GCA_029940695.1 Candidatus Thalassarchaeaceae archaeon
GACGAGATAGCTGCCAATTGCGAAGCGGACGTAGCTCGCTGCGGCAGACAACCCAGCGACATTGCCCGCGATGCTACCTACGACCACCAGTTGTGGGTCGTTGACATCCACTCGTGCTCTTGACACGCATCCGTCATCGATATCGATTCGGATGAGTTGGGATGAGCCGGGACTGTCTAGGAGTTCACCGGGCCGCTTCTCGACATAGTCGCCCTCGGCCCCGCCCGACAGGACTGAAATCGTGTGGTTCCCATGACCATAGGTGTGAATCCTGCCCAGTTTCTGTTGGGGCGGGACTTCGACTTCGAACGTCCAGTATGCCCCTCCGGTCCCATCCGGGGTCAGGCCACACGTTTCTTGTGATAGCCCCACGATCTGACCATCGAACGGACCATAGTCCAGCACCGGGGCCTCGATAACAGAGACTGTGTGCAGAGCCTTGGTGTTCTCAAAGGAGAACCAAGGCTGGTGGTACTTCACTCGCAGACCCACCGCGTCGACCCTGACTTCCGAGTCGTCATCGGTTCCAACAGAGACGTAGTCGATGGTGAATTGTGTGTCTTCCACCTTGTCCCAGTCCCACTCTACGTATTCGTCGAGCGAGAGCACAAGGGGATTGATCATCCTGTTGACTCCGCTCAGGGTCCTCGCATACGTCTGGACCAGTCTGTCCGCACCGTGGTTCTGCATCAGGATGTTGACTTCGTCTTGATTCAGAGCATCTGGAATCGAGAAGTGAAGCACCAGAGAGACGTTCTCGATGATTTTGTCATGCAGTCCAGGGTAGTAGTATCCACTCATGGTGATGTCAGGCCCCTTGGACCACGCGTAGTAGTCGTCCGGCTCTCCGAAGGTTGCGTTCGAGCCGGTGGAGCTCGCGCTAGCCCAAGCAGTGTAATCAGCGAAGTTGGCGGGTCTTGTGTGGGTGAAGGAGAGTTCGCTGTCTGCGACCATTCCGATGGTGTAATCCGCCTGATCCTGAGAGAACCCGGTAGTGCTACTAATCACCCATTCTCCCTGCTCTTCAAACTTCCCTGCATCGAGCAGTTCCACTGGCTCGGCCGAGATTACCGTATCAGCCAGTCCGATTGGTGAGACTGAGGCTAGCATTAGCACTGAGAGCAGCACAGCGGATGTCCTTTGAGTCCTTAGCACGGGTCTTAACGGCCCCGCACCGCGCTTCAAGGCGTTGGTGGATGGTGCGCCGTGAGGATGCTTGCATAACGATTGATATACGGGCCGATGCACGCTCGGGGCACGCTTGGCTGTGATGGTGTAGCGGTTAGCACGGTGGGTTGTGGTCCCGCCGGCCCGGGTTCAAGTCCCGGTCACGGCCCCATTGGTAGCCTAGTTGCCGTTCAGGGCGTCGTCGCTAATCTTGTGACCCATCTTTTCCACCTTGGTGACCAGATACTCCATGTTGTCGATGCCCACGCCGGCCACCAGAGGCATCCGTTCGACGACGTTAATTCCGTGTTTCATCAACTGCTTAATTTTGTCCGGGTTGTTGGTGAGCAGGCAGACCGTGTCGATGCCGACAGCTTCGAGCATCTCAGACGCAATCTTGTAGTCCCTCGCATCAATAGGGTGTCCCAGCATTAAATTGGCCTCAATGGTGTCAGCCCCCCTGTCCTGCAGATTGTAGGCCTGTATCTTAGCGTGAAGACCAATCCCCCTCCCTTCCTGACGGAGGTAAACTAGACAGCCCCAACCCACTCCTTGAATTTGGCGTAGGGCAGAGTCTAACTGCGCCCCGCAGTCGCATCTCAGGCTACCGAAGGCATCCCCCGTCAGGCACTCGGAGTGGACTCTGACTAGAACGGGGTCTGGACCACTCATGTCTCCCAGCACTAGTGCAACGTGGTCGAAGCCAGTCTCATCCTCATGGAAGATTCTGATTCTGAAGTCACCGTGCTCGGTTGGCAGCCGGGCGTCCGCAGGAATATCGCCGATCTCGAAGAGACTATGCACGCTCACGGGCATTCCCACAGGCAAGGCCCCTTTGAATACTACAGGTCTGCAACCACGTTGCTGATTACGAAGGTGTACTCGCCCGACCTCTCCGCGACCCTCTCTAGGGTAATCCCCATCCTGTCGCACAGGGCTGGGATGTCGAACAGGGTCTCGGGATCGTCGCACACCACCTCTAGAACAGCCCCCTCAGAACTCGCCTCGAGCGCTCGCCGAGTCTCGTGGATAGGAATCGGGCATAGGAACCCTAGCAGGTCGAGGCGCCTCGCCGCTGGCCGGCTCATGCTCGCTGCATGGAGCATCCCGCTTCAATACTCACTCGTGGGTACGCATATAGTGAACAGAGGTCGACTCCTCGCGACTCAAGCCAGGTATCCGCTTCATTTCGCGCGCGTTTGTCCAGCGCTCTTCGAAGACCCCTGACTCCCAGTCGTCCATGAACATGGGTCGGATATAGGAAGAGCGGCACACAGCGCGGGTGTTACCAAGGTCACCAGCCACTGTGTCAATCACCGCCAGCATCATCGCCTGCCTTTCCTTGTCTGTCTTTCCAGGAACTTTGCTGTTCTCAGCTAACTTGGATAGCCCCTCCGACCGCTTTAGGTTCGTACCACGCCAGGTGATAATCGGTTGGTTCTCTGTACCTTCTACTTCTTCTATCGCCTTCTCTAGCAGTTTGGGAATCTCTGCAACCTCAGATTCATCGGACTCTGCCACCAGAGCCAGCCTCGCGGCGGTCTTCCACGATGCCGCCCAGGTTCGAAAGTCCTTGGCCGTGTAGCGCATGCCGTCTAGCGCTTCTTCGATGTATTTGTTGATGTGATCGGCCTTGATGTCAAAGTCCTTGCCGTCCTTGTCTTCATACCTGAATAGGTCTTGCTTCTTGTCCTTGCCTCCGACTTTTCCGGAGGCCTCAATCATGTTCGCGAGAGCATCGTTTTCGATTAGCAGACGCCAGTGCTTGCCCGACTTCCCAGTAAAGTCGAGAACGGCGTCTATCTTGCCCTCGGCCTTCTTGCCCTTGATGAACTTCACGTGCCCCTCCTGAAGGGTAGTCAGGCCGTACGATTCGTTCTCCTTGGCGTACTGGTCTGATCCTACGCGGATGTGGAACTTGTCCATGAGCCTGATTACTAAGGCCACGGACTTCTCGCGGGGCATCCCTTTCAATGTCAGGTCACCTTCGACTCGGTCTCGCAACGCAGGTAGCGCCAGAGCGAATTCATCGACGTTGGCGTACTTCAGATCCGCCTTGATTGCGTTCCAGTCTGGGTGGTAGCGGTACTGCAGTCGCCCCTTCCCGTCCTTGCCTGTGGCTTGGATGTGGCCTTTCTCATCAGCGCAGTACCAGACATCAGCCCATGCCGGAGGGACGACGAGGGCGTTGAGATTGGCAATCCTAGAATCGTCATTCAGTGGTTTGCCGTCGGGAAGGTGGTAATCCCATCTGATGGTAGTTGACCCATCCTCTTCCTCAGGAGAAACCTCGACCTTGGTCCGCCCTATTCCAGGTTCGGTTCGATCGCTGATGTTCAGTCCTGCTAGCTTAGCAGCAGTCGCGGAGTCAGTCTTCATAGCACTGATTTCGGGCATGCGGTTTGAAGAGGTTTCGCAGATTTTCTGATTACTCGGAGAATTGTGCTAGTAGGCTCTCGAGGGCGCGGACGTCGTTCTCCACAATCTCACGCTCAGCACGCTTCATATCGCCCGAGGCGAGCCTTTCCTGGAGAAGCTCTAACTCCTCCCTCGCTGTCTCCCTTTCCTCTTCCATCTCAGCCTCGTCGCGCAGCATCTTGATTCTCGCTACGTGCTGACGGGTGGACTTGCGTCGGCGTAACTGCTCACCACGCTCACCCTCGGGGAATGGGGAGGGCTTGGCAGGCAGCTCGACTTGAACTGGATAGGGGATGCTGATCCCCTCTCGGTTGAAGCTATTGTCAATCTCGCGAAGCAGCCAATCGGTCGCGAGGAACTCCTCACCGTAGTCGACTATCCAAGCATAGAGCCTGTAGATCTTGGAGAAGTCGCCCAACTCTCTTAGCAGAACCCTCGGGACAGGGTCGTCCGGTACATGAGGGCACTTCTTAGCGACCTCTAGGATGACCTGTTTGACGTGGGCGGAGTTCTCCTCGTAGTCGACGTCAATGTCTAGATTGAGCAGCACTCTGGTGGCAGTCCCATCTCCCCCTCCCCTTGCGAAGTTGGTAATGGTTGAGTCGACGAGCCGGTTGTTTGGTATAACAACGAGTTGTTCGTTGAGAGTCAGAATCTTTGTTGAGAGGATTCCTACCGACAACACAGTGCCCGTAACGCCGGCTACCTCGATGCGGTCCCCTACCTCGAACGGCTGGTCTATTGCAAGCATGAATGAGTTGATCATATTTCCGAGCGTCTGCTGGACAGCTAGGCCGATGATTAGGGAGAAGACAGCAAGTGATGCGAGCAGCCCAAAGAGTTCGATGCCGATCTCGTTGAAGGCGAGGTACAGACCGAGGAACCCGACCAGTCCTCGTGAAGCGAAGACGACGAGCGGGTTGCCGCCGGTGACGGTAACCGTCTTGTTCGCGTTGTGGCGTTCCATAGCAGCTGGAACAATGTGCTTGATTGCGATGCTGATGATAGATGCCGAGAGGAGTATGTATATCGCCGAGAAGTACGGGGCGACTGCAGCATAGATCTCGTCTTTCCTCCCGAGCGTCCACATCATCATCACTTCGACTCCGGCCACTAGGACGAACACGTACAGCCTGTTGAAGATCGGATCGAGGACCTCGTTGTCCCACTCTGACTCCGTTCGCCTGACAATCTTCCACGCTATCTTGAGGAGCACGTACCGAGTGAACAGCAGACCGAAGAGAGTCAGTCCCAGGGACACGCCCACCTGAGCGATGACCCCTATCTCCTCGATTTGTTCGAACAGTTCCATGAGGGGCGCAATTGTCTCAGTCATCTGGTCAGCCATGCAGTTCCCCCCGTCTCGTGACAAACGCCCCTTTCAAATGGTTTCGTATCAATCGGACCGGCCTCCCTTCAGAGGTTGTCGAGAATATCTCCGCCCTCTTCCTCGAGACGCTTGCGCTTCTCGGCCTTCTTACGGAGGAGCTCCTTGGCCCCTGCCTCTTTTTCCACCGCCTCGCGCTCGATTTCGGCGGCCTTGCGCTCCACCTCGCGCTCTATCTCAGCGGCCTTGCGCTCCACCTCCCGCTCGATTTCGGCGGCCTTGCGCTCCGCCTCGCGCTCGACCTCCTTCTTAGCCTCCTCTTCGGCGGCTTGCTGCTCCTCGAGCTCCTCGCGAGCCCTCGCTTTCTCGGCCTTTCGCCTCTCGGCCTTCTTACGAAGCATGGCCCTAGCCTCTTCGGCCTCGCGCTCGACCTCGCGTTCTATCTCGGCAGCCTTCTCCTCGACTTCCTTGGACTCACGTTCAGCTACCTTCCTAGCCTCCTCTTCGGCGGCTTGTTGCTCCTCGAGCTCCTCGAGTGCCTTGTTCTCGGTGGCCTTCTCCGTCGCCTCGCGCTCTATTTCGGTGGCCTTCTCCGTCGCCTCGCGCTCTATTTCGGTAGCCTTCTGCTCCGCCTCAGCGGCCTTCTCCGTTGCCGCGCGCTCTATCTCAGCGGCCTTCTCCGTTGCCTCGCGCTCTATCTCGGCAGCCTTCTGCTCCGACTCAGCGGCCTTCTGCTCCGCCTCAGCGGCCTTGCGCTCCGCCTCAGCGGCCTTCTGCTCCGACTCAGCGGCCTTGCGCTCCGCCGCGCGCTCTATCCTGGCCGCCTTTCTCTCGGCGGCCTTCTCATCGTCGTCTGGGACTTCGACCTGTACGGACCATAGGAAGTACACGGTGGCCTTGCCGAATCGGATTAGGCCCTCGTACGTTGTGGACTCTATGGTTAACTCGTCGTCCCTGAACTGTAGCCTGAACTCGACTTCCCCCCTTGAGTTTGACTTGATACTCCTCATGCTGAACCGGCTGCCGTTCTCGTCCGTCAACATGTCCGTGAAGTCGCAGTCCAGACGGGGTGAAATCTTGGCGATCTTGATTAACTCGTGGCTCTCTGCAAATGAACTCGGCTTGACTCCCGCGACCTCCCTAAGTACGAACGGGTCCTCGTAGTCGCCGCTCCCCTCAATCCAGCCACGTTCGGTAGACGTGTACTCTGGCTCTGGACCCATGATCTCGTCTTCATCGACCTCGAACGGGTTAAGCATCCACACAAGTAACAGAAGCAGAAGCAGGATCGGGACGCAGCATATCCACAGGATGCGCACCACCGCTGGCACATACTCCTCTAGCAGGTTGCACACGCCATCGCCATCGTCGTCGGCAGGAATCGATAGGTTGTCCTTCGGGTCAGTAGCACAGTTGGTCTCGTTGACATCATTCCAGCCATCGTTGTCGTCGTCGATGTCCTCAATCAGGATTGGTGTGCAGTTGGTTGAGTCAGTAGAGAATGTGCAGGTAAGATCGTCCGGCATACCGTCGAAATCGGTATCATCCCATGCAGTGGGGTCCTTAGGGAACGCGTCGATAAGATCTCCGATTTTATCGCCGTCGTCGTCCTCGTCTATGTGGCTGCAGATTAGGTCGAGGTCGATGTCCTCGGGGAACGAGGTCGCGTCCTCTGGGTTTTTGTCGCATTCCAGTTCGTCAGCGTCCCCCCAGCCGTCGCCATCGGTGTCCGGATTCTCGACGACGAAGGGTAGGACGACGAAGTCGACGGTGTAGCTGAAGCTGTGCTGGCCGTTGACCGCCGTGAACATGTGCGAGTACTCTAGCACGAGGTGGTCGTAGGGCTCGGTCGGGGTGCCGGAAACCACGCCCGTGGTGTTGTTCATCGTCAGACCAGATGGAAGGCTTGGGATTACGCTGAAGTTATGAATCCCGCCGGCGGAAGGCGCGATCCTCGGCTCAAGCGGATCCATTTCCAAGCCGACAGTAAGCTCCAAGTGGTCGCTAGCGTAGAAGAAAATGATGGGCGAGTCATCGAATTCGTCCAGTAGGTCGCAAAGCTCGTCCCCGTCGTAGTCGTCAGGCTTGGACATGATGTCCAGCGGATCTGTCTCGCACACCCCCTCCACCACGTCGCTCCACCCGTCTCCGTCGTCGTCCTCGTCGGTGATGTCGGGAATCCCGTCTTCGTCGGTGTCGAGCAGTCTCGCTGAAATCGTGATGTCGTACGTGTGGAGGAACAGAGAGTTGCTGGCTGAAACTGCGTATGTGGTGGTATTAAGCTCGACAGCGATTACCCCTGTGATTAGTCCGTTCGTCGTGTTGAAATCCAAACCATCGGGCAGTTGGGGGTTAATTGACCACGAAGAGATATTGCCTCCAAAAATCTCCGGCTCGAGGAAGACCTCGTCGAGATCTGTGGTGAGATTCAGGAATTCCTCGAGGTAGATCATGTCGAAGTCGCTATCATCCGGGTCGGGTACTACCGACTGAAGCGTAATCTCCACTGCGCTGGAGTATTGTGAGTTGTTAGTCCACACCGTAAAGACCCGCATCTCGAAGAGCACCATTGGTGCACCTGAGATTGTCCCATCCGCAGTTGTGCTCCGGGCGGTCTCACCGTTGAGCGTCAGTCCCGGAGGCAGAAATGGCCAGATCTCCCAGGTCCGCACGTCACCGCCGAATGTAGTGGCTACAATGGGAGTAATCGGTTCGTTAACGAAGAGGAGCTGTGATGTGCTGCTGTAGACGAGGAAGATCTCCGAGTCGTCGACGTCGTCTGTGTTGTCGCACACTCCGTCCCCGTCGGAGTCGGTCGGGTAGTCGGTGGGGTCTAGGGGGTCGTTGGAGCAGGCCGCCTCATCGGCGTCGCCCCACCCGTCCCCGTCATCATCCTCATCAGTCTCGTCTGGGATCCCGTCCCCGTCGGTGTCGAGCAGCTCGGCGTACATCTCGATGACGAATGATGCACTGAACTGGCTGTTGTTGGCCCACACGGTGAAGTTTGTCGGGCCGAACTCGGCGGTTGCGACCCCCGCGATTGCGCCGGTGTTACTGCTGAAGGCGAGTCCGGCGGGCATCTCCGGTGCGACCTCCCAGGTCCGCACGTCACCGCCAATCGAGGTCGGCGTGAGCCACGCGTTGGTGACATTGACCGTCAGCCCCAGCGAGGAGGCCGAATAGGTG
>JAPYUP010000034.1 GCA_029940695.1 Candidatus Thalassarchaeaceae archaeon
CCACCGTTCATTTGAGGCGCGGGATGGCGTGCAGTCCGTACAACCAGTGGCTCCGATAACCAATATCGGATGCAGTTCCTGCCTCACGCATCTGTGACAGTACGTACCCGACTGACTCTCGAATTGCTGAACTCCTCTCTTCCCCTTCAATCAGAGGAGCAGCGATCTCTGCCAATCGAGGAACTAGTATGAAGCGAGCGGCATCGTCGTTCGAGAAGTTCACTATTTGGCTTGAGATCTCACTCGTGAAACCCGCGTTGGTGAGGGCCTCTACGATCACATCTATGGTAAATGGAACGGGGAAGATACGATCCACTCTGCGTTCCGCGCGCACTGCGTCCTCCTCTCGCATCTCAGCAAGCATGGCTTGGCGCGACTCGTCATCTCTGAGGTTTTCCCTGACCGATCGGTAGGGATCGTGGAGGCATGCTGCATCAGGTGGTCGCATTCCGCTTTCCACATCACCACTATCCCAGACGAAAACGCCACCGGACACGAGGCTTCCAGCGAATTGGTTAGCTAAGTCCCCTAGGGCACTCTCGGGAATCAGATGCAGGGTGGAGGAAGAGATGATGACATCCGCCTTCCTACCGGCTAGCATCTCGTCGAGCTCGCGAAACACCGTCTTGCCAGATTCGTCTTGAGAGATTGAAAGCTCGAAATGAACGTCGTCTCGGTGCCCCAGCAGATTCCTGGCTTTGGCGAACCAGGATATCAAAGGGTCGACTAGGATCAATTCGATTGAGATCCCCCTTTCGTCCAGAACCCTCAGCAACTCAATGGCTGAGCCCCCGGTCCCGCTGCCATAGTCGACTACTAATGCACCGTCAGTGATGTGTGGTATTGCCAGGTCTAACAGGTGCCCGACAGAGTCCCTGTGCCATCCCACAGGCCTTCTCAAATCACCGTCGTGGTAGAGCGCGCGGTGATATGACTCGCCATCTGCGACTTGTGCCTCATCCAGCTCCTCGGCGACCCAACCACTCGCCATAGGACGGCCAATGGGAACAGCACAATTATTCCTTCGGGGAGATGAACACCGAGGTTGTGGCGATTTTGACGCTGTAGCACAGGTCGCGCCGCGACAACACTCATTTCCTAGTCACTCGCAGGGCCTTGTGGGGTTGCCACCGTGACATCCAATCTTGAGGCCATTGCGATAAAGAACCTCCAGGGGATACTCAGGGAGAAGGGATACTCTGCAGAGTCCTTGTTCTCCAAGTACGACCTCGATGGGGACGGCACCCTGTCGAAGTCCGAGTTTGAGGGCGCGCTGCGCGCCATAACAGGCCAAATCGCCCCCAATGCCATCGTGTCCGCGGTCTTCGGGGCCCTAGACCAGGACTCAGACGGCGCGATAAAACTGGAGGAGATGCTTGCCGTCATTGACTCGGGTGGCACCAAGAATCTCTCCCCTGGGGACGGGGTCATCGTTTCCGAGCACCCCGACGGGACGTACAATGGGTTGTACGAAGCCCAAGCGACACAGAAGAACGGCAGGCAGTGGTTCGTGAACTCCAATGGACGGGTCCTGTACCTCTACAACGCCAACTCCGGAGGCGCCCCATCGTGGAGCCTCGATGACAGAGAGCAGGATGGCAGCAACGACTGGTACAGGGGCGGTTGGACGCGCCCACCCAGCGGCAACGGCATCCCTTTAGGGACTAGGCGTTGGGTAGGCATTGGCAAGATCACACTCTCGCCCAGCGGCACCGGAGCTCAGGACGAGCCCCAGCAAACTCCCTCGGAGCCCACGGAAATCGAGATTAGGCTGCTACGGGCGTCGTTCAAGACTGACGAGCAGATCGATTTCACCTTCACCGCCCCCGAGCTCCCCGATGACGCATGGATAGGCATAGTACCGGCGGACATCCCGCACGGCGACGAGGCGGTCAACGACCAGCACGAAACCAGCTACAAGTACCTCGAAGGCAGGACGAGTGGCGGTTTCACCCTGCCCAACCCCGGTCATGGGCAGTGGACCATGCGCCTGCACGACACCGACGACAACGGACGCGAGATTGCCTACGTTCCTTTCACTGTCGTGGACTCGCCCCTATCCACACCCAGCGAGCCAGAACCAACGCCCTCGCCACCACAAGACGACCTAAGCACGGTCCTGTCTGAGATTGACAGCATCATCGCATCGCTCGAGGACAACGCAATGAGCGGGGAGCTTTCCCTCTCTGAGGCGAGGTCCTCAGCAGACTTGGCGTTTGAGGCTAGGATCGACGGCCTGCCGTCCTTCGTCCAGAACGCCGCGCGCAGCGTGTGGGACGCCAAGATAAGCATCTTCCAGATTCGCATCGAGTCCAAGATGCCGAGCGCGGAGACGATTGCTGCCGGCACGGCGGCAGCCGTCGTGGCAGGAGGGGTTGCAGCGGGGATGCGGGACAATGCGGACACGACAACATCTACCGCAGTCCCAGAGCAGACATCCTCGTCCGATTGGCACGAAGCTCACCATGTGTCCGTGACGCAGGACGTGGATCCCCCTGAGAGAGTCCGGGTTCCCGACAGGGTCACCATGCCAGGCAGGTCGACGGCTGGGAGCACAACCTCCCCTGTTCCCCAGCAGCCAGTCGCAGCCAGCCAGCTTCCCGACCCCTCGCCCGAGACCCCCCCAATACCAACTGCAGGCAGCCTCAGCGAGGCTGTCGAGGCTTTCGCAGCGACTAGGATGCTCAGTGAGAGGAACCAGCTCAAGGAGTTGCATAAGGGACGTTCCCAAGAGGTCTCGATCAGGATCAACTCGATTGAGCGCACCTTCGGCATTGGAATCCCCGACTCCTACAGGGGCGGCAGCACGCTAATCGCCGAGGCCGAGGGTGGTGAGGTGGAGATTCGGCTGCCCGCCGATTTGGATACTAGTGAGTACCACGCCGGGACGGAGACCTCGCTCAAAATCTCAATCGCAGATTGGAACGCAGTTAGAAGGCGACTTGTCCTTGAGGCTCAGTGACCGGCGGCCTCGAACGCCTCGCTGACCATCTCCTCGAGGCTGATACCGGGCCTGAAGCCGCACCTGTCCTCGAGGAACCAAGCATCCACTACGCCCCAGACCTCGCCTTGGTCGCTCTGGTTGAGCTCAACCTCGCAACCAGTCCTCTGGCGAAAAATCTCGACTAGGTCCGCCATCGGTATTGCCTTGCCAGAGCCGACTGCGAAACTCTCCCTCGTCGGTGGCGGGTTCGAGAGCACGGCTTCGATCACTCTGACGACATCCTCTACATGGACCATGTCCTTCACTTCTGCTCCATCTCCCGGCACGTTGATCCACCCCATCTTGCATTCCTCTGCCCAGAGGTGCAGAATGCCGTTCCCCGGAGGGCCCGAGAGTGGGATGCCCTGAACGTTGGAGGCGCGTATGACGCTCACCGGCCTATCGGCCTCAGCTCTCTCCAAGGCATTCTCCTCCATCCACAGCTGACCCTCTGCGGCGACGTCCCTAGGGGCTAACGTCGAGTCCAGGCCATAGTAGTCGTCGCCGGGCCGCCATTGAGGATGCACCCTGAGGGTTCCGAGGATAATGAGGTGTATCGAACCGTGCCTGTCGACGGCGTCGAGCACTGGTCTGGCGGCTTCGCGCATTATGACGTAGGCACCGCGGTCGTCACGGGCAACCGAGGTATCCACTGGCCTGGAGTTGATGTGAATCAGCGCTGTGCATGAGGTGATTAGCGCATCGAGCCCCGCTGGGTCGAGCAACGCCTCATCGGGTATCAGGAACCCAGAGTCTCCGAGCATCTCCGAGATGTAAGGTGCCACGAAGGCATCGGCGGACGTTATGGCTACCTTCATCAGGCAATCGTAGCCCCTTCGAGGTAATAATGGTGTGTGACTCAGAGATGAAGGCAGTTCTAACAAACCATTGAAACACTACTAGACGCCAAGACCTCCGAGGGGGCTGCGAAGTGGTGGACCAACTGCCCAATCTGGGACGCGAGCAAGAGATGCTCGAGGCGATGGGCATGTCTTCGATGGAAGATCTGTTCGCAAACATCCCCCTAGAGGTCCGCCGACTCGATCCACTGCCCTTCCCACCCCCACAGTCGGAAGAGGAGATATGGGCTGATGCACAGAGGCTACTGGGAACCAACGTCTCGCTCGACGACCGCCCCAGCTTCCTCTCCGCGGGACTTGCGAGGAACTTCGTTCCGAGCATGGTTAGCATGCTAGCGACCCGCGGCGAGTTCCTGACCTCTTACACCCCCTACCAACCAGAGGTCAGCCAAGGGATGCTACAGGCGATGTGGGAGTTCCAGACCATGGTCAGCGAACTCGTGGGACTTCCCGTGGCCAACGTCTCGATGTATGATGCGTCCACCGCTGCCGCAGAGGCCATCACCTGCGCCGTTCGTGTTAACAACAGGAAGGCAGAGCAGAGGGATGTCGTCTACGTCTCTCAGTTCGTCCCTCCTCATCGCCTTTCCGTCATCAGGAACTACACGCAGGGCGCAGGCATCGAGCTCAGGGTGCTCGAGCACGGCTGGGACGGCCACATCGATCTCGAATCGGCCGCATCGGCAGCCGGATGCTGCGCTGTTTACGTCGAGCAACCCAGCTCCTTCGGCATATTGGACGCTGGCCTGACAGAGCTCAAGGCCATCGTGGGAGGGCAAACTGCTCTGATCGTGGGGGTCGATGTCGTCTCCCTCGGCATCGTCGAGCCGCCGGGAAGCTGGGGCGCCGACATCGTCGTCGGCGAGGGTCAGCCTTTCGGCATCGGACCCACGGGAGGCGGCCCCATTTACGGCATCTTCGCCTGCACCGAGAGATATCTGCGGCAGATGCCAGGTCGTATCGTCGGACAGTCTTGGGATTCTGACGGCAAGCTTGCCTTCACCCTAACTCTGTCCACACGTGAGCAGCACATCCGCCGCCACAAGGCGACCTCCAACATCTGTTCCAACGAGACATTGATTGCACTGATGGGAGCCATCCACATGGCGCTACTCGGTCCAGAGGGACTGGAACGGCTGGCACTCAGGGTCGCTGCGTCCACCGAGGCGACCAAGCTCGCCCTCATTGCAATCGACGGGATCGAGCTGGCCGATCCCGAGGCCCGCAACTTCCGGGAGTTCGCTTTGCTTCTACCGGGCCAAGCCGCTGACGCCCTCAGGCACCTCGACGAGGCCGGTGTCCTCGGTGGCTTCGACCTCGGGCTCTGGTGGGACGGGATGTCGAAGTGCCTGCTCGTCGGCACCGACGAACGCACTAGCCAGGACGATATCGAAGCTCTCGCCAATGGCCTAGCGTCGTGGGTTGCGGGGGTCGAACTATGAGTGACCTCTTCTCCTTCAACGGCGCCGAGGGAGCCGGATGGTCTCAGCCCGAACCGATTTTGGAGGAGGGCGTTGCGAGATCGACGGTGCCTCGGGGATTGGTCCGAGAACAGCTGCCTGGTTGGCCAAGAGCCAGCGAGCCAGAGCTCGTCAGGCACTACACATGGCTGTCTAACCGCAACTTCGGTATCGACACTGGCTTCTACCCTCTTGGTTCGTGCACTATGAAGCACAACCCGCGCCTGAACGAGAGAATCGTACAACTCCCTGGGATAGATAGGATTCACCCACTTCAACCGGACCATCAGATTCAGGGCCTGCTAGCCATCTTCTACGAGATGCAGGAGATGCTGGCCACCTGTGCCGGTATGGATGCTGTAACACTGCAACCGGCCGCCGGGGCTCAGGGTGAGTTCGCCGCCATCCGCTGTATCCAGGAGTTCCACCGAGCCAACGGTGAGGGCCACCGGGACAAGGTGATTGTGCCCGACTCGGCCCACGGCACTAACCCGGCCTCGGCCTCGATGTGCGGCTATGACGTAATTGAGATTCCCAGCGCCGATGATGGGAGGCTGGATTTGAATGCGCTTCGTGCCGCGGTCGGGCAGGACACAGCCGCGATGATGATTACCAACCCCTCGACGCTGGGCCTATTCGAGATTGAGATCTCCGAGGCGTCTCGCATCGTTCACGACTCGGGCGGGCAGATGTACTACGACGGCGCGAACTTCAATGCCATCATCGGCAAGACCGATCCCGGAAGGATGGGCTTCGATGCTGTCCACTACAACCTCCACAAGACCTTCAGCCAGCCGCATGGGGGTGGTGGGCCGGGTAGTGGCCCTATTGGGGTGAAAAATCATCTTGCCCGGTTCCTGCCGTCTCCCATCGCCTCTCGCCGGGCGCGCGCGGACGACGACCCAGAGGGTGTCGGGGACGGGCACTGGTACTACTGGAAGGACGTGGGGGAGTCGAGCATCGGCAAGGTGCAGCAATGGCATGGCAACGCAGGCGCCGTAGTCAGGGCCTGGGCCTTCTACAGGAGGTACGGAAGGGACCTCGAGCGCATGAGCGAGCATGCCGTACTCAACTCGAACTACCTAAGGCACGTGCTCATGAATCCGGACCCGAAAACCGCCAAGGCGATCCACGCGATGCCAGCCGAAGGCGCTCCTGCCGACCTAGTGATGCACGAGTTCACCCTCTCGTTGAGCCCGCTCAAGGAGCTCAATGGGGTCACGGGGAGGGATGTCGCCAAGCGGCTGTTGGACTACGGATACATGGCACCGACGCTTTACTTCCCCCAGATCGTGCCGGAGTGCCTCATGATCGAGCCCACCGAGACCGAATCGAAGGAGGTGCTGGACCAATTCGCTGCGGACTTCCACGCGATTCTATCAGAGGATCCCGAGACAGTCACCACAGCACCTCATACCACCACTGTGAAGCGGGTGGACGAGGTCTGGGCCGCAAGGCACCTCGTACTGCGACATCCCGGCCATTCCCCCGATTCTGACTAGCGAAGCCAACAAGACACCATGGCCCCTGCGACAGGCATGGAGGCGAGCTCGGACCAGCACTGGCTCCTAGGTGAACCCGGATGGTGGAACCTTGGGGACACGCTGCCGCCCGACTTCAGGCCGGGGGAGCTCGCACCACCAGAGTCATGGGTCAGCTCGACGCCGAGGATTGGCAACTTCGGCTGGATCCGCCAGAGGTTCAGGCCCCTAGCATGGCCGCTGCTCATGCCGATGTCGTGGTCTCCCTTGTTCCTACTTGCGACCGCACTGCCCCTGGCCTTCCCGGGACGAACCCCCAACGACCAGGCCATCGCCTTCGGGCTCTTCACCATAGCATGGACTCTCGTCCTACTGCCCCTCATTCTTGGGAGAAACGCTCAACCCATGTCCAACAACAGCATCCCCTCGCTGCCGATCGATTGGTTCTCACTAACTCTTGGAGCGGCCTTGTTCCTCCTGCACATCCTACTCGACCCCTGGCTAGGGTGGATCTCCTACGCCTTGTTCTGGATCGCTTACATCCGTACCGTTCAGAAGGTTCAGGACGTCATGATCACCCCCTCCGCTCGCTTCCTCCTCCCCATAGTGGCCAAAGACTGGAACATCGACTTGCCCGACTCCTGGAAATCCCGTTCGAAGCGCTGGGTGAGCGATACCATCGCTAGAGCAAGTTGTGATGATGGTCATCTGGTGATTGCGGGCACCTCTAGAGGAGACTCGGATTTCCTCGCTCTGGCCTTTGTACACCGCTCTGGATTCGTCCAAGATCCCTTCCATGTCACCCTGTCAGGCAACAGGAAGCTCGCGGCTGTGCTCGCGGAGCCCCTGCCTATCACGGGCAC
>JAPYUP010000012.1 GCA_029940695.1 Candidatus Thalassarchaeaceae archaeon
CTCGGGTACCTCTGCTCGGAGATTATCTGGGCCACCCTTCGTATTTCACGATGGCGAACAACGCTGGTTATGTTATGACTCAGAATTCGATGCCGACCTTCTCGGCCATGGGAGGAAGTTGCCCCGTCTTGGCGTAGTAGAAAAGCGACGCTCTGTTCACCGATTCGACTGTGGTGAAGAAAAGAACCGAGATACCAATCCCCACAAGTAGCAACACGACTGCCAGGACCGTTGTAGCTTCGCCAAGGAACCACAATGGCAGGAAAATGACAATCAAAAACAAGATGACAATCATTTGTAGTAAACCTGTGCCAATGTGGGAGCCAACCTCCTCACCCCATGTCTCCTTGAACATATTAGGACTCTGCTTCATGCTATCGACAACTCCAGCCTTCTCGAGCACTAAGATTGGAACTACGAAGAAGGTCGCCATCCACCAAGCAACTCCAAGGATGAGCGCCGCTAGTCCCGCGACGATTCGCAGTGGCAGCGGGGAATCCTGGCCCCTAGAGACCGATTCCAAGATCTTGAGTAACAACCCGACCGTCCCGGAGATGACGCCCCACACTAGAATCTGGGGTAGACACTTCGTTGCCTGACTGATACCGTACGAGAAACTGGGGTTGGTCCCCGCAGTCAGGCGTTCATACGCACTGGCGACTATCGCAGCGTTCCAGAAAACAGTGATTACTGAAATCACAAGATAGCCTACGAATACTATGGCTAGATTTGCTGCCGCATCCTCCTCAGCCGTAGACGATCCAGACCCAAACAGCATTTCGATTCCGATGGTGCCAAAAATCACCGCGATCGATGCTACAATAGAGAACACCGCTGAGAGTAGGGTGTAAACCAATAGTTCCGGATCCGCTCTGACTACTGCCATTCCGAGTTTTGTCATCTTCCAGCCTCTTCCAATCCTTTCGAAGAAGCCAATTCTGTTTCCAGACGTGCTCATTATCATACCCCAATCACACAGCCCACTAGTTTTCAAGATTGACCCGACGCACCAGTTTCCACTATATCTCCTGGCCTAACTAAGCCCTCTCCGAGCACTGCGGCGCACCATCTGGACCAGCCGGGGAAACGCCCTTCTTCGATTCTCCCCGAGTCTCCATCGGAGAACTGATTTTCGATCATGTGACACGGCGCGGTGTGACCTGTCAGCTCAAGCAGAGTCTCGCCGACTTGCAGCCTGTCGCCCACTGCGAGCGAGTCCCAATCGAGCCCCTCGACGGTTATGTTCTCGCCTAGGCTGCCGGGTGCGGAGACGGGGTGCCCCTCCTCGCGCAGACCCTCTATCCTCTCGAGCGAGTAGATGATGACGGCCCTGCGCCGGCTCCTCTGCTTGTCGCCCTCGATGCCCTCGGCCCCCAGCTTCGCCACCCTGAGGGGCAGCTTGGGCACGCCCCCTCCCTCGCGAACGCAGACTGAGTGCACGCAACCGGTCATGAGTGTCCCTCCAAGAAAGGGAGAGGCACATCCAGCCTCCCGGCCATCTCTAGATATCGTTCCGCTAAGTTTGAATCGGGCTTTGACATGACGTGCTTCCAGTAGCGCCAGCCCGCAATCGCCAGAGTTGCATATCGGTTTAGGTAGGGTAAAGCCGACCATTCCACCTCGGTCAGCGCGCGAACAGATTCGTACCCTTCGAGCAGCGCGCACCAACGTTCCTCTAATGGCCCCCCATCCTCCCAACCGAAGCCCACAAAGGACATCACGAGGTCGAAGGCGAGCGGTCCGATCCAAGCCTCTTCGAGGTCGAGAATCGCAGCGACCTCCCCGTCGCTGCCGATGACATTGTCAGGGAAGAGGTCGCCGTGGAGAATGCCGCACGGCAGGTCGTGGGGTATCCGAGGTTCCAAGGACTCTGCTTCCTTGCGGAGCAAATCCAAGAAAGGCGACCAAGCATCACGCTCCTCCGCCAAAGAAAATACTTTCTTGAAAAACTCGAACCCCATTGTGTAGACTTCGGGAAAGCAATCGTTGATTGGAATGAGATGCATTCTAGCCTGCACCTCACCGAGGCTTCTGAGGGAATCCGTATCGGAGCCGAGCAGCCCCCCCTCATAGTGGGGCACAAGGGCCCAAGCCACCCCATCTAGTTCGATGTGTCTGTTTCCGCTTGAAAGCTCCAAGGGAACCGGCGTGGGGATGCCATGCGCGTCCAGATGCGTGTGACGTTGGATTACTCGTCCCACCTCTTCCACTGTGTTCCCATCCCAAGCCTTCAGGACGACGTTAGATCCGTCAACGAGCGTCAGCAGGAGGTTCGTGTTGGACCATCCACCTTGCATCGGAGATATTGAGTCCATCTCAGGAATTTCTGCCATAGAGAGCAGACATGCGACATCTTGCTCGTTGATATCGATGGCCATGATGAATCGAGCATCAAGCTGCATATTGCTTCTTCTCTGTTACTTAGGACTTATCATTGAACGATATCTGCGTCGAGACGAATCAGATGCCTTCCATAGTTCCTGGACCCAATCTTCTACTCATCGGGGCACCGAAATGTGGCACAACATCTCTACTGTTGTGGCTCAGGAAGCATCCGGAGGTGTACCATCCCTGGGAAAAATACCATTCCGGCGCTTGGGAGAGCCGGTTCCTGATTTCTGGCCCTCTAGAGTTCCCGATTTCTCCTCAGAGACCGAGGGGAACTCTCCAGTTGCCACATGAGATTGACATGGATCACTATCGAGGGCAGCGCTGGATTATCGACAAGTCTCCACAGCACCTCTATTTTAGCAGAGCATTGGAATCGGTAAGGGATTTGTTGCCAGAAGCCCGGGTAATAATCACATTGAGAGACCCTTACGATCTCATGATTAGCCTTTACTCACAAATAAGAAGGTCGGTTGAGTATGATACGACGTTTGAGAGTCTGTTCAATATGATGCAGTCGCAGGATTGGGTGGCTGACACTAGAAAAGCTGAGACTTGGGGTTTTCTTACCTACCCAAGGTACTCCCATTTCGTTCAATCATGGGTAGATGAGATCGGAGTAGATAGGGTTAGGGTAATTCCACTGTCCTCGATCGCTCAGAACTCCAGAGGAGTCCTTCAAGACCTCTCGGATTGGTTAGGTATCGACTCAACGAAGATTCCGCGAAACCTAGACGTACAGAATCCAAAAGGGCAACTCTCCAACTCTCCCTTCAGAAAATTTCTCAGGAAGCCTCCTAGTTGGGCCTTTAGTGCCGCTAGGGTGCTGCTACCTAACAGGGCATTGCGAAAGGCCTTGCTGGATCCGATAAGAAGGAGAGGTTGGAAGCACATTCCAACTAACGCGCCAGAAATCCTTCCCGAGGTAGAGAAAGCGATTAGGGAGAGATTGAGCGACGATACCACATTCTTCGAGAGCCTGGAGTCCTTGTTACCCTCAGAAGTCATCATACGGTAGTCAGCGAAACAAGTCTAACCAATGCTGAGTATGAAATCCTGTAATTGCCTCAAATTTTTCCATATCAGGAACTACCTCTTTTGCGCACATCCTGTAATACTCTTCGGTCAAAGTTGAGGACTCTCCTCTCTTGCTGATTAGTGGTAGGTCGTATATGTTCAGTGAACGTTTCTGCAAAGGGCGTGCGAGAGACCCCCTGATGCTCTGCGGAATGAGACGAACAACCTCCCTGAAGACGCTCCCTAGATGGGTCATTCCCCTTCTACTTCGGGAGGTGTTCGCCTCCCTAGTCGCCTTGAAGTCGTAGTCGTATCGAGGCAGGCCGAAGTGAGATGTGACTTCGCCCAGCACCTCTTCGGGCTTGCCCCTCATGCGTTCGCTATCAATGAGGAGAAAACTCTCAATCTTGAATTTCTCAAGCCACCTACTCATGGAATCTGACCACATCGAGTCGTCTTTCAGTCTTTGATCTCCCCAAGCAATCTCGAAGTCAGACCAGTCAACCCCGTTCCTTCGGTCAGCACGACCGTCCCTAACCATCTTCCAATGGCTGAACGCCCTCCCTACTGGCTCCCTCAGACAGATGACAAATCGTGCTTTGGGATTTACAGCATACACTCTGCTCGGCGATAACGGACAAGAAAAGGTGTGTACAGAACCATCTACGCGAAACCCACTGCCTGAAAACACCTTTCCGTAGGCCTCTAGGTCCGGCTCACCAGCGTCCCTCCCAAAAGTACCTCGATGACTAGCTATGATGTTCGGCTCCTTTGGGTCAGAGAAGTCGATTGATGAGTTCTGGGCGAGAATGTTCGCAAGCCAAGTTGTTCCGCACTTGGGCATCCCCAGCAGAAAACCATCGACCACAGCCCTATCTCCCACATTCGCCTTACTCATATCCAAACTTATCACTCAATCGGAGAATCCTTTCAACGCGGGAGTGAAATACAATCGACTAACCACATTGCACGAGGGCGGACATGTACAGGCTAATTTGGTTCCAGCACGTACACAAGGCTGCCGGCAGTCTGATAGTCAACCAAGCGATAGCGAACGGAGAGGTTCTATTTGAGAATCACAAGAACGGCAACCCTTACACACCCGAGGGCGAGTTGACTCCCCTCTGGGAATTCAACAAAGACCTGCTGACAGCCTTCGTTGACCAGTGTGAGTCCGAGGGCGTGACCTTCGTGGCAACCGAGTGGGGCGCACCGATATACGAAGTCCTTCATTCCGATCCCAGAGTGGTCCTAGTCACCTGTCTGCGCGAGCCCTGGAGCAGATTAATCTCCAATTTCAACTACGATTACTATTATGGGTTCACCAAATCGAGGACGCTGGGAGCGTTTCTTTCCGAGGAACTGAGAATCAAACAGGACAATTTTCTTGTCAGGGTGTTTTCAAGGAACTACTCTGTTCCCGAAGGGCAACTGGATGAAATTTCCCTGTCAACCGCTTTCTCTAACTTGCACCTCTTCGATTTGGTCCTTGTAACCGAGAGGCAGGGTGATTTGAGCAATCATCTCTTCGAGGCCCTTGGGTGGAAGAGCAAACCAGTTTTTCCACACACCACATTCGGAAACCTATGGCTGCTCAAATCCTTGGTCGGGCGCCTGCATCTATACACAGCTTGGAAATATTTCTTGAGGCGCAAGATTGGAATCTCTGAGGAAGAAAAGAAGCAGTTCCTGAACTCATCCAACCTCGATATAATTCTCTACAATCGATTGTTGGCCGAAGAAATACGAGGTTTCCTGCACCCCATTAACCAAGCAAGCCACTGAGAATTTTCCCTAAGTCGGTACTGTGACTTAAGGGGATATTTCTCCTCCTCTCATTAGATTATTCTCAAAAAGAGCCACTATACGATCGTGCGAAATAGCCCGAATTGAAAAGCCCCGTTTCAAAAGGAAATTCACAACAGGTACCAAAGTACTTTCTTCAAGCGTCCCTCTTTCGTAACCTAGGTCTGCAGTAATGAAATGCACATCTGCGAGCCTTTCCCCTAAACCTTCAAGAATTTCAGGCTCCCCACCTTCCGCTTCTAACTTCAATAGTTTGACCGGCCCTTCTATGGTGTCCTCTAATCGGATTGTAGGAATTTTGATAACACGCTCGTAGTGTTTTGGTTTTATCAACGATGAGTCAGCTTTCTGCGAACTGACAAAAAACTCAAACGACCCTTCTTTGTTCCAAAGCCCAACGCTCTTTGCAACACCCGTTCTAATATTGTCCTGAAGACAGCCAAACTCCTCTGGAGAGGGTTCAAACGCAATATAACTGATATTAATTCCACGAATATCAAACCACAGTTTCAAATCTCCCAAGTTTGCTCCACAATCAACAATGACATCGCCGTCATTGAACTGCAAACCTTCCAAAAAATATGTCTTCCCAATAGAATTGGCACGCTCACTCAACCCCTGTCTATAGTTGACCACTCCTTGCCTTTCATGCTTGAAAAAAACTTTCCTACCAGGTAAAGACTTAGCTATGGCATAATATCTCAGTTCATGTTTCGAATACACAAACCGGACATCTTTGCGTGAAATTTTCATCCATAAATTGAATATCCAACAAAATACTCGTCGGTTTGTCCTTAGAAGTAATGACATGACAATTTGTTCAAAGCCATTAGCATGAAATCTGATGTACTTCCTCAGCATCTCAATTACTCCCTGAATGTTCTATTCTCAGAGTTTGGAAGATTTTCCACTTGACCGCCAAAAGCCAGGCCCTGGTCCATAGAGAAATGGATTCGCCGCGAGTGAGAGGGGGCACATCCCCCGGAGAATGAGAGGTTCGCAAGTCCCCCATGAATTGGAAGAGGTCCCTTCCCATTACGCTGCGAACAGAGATGTTCGCTGCTGCACATTCGACGTACTTCGTAGGGTTGCATCTGTAGAGGAGCTGCTCGGAACGTGGGAATGCAGCCAGTTTACCTTTGGATGTGGAACCGATTGGGGTGGGGTGGTGAATTAGGCACTCAGGCCGCCATGCAATGACTCCCCCCCAATCGAGAATCCTCCAAGCGATATCAGTATCCTCTCTGTGGAGGTAGTACCGTTCATCATACCCGCCAATTTCTTCGATGACCGATCTTCGTATTGCTATGTTGGCACCGACGAATCGATTCCAACGACTTCGTTTGGGGGGTTCGAATGGGATAATATTTCCAGTAGTATCGGTCGTGGTGACACCCCCTTCGATAGCGGCGAGGTTAGGATCCACCATCGCTCGCTCAATGCTCTCGATCCAGTTCGGAGAAGCGATGCAGTCATCGTCAAGAAATGCGATGATTCCTCCAGAACCTCGACGGATGCCAATGTTCCTAGTCGCAGAGAGACCGAGATCCGATTCAGAATCATCAACCACTTCAATTGACTTAGGAGCCAGCGTTTGCCTCTCAAGGGAGGCGAGGCATTCGGCCAGTGCTTCCGGTCTCCTGAAGGTAGGAATCACAACATCGACATCAGATTCCATAGTCTCTCGAAGGCTAGCATCGTAATTAGTCTCGCGTACAGTTCAAGAATCGGCGGTGACACCCAAGCAGCGTGATTGACCTCGCGTCGTTGGTGCTAATGGGTTTCCAAGACGACCTTGTCCTGACATTCGGCGACACGGTCGGCTGGCTAATCGGTCATCTGGTCCTCCTAGGGGCCCTCACTGTGGTAGTCGTGGCAATACGTGAGCGCGATCACATCTTCAATCAGTCCGGGTTCGACCGCAGCACCATTTGGGATGCCTTGTTGGTTGTCGGACTGACCTTGATGCAGTTACAGGTATTCACTTCGACGTTCGGATTCGACCCCTTGGCTTCGATAGCACTGGCTGTACTCTCGAGCTTCATGATTCGCTGGCTCGTTAACGTCTTGGGATAGGCACTAATCTCTCCTTCTCAGAACGATTACCAACGCCACGATCAGAACAACTAGAATTACGGATCCACCAATCACGTAAGGCCCCTCGTCCTCGGAGATGCCGAGGTCCCCGAGAAGGGTGCCATTCTGACCAAACCCGATGTCAGTCACGCCCGACTCCTTGGCATTCACCGTCAAAGTCATTGAATCCTCCTGCTGGCACGATTGTGCAGTAACTGTCCTTTCATCGACGACTACGAGGCACCCATTCCACGCATCATCGAGGTTCGCAGGGGTCGTTACTAGGAACTGGCAATTGCTCATGCCGTTACCGTTGGAGATTTGAACCTCGCAATTCTGCTCGCTCACGTCATTGAATCCAGAGGGCCACATCTCCTCTTGGCTCGATCCATCGCTAACTATGTGCAACTCCACCTTGAGGCTCTGGTCCCTGTTGCTCTCACAGGAGTATGAGGCACTGAAGGAGACGTCCTCCCCGGTCTCGACCGTCAACAAGCTTTGACCGTACGAAACCCCACAATCGATGAACTCAGGTACGATGGCGTCGAGAGAGTAGGTTTCGTTGTTGGTGATGAATCCAACTGGTATGCCCCCCACAGCACTTGTGACCTGCGCAGAGACGGTCAACTCGTAAGTGCCGACTCCGACGCTTTTGTCGACGAGCAAAGCAACAGTAAAACTCTTCTTCGTACCTGATTCCACAGTGATTGAACTCGGTCCGTTAGCATCTATCGAAGCAGTTTCGTACCCAATCGTGACGTCTTCGGAATACGCGGTCGGATTCTCCACCGAGCAGTGAACCAGAGCACTATCCGTAGTGGAAGAGAATTCGAACTCAATCTGCGACTCGACGCAATCGAGGTTGATGGAGGGGAAGACCTGATCCTGGGCCGAAGCGACAGGGGCAGCCAGACTCGCCGCAAGCAGAACTGCGACCCAGAGGGCTCTGGACAACCATCCCTCCATGTCCGATTCGCCACTCCGCCCTGCCATAGATATTCGCACCTCCGGCTCAGTAACAAAGCGAATTCGCTGCTCAAAGCATTCATGTCGCCCCCTCCCCGCGAATAGACCATGAGTGAGGGCGCAGACCGACCCAAGGTCGTCATCGTCCCAGAGCACACCAAAGTCACAAGTGGCACCGAGGTTCAGGAGAAGCTAATCATCGCCGCACGCGTATTCTCCGATCTGCTCAAGCCGACCTTCGGGCCAAGGGGCCTCGACAAGATGCTCTACAAGACCGACGGCGCAACCGCGGTGACGAACGACGGTGCTAAGATCGTCGCCGAGCTTCTCGTCAGGCATCCAGCGGCGAAGATGATGGTCTCGATGGCTAACTCCCAAGAGGAGGATTGCGGCGATGGCGTTACCACCACGATGTTAATCTGCGGCTCACTGCTGATTGAGGCCAACACCCTGCTGCGCAAAGGACTCCACCCGCTTACCCTCGTTGACGGCTACGCCCTCGCCCTCGAGGCGGCCCGTGAGCAGATGAGTGCTGATGCACGAGAGTCAGACAAGCCCGGTTTGTTAGCCGTGGCCGAGACAGCCCTTCGCGGCAAGGTCGCCGAGTCTGCGCTGGACTTTTTCGCCCCGATGATTGTCGAGGCGCTCTCCACTGTCGCGAAGAACCGCGAGGGTGCGGCCGCGGAGCACGTCACAATGCACAAGACAGGCACCGGTGGACTGCGTGACTCTCGCTTTGTCAACGGTATCGTCGTCAACAGGCGAGTGATAATGGATGGTCTTCCCAACGACCTGAGTGACGCCAAAGTCGCCTGCCTCGACGGGGACCTCAAGATGAGGGAGCTGACTAGGGACGTCGAAATCAAAATCACCAATGCAGGAGAACTGGATTCTTTCATCGAAGCCGAGCACGAGCTCAGGGATGCAATCGCCGCGAGCGTCATCGGCAGTGGAGCGGGTGCCGTGCTATGCTCCGGCGAGATCGATAGGGACATCCTACACCGCCTTGCAGATTCCGGCATCCTCGCCGTAGGCGAGTTGGACTCAAGTGAGATACGCAACGCATCCGAGGCTTTGGGTGCGAGATTGGTCGACTCACCCTTGGATATTGAGGCCTCGGACCTAGGTCACTGTGGCCGCATCTCGTGGGAGAGGCGAGAGGAATCAGATAGCGTAGAGGACGTGATTCGCATCGAGAACTGCCCAAGCCCAGCCATCGTTACCATAGAAGTGGGAGGGGCCGGTGAGACTGGAACTGAGGAGGTCATTCGCGGTCTGCACGACTCCCTACGAGCAACCTCGCTGGCATTCGATGAGGAACTGCTGCCCGGAGCCGGTTCCATCCACGCTAGGATGGCCCACGCGGTTAGAAGGGCATTGGAGGCTCAGGGAGGCCGGGAGAGGCTCGCTATGGAGGCGTTTGCCAGAGCACTTGAGACGATACCCGCAACCCTAGCGGAAAACGGAGGCGACGACCCCCTAGATCGCGTGCTGGAGCTTCGAGCCGCTGCGAGGGAAGGAACCGCCCCGGTGGGTATTTCCCCGGAAGGCAAGACTTGGGAGGTCAATGGCGTCTGGCACCCTCGTTCGGTCATAGAGAACTCTCTTGTGTCCGCCACTGGGACCGCGATGAGCATGCTCAGAATCGATCAGGTCATCTCGGCACGAGGCGACTAGGGCGGTGGACGCAAACCATTCA
Source organism: Candidatus Thalassarchaeaceae archaeon (assembly GCA_029940695.1). Classification (GTDB taxonomy): domain Archaea; phylum Thermoplasmatota; class Poseidoniia; order Poseidoniales; family Thalassarchaeaceae; genus UBA36. The sequence goes on from JAPYUP010000012.1 coordinate 9,953, forward strand.
AGGCCACCGCACCCACGCAAAATTATGGCCTCGCCGCGCGCACTGCTGAGCGTTTGGGATAAGTCAGGAATCGAGGACCTCGGAACAGCTCTTGTAGGCATGGGCTGGGAATTACTGTCTACAGGTGGAACTGCACGCGCGCTCAGTGAATCGGGATTGGAAGTCAAAGAAGTGAGCGAAGACACTGGCCATCCGGAGGCCTTCGATGGGCGTGTCAAGACGCTTCATCCCGCTGTCCACGGAGGAATCCTCGCACGTCGTTACCGCAAGGACGACATGGACACCCTCTCAGATTTAGGATACGGAACAATCGACCTCGTGTGCGTCAACCTGTATCCCTTTGAAGCGGCCGCTGCACTAGATCCCCCTGCGCCTATTGACGAACTCATCGAGATGATTGACATCGGCGGGCCCACCATGGTTCGTTCAGCCGCCAAGAACCACCGCGACGTGCTGGTACTCACTCATCCCGACCAGTACCACAGAGTGCTGGACGCTCTCGCCACTGCTGACGGCAGCCCATCGGGAGTCGACTCCGAGGCTCGAGAGGAGTTGGCGCTCGCCGCATTCCAGAGGACGACGGCCTACGATGCTGCAATTTCCAACGAACTAGAGGGCAGGTTCGCAGACTTGACGGTGCCCTCGCGTATCCTCCTCGCATCCGGTTTGGGAATCGGGCTGCGCTACGGCGAGAACCCTCACCAGCCCGCTGCGTTCTACCCCGAATCCTCAGTATCAGGACCCTCGGGCCTCGCAGCAGCCGTCCAGCATGGCGGGAAGGAACTATCGTACAACAACTACCTCGACCTCGACGGCGCCCTGCGCCTCGCGCGTTCCCTCTATGTCACCTGCTCTGATGAGCTCCACTCCTGCGTCCTCATCAAGCACACCAATCCTTGTGGTGCAGCAGTAGACGCCACTCAAGTCGACGCGTGGCGAAACGCACTAGAAAGCGATACCGAGAGTGCGTTCGGCTGCGTCATCGCATTCACGAAACCAGTAGAGAAGGGAACTGCAGAGGCGATAGGAGGCCATTTTTTTGAGTGCATAATCGCACCGGGTTACGAGCCCGGGGCGCTGGACATCCTATCCTCTAAGAAGAACCGCAGGATTCTCACTTTAGACCAGTTCGAGCCGAGGGTAGATGAGGTCAGGCTGCGACAGATTGATGGAGGCTGGCTGTCCCAGATGCAGGGTCCACCGAAGATTGACTGGGACAAGGTGAGTTGCGTCACCGAGCGACAGGTCAGCATCCCCGAGGTCGCTCTGGCCCGATTCGGTTCAGCGGTGCTAGCAGAGGTCAAGTCGAATGCGATAATTCTGGTCGCTAAGACAGAGACAGGCTGCGCGACGGTAGGCGTTGGTCCGGGTCAGACCAGCCGGATCGAGGCGGTGAGGATTGCTGCCCATAGGGCGAGCGAACGAGCTCAGGGATCCATGATGGTCTCAGATGCCTTTTTTCCGTTCAGGGATGGAATCGATGCGGCACACGTGGCCGGCGTGGCCGTAGTGGTACAGCCAGGCGGCTCGGTGCGTGACCAGGAATCGATAGACGCAGCCAACGAGCACGGTATGGCCATGATTCTCACCGGAACCAGACTGTTCCTCCACTGAGTCAGCCCTACCCCCACATCTCGTCATTCACCACAAACGGCGGCATCATCATACCCCAGACTCAGATGGCGATGCATGGACCCCGGCTCCTCCGGTCCACCGAACGTATACGACGATGTCGTATCCGCAATCGGAAACACCCCCCTAATCAGACTCAACCGTCTTACTGCGGAGTTGCAGACCTCATCTGTCTGGGTCAAGTTGGAACGCTGCAATCCAGGTGGTTCTATCAAGGACAGGATTGGCTTGCAGATGGTCCTAGACGCCGAGGCCAAGGGGTTGCTGAAACCAGGTGGAGTAATCGTCGAAGCAACCTCTGGTAATACTGGAATTGGGTTGGCAATCGTGGCAGCACAGCGAGGGTACCGCTGCATCTTCACCATCCCCGACAAGATGAGCGATGAGAAGATCTCATTGCTGCGGGCTATAGGCGCCGAGGTGCACGTTTGCCCCACCGCGGTCGAGAAGGAGAACCCCCTCTCCTACTACGAGGTCGCGGCTCGCTTGGCTAGGGAGATTCCTGGTGCCTGGTATCCTGACCAGTATTCGCATCAGGCCAACCCGCTGGCCCACCTGCTTTCCACCGGTCCTGAGATCTGGGAGCAGACTGAGGGCAGATTGACCCACTTCGTGGCGACGATGGGAACGGGTGGCACGATTACGGGAACCGCACGCGCATTGAGGAATCTGGCTGAGTCCAACAGTCGAAATCCACCGATGATAGTCGGTGTCGACGCAGTCGGCTCCATTCTGAAACAATGGTTTGAGGAAGGCACTGTGGGCGTGGCCCACACCTACCAGGTCGAAGGCTTCGGTGAGGATTTCATCCCCACGACCACTGATTTCTCACTAATTGACGAGATACACCAGGTCGACGACGGCACGTGCTTTCGCTGGGCTAGGGCGTTGGCTAAGCGCGAGGGAATGTTCTGCGGGGGCTCGTGTGGCGGGGCAATCAAGGTGGCCCTCGACATCGCTGAGCGGTCCGATGCGGCCGGCGAGGCAGCGATGATTGTGGCCATCCTCCCAGATGCGGGCAATCCATACCTCTCCAAATTCTATGACGACGAGTGGCTGTTGGAGAACGGATGGGACCCGAAGGACTGGGAATAAATCGCTTCAGGCATTCTTGAAGGCCTGTTCCAGATCAGCGATTATGTCATTCGGGTCTTCGACTCCGACAGACAGGCGCACCAGTCCGTCGGAGAAGCCTCGAGCCAGCCTCTCTTCTTGAGGAACCTCCGCATGGGTCATGGTGGCCGGGTGGGTGATCATCGTCTCTACCGAACCCAGACTCTCAGCCAGTAGACACAACTCCACTGAATTCATCAGCGCCTTTCCTGATTCCAAACCACCCTTCAGCTCGAAGGAAATCATTCCGCTGTACCCACTCATCTGCTCGGCTGCAATCTGATGGCCGGGGTGGGAGACCAGACCGGGATACGTCACCTTCGCCACCTTGGCGTGCCCCTCTAGATATGCAGCCACCTTCTCAGCATTCTCCCAGTGGCGCTGCATCCTCAGATGCAGCGTCTTGAGACCAAGAATTGTGAGCCAGCAGTCGAACGGGCCAGGAACGGCCCCCACGGTCTTTTGGATGAACTTCAGTCTCTCGAAGAGGTCATCGCGGTTGGTAATGACCGCACCGCCAATTAGTTGGTTGTGCCCACTGAGATACTTTGTGGTGCTGTGTAGGACTATGTCAACACCATACTCGAGAGGCTTGAGAAATACCGGGGTGGCGAAGGTCGAATCAACCACATACAGTAGTTCGTGCTCCTTGGCGATTTTGCCGACAGCATCCAGATCGGTGATTCTGAGCAACGGGTTGGTAGGCGTCTCAATCCAGATCATCTTCGTCTCGGGCCTGATGGCCGCTTCCACGTTCGCCGCGTCCTGAGAGTCCACATACGAGAAATGCATGTCATAATTCACCAACAGTCGATTGAAATGCCGCGAAGTGCCGCCATAGACATCATCCGAGCAAATGACGTGATCGCCGGATCCAAGCAGTTTCAGACAACTGTCCACACTTGCCATCCCACTGGAGAAGGCCACTCCGTATCTGCCCCCTTCAATGGCGGCAAGATGCTCCTCCAACATCTGTCGGGTCGGGTTGGAAGATCTGGTGTAATCGAAGCCCTTGTCTTTCCCCACTTCTTCTAACACATAGGTTGCAGTCTGATACAGAGGAGGAATAATCGCTCCCGTGGTGGGGTCGGGCTCACTGCGCCCTCTCACTATAGTCGTGTCGAATTTCATGCCATCCCTCATCCGATGCGTCAAGTAATCTAGCAAAAGTGTTTCAGTGCACCGATCCCTTCTCCATAGGGTCGAATCACTTGCGGGTCGGGACCTTGAAGCCGACGTACCACATTCCAATAATCCCGACTAGGATAATCGTCCCAACACCGAATCCAGGATCTGCCCCATTCCACGTCGCAGGTTCGGTCAGCACCCCCTCCCCTCGTGTTGATACGTACCATACGAAGTAAGCCGAGAGAGACGCCATCAAAGCGATGAATCCGACGGTGACGTACTTGGCGTGCTGGGAAACGGTCTTGCCAGAGGCGTAGTACTCGAACATCGCGGCCCCGAAGTAGGGATTGGTCAGCGTCTTGCGAAACATCCTCTCGCTGGAGAGTGAGAATAGAAAGGCAGCCGGGACCGCCCAAGAGACGGTAGGCCACCCGGGAATCCAGATGCCGATAACTGCGAACGCAAGAAAGAGCGTTCCGAGGCCGACGTACAGCCTGCTTTTGCCAGGCGTGCTCGCCACGCAGTAGTGTTCGACAATCTCATCGACGGTCTGCAGCCTATCCACAGCTGGCCCTCCAATGCGCTGCCGGTGCATCGCGTGTATAAGGCCAGATGCACCTACCTCTTGACCCTCTCTGCGAACATGTTTGTGCCGAACCCTCAAGCGCACCCTGCACCTCAACGTGCCATGCGCTTGGGTTACGCACTGCCACGATCTGCCACTCCTGAGGACCCCATCCGCCTCGCAGTCTTGATTTCTGGAGGTGGTTCTGGCCTTGAGGCCCTGCTGAACTACCAGCACGACCAGCCGCGCTGCCACCGAACCATTCTCGTGCTCGCTGACAGTCCGCACGCGGGCGGTTTGGAGCACGGTAGCAGACACAGTGTGAAATCTGTCAGTGTCCCTTTGCCCATGAAGATTAACAAGTCCGAGCGACGCGTCGCCCACGAGCATTTGATACACGACGAACTGGTCGCTGCGGACGTCGAACTCGTAGTCCTGAGTGGCTACATGCGCATCCTTACCCCTTGGTTCGTATCACGCTGGAAGGGGCGTCTGGTCAACATCCACCCCTCTTTGCTGCCGGACTTCCCAGGTGCCCATGCGCACAGGGATGCCCTAGCTGCTGGGGCCAGCGTCACCGGGTGCACGGTGCATCTAGTTGACGAACACGTCGATTCGGGACTGATTCTCGCGCAGAGGCAGGTGGAGGTGCTGCCCGGTGAGGACGAGGAGGCCCTGCAGGAACGTATCAAGAGAATCGAACACGTACTCTATCCGAAGACTCTCGACAGGCTATGCTCAGGGCAGGTCTCGCTCTAGGTCCTCTGGACGGTTGACGTTCCGTAGCACTTGAGGATCCTCCACAAGCACTGAGTGCTGTCCCTCTGAGAACTGGACGTGAAGTGGCCTCCGGTCACTGCTACCAATCATATTGAGGATTCGCTGCGGACGAATCAGTGCCAATAGGGGGTGCGACCTCTCTCCGTCATGAGGCATAATCAATGCGTCCAGTTCACCGAGCCCTTCCTCCAGCGACCAGAACAGCCCAGCGGAGATCCAAGGCACGTCTACGGGGGCTAGTTGTATGGTTTTCAGATCCTTGCATTGTGGGTCCTCCAGAACTTCGACCAAAGCATCGATTGGGCCTGCGTGGATATTTCCATCCAAGACCCACTCTACTTGTATCTCCTCATCGATTACAGTTCCATACCTATCAATATCCTCTGGCCTTGCAACAGCGATTCTGATAGGCTCCCTGCCAGCCTCCGCGAGCGCCCTCGTCACCCTCGCAATCATGGCTTCACCATCGACTTTGACGAGTGCTTTGTCCTCACCCATTCTTGAGGATCGCCCTCCAGCGAGTAACAGGGAACGCATCTTCTCACCTCAGGTCGTCCAATCGCCTGAGTGCGTGCTGAATCTCTTCCATGAGATCGAGTGCCCTATGAATCAAAATCTGCCGGTCCTTGCGAGCCGAAGTCTCCGCGAGCCATCCCATCAGTTGTGAGATATCCTGAGCATCTCGCTTGATCGTCCACTCGAGAACCTCCTCGGAAACAGGGTCATCAGATGGTAGCAGGCGTTCGACCATAACTGCGAGAGCGGTCGGTGACGCATCAGTCCTGCGCCTCTCTAGTCACAACTTTGTCCTTTATCCTGCCTAGAAGCGAGTCGCCGTCTGGAACTTGGACCCCTGACAACAGCATAATCACATCATCGCTAGCCATTGTCCCTCTGATGGTCCCGACATAAACTGTGATGAGCGCCAAGTGGGCCTCGACGAGCCTACCCCCACACCAAGATGCCAGCACTCCTTCACTAGGCATTGGTTTTCCCGCTCTGAGGAGCTCCTCGATGCTGAGCAGCAGCGCCTCTGCTGGCTCTTTCGAGCCCACCGATGCGGCGAGGGTACTCCAGGGATCGATTCTTAGAAGGGCTTGATCGATGTTAGCTAGCAGCAGCGCTGCCAGCGCCACGTCCTCTCTCCCATGCCTCCTCCAGAGCCCGCCAATCAACTTGAGCAGGACATCCTGCTGCTCGCCTGCCTCGGTTATGAGCCATGAGGCAATGCGCCTCAGCAGTTCGTCTGGGGTCCCTAGGTGGAATGCGTATCCTGCTGAGGCCCCCAGTCTGTCAGTGCTGGACTTCATAATCATCGCGGGCACCCCGATGGGATATGCCCCGCGAACCACATTCGCAAGCTTCCTGCAGGAGCGATGCACACCACCAGACTGCCGTTCGAGGAATTCATCAAGAGGTGCTGTGCGACTCATCATCCCTGTTCTTTCCTCGCAAGGATATTGATGTTGTCGAATATATCCCCCATCCTGTCAACGGAGTCCTTCAGCCTCATACGAAACTCTTCGATGAACGTGCGATGAACAATGTCCTCCAGTTGACGGTCTAGGCTCCGTGCTATCGCTCTGTGTTCGGACTCGTCAATGCCGAACATGCTCCTGAGGAACGCAATCTGGGCCAGAACGTCGTCCGATCTGTCGGTGTGGATCAACATGGCCTCGAGCACCTGCCCGTACACTAGTCTCATCTCCAGCTTGTCCAGAGTCTCACCACCCCCGGGTTCCTTGCCCTCCATTACGGCGTCGTAGATCATCTCCGGTTCGTCGTCCTCTAGTTTCAAGGCGTGAGCCAGCTTGACCAGTACCCTCTTCTCACCACTGGACAACTGACCGTCCCGGAGTGCAAGCCTTGTGGCGTTCCAGAAGACCTTCCTTCGATTAGCCTCGACTCCGTCCACACCGTCCGATGAAAGCGGCATGACTTAACGACTGGGTCGATGGGGACCTTGCAAATCCGGATAAAATTGCGATAGGAGGCTTCATGAAGCCCCCTTGCCTCCGCAGAACTGCTTTTCAGCTCTACTCGCGGGCGCCCTGCGCCCATCCGACCCCCCCGCCAAACTGGCGAAAAACGGGGGCAAGGCCCCGGTTTGGGGCTGGGCGGCAAGGAGAAAAGAAAACATGGCAAATGAAGGAAAATACATCATACACGCAACCATTCGAGCAGAAGGCACCGTAGCCAGAAAAGACGTCGTCGGCGCGATTTTTGGACAGACCGAGGGACTCCTTGGAGAGAGTCTACAACTCAGGGACCTCCAGCGAAAGGCACGCATCGGGCACGTCGATGTCAGCCTGAATAACAACAAAGGAAGATCGCAGGGCAAAATCGCCCTCCCCTCGTCCATGGACCAGGTGACCACCGCCGTCATCGGCGCCGCGCTGGAGACAATAGACAGGGTCGGCAACAGCAAGGCGACAATCAAAGTCACGCAGATTGAGAACATTCAATCTGCCAAGAGAGACCACATTATCGACCGTGCCAAGGAACTGCTCCTCGCTATCGTGAACTCGGGCACTGACGACTCGAGAAACATCCTCGACGAGGTCAAGGCCGTGCTCACCCTAGACACCGAGGTCGATTTCGCCGAGATGACCGCAGGTCCTAACGTCCAAGAGTCCGACTCGTTAATCATTGTCGAGGGACGCAACGATGTCCGGAACCTACTGAAGTTCGGGATCAAGACCGCAATTGCGACCATGGGCTCAGGAATCAAGCCCGAACTGATCGAGCTAGCCGCTAGCAAGAAGGTGGTAACCGCGTTCATGGATGGTGACAGGGGCGGCAGACTCCTCCTCTTGGAGATTGAGGGCAAGCTCGGCAAGTCTCTGACCCACGTCGCGCTTGCACCACGGAGCCGCGAGGTCGAGCACCTCGAAGGCAAGGTAATCACGAAGTGTCTGAACCAAAAAGAGACTGCCTCCAAAGCGGTCTCTAGAATAAAAACCGAGGAAGCAAGGTCCGACGATGCCTCGGTAGGCAAGGGAAAGGCCTCCTTGGAAGCGCCAGACGAGGTGAAGAACTGGTCCCCATTCTTCAATGGACTCAAGCGAAACCAAGCCGTCATCGTCCTCGATGATGGCTCGAGCTCAGATCCTATTAGCCCAAAGAACCTCGAAGAGGCACTCAACAACTCCGATGGCGCTCAAGGTATTGTGTTCTCAGGCAAGGTCTCGAATAGGATATTTGAGTTAGCCGCTGGCGCCGGTATCGCGAATGTTGTCGGCAAAACCGTTGGTCCCGAATCTCTGAAACTTGGAGTTCAGGCATACTCCGCAAGCGACCTTAATTGAGTAACATAACCCCATGTTTGCTGGCAGGGCTATGCCCTGCCAATAATCGACCTCTTCCAATGGGTGTTAGCAGAAGCCATCAAAAGTCTCTCATGCCCGCTGGAGCCGATGCAAGGCACAACGATGGCTATTCTCACACTGTATGGGGTGTTGGGTGTGGCCTTGTTCGCCCTCTGGCTAAAACACAAGTCGGTACTGAGGCAGAGGGAGAGGATGAGAGACAAGCTAGGATCAGTGGAAGGAAACTTGAACGAGACCTCACAGAGGCTGGATCTCCTCTCTAGAGGAGTTGATACGATTCTCTCTGGTACCCCCCAAGTCCATGGGTTGCTTGGAGTCCACCGTTCTCTGGAATCTGCTGAGAACCTCCTCTTCAATCAGGGCATTCCTATCAGTAACAGCGAGTCTTGCGCAATCGCCAGCCATGCTGCCAAGGCCGTGCTCAAACATCACCCAGAAAGGAGTCCCGATGACGACGCGTCCACAATTCCCGGCCTTCATCCCCTCTCAGAAAGGCTTGCCGCCATGCTAAGCGAGGCTGAGATGCATGCAGAGGACATTGAACTCACCGCTGGTGAGCACAGGAGACTTGGCGAGTTGTTTCACGCAGTTGACAGGATTGACTGGGCCGCAGAATGTTTTCACAGAGCCAACGAACTCGACCCCGAGGATGAGTCTGCCCTGCGGGCCCTCTCGGAAATCCAACGTCAGAAGGGAGATTTGGAAGCACTCGACAGAAGCCTCGAGAGGCTTCTTTCTATCACCCCTGACGATGTGGGGGCTCTCAAGGAGCAGATGCTCCTGCTGGAAGGCTCGGACTCATCGAGGGTGATTAGGAACCGTAAACGGCTCGAGGCCTTGGGAAGCGACTCCCTATTTTCCGAAGAGGCATTGGAGCTCACCGACATCGCAAAACGCGCCCGAGGCGCCCACCAAGGTGTCAAACCCGGTCTTTTGCAATCAGAGAACGCTGCCGATCTTGTGGAACGCGCAGCCAAACAGTTTCTCCTAGGCGAGGTCCGCGTCGCCCTCGAATCCATTGAGTTAGCCTTGGAAATCGATGTTAAGAAAGGCCCAGCATGGCTCCTGAAGGCACGCCTGCTAGCAGCGGGTGAGGGCAATACCAAAGCCGCTCTGAAAAGCATTCGTCGGGCAAGTGCGCTCGGCGAGTATACGGTGATGCTGGAGTCAGAGATTCTAGAGAACGATGGTAGGACCAACGCCGCTATCCAAGTCTTGGAGGAACATTTAGAGAAAGCGCCATCTGACCCTGAGGTTCGAGGCAAGCTCAGTCTACTGTGGTTGAGGAACGGCTCTACGGACTCCTCTCGCAGAGCCCTCGACGAGGCTCCCGACGAGTCGTGGGACAGCGCACCTCTCCACATTATGAGGGGTAGACTGCATTTAGTCGATGCCGATGAACACAGGGACAACACTGGAAAGCACGAGCAGATGCTTCTGGTCGACGCTCTTGTCGCCTTTGACAAAGCGATAGAGTACGATCGCGAATCGGGGTTCGCCTGGCTCGGGCGTGCTCGGGCCCTCAGATACCAAGGTACCTACAATGAGGCGGAGGTCGCACTAGTGCGCGCCCGCAGGCTTATCCCAGAACATCCTTCGATTCCTCTTGAAGAGGCCCAGCTCTCTCTCGATGTCAATAATCTGGAACAGGCCAACGCCCTAGCTATCGAAGCGACAACGCATCTCAAGAACAACCCTACAGTGCCTTTCATCCGCGGTATCATCGCTGCTCGACTAGGTCGCCTCGAGGAGGCACTGAATTTCTTCTCGAGCACCTTGGAAATCGACCCAGACCACGTTCGCGCTAGGCTGAACCGCTGTTCAGCCGCACTACTTTGCGAAAATCTCTCTCAGGCGCTCGATGACGCGGACCACTTGGTGAAAGCCCGCCCTGAACACGAGCTGGCACGATTGAGACGTTCCGAGATTCTGATGAACCATGGTGACTGGTCAGAGGCGGAAACCGAACTCAGAAGTCTTCTCAAGCGAAACCCGGAGCACGCCATGGCCCTTGTGCACCTAGGAACGTGCATGATTGCCGCAGGAAAGTCCGAGCAGGCAGAACGCCCGCTGAACAAAGCGATTGGTATTGATTCTAATCTCTCAGAAGCTTGGTACCAGCGCGGCCTCCTATACCTTGACTTCGGACGCGTTGATGAGGCAATGTCAGACTTCGAGGGGGCGGTGAGAACCGATCCCCATCACATCGATGCCAGACTGAGGATTGCAGCGATACTGCATGAGGTCGAGGATTTTGACAAGGCGGTCGCTGCGTGGAGGCAGGTCCTAGACATCGAGCCCCAGCATCGATTGGCTCGGCGACGGCTGGCAGAGTGCCGTGACCGGGGGGCAGCAAGGAACACATCACTCCCTCCAAAGGATTGAACAGCACTCACACCACCCCAATAGCATGGCTATGCGACCAGACATTGAACCAGGCGATTACGCACCAGACTTCGAGCTCCCGAACGCCAATTCCAAGGTCGGTGGCGGGAGCATGGCCCTATCGGATGTAATGGGTGAGAACGGCGCCGTCGTCGTCTTCACCTGCAACCACTGTCCCTATGTCGTCGGCTCCGAACCTCGAATCGAGGCCATTGCAGAGCGGGCGCGACAGAGTGGGCTAGGATTCGCCGGAATCAATGCTAACGATCCAGTGAATTACGAATCTGACTCATGGGGACACATGATTAAACGCTCTGATACGGGTATGACATATTCCTACCTACATGACGCCTCGCAAGAAGTGGCTGCCGCATACGGTGCCGAGAGAACCCCCGAGTTCTACCTCATGGACTCGACCGGCCTTGTATCATATCGCGGTAGGATGGACGATTCTCCCAGAGACCCCTCCCATGCAACGACTTCGGAGCTCGCTGACGCGATTGACGAGATGCTGTCCGGAGTCGGGGTCACAGTCCCTAGGACAGATAGCATCGGATGCTCGGTCAAGTGGAAGATGTAGTGTCCGCCATCAGTACTGCTCAAGGACTAGTTCGGTCTGCGTCGAACTGATGTCGCCTGGAGCCGCCAGCCACATCTTGTCAAGCATGTCCCGAAGTGCTACTGTGTCATCAACATGTACGACAGCCACTAGGTCCGCATCACCACTAATCTCGAAAACGCATTCGACGCCAGACCAGCCGGCGAACTCTCCAGCGAGGGTCCCAATCTCTGTGCCCGGCCCCACCTTCAAACGAATGAGCGCAGTAAGCCCAATCCCAGCTTCTCGCACAGTGTAGCCGCGGATGACGCCATCCTCCTCCATACGGCGCATTCGAGTTCTAACGGTCCTTTCCGTGACACCGACATTCTTGGCGATTTCAACATAGGCCGCCCTTGCAGAGTCCCTCAGCACCGATAGAATCGCCCTATCTAACGTATCTACGCTCATCATGATTTTCGCCGAAAAACGGTTAATTTATCTATGTTTCCTGTGATATTAATGAATAGCTTTGGCCGAACCTTTCCACTTTTCAACCAAGACTTTTCTTCGCTTTCACTGGTTGTATTCAAATGGGACGGCCTTAATTGGCCGGGCATGAGTCAAGAGGAAGCGATTTCCCACCTCAGGATTCAAGAGTACTTGGATGACGTTTCCGGACTCGACATCCCACACTCGTACTCACAGTGGTACAACGTCGATGTCGCCTCCCTGCTGAACGGATCTAGAATCATGGGCCATGAGTTAGATCCAGAGTCTGGATCTTCTCTAATTTTCCTCCAGCGAAGCGCGGTGTTCTGCTGCCCAGAATCGGGCAGGATCCATCACTACCCCAAACACCTTCTCCACTGTTTCGTCGATGACAACCGTGCGAAGTGTCAGGAAGCGGATGGGGTTCTCCTGCGCGCGGAACTGTTCTCCATCTCTCCCACCGAGGAGCAACTATGTTGGGAGTGCTGCTGCAGATCTGAGATAGAGGTACCCGAAGTCCAGAGCAGGGTGGCTCGCTGGCTGAGTTGGCTGAACACATAGTGCCGCATTGCGCTACCTTGAGAAGCCCCGGACCGGTCCCGCATCAATGAGTGGCGCTGTCAGCGACCTCTCCGCGCGGATGATTCTGGACTCGCGTGGCAACCCGACTATCGAGGTCGACTGCTATGTGGATGGGTTACTGCGTGGCCGTGCATCGATTCCCTCCGGTGCCAGTACTGGCACCCACGAGGCCGTTGAATTGAGAGATGGTGGCACTGTTTGGGCTGGAAAGGGAGTTGATGGACCCGTATCCCACGTCAACGGTGAAATCTGCGACTCCCTAGTTGGCATGGACGTGGCCGATCAGAGAGCAATAGACACCGCACTGATTGAACTTGATGGCACTGCCAACAAAGCGCGCCTCGGCGCCAACGCAATCTTAGGGGCATCTATCGCATGCCTGAGGGCAGCAGCCGAAGGCTCCTTGTGGTATCACATTGCAGGTAGCGGTCCCAGCAGCCTGCCGGTACCTCAAATGAATATCCTCAACGGTGGCGCCCATGCGACCTCGAACGTTGATGTTCAGGAGTTTATGGTCGTGCCTCACGGGTTCGACAACTTTCCAGAGGCTCTGCGCTCCGGCGTGGAGACATACCACGCTCTGAAGTCGGTTCTCAAGGAGGAGGGTCTGCTTGGCGGTGTTGGCGACGAGGGAGGCTTCGCACCCAACCTCCCGCGTAACGAGGACGGCCTTCGATACGTACTCGACGCCATAGAACGTGCTGGCTATGCCCCAGGAGACCAGATCTCCATAGCTCTAGACGTAGCGGCCCAAGAGTTCTGCCAAGGGGACGGATACCACATGGACGGACAAGTTCTTTCCGGCACAGAGTTAGGAGATATATACTCAGAGTGGCTTGACTCGTACCCAATCGTCTCAATCGAGGATCCATTCGGTGAGGACGACTGGGAGTCTTGGATCGAGTTCACAGAGCGTGAGGGCCGACGTGTGCAGATTGTGGGGGATGACCTGTATGTCACCAACCCCGACCGCCTACTGAGGGGAATCGACTTGGGTGCGACCAATGCAATCCTTGTCAAACTCAACCAGATAGGCACTGTGACCGAAACGATTGAGGTCATCCGTATGGCAAGAGACGCAGGCTTCGGGACCGTCATCAGTCACCGCTCAGGCGAGACCTCTGATGATGTAATAGCGGATATTGCAGTGGGAACGGATGCAGGCCAAATCAAGACTGGGGCACCGGCTAGGAGCGATAGGACAGCCAAGTACAACCAGCTGCTTCGCATTGCCGAGCAGGTTGATGCCTATACCGACTTATTCTAGTGCGGAGAGCAGTAGTGGAAGCACGATAGTCGCATCCGACTCGATTACAAAGCGTGGTGTGTCGACATCCAACTTACCCCAACTAATTTTCTCGTTTGGGGGCGCGCCCGAGTATCCTCCGTAGGAAGGACGAGACTCGCTGATTTGAGCAAACCACGACCACAACGGCACGTCTACTTTCGCATCATTCCTAAGCATCGGAACAACTGAGATGGCAAAGTCACCGGCGATTCCCCCACCAACTTGGAGAATGCCCGTCGGAGAATCATCCTCACGGTACCAGTCGGCCAGTGCTTGCATCGCTTGTAGCCCACTTTTGACAATGTCAGAGCCTTTGAGCGAGCAGTCTAGAACACGGGCAGCCAGGAGGCTGCCCAAGGTGGAGTCCTCCCAACCCGGAGTAAAGATGGGAAGGTTTGCGTCCGCGGCCGCCATCAACCACGAAAAATCTTGATTTGAGTCAAACTCCATTTCACCGTGTAGCAACAAATCGTAGAGGTATTCATGGGGGAATCGTCTGTCCCCAACCGCTTCAGCTCCCTCCCAGAGTTCCATCAAAGGCTTCTCGATAGTACTGATTACCGCTTCTGGAATAGCCACATCGGTTACTCTGTTCATTCCTTTATCCCTAAGTGCGGCGTCGTCATTAGCGCTCATTTCCCTCCACTCAGGCAAGGCTTCGTATGCAGAGCGAGCAATCAGGCTGAACAGGTCTTCCTCTAAATTGGCTCCCGTGCAGCAAATAGCGTGGACCCTGTGTTCCCGGATTGCTGGACCTAAGCTGCGTCCGATTTCAGCGGTCGACATGGCGCCAGCCAGCGTGACCATCAGGCGACCGCCTTGATCGAGGAACCCATGCAATGACTCCGCGCAACGAGCGAGCTCCCCCGCGTTGAAGTGTTTGTAGTGCCCCTCGACAAATTCCTTTACACCCACTCTTTCACCCCTCCAAGAATCGCTCAACACGCTTACGATTTGTCAGCCTGAGTCCTGGTATCCCGGTGCTCAAAGATGCGTGGATAGAATCAGCGAGAGGTTCCGGGTTGTCCTCGCCGCAGGTGAAAACGTCAATTGCAAGTAGTCCCTGTTCGGAGTAGCAGTGCGCACTGACGTGACTCTCGTCAATCAGTACAATCGCGGCGAAGCCGGGCGGACTGATTCCTCCGTCGAAAGATTCGACGTGAGAGTGAACCTCCCTAACCCCAGCCTCATGCACGCTTTCTCTCAAGACTTGAAGCACCCAAGCACCGTCATCTTCGACAGGAGGCGAGTAGCCGACGTAGTCCAGAAGGACATGTGCGCCCAGTGATTCGGTCCCACTCATACGGGACTGTCCCATTGCACTGATTTCAAAGTCACTCTTCGATTAACCAAGCTCTAAGGCGCCGCAATCCCTCGTGTATCGCTTCTTCGTCGGTAGCGTAAGAGATTCGGACGAAACCTTCTCCCCCTGTGATTAGTGATGCAGGAATCAACTGAACCCCGGCCTCGAGGGCCCCATCAGCGAACTCGACGGCGCTCATCCCCGTTCCAGTGACATCGGCGAAGACGTAGAATGCGCCCTCAGGCTCGGGGACCCTCAACCCCGGAAGTGAAGACAAACCTTCACGCATAATCTCGCGACGCTTCAGGTAATCCCGATTGAATCCCTCCACAGCGTCCTCACACTCTAGTGCCACCCTAGCGGCCTCCATCATGAAGGTCGGGACATGTGAGGCAGAGTTCGCTTGGCTCTTGACAGCAGCCTTGACGACCTCCGGTGGACCAGTGAGGAAGCCAAGCCTCATTCCAGTCATTGCCCATGACTTGGACCAGCCATTGATGACGATGGTGCGTTCCTTGCCCCCGGGAAGGGTCGCCGGAGAGACATGAGGCCAATCTACCCAGACCATACGAGCATAAATTTCGTCCGAGACAATCCACAAGTCGTGTTCGATGGCTATGTCGAGGATCGACCGGATTTCCTCTGGGGTGAACACAGCTCCGGTAGGGTTGCAGGGAGAGTTAATCAGAATCATCCTAGTCTTGTCAGTAACAGCGGCACGAATGGCATCGATGTCTGGATGGAAGTCATCATTGTTCACTGGTACGTGAACAGGAACAGCACCAATGAATTCGAGCATGGGTTCGTAAGATGCCCATGATGGGGCAAGGAGGATGGCCTCGTCACCCGGAATAGTAGTAATCAGGAAGGAGTAGAGGATTGCCTGCTTCGCCCCAGGTGTCACGACGATGTCCTCGGCAGATGCCTCGATGTCGTGGTGTCTTCGGAGGTAGTCTGCCACCGATTGGCAGAGTTCCATCGTTCCCGGTCCGCGCGTGTATTTCGTGCGGCCCTCCTGCAGTCCCCTGACCGCCGCTTCGATAATCTCGGGTGGTGTGTTGAAGCTTGGCTCGCCAACAGTCCACCTCACAACATCAGGATCAGGTGGTTGAAGGTATGGCGCAAACCCCACTCCCAGACCATCGTAGCGAGAGGATATGCGAGGCATGCTGCACACAGACTACAGATCCCCAATGAAGGTATGCAGAGGGGCCGGAGAGTCTTCAAGAGAGTGGGACGGGTCGGTTGGATGCCGCACGGGTGGCAGAGCAGCTATGCAATGGACTGCAGATCCATGGACCCGGGTGCAAATCCCGGCCCGTGCTCCAATCGACTCTTCCTGCGGGAACGCTAGAAGGGAAGCCCTTCCGGGTCAACGTTCCCTCCAGATAGTATGATTCCAATCCTGTCGATACCTTCGCGCTCATTGAACTCTGGCTTTAGCACGGCAGCGAGACACGTAGCACCGCTGGGCTCCACCACCATCCCCAAGTGATTGTACAGGAGCTTCATGGCTCGGAGAACCTCGTCGTCGCTTACAGTAATGATACCCTCGAGATGATCTCTCAGGATTGGCCAAGTCAACTCGCCTAGGCTAGTAAGGAGACCATCACAAATGGTATCAGGGCTCGTCTGTGGAATGAGTTCGCCCGCAGCCAGCGAGCGCGCGGCATCATCGGCACCGGAAGGTTCAGCGCCGAATATCATTGCATTAGGAGCAAGCTTTCTGGTGGCGATGGAAGTGCCAGAGAGCAGACCACCACCACCTATCGGTGCCATCACTGCATCCAGCTTCCCAACCTCTTGGAGCAACTCGAAGGCTGCAGTCCCTTGCCCTGCAATTACATGTGGATTGTCGAACGGATGAATAAACGCCGCCCCGGTCCTTTCCAAGACGGCTTCGGTCGTGGTGATTCTTGCTTCAAGAGTAGGTTCGCAGAAGGTGATTTCTGCCTCGTGGCTGACCACTCCCTGCACCTTGATTTTCGGTGCGGTGTTCGGCATTACGATGTATGCCGGCACACCCCTACGCTTTGCTGCTAAGGCGACGGCTTGGGCGTGGTTGCCACTGCTATGAGTGCAGATGCCCTTTTCAGCCCCCTTTCCTAGGAGCTCTACGGCATTGCTTGCTCCTCGGAACTTGAATGCACCCACATGCTGCAGGTTCTCACATTTCATGAGCACCTCGCGACCTGCGAGCCCATCGATTTCGGGTGAACTAGCAACTGGGGTCCTAAAGACCACTCCCTCCAGCCTCAGTGCTGCACTCTCAATGTCCGCGAACCCCACAGCGTGACTCATAGCGACCCCCCGGCCCTCTCGGGAGGGTTGGAACCCATCATGCCTGCGGCGCGTTGAAGCACCATCCCCCATTCGTCAATTCGTGGGAGAGGAGAGCGAGCCTGAGTGGAGATACCATGCAGCGATTGCCGCGATACTGATTCTCGATGCCCTAGTCATAGGACTATCGCCTAGGGGACCTTGGGACGACACCAGTTTCTCAAGAGGTGCCATCGGACTGCTGGGCACGTCGCTTGCATACATAGCATGGTATCGGGCGACCTTCAAGCGCAAGGGATTGATTCCTTGGCTGGATCTGTGGGAGGACCCTGCAAGGTCGGCAAAGATCGAGATGGTCATAGCTGCTCTTGTGCTCGCTCTCGCTTGGGCCGCCGGCAGCCCTCTGCAGCCCCATCTCCCCGATCCAACTGGCCTACTACTGACTCTGGCCGGGCTGCTAATTGCTCTCCAGTCGGCATACGTCATGCTCAGCATAGGTCCCCTCAAGGAGGATTGACCCTACCTCAAACCTGGCTTCCAGAACTGGAGTGGCAGGGGACTCTCCCTCTGCATCGCGCGGAAGGCCAAGTGATCTGCTCTCTCATTCCAGCGATGACCCCTGTGCGCGGCAACGTGCTCCCCACGCAACTCTAGGTGCAGCGACGTCTCATGCCATAGGCTCTGAACTTTCTTGGCGAGTTCACGGTTCGCCTTCGCCTTCCAGACCCCAGACGAGATATTGAGCGCGTAATCCGAATCACCGCGTATTGTTGCGGCGCCCACTCCTTCCTGAATAAGCAACCACCTCAATGCATGAGCAATAGCAGAGAGCTCGGCAGTGTTGTTCGATCCAACCTCAGCACCGAGGTGACCCTCCGCTTCAGAATCGGTGACAACCCCTCCATGCATCTCTGTGAGCAGATTCCCCTTCCCATTGCCCGTGCCACTGTCTCCTTCTATGACGCAGAAGCCCCACCCCGCCTTTGTAGTCGCGGTGACATTACGATTCTCCGAACAGGAGCCATCCACGTAGATGTGAAGCTTGTGCGACTCTTGCATGGTCACTCTCCGATTAATGCAGCGTATCCTTCTGCATCTAGGAAATTCTCGAATTCGGAGGCAAGGGACACAGTCATCCTGCAAATCCAGCCCTCTCCATATGGGTCTTCGTTAATCTTCTCGGGAGCGTCCTCTAGGCTATTGTTCACAGAAACTACCTTCCCAGATACCGGAGCGTAGATTTCGCTAACTGATTTTACCGACTCCACGCTTGCGAACGACTCCATTGCCGAGGCTTCGGTTCCGACTTCTGGGAGCTCTACCCACACCACTGCTGTTAGACCATCTTGAGCAAAGTCGGTGATTCCGATTACCACGTCCCCTCCGTCCCTCCTAATCCACTCATGCTCCTTGGTGTATCTGAGTTCCTTTGGTATCTCGCTCATGCCCCCACTCCTCCCTACGGCGAGCGCTGAACGTGAGTCAAGGTTTCGCTCCCTACTCCTCTTCATTGTGCTTCGACTCGAGGTGCTTCATCTCCATCCTAGCCCAACTCGAACCTAAGCTAGCGACACTCGCATCCTCCATCTCCTCTTTGAGGCGCAGGCGCATGGCACCCTCTTTCTCTCTGCTGAACCACTTGTCAATCGGTAATGAGTCGTGTGGCCAATCCTTCGCGACATTCAGCAGCAGCGCAAATGCAGCAGTGACAATAGCGAGTACGGCCACAATCACTGCCAATGGACTCTCTGTAATCGCTTCACCTTCGATTCCAGAGGGAAATAGTCGACCGTCTAGCATCGCCAGTGCGATAATCAGGAATAGGCAGAGGGAGATACCAATCAACAATCTCTTGAGTCGTTCGCCTGGGGATTCCACGGTCCCCTGCCGGGTATCTCCCGCATCAAGTTGACCGAGCAGAGCGTCATCCCAACTCTTGAATCAGTTTGTAGATTTTGTACGGAAGGAGGGACCTGTTCACTGGAGTAACTTCGAGAATTCGCGCATCGTCCCTCCTTCTGATGTCCTGCAAAAGAGGGTGACGACTCTTCTTGTGCAGTGTCAACAAGGTCGGAAGGTCGTTATCCAGTGCTAACCTAACCGCGTTCACGAAGCCCTCGCTCTCCACAGTGAACTTACCCACTTCGTCAATTACCATGATTTCGCAATTACCGATGCTGTCGAGAATAGCAGGAACACCGACCCTGTCAACTTCACTGGGGTCGATTCCGAAGCCGAGAATCCTGTTTCTGGAGTCGATTCCTTTGTGGGCCATCACGCCTTTCTCACCTGTAAGGATGTTGACGCAAGCGTACCCGACCCTCTCTCCGTCCTCTATGACAGCCTCGCACCTCATTCCTCCAATGATATGCTCAGGGGGATTCGGACCACGCGATCGACGTACCCCACCTCCTACCTCGGATGTCATATCGATGACTTTCTGCAGAACCGCCGCCTTACCAGATCTAGGCAGACCTGTGATACCGATTTTCGGATTTATACCCATATAATCTCCTCTGAATACTCGCGCCCACAACAGGAACGTCTAACGTATGCGAAGCACAGATATTAATTCATTCGGATTAGAAGGATGTTTTTTTCCGGAAGGAGGAAAAGGAAATCCGAAGTGAGTAACTCAGATTTCATCATTGTTTCCTAATAGTGAAATTGTCGCAGCACTCTCAAGCGGCAGGAAGGGTAACGTCTCAATTTCGTAGTTGTTGACGTTGTTGTTAGCCGCCCATGCCTTGGACCAGAGATCCAACTCCTCAGAGTTGAGATGCGATGCGAGCACGGCCAAACCTTCCTCAAGGTTCCCAAACTCAGCAACCAGCCTTTCGACGACTTGGCTTGGCAGGTCAAGGAAGCTCACAGAGTTCCCGAGTACGCATCCGGATGGTATGACTGCCCATAGAAGCCGTCTTTTCAATTGGGGGTTGATTATCGCCTGGCAGGCGATTCTCGGCGACCCTCGCATGTTGGAGGGCCCATTCCACATCGCCTGCTTCCACTGGACACCCTCTGGAACACTCGGGTCGAGAGCGGGATGCCGAAGTCTCACCACGTCACCATCCAGTTCGATGTGCGTTCCGCGGATGAAAGGAGACCCGCCTGAATCGACATCCCAGTAGGATATGCAGTCTGACCAATTTCCACGATCAACCTCCCCCACCCTCACGCGTATGGCCTTACCACTGGGGTTCAGCCACGTACCCTCTTCGACAAGGCGGGGTTTGTCTGCCAAGGTACCGATAGCTTTCAGCGTCTTGCTTCGTTCGTGCGTGGACCTAGGCATTTTTGGCACCGCCCACGAGGTATCGGTCCAGATTGACCACGGACCACGCTCCAGTTCGAGGAAGGGGGACTTATTGTCGAGACCCTTCCTAGCGGAGATGTCTCTTGATCGAAGTGGACCAAAACTCATGAGGACCTCCGTAGTACCGGCGACGGTGATACCCAGCACGGAAACGCCTTGGGTTCCACCAAATGGGAGTTGATGGTCTTCGGGGAATGACCATACGCTATCCCACTCGTTCTGTGAGACTATCAGTTTCCTCAGTGGGGCGCTACTCTTCTCACGAAGGACAGACTCAGGGACGACCATCCTGACCCTCCCTCCCTCTTGGCTAAGTTGAAGGGAGCGCTCAATGTATAGTCTATACAGGTTGACATTACCCTTGATTGCCGAGAACCGAGCGCTTCCGTCAGGACTCTTGATTTGGCGGAGTTCTTTGGATAGTTGTTTGCGCAACCGACTACCTTCAGGGTGACCTCGGAACCTGTCTTTGATTCTAAGCCAGGGAGGTCTTGAAACTAGCAGTCTGGGTTTTTCGTTCCACGGCCACTCGCCCCGCAGGGGATCACCACATCGAACGTTACTCTCGATAATGAGATTGGCCTCTGACCTACCTATGAGTGACTCGTTCCCTTCTCCTTCGAGATCCACAAGTTTCAGGCGCACTAGAACAATCAGGAGCCTCTTCCGAGCGCTCTCCACTGCGATATCTGAGGTATCCACCAGTTGGAATCCTTCCAGAAGCTTGAGTGTGTCCTCTTTTCGCTTCTGGACATCCATGTCACCGCATCTGTCCGCGTGCATCCTAAGGATGCGATCAGCGAATAGACCCGCCCCCACAGAGGGGTCAGCGAAGGGGAGGGGAATTCCGGACAGGGTGCACGACTCGTCTGATTCGTTACTGTCGTTGCCTTCAGATGATTGCCCTCTGATATTCTCATTGAACTGTTCAGCGAAGACCCTGAAGCTCGGTGGTAGTGCAGTGAGTGAGAGTGTAGCTGGAGGCTCCTTCTTTCGGTTTCTGCCATGGTGCAACTCGTCGCATAGTATGGCATCGACGAACTTCGCTGGTGTGGCATAGACACCACGAGGCGAACGCCCATCGCTCTCTGCTTCGTGCCTTGCGAGGAGATGGTCAAGGACGGAACCAGGATCGCTCAGTAACCCCGCTGGTAACGTGGGCCAGCCTCTAGGAAGCGTTGCGGCAATTGGTTGGCCCTGTTTGGTGGCCAGTAGCCAAGCATCTAGCCATGTTTCGATTTGCTGAATTCTGTCAGAGCACTCATGATCGAGCCTTGCATACCATCCTGAAGTCTCACTCGCCATGATACACATACTGTCCAAAGCCACATCTTCTTTCAAGGGTTGTATGGGAGTAGTGGCTGCGGGTCAGCCACCAATCCCGAAGACGTCTTGGTCCAGTTCGATGACCATTTTCCTCTGCAGCAGCCAGGCCAAAGCCTCATCGATCTCGTCCACTCTGATACCCAACGGTTCCAGAGCATTACTGATCTCTGCAAAATGAATTTCGTTTTTGGCGGCACCGGCTTCTTCAATTATGCTCATGATGTGTTCTGAGACGATAGTGAGTAGCGGGTCATCTTCGGTCCCTAGTGCACCTAAATCAACGAGGGGGGCGACCTCTTCAGGCTGCTGGCCCCCCACACTCTCGACTTGCGTTACCGGCTCGTAGACATCGAACAGGTTTCTTTGATGGGGGTCTGTCCATGAAGTCCCTTGCGCGGTCTCTCGCTTCCTCTTCAGCCTCCTCACTAAAGCCTCTATTCTGTGAAGTCGTTGTTCAAGTCTGAGACGTTCCCTACCGAGGTGAACCTCGACCAATTCAAGCTCTTCCGTCGCTCTCCCGTCCAGCCACTTGGGCAGATCCCATTGAGGATCGAGTCGCAGCATCGTCTCCCACAGTTGTGCAACTGAATCTGGAAGAGTCCTGACGTCAATTCTTGGCCCCTTCTTTCCGTCCTCAGGAACACGGTCCATGTGCTGGGATGTGCCGCTTGACCGTCTATGAATTATCCCACAGCCAATGCCTGATGACTCATGGGTTGAATTGATGAATGAAAAGCAGGTGCCCTTGCCGATGACGTCCTACCGCTTGACCATCTTGCCCGGCGATGGTACGGGCCGAGAGGTAATTTCCGAGGCCAAACGAGTCATAGCCATATTCGAGCAGTTCAGCCCACTTTCGTTCGACATAACCGAGATACCCTGCGGCGGCCAACACTATCTGGAAACAGGGGAGGAGTGGCCTGCCGGCTCGTTTGAGCATTGTCGAGACAATTCTGATGCCATAATAGTCGGTGCGGTGGGCTGGCCAGGCGCCAAACTGCCCAATGGCGATTTAGCAGGGGGCCAAGTCCTCCTCGGCTTGAGATCCGCCCTCGACCTATACGCTAACGTGAGACCAGTAAAGTTGTTCCGAGGGGTCCATCACAAGGTGCACGGAATGTACAAAGACGTTTGGGACCCTGATCTAGTTGACATGGTTCTAGTCAGAGAGAACACCGAAGGACTCTATCACGCCCTGCTCCGTCGATCCGCCCGAGCTGCTCAGGGTGGCGAGAAGGACGAACCTATTGTCATCGATCATTTCCCCGGGCTGAATGGGCACGTCGCATGGGATGCTAGACCTATTTCTCGTAAGGGTAGCGAGCGAGTTATTAGGTTCGCATTCAATCTCGCAAATCGCCGTGAATCCAGCATGGGGATTTCCCAGAAGGTGACGTGCGTTGACAAGAGCAACGTCACGAGAGGGTGCCGCCTTTTCAGGGAAGTCTTCAGGGAGGTCGCGGGAGAGCACGCAGGAATCGAATCCAACGAGGCCTATATCGACGCGTTCACGATGTGGCTGGTCCGAAATCCGGAGGAATTGGACGTCGTCGTACTCCCTAACATGTTCGGTGACATCGCCACTGATCTTGCCTCAGTCTTGCAAGGTGGTATGGGAATGGCCGCCAGTGCCAATATCGGCGATCAACACATGCTGTTCGAACCGGTACACGGTTCTTCTCCAAAGTATGCCGGCCAGAACAAGGTCAACCCCATTGCTGCAATCTCCTCTGTTCAGTTGATGTTCGACACCCTCGGCTCGCGTCACGACGATTCTGACGCGACAATTTGCTCTGAGGTGTTAGAACGAGCAATCTCAGAGCACCTCGCATCAGGTGGTCCCGTGACGTATGACCTCGGGGGAAAAGCATCTACCTCTGAGGTCGGTGAGGCCATAGCCCTACGTTGTGCAGAATTACTCAAGAAACAGAATACCTAGATGCGCTCAAGAGCACCTGCCATGATATCTAGAGCGTCACGAAGCACTCGTTGGTTGTCCCACTGCGAAGGCCCTCTTTGGCAAGCGATGACCTCTCCCACCAGAGCCTCAGAAGCCCTAGCTACCTCATCTACAACGGTCACCGATGCCATCATTGAGGTCCTAGAGAGTGGGTTCAGGTCGATTACCAGGACCTCCTTCCCAAGGGCAATTAGGGCCTCGCAACGATCACCATCCTCAAGCGGAACGAGAACCGTGTCTGCGCTCTCAATGCCCTCTGCGCTGCAAATGGAGCGAGACCCCTCCAATCCCTCTATCCGACCATCCTCTTCAGCGCCCATCAGTCGTACTGAACCAACCGCGTTTAACCAGTTTCCCGAGAACCCAATGGGAGCCCCTTCGCCCTTTAGCCCCTCTCGCTGCTCTGAGAGGAGTGATAGCAGACCCGCGATTCTCTCCGGGCTGCGATAGTACAGATTTACTTCTATGGGACACCTGATGGCGGCGGCCACGCGAATCAGACTCTCACCTGCGAGCACCACAGTGTTACCATTGACTGAGATAATGGGCCGAGCGGCTGCTCGAAGCCGAGCGGCCGCCTCCCGTATGGCGAGGAGAGCGGACTCAGACGTTCGCTCTCCTAGAAGGTAGTCATATGCCTCACCACGGCCTTGGGCTATCATTGCCGACTCGGCTAGCAGACCTTTTGATGCGGCATCGACAAGCTTCTTCCTAGCCAATAGAGAATCCCTCCGAGGATGACTCTCCGGTATTTCTTCCATTCAAGATCCCCCCTCAAAGAGCATTGAGAGATCGAGGGGGGCGACCCCCCTATTGAGGGCGCTCGAAGAGACGACGTCGACGCCGCTTCCGTTCCATTCCGACAATGAGTCCAAATCCACTCTGCCAGAGCCCTCAAGCACACACCAATGCCGTAGATTATTTTCGGATAGCACCTCGTTAACCCGACGAGCCCCCACGGGCCCCATGTTGTCTAGCAGTATGACGACTCTGTCAGCTCCACCCCTCATTTTCTGTACATAATCCCAAGCCGAGGCAACCACCAACGCCTGATCGATCTCTCGGACTTCGAACACGGTAAAATCTGAGTGCTCGTCCATGTCCATTGACATCACAACCCCCCTCAATGCTTCTGAATCGCCTTCCCCATCCATTTTTATTGCAGCGATATCATTCTCCTTAATCATCAGTGCATCGCCCCTGCTCAGTCTGTGTGTGAGGCCACCTCCGACATGGACGGCCCATTTGTGAAGAAGCCCCCAATCAGCCTTTCTGGTTGCTGCAACACCGATTTCTCCTGCAGCCTCCGACCAAAGAGCCACATTTGTGGCTATTCCTGAAAGACCGCTTAGGATGTTCAGCAGAATTCGCTCGGCTTGGAGGACTTGAACATAACTCCCCCAAAGTTCGAGGATTACGTCGCCTTCGAATATTTCGCCTCCCTCGCTGACATGCCACTCGACCTCGCATCCGTGGAAGTGACGTTCCAATAGACGCTCGACAACTGGTCTACCGCAGATTCTACCGGTCTGCCGAGAAACAACCCTCGCCCCGACCTTTCCCTCGGGACCGTCCCCACCCCCATGCTCATCTGCGACCATCGCATCCACCCAGCCGTCGATGGAATTGAGGAAGAGGTCAGTGGGCCCCCCTGTCTCCAAGTCACCCGACCAGAGCAGGGAGGATCGGTCATGTGGGATGGTTTTCATGGGATTACGTGACGACGCCATGTATTGAATGGTGCGAAGCACCGTTAGGCAATCAGCAACCATCACCCGACTGCGTCTAGGCCCGACTCCGCCGCGGCAAGGCAGGCAAGGATGTCATCCACAGTCGACCGCGTCCTTCTCAAGCTCCCAGACGGCACGGTGATTCGTAGCTTGACCCCCCCTTCACCTTGTGACAACGACGCCTCGAAATCGTCCGGGTCGTCGGGGGTGACGGCTGCCAACAGAGCCTCAGCCCGCGCTCTCGACCCCGTCCAGACGATTTCAGCTTCGGCGTTTCCCATGCTGCGACGACCCATAACTACCGAGAAATTTCATTATTCCAAAAGCTCATCCAGAACAGCCGGATCTCTCAAATTCCCCAGAACCTGTTTCCAGAACCCAGGTCATTGTCTTCGGAGAATGATTGAACGATAGTCCTAAGGAAATAGTAGAGCACGACAGAGAAAATTGGGAGTCCCCAATCTTCCGAGACCTGCGAAACCACGAGTACGTAATCACCTTGAGTGATGACTTGGAGAGCAACCTTGAGTATCGCGTCCGCGAAGGTGTAGACCACGCCGCTCAGACCGACGAGCAGCACGCTCCGCCCAGTGAAGGTGCCCTCCTTCCAGCGTAAGACACCCAGGGAGAGTGCGAACGAGAACAGCGAGATTAGGATCCATGGGAGAACATCATCGAGAGTTTTGGTGATTAGCCACAGGAATCCCTCATCGGGGACGGGGCCAGTCATTTTCTGGTACGAGAGGAGCACCGCGAGAAGTAGTGACACGATCGAGAGCCCCCAGAGCAATGAGGAGAAGAGTCCCCCCGTAGCGCTCTCCCTCATGTCCATCATCAGGCGTTCCATCTGATGTTCCCACCCAAGCCCCTTTCCGAGGAGCCAAATTCCGATAATGAGTGGTAGCGCCCCAATGAGCATGATGCCATTTGGCAAGATAAGCCCAAGGCCTAGAATCATCAGGAACACGGCCAACGGAACCAGTAGTCGGGCCCGGAACCTAGGGTCCTCCACGGCCTTGATGATGTAGTAGTAGGTTCCCTCTATGCCCTTAGACTGCCTGACGATTATCTTCTCTACAGTATCGACTCTTATCCTCGAAGTAATGATTGGCAGAGACGCCTCGTCGTCTGCCCCATCCGTAACCAGAAGTGCACTGTCGGGCTGGAACTCTTGAATGACCTCGTCCAGCTGGCTTGCGATTGCCCGGTCGCTCCTCGGACCGACCCTCACGTCGCCGGTGAGGATGGCAATCTCGACTTCGTCATTGGCCTCTGCGCCCTCCACTAGACGGTCGTGGTGGTGTAGCGCACCCAGTATCGCGTTGGTGTCGGATTCCTCGGGATCAGCAATGCCCAGCCTCAAGGCGGCAGTCAGCGTGGATTTGCGTCCTACCACTGGCCCCCTGATTCCAGCCTTGACACCGAGGTCGTTGTCCCTATCGATTGTCAGGACGAGTGTGCGAACCATGGTCCCCTCCGTTCGCTCACACTTGGAGTCCTTCCACTTATGAGGAATTGGCCGAACTGCTCTCCTCCCCCTCGTCTACTGGAGCCTCGGGCGTGGCCGTGTCCTGATATCGCCGCCTCTGCTTGGCCCTGATGTACTTCAGGGGATGCGTCATCCACTCTTGATCGCATAGCGAATCGTCCCCCACTTGAACGGGGCATCTAGCATTCGTCTTCAGCGCCGGGCATCCGTGGGGAGTGTACTCGCGTTCGTAAATCTGGTTCACCTGGTAGGTAGTGGTATCGGCAGCATAGTCAGGGGCATTGGCAAAGAAGTTGCAAGTCTGTTCCCGTGGGAGCCCGAGGGCCCGCGAGAATGCTGCTAGGAATACCCGACCTACATGGTTGACATTGACCCCTTGGTTCAACTCGGAGACTGCCGATTCGAAGCATGGCGGCCAATCCTCACGAATTGCAACGGTCATCGGCATCTCAGCCTCGACTCGTTCTGATAGGAGGCCCGTGATGCGCTCAACGGGTTCGGCGAACATTGCTGCGAACTCGTCATCCATCCTTTCCATTCTATCTAGGCAACCTTGGTGAAGATGCTCTCGAATCCTTTCTTTGATCAGCCTTGCAGTCCTCTCTCTGCTCGACTCCCCCGCTCCTGCATCCAAGCATACCCACCCACCAATCACAGGCCTGTTTACCAATCTCCAGTAGTTGCCCGAGATGCGCGGGCACAATTCGATAAAATCAGCCAGTGGAACCCAATACTCCACGTCCCTAGCCCCATTACCATCAGCTCTGATGCCAGAGAGGTACGAACCAGAGATCAAGGGAAAACTATCACTATCGATCCCAAGAAGGCGGTCGGCTCTGCTAGCCTCCCCCTCGATCCACCTCGCGAGCAGCCTCTCATCGAAAGAGGCGCAAACAACCAGCATCGCGTGGAGGAATGAGAGGGCCTCCGTCATCCTCCCAATCTCGGTCGATATATCGACGGTCGAGGACTCATCGACTCCACCTTCTTGAAGCACCGAATCAACTAATCTGATTCGCCCTCGAACCCTTACACCTTCGAGCCACGGGGCCTCTATTAGTTCCTCAATCGAAATTCCGTTTTCCTCCAGCACCCTCTTGATGAACTCGCTGCCCTGAGGAAGAAACGGGTAACGGGCGAGCAGCCCGTCGTCGTCGATACGCGGAAGGACGAGGGGCATGGGCATGGGTGACAATAGTCCGCGAGGGTTCTTCAATACTCACCGAGCCCTTCCACTGGAGCATGACAAGCCGCGGAGGACCAACAGACCTATCACCTGTTGACCCAGTATTGGTTGACCTGCAGGATGAAGTCCGCGAGTTCTTCGATTGGGACCTTGGGGACGACGTGGATAGCGCCGAGCTCCTGCTCGCGAGAGTCGAGGAGTCGGAAATTGATACGTGGGCTAGGCACAACCGTCTTGTAGCCATAGCACGACTCTTCCGAAGGCTGGTTATCAGAGATTCTGAGATAGCAATTCTCGGTTCCGCAATAGAGCCCGACGAATTAATCCATACTCTTGAACGCCCGACTCTATTCGTAGCCGCCGACGGCGCTTCTGGGGTGTTCTCCGAGTTACCCGGTTCTCTGTCAGAGAAGGCGTGGTCACGCCTAGTCTGCGTCGTGAGTGATGCCGATGGGGGGGACGGAACAGAACAGGCGGTAAAGCGATCCGTCCCTTTCATTCTCCACGCCCATGGTGACAATAAGCAAGACTGGAGTGCATTGTTGGACATCGCCGAGACCATGGCGAACCCACCCAGTCTCGTGCTAACGCATCAGGCCCCAAGGGCCATTGATGGGATGTACAATCCGGGGGGCTTCACCGATGGGGACAGAGCAGTTTGTTTCCTCAGGGCGCTCGGTGTCAGAACGGACCGGATCTCAGTGCTAGGGACGAGGACCGATTTTGTTGGACGTTGGTCGGGGGCTACCCAAGAGCAAATAAAACTCCAGAAACTGAGTTGGATGGCTAGGTTCTTGGACATACAAGGAGTAGAGTGGTGATTAACTCACTTCGAAGGTTCCAGCTTCGACTTGAGATCCGTCACTGTCAATGGTACCCGAGATCTCCTCCACGTCTCCACGGTTGTTGATTGAGACCGTGAACTCCGTATCCCCCTCCTCGTCCTCTGCTTCGAAGTGCTGGACCATGACCGAATAGATTCCTGCGGGGGGGTCCTTGGACCATGACGCCACCTGACTACCCTCCTTCGGATTGTAGCCGTCGATGTCGAATGATCCTCCCGTCGACCCATCTGGGCGGAAGAACGAGATGACATCCCCATCCGGAGAAACCACAGACAGTCCCAGGTCATTGGATGAATCCCAGTTTAGAGTGACAGAAACTCCATCCTGCACGGTACCAACCCTACGCCGCAGGACATCAACTTCTTCGGCCTCGGAAAACTCCTCAGTCTCCTCTACGACAGCCTCCCGCGGAGCCCCCTTCTCGTCGCCTTCCGCGAGATCTGCGATGGCGAACTTCGCTACGAACTGTAGATCGTTGCTCTTCTCTATCGTTCCCTCGTAGAATCGCTTGCTTTCTCCAATCGAGACGCTTACGGTGAAGTCGGTTGCATTCTTCATGTGCAGCCTTGAGAGCAGTGGAGCCCATGCGAACAGGCCACGCTTGTGTATCTTGTAGTGGCGAATACCTATCCGGTAAACCCCCGCGGGCGGGGTCCGAGTCCAGACTATGTTTTCGACGGGCGTCTTGGAAGTCGGCTTGAAGTTCATGTCAATGTCCAATTCTCCACCGCAAGTCGACTTCCTGTTGTCGTGGTAGACATGCTCCCCAGAGGGGGTGATGACGTGAAGGTCCAGATCGTTCCAGTTGTTCCACATTAGGCTGATTTGTACTGCACCCCTCTTCGCCCCCTCCCTTTCGAGCCGCTTCTCGAGAACCGAGATGTCTCGACTACTAATCTCAGCCTCCTGCACACCTTCACCTATGGATGACCCTTCACCGAGAGTCTCCGCAGTGGTTGGAACCAGAGACCGGTCCCTCCTCGAGCCGCCCCTGCGACGCCTAGCCCTAGCTCCTTCGGAGATGTGATCCGGCAGATTGGTTCGGGTGGATGGCAGGACGATTCGTCGCTTCCCTGAACGGGCAATCCTGTAGATGCCATGAAGGGTAGCAGCGAGGACGATGACGATGATGACGATGGACAAGAGATCAAAGGCCACGCGACCGAACGTGCGCGCTGTCTTTTGATAACATCGGTCAAACAAACCCGACGCCCAGTCCAAAACGAATGCTACCGCCGGTTGTTTCATAATCATAACAAGTCTCCTCTATGAGGAGGGGAGCGGTAGCAATGGGAATATTCGAAATCTCAGTCAGCAGACAACCCCCATCATATCGGAGGTAGCAGGGTGAGGAGAGCAGCGGTCCTAGTCGTCATGCTGTTTGTCCTGCCGTTGCTCGCACAGACTTCCAGCCACTCGGTGGATCCACGCGCCCAGTCAACATCGGGAAGGTCCACCGATGCAGACGTCGCAGTGACCGACCTGAACGTCACGACCCCGTCAGCCACGATTTCTGGAGTGCCCACTCTCGCACCACAGATTCACATCATCCGGGTAAGCATACTGAACCTTGGCGGCTCTTCAGCAGACGGAAACCTGACCCTCGAGGCCAATACTGGCTCAGGCTTTGCAGAGGTGGATGAAAGGCAAATCAACATCAACCCCGGACAGCAAGAGGTTCACCTACTCTATTGGGACGCTACCGCAGGCTCCGGATACGGATTGAGGGCGGTTTGGGACGTTAACCTGACGACCTCAACCGACTCCGACGCGAGCAACGACGAGATTACCATGTCTGGTATCACCGTCATGTCTGTGGAGGACGCACTATCCATCGCAGATTCCCTACCAGATAACGGAGACACGCTGGCTAGGGCGCAGTGGGTGGGCGGCATCACCGTGGTTAACACGGGCAACCAACCGGTCAACGTGACTGCACAACTAGCCCTTACCTCCACATCATCTGGAAACCAGATGCAGATTCAGTCGACCACAGCGGAGACGCTAGCCGGGAGCCTCGCCAATCCACCCGAGCCTCAGAACCTCTCCCTCAGCTTCGACGGCACGAACCTAGAGGGAACCTACACTTTGGCGGGAAACCTATTGATTACAGGCCCTTCTGGGGCTCCGAGCACAGTCACCATCGAGTCACGCACCGTCTCATTCATCGCGCTGAGGGCCATGCTGATAGCCGCGAGCAACAGGAACCTCGACCCCGGTGCCGAGACCATCCTCAATTTCATACTGCAGAACTCCGGTGACGAGGGGGACAACTTCACCGTCACCCAGAGCA
>JAPYUP010000013.1 GCA_029940695.1 Candidatus Thalassarchaeaceae archaeon
TCGGACTTGGCCTTCGCAGCCGCCTCGGCCTTCGCCTTGGCGTCCTCGGCCTTCTTCGCCCTCGCATCGGACTTGGCCTTAGCAGCCGCCTCCTTCTTGGCGGCCGCGTCGGCCTTGGCCTTCGCTGCCGCGTCGGCCTTCGCCTTCGCTGCGGCTTCCTTCTTAGCCTTCGCTGCGGCAGCCATATCGCTCTTTCCGGACTTGGCGTCATTGCCGCCCTTGTCGGCGTTGGCGTCAGCCATGAAACCCCTTACTAGTCCGGATATATTTAGAATGCGGAGGGATACCCCTCAGATATTTAGCACGAGCTTTCCAGAATGTCAGATTCACGAGATGATGACTGGTTCCAGGTTGCGGCCCCTGAACTCTCTGGTCTTGAGGACATCTATGACGTAGGACGCCTTCTTAACATGAATCTCGACGATGGATTCGTCGTCACCGAGCATGATTTCGCCGATGGCTATGTCGGGCACTTTGGCCTCCCTCAGGATCCAGTCAGCGAGGGCTAGCTTCGAAGCCTCGGATTTGCCTACGGACAAGCGCACCGCCACCATGCCGAACCCGTCCGACAGTTCGTCCCAGTCATCCTTGCGACGAATCCTCTCCTTGGCTCCCTCGGGCAGCTCGGGCGCATCTACAAGAGGTATTTCCATGTTCCAAGTGTTGGCGATCTTATCGAGCATTCCCTGCTCTCCTCTGGGCACGAAGCTCCAGGCCTCCCCCCTGCGCCCCATTCTCCCGGTCCTCCCGATTCTGTGGACATAGCCCTCGGTCTCACTTGGTAGGTCGTAGTTGACGACGTGAGTTATGCCATCGACATCGAGGCCGCGCGCAGCGACATCGGTCGCGATGAGGATCTTTGTCCTGCTTTCACGAAAATCATTCAGTATCCGTTCCCTCTTGTTCTGCGCCATGTCACCGTGGAGGGCTGATGAACTGGCCCTGAACCTCTCGAGGCGATCGGCCAGCATCTCGACCATTCGCTTTGTGTTGGTGAATATTAGCATTTGATCTCCCTCCTTCATGTTGGCGATAATTCTCCCGAGGGCCCACATCTTGTTGAGGCGCCCGACTCGGATTGCGAATTGCTCGATTTCCGGAATTTCGACCTTGAGTTCATCGCTCATCACGTGGACAGGCTCGTTCGTGAACTCCTCCGCCGCATCGAGGACTTCTTGGGGGAAGGTTGCGCTGAACAGCATCGTCTGCTCCCTGTTGGGCATGTGATCGAAGACCCAGAGAACATCGGGAAAGAATCCCATGTCGAGCATGCGGTCCGCCTCGTCTAGGCAGAAGCGCGAGATGCTAGCGAGCTTAATGTGCCCACGCTTACTCATGTCAATCACCCTACCGGGAGTCCCCACGATTACATCGACTCCCTTGTCTAGTCGCTTGGCCTGCCTTTCTATGTCCGTTCCACCGTAGACCGTCTCGATAGAGAGGCCCTTGTCCCCTTGCAGGACTCCAATCTCCTCGGCCACTTGCACGGCGAGCTCGCGCGTCGGGCAGAGTACCAGCGCTTGGGGCGAGCCCGAGGGCTCGCAGAGTTCTATAATCGGTATCGCGAAGGCGGCAGTCTTGCCCGAACCGGTTCTTGCTTGGCCCACGACGTCGACGCCCCTTCGCGCGACCGGCAGCGCCTCGACCTGAATCTCGGTGGGCTCGGTCCAACCGAGCCCATCGATGGCTCTAGCAATCGGAGCCTCAAGGTCCCAGTCGTTGAATGAGGGAGAGGTCATGGGAATTGCCTCAGAAGGTCTCTGCGTCCTTGATGTCCTTCTGCAACTCGCCCATCCAGTACTTCCGACAGTTCTTCTTGGTCAGGAACTGGTCCTTGCTGGAGAAGCCATGGTTGTAGTGACCCTTGTCTGCGTTGGCCCATTGGTCCTTGCTCCGCTTGTGGAACTTCTGCATGACGTGGTTACGCATGTATTGACGAAACTTCAGGGCCTTGTTTCGGTTCTCGCCTTTGGGTGTGACACCATCCCAGAGCTGCTCGAACCGCGATAACTTCTCATCAAACTCTTCACTCATCTGCTGACCTCGCTGGGCGACCGACCTGAATCCCGTTTATCATCCTCACGCAAGTCATTAGCATCTGATTCCGGGTTCCTTGGTAAGTCCTCCTCTAGTTCCGGAAGCAGAACTACGACCTTGTCCAACGGAGCCAGTGACTTGTTCTTCTCCTCCTCGGTTCCCTCCAAGTCAGGGTCCACTGACAGGGCCGTCAACCGTTTCCTCAGGTCCGGGTCGCTCTCGGCTCTCAGCAGTTCTACGGCGGCTTCTCGCAGCTCCTGTCCCGTCAGTATGATGACGAGTTGGCCGATACACGCCTTGCGCATCTCGACATCCTTGTCACCAGCGCCACGGATAATCATACGAGCCACCTTTGGGCTCTGCATGTTGAGTTTCTTCAGCGCCCTAATCACGGAGTCCCTGATTGACTTGTCACGCTCTTCGATGCTCGCCTCGACTAGTACGGTTGCTATCCGAGGCTCGACGGTGGCTAGGGTAGTCAGGGTCCGAGCGGCATTCCTGCGAACACGCACCTCCTCGTCCTGGAGCGACCAGCTAATCAGGTCCCACGCCTCCGCTCCGCCCTTGGCAGTAATCGTCCTGAGAATCTTGGAGCCCCTAATCCGTAGATCATCCTCCTCTTCTCTGATCAGTTCGTCCAAGTGCAGGCACCCGACCTCCGGCCACTGCCTTGACGCTAGTTGAAGGGATGCGAAAGCATTGTCGCGATGCTCTTTCCTGTCGTCTCTGAGTTCCCTGCGGATGATTTCCTCGCACCCGGAAGGGAACAGCGGAGCGACTTTCTTGAGGCATGCGCGAGCCTCTTCCCTGACTGCCTCCTCACCGTCCAGTAACCTGTCGGAGAGGCATTGGAAGAGGGTGCCCTGCCTCCTGAGCGCGAACGACGGCAGTGACTTCAGCCCGGCTATGCGCACATCTGGATAGTCATCGTCCAAGGCCTCGATTAGAGCGCTGTGCGCTTGTTCGGCGTCGCTCTCGAGGACTTTGTGTAGCGCCTTGATGGCGTCTATCCTGCCGAGCATCCACTTGCTTTCGTTGGCGCGAACCTCGACCTTGGCGATGCGGCCACTGGCCAGCGGGACGATATCCACAAGGAGGAGTCTTTCCCAAGGGCCCGGGTCCGGTGTGAGGGCCCTAATGCTATCCTTCGTGGCTTTGCTTTGTCTTCCACTACGAATCTGCTTGCCAGTCCGCGGGTCGCGCGCGATGTACTTCCTCGCCATATTGAACCGACCCCGGATACCCCCGTCACACTTCAACCAAACGCGTTCACGTCCAAGTCCGATGGGCAAGGCTCAAGCATCGCACTCATGCTCTCTGCTAGCGAGGCAGCAGATGAGCGACCGCCGGGCCGATGAGATAGCGCGGCTACTTCATGCCAGTTTCCACGGTGCGCCCGATCAGGGCATCAGCACGCCCGATCTCGCGAGAATGTGGGCTCTGGAGCTGCAGTGGTTCTCGCCAGTGGACTCCATGGTCATCGCTGACCGGCTCCACGAGTTCGGTTGGCTCGTGGGGGATGGGGTGTCCCTGATGCCTAATCCCTACATCGAACTACTGCCTCCCGATTTGGGTTGGCAACCTTTCTCTGGCAGCTTCGCTGTCATCCCGGCTTTCGTACCGCCCTCCACGAACGATGCACCCGAACCGACACAGTCCGAGTCGAGACCATCCCAGTCCAAAGAGCAGAAACCTCCCACCGAGCAATCGCACCACCCCTCTGATTGTGCGGAGGATAACATACAGGCCCTGATTGCACACGTCGCTAGGAAGTCCGGCTTGGAACGGAGGGAGGTGATACGTCGCGCTCAGAGGAAGCGCAGGGCTCTCGGCCCGGTCACACTGCGGATGGCAATCGCCCTGTTGGCACGCGAGCAGAGGCTCGACATGCAAGAGGTCCTCGAGATCATCGAGTCCTGATTAGTCACCGTTGCTGCCGGTACGGACTTCGGCAGCGAGGAGCCCCGGTAGAACAAGGAGAGCGAGGACGAG
This sequence comes from Candidatus Thalassarchaeaceae archaeon, assembly GCA_029940695.1. Taxonomy (GTDB): domain Archaea; phylum Thermoplasmatota; class Poseidoniia; order Poseidoniales; family Thalassarchaeaceae; genus UBA36. The sequence continues at coordinate 4,030 of JAPYUP010000013.1, forward strand.
AGAGAAGGCCACCGAGATCGAGCTGACCATCCCGAAGTCCCTTATGACCGGGACAGGAGAGAGCATCAACACCATGAAACCGCAAATCGTCGTTCCAGCGGACATGAGCAGGGCTGCACCGGTGTTGGCGTACATGTCCCTCATCGCTGGCCAGATGGCCATCCCTGCGGTGCGGTTGGCTTCGAACCGGCGCCATACGTGAATCGAGTAGTCAATTCCCAGCCCAATCGTGAGGGCGGTAATCATGATGGTCAGAACGTTCCAGTTTATCTCGAGCACGGCCATCGCTCCGACCACCCACGATCCTGCTAGGCCGACTGGCAGGATCACCAGCAGGGACTGTCCGAACCTACGAGTGAGCAATGTCAGGACCAGCATCGAGACCGCCAAGCTGATGGCAGTTGAGCTGATGATCGAGGAAATTAGCCCTGAGAGGACGTTCGAGAGCAGTACGAGGTCGCCTACCACATACGCCCTGCCCCCAGTGTCCACGGAGATTATCGCGGCCTCGACGTCAAGCTCATTCACGATCTCGTTCACCATCGCGCTGGTCTCGGCCTCGACGTCGACTCTGATTCTTAGGTAGCGAATGGACTTCCCGTCATCGGTCAGTGCGACGTGCTGGTTAGTCCGCTCTGCCCACGTGGTCCCCCTCAGTGGCTCGCCTATGCTGTCGTTGGACTGGAGGGCGGCGATGGCCATGGCGAGGTCGCCCTCCTGGAAGTCTGCAGTAGTGGCCACGTCCTCTCCGAACGCCTCGAGGTTGTGTGCGAGGCCAAACCCCTCGTCCTGTTCGATGGCGTCAGCTATAATCCTGTAGATACTGTCGTACGAGCCCCACTCAGAGCTCGTTCCCGGGGCCTCGGTAACGATTACACCTGGCATCCTGAGTAATGAGTCCTCTACTCCCCTCAGCGCGTCAATCAGGTCCCCCTCGTTATTGAATGAGGACTCGCCCTCCGCTGGTTCAACCAGTATGTACACTGACTTGAGGGCGTTGACCTCGTACGAGTCATAGAGGTCGTTGCGTACCTTCATGACCTCCATCTCATCCTCAGACAGGAAGTCGGAGAGCTCGAAGCTGGTGTCTAGCCCCTGCTGTGCCACGATAACTGAGCCAGCGGTTATTATCGCCACGGTGAGCAGCACCAAGGGCGCGTTGCCACGTTGGAAGTCCGCCGCCCCCTTAGCCAGTGATTCTAGCTCAAGTCCCCTTTTCGTCGAAGATCCCGTGGTTCTCTCGACGACCACGTGCATGGCCCCTACCGTCACCGTGCTGGCGACGAACGCCGAGGCCACGCCTAGAGCCAGGGTAATTCCAAAGGTTCGAAGCGGAGGCAATGGGGAGAACGAGTTTGCTAGGAATGCGAACATCGTCGTCACCACAGCTAGGGAGAGTGCCATTCGCAGGTCCATGAACGCCTTCGCCCATGCCTCGGCGGCGCTCCTCGAATCTTCCTTGGCCCTCTCGTAGCCACGTTGGAGGTGGATGGAGTAGTCGATTCCGAGGCCGAGTACCACTGGAGCCACCGCGATTTCCAGTATGGAGAAGCGTACCCCGATGAGCGTAATCGCACCGTAGGTCCAAACCAGCGCAGCCAGCAACGCAGTCAGAGGGGCTACGACCATTGTGATGGACCTGAAGGTCAGGGCGAGCAGAATAACCACGACGAGCACAGCTAGGAGAATCAGCCAGACTAGGTTGTCGAGGGTGGACTCGTTGATGTCGTTGCTGATGAGGTCGTCAGAGATGACTCCATACTCGAGAACTGAGTCGTCGCTGCCTAGCTCGCTGGTCAGCATGGCGCGGATGGTTGTGGCGTGAGCCTGCCTCTCCTCGTTGCTGATGTCACCCGACATTTCGATTAGCCACATGGTGCTGCTCGCAGTCGGGGTGGGGTTGCCCTCGCCAGTATCGAGCCAGTCGCACACCGACCCATAGTCGAGGTCATGGTGAAGCATTGCGGAGGAGGCGAACGAGGCGGTCGCGACGGTCCGTTCGTCGCTGCCCAGAGCATCCCCGCACTCTTCCCCATCGGTCACAGCCTCGAGCATCTGCCGCCAATCACTGAAGTCCGACAGCTGTCCCGAGTAGTTCCTCTCCTCCAGCGCTCGTTGTAGAATCTCCGCGGCGTTGAGTTGCGAGGAAACGAAGTCACCGTTCGCCTCGGAGTAGGCCTGGATCCGTCCGTGATCGTCAGCCAGTTGGTGCAGCGCCCTCATCTCAAGGACGTTGGGTAGGAAGTCACCACCCCCTTCCTCGATTGCTGGTTTGACGTTGATGTATAGCAGGTGGGACGAGGCCCCCATGGACTCTTGGATGCGTCCCTGAGCTTCGTCGGACTCGGTCTCCGGAGCGAACGAGGATAGATCGGTGGTGAAGGCAGGGAGGGGGATGAGTACCGATGCCAGGAATGTGGTCAGCAGCAGGCTGACGACTAGAATCGGTACAGAGAGCCTCTCGAAGGCGTCAGCGATGCGATCAGTCATGGCATCACTGCCTGTCATCGAAGCCCCCAAAACCTCTTGTTGTAAAAGTTAGGGTGAGTTTGTAGCCGACCTTCTCGGATTTGATTATGCAAGACCTGAAAAGGAGGCCGCCAGTCGAGCGCCCGTCCCATGCCTGTCAAAGTACTGAAGAACGAGGGCCGTGAGCTCAGGCTGCGAATCATCGGTGAGACTTCGACGACACTCCAGATGTTCCGATTCCGCCTGAATGAAATGGCCGACGTCGAGTATGCTAACTACTTCCAAAACCACCCTGACCTCGACGATCCCGAACTCTACGTCAGGGCCGTAAAGGGCAAGAAGGCCGCCAAGATCCTCACGGACATCTGCTCCACTATCTCCAAGGACTTCTCCAGCATCAAACTTTGAGGCGGTGGGCGCGTGACCGAGCGCCCCGTCGAGGAGCGATTGGGCTTGTCAGGGTGGTCAGTGCCCTCCGAGGGCATCGGTGGGTTGCTCAAAGCTAGGGTTGAGGACTTCCGAGTGGAGGAGATATCCAAGACCCCAGCCATGGACCATAAGGGCCGCTTCACAGTCGCTAGGGTCACCCTGACCAACTGGGAGACCAACCGCTTCCTCCGACGACTGGCCAGAGCCTGTCGGATCAACAGGAACCGAATCTTCAGTTCTGGGATGAAGGACAAGCGGGCTATCACGACCCAGATCTTAGTCATCGACGCCCCGCGGAACAGGGTTGAGGGGGCCGAAATCCCCGATTCCGTGATTGAGGTTCTCGGACGGACCCATCACAAGGTCGTCATGGGGGACCACGACGGTAACAGATTCACCATCACTGTCAGAGGATGCTGCGATGCCTCTGGAGAACCCATCGACGCTAAGGAGGCAATGAGGCGAGTCCACGTGATAAGAGAGGGTTTGGCTGAGTCCATAGGCTCTGATGCCTTCCCTAACTGGATAGGGCCCCAGAGGTTCGGGTCGACTAGGCCAGTCACTCCAGAGGTCGGGCGCGCGGTCATCGAGGGGAACTTCGAGCGCGCGGTGGATCTCTACGTGGGGATGGAGGCCACGAGGGAGAGTGAGGATTCAGCAATTTTCAGAGCGGCTTGGAGGGAGTCCAGGGACCCTGCCCAGTGCCTTGACATCGCACCGAGCCGACTGGGTTACGAACGAGCAATGCTTGAGCACCTACTGAAGAAACCGGACGACTATCTCGGTGCCTTCCGAACTCTCCCCAACTCCCTCCAACTCCTGATGGTGCACTCGCTCCAATCACTCGCCTTCAACCACTCCCTGTCTGCCAGACTGGAGGCCGGACTGCCCATAATCGAACCTGCAGTGGGGGACCTCGTCGCACCACTCCAGCCAAATGGCCGCATCGATGTGGGCAAGATGGAGTTAGTCAGCGAGACGAACCTAGAGCGCTGCAAGAGGAACTGTGGCCTAGGCAGACTCGCCGTCACGGGCCCTTTGCCAGGGAGGAAGGCGGCCTACGCCACCAGTGAACCCGGTGAGTGCGAGCAGAGTGCTCTGGAAGCCACCGACCTGACCAGCGTCAACTGGGCCGTGCAGAGAATTCCCCGACTCACTACCTCGGGGACTAGAAGGGCGCTTTCGGTCCCATTCAGAGATCTCAGCGTGGAGCAGGTTCCCGAAGTCTCCAACTCGCTGTTCGAGCGCTGGGTCTCGGGCCCGAGCAAGGGCGAGAGGTGGCACCCCGAAGGGGCTTGCCTGCGATTGCGATTCACCCTCCCGCCGGGCACCTACGCAACGGTGCTGATGCGCGAGTTCATGAAATCGCCCTTGGATCACTATTGATCAGAGGCGCCCCATCTCAAGGGCCTCAATCTGGCCGATGAGGTCGTCAGTCTCCCTCATTCGGTCCTCGAACCCGTCGACGATACCATCGCCCTCACCCAGTACTACCTGGACCTCAATAAACATCATTCCGAAGGCCAAGGGCTTGACCTCGACGGTCTGGACCTCCCTGAAGCCAGAGATCCGATCGGCAATCCCCTGATAGTCAGGAGCCTCATTTTCGGGCTGGTCGAGGGTCACCTTGTACTTGATTACGACTTCGCCCATTCAATCACACCTCAGGGGCCCTCAAATCTGCACTTGGGACAAATGTACTTGACGGCCTGCACCCTACAGCGCTGGCTGCGCCCGATGAGGGTGCTGCATACAGGGCAGGGGAACGAAGTACTCTCGCTCTCGATCAACGGTGCCCCTGAGGACGCGCAAACCAATGCTCTTTGTGCCACCACAGCCCCTCTTGGTCTGCGGGCTGCGATGTCCCCCTTTTAGCATTGATTGTGGGAAATGAGAGAGGGTTGGCCGCAGTACCATCTTTTTCTACCTCCAAACTTTGAAAAACTGACCTGCCATAAGTTCACCATGACTGAGGAGGAGCTCCCACTGACGGGGGAGCAGAAGCAAGTGGATCTCGAGCGTTTTGTGAGTGACGAGGGGGGCATCTGGAGCCTCAGAAATGTGGAGAAGGTGCGAGGTTGGAATAGCATTGAGTACGGTGCCGGACTGTCGGGCAAGAACACGCCGTCTACCGGCCTCTCGATGAACCGCGCCTACATCCCTCCCGGAGGCGTTGCCAAGGCCCACATCCACGTCGGCTTCGATGTAATGGTCTACCTCCTAAAGGGCAGCGTGCGTCACGAGTACGGGCCCGGTTGCAGGCAGTCGGTTATCCACAGCGCAGGGGACATGTTCTACATCGAGCCCGGGCTGCCGCACGAGGTATTCAACTGCTCGGATTGTGATTGGGTCCACGCCGTAGTATCTCGTTCCGATGCATCGGAGTGGCAGAATATCGTGCCTTATGATCGTGGCTCAGAGTGACCACAATAACCATTGATTGAGAAAGAGCACTCTATGTGAGGGTTCGTACACAGGCCGGGGAGTCGCCCCCCCGGTCTGCTTGCGTATGTATCTGAGATTACAACTTTCTTTCTATGTCTAATGTCTCAGATTGCGTTGTCAATCTCGGCGCCGATCCGGGCACCAAGGCCAACCAATAGGCCGTCCACGATCCACGCTGGGATGACATCTGCGATGCCATCTCCTGCGCTTGCCAGTGACGCGCCCATCTCGTGGGCTCCCGTTAGGGTCATCATGCCACCCAGTACCATCAGGCCAAAGGCGCTAGCCCAGGCCGAATCGCATCGGGTGTGCACCTGCCACCATACCGCACCAGCGGCAATCGTACCTAGGAGAGCCCAGGTCTCGGGCATCTCAAAGGGGGTCGCAGCCCATCCTGTTTCGATGGCGCCAGCCTCAGTAGCCAGCACTATAGCCAGCACCGCACCTACGGCCTGAGCCAACAGCCTCATGCCGTTAGGCATGTAGTTGCCATCGACATCACCATCTCCATCGTTCAGCATGTGACACCAGGTCACTACAGGCAGGACGTGAGCTCCGCCAAATGCCATCCAGACCACTGCTAGGGCAACAGCACCCGTAAGGGTACTGAGATCCATAGCAAAAACGGCCCAGGACAGCACAAAGGCGCCGCCAAGTTCTGCTTTCATTGCGTTCATATCCACTTCCATTTTTTCATCTCCTCGTTTTCACGAGTGATGCTTGCTCCCCTCCACGCTCTATATAATGGAGCAGGTACTGAATCCGGCAGAAACGCTCAAAATTACCTATTTCCCTAATCACCGGTGTTACTGGAAACACCTGCTATTCAGGGGTAAATCAAGTACCCAATTATTCCAGGATACCAATTCTGTCCGGCGAAACCACCCTCTCCCTCACTGCGCTAGCACCAGCAGTTCTCTATGCGCACGAAGTCACCCGTCGCCACTTTGTCCATCTGCCCGTCCCGGAGGGAATGTGAAAGTAATCATCCCTCGCGTTTGTCCAGTTTCCTGAAACCGACCTTGGTACCTTCTTCGTCCTCGGCATCGCTCTCCACCACTATCCCTATCGACGCTAGGTGATCGCGGACTTGCTCGAGTGCAGTGGAGCCAGCGGCCGAGCCAAGTGGCTTGGGCAGCTTGTTCTGGCAGATCAAATATGTCTCGGAGGACGCGCTCCTGCTTGCCGTGGGGGAGAACCGACCAACCGAGGAGAATCGTTGCTTGGCGGAGTTCACCAGTCCCTCGATCCCCGCTCCTTGGAAAACCTTGGTCACGAAGCTGCCACCGGGGGAGAGCAGGGTCATAGCGGTATCGAGCGCCGTGGTCGAGAGCTCGAGAGAGATGGCCTGGTCGGTGTCGTAGCGCCCAGTGAGCCTCGGGGAGATGTCGCTGACTACCGCATTGAGACTACGCTTGCCCACGATTTCGGCGATGCGCTCGATTGTGCCGCGCTCGGTGATGTCACCGATGAGAATCTTGGCTCCCTCGACAGCAGAGGTGGCGAGCAGGTCGACCCCGATGACCAGTCCGTCCTCGCCGACCTCCTCTACGAGCACCTGCGTCCATCCCCCTGGGTGGCAGCCGATGTCGAGGACCGCGTCGCCTAGTCTCAATATCCCGAATCTTTCCTGGATTTGCTTGAGTTTGTACGCGGACCTCGCCCGATATCCCTTAGAGCGAGCCTGACGCCCCCACGAATCTCGGTTTTTCTCCTGGCGCCAGCGCTTGCTCATGCTCTCTCGCTAGGACGTTGGGTTATGAAGGGGGGGCGCTGAGGGGGGGAGACCGATGGCACGATTGACCGGATGCAGGGCGGCGTTGGCGCTGGCCTTGCTGGTGCTTTCGCTTCCTCTAACCTCCTCCCAAGAGCACCTCCCGATCGAGGAATGGTCTGCTGAGGGGGGTCACTCGGTCCTGATGGAGCAGTACACTGCGACTTGGTGCGATGTTTGCGCTTCGGTAGACGTCTGGATGCCTGACTTTACCATTGCTAACGGTAACAGGGTCGCTCGCGTGACTGTCCACGACACCTTCGATGACCCCTTGGGCACGCCAATCACGGCCCACAGGGCGCAGTACCACTCGACAGCCTTGGCTGCCCCTTCCTTCTGGTTCGATGGTGCACTACTGTTGGGGGGCGCACCGGACAAGGCCTCGCTCCATCGCGCGCTCCTCTCCGCCGAGGGGCAGCGCGCCGATGACACGAGGATGGTACTGGTCGTGCGGGCACTCTCGGCAAGTCAGATTTCGATTAGCGTCGAGTTGAGCGACATCGCCACTCCAGACAACACGCAAATCTCCCTCTTCGCTCTGCGCGCAAGCGCCTCAATTGGGTCGGAACAGGCGACCAACGGCATCACCGAGCACCATGACGTCGCGTTCGCTTATGCCGAGACGTCGATTGAGGGGGATGCCAAATGGTCCTACCCCTATGACTCATGGGATGGTGCGACCGGGGCAGGCCAGTCGGTGGAACCGGGGGGGGCTGTCGTGCTGACCCGGACCCTCGAGCTTCCAGAGGGCGTGGCTGCGGAAGAACTGCGAATCGTTGCGGTACACGAGTCCTCTTCCGCAGAGGGGTCTGAGCCATCAACAATGGGTGCGGTGGCAGTCTCGCTCGGGGATCAGGGGGATTCTGATGGAATCGAACTCTTCGTCCCCCTGTCTCTGATACTCGCCCTCTCGACCCTAGCCATTACAGCCCGATCTCGCCGATGAGGTCGCGTGCGGTTTCCCTGATGGCCTGTTCGGCCATCGCCGTAGGCTCGAAGCCCGTGGCGAGCAGCTTGCTCACGTCGAGGTAGGTCTTCGGCACATCCCCTGCCCAGCCTCTCTTCCCGCCGGTGTACTCGATCGAGACACCCTCGAGCCCGCTCTCCTCTACCACGATATCGGCAATCCTCCGGACCGAGCAGGTATCGCCGGTGCCGAGGTTGTAGAGATTGGCATCGCCATCATCGCAGTCCATCAAGTGAAGCATGGAGCGGACGCAATCGTGAGCGGACATGTATGACTTTTCCTGGAAGCCGTCACCCAGTACTTCGAGCCTAGTCGGATCGTTCTTGAGCTTGTGGATGAAGTCGAAGATGACGCCGTGCGTCCCGCGCGGGCCGACTATGTTGGCGAACCTGTGGAGGTACCCCTGCGCGCCGAAGGTCCCAACCCATGCGGTGATGAGGGCCTCGCTGGCGAGCTTCGAGGCGCCGTAGAGCGAGATTGGCATAATCGGCCCGTAGCTTTCGGGGGTCGGCATCAGCTCGGCCTCACCATAGACAGCGGAGGAGGAGGAGAACGAGATTCTAGAGACCCCGTTGACCTTCATGGCCTCTAGAACGTTGTATGTAGCAACGGTGCCCTGCCTGAGATCCGTGTCCGTGACCTCCGTGCCCAATCTTATGTCGGGGTTGGCGGCCATGTGGTGAACCGTCTCAATGCCATCCATAGCCCGCTTCACCACCTCCAGATTAAGCAGGTCTCCCCTGACCACCTCGACCATCCCACTCCCCTCGTGGTGGGACAGGAAGGCCTCACGACCGCTGCTGAAGTTGTCTAGAACCCGGACGCGATGACCACGCGCGACCAGCGCGTCGACGAGGTGTGAGCCGATGAACCCGGCCCCCCCGGTGACCAACTCCATGGCCGCGCGACGGACGAGGCCATCTTGAGGGCATCGGAATTCGAAGGTCCGTGAGAACGAAGGAACCGCGTTCGTGGATGACTGGCGTTGCGAACGCTTCATGTGGCCCCCACAGGGGACCATCCGCGTGACAGGCCCCTTGAGGGAAAATGAGTTGGACGACGAGGCCCGCTTCTGGGCATGGTTCTTTGAGAGCCTCCAGCCAGTCAGGAACGCTGTAGTGCGTGCTAGGGAGGCCGTTTACGGGAGCTTCTTAGGCGGGGCACTCGAGACAATCGGGCAACTCTCGGACGACGTCTCCGACGGCGTCCACGCAGTCACCCAGAGGGCTGTTGAGCTTACCTACAGCGGCATCCAACGTAGTCCCGGAGCAGTGGTCGCGCTGCTTCTGCTGCTGACCGCCTTAATCGGCAGGGACGCTATATACTTCGAGCACCAAATCAACGGCGATGTCGAGATCTACCTCCCCGACGGGGCGAATTCTACGGAACTGCTCAACGAGGTCAGGGAGCAATGGGCAACGGACATCGTGATTCTGTACGTCCAGACCAACAACGCCGCTACGGGCAACGAGAAGGGGGACGAGAACATCACCGACGTGAACATCCTCTCTCAAATGTCGTGGATCGAGGGTGACGACGACAACGCGGGCAAGGGGGGCCTCAAGTCCGGGCTTGACTACAACAAGCAGGACAGGGGTTCCCTAGCGTGCAACAAGCCCGGCGACGGGTGCGACGGCGTGATTTGGGTGCTCTCCCCAGCGCAGATTGTCAAGGAGGCCAACTCCACCGACCACAGGTTCAGCTGCGCAGTCGAGAAGCACGGGCTCCCCGTGAGCGACGGCGACTGCGCCTTAGCGTCCCTCAACCCGTATGTGGGGTACTCCGTCCCTCAGGGCGACGGAGCCCAAGAGAGGGTCGACCAGTACGTGGAGAACGCAGGCGAGCTGATGTCGAACTTCGTTCGGGACACCAACGGCGACGGGACTTGGGACACCGGCGTCATAATTATGGGAATCTCCTTCGACATGACAAACACGGACATCCTCCCTGGGGTCGACAATAAGACAGGGAAGAATGTCAGGGACCACAAGGCATTCATCGCCCACGCCAAGAGTCTTCTCAACCAGAATGATATCGAGACCGAGTGCGAGATCTGCAGCAGGACATACCAGAACCCGGTATCGACCATGGACAGGGAACGCCTCGACGTCATCCCGAAGAGACAAGCGGTAACCGTCACCGGCTTGACCCCGGTGCTGCACGACGTCTCCGATGCAATCTACGACGAGCTGGTGTACACCATGCTGCCGGTGAGCCTCCTCCTAGTGGCCCTGGCAATGCTGATTCTCCACAGGAACGCCAAGGTCATCGTAATTTGCGGGCTCCCGATCGTGATGAGCCTCGCAATCACATTCGGCACCACCGTAATCCTGGACATCATGCTCACGCCGATGATCATCTCGGCAGGACCGATTCTGGTTGGCCTTGGGGTCGACTACGCACTCCATCTGACGAATCGAATCGAGGAGAACCGCACTGAGTTGCTGGAGATGCACAGGGAGGAGGAGTGGGTTGCCAACCGGGACGGCGTCGAAATCGAGGAGTTAGACCCCTTCGACTCCGAGATCAGCCTCAAGGCCACGGTGATGGCCGCTATGACCACTGGCAACGCAATCTTCCTCTCCGCACTTACCACAATAATCGGGTTCAGCGTCCTTACGTGGCCCGAGCTGGTGCCAATTCAGCCCATGAGGACCGTAGGCGTCACCCTTCTCCTGGGCATAGCCTGCACATTCGTACTCTCGATGCTCATGGTGCCCGCCCTGATTGAGCTGCTAAGGTACCGGAGGGGCGAAGCGAGCTCCTTGTTCAAGGTGAGGAACCTGGACTCGGCGAGGAGGCAGAGGAGGCAGAGGGGGGACCGATTTGGAAAGGAGTTCGTTACAAGAAACGCCGACCCAGGATACAGGACGTACAGTACTGTTCGCGACATCCCCGAAATCGGCTCGGTTGTAGCCAGAGCAGCGACAATCTTAGGGATAGACGCCTGGCTGTTCGCCGTCCTTACAACCGGGGCATTCTCCGGGATCCTGTACTTGTTCGCCCCTCTCACCACTGGAGGGGCCATCATCCTGGGAATCACGCTATCACTCACTCTCACATTCTCCTTGATGGAAGGGCTCTGGGAGACGATAGGGAGAGTGCCCCTCAGAGCCACTCTGCTCGTCATACTGTTTTCGCTGGGTGTGACCATCGGCGGGGTCTGGATCTACAATGACGAGCTGGGCAAGGACATCACGGGAGCATCGGACGAGGTCCCTCCCGGACTCGAGTCTTACGAGGCCCTCAGGGAGTACAGCATCGTATTCGAGGGCGGCCAGACTAACATGTTCATCGTGGATGCCACAGAAAGGGGGCCGCAGAACGATACCGGTCCAATCCGTGACCTCCCGATACTGGACGCCATAGACCACATGCAGGTGATGAAGATAGACAACGTCGCCAACACGACGACAATCAGCCTTGTGGACATACTGAAGGCGGTTCACGTCAATCTGGAGGTAGAGGGACTCGAGATATACGATCGCAGCCTGTGGGAACTGATACACGACGAGTGCTGGGACGAGTCGACTAATCCCCTCCGCCCGGACTGCTGGCCATATGCTGCGAGCAGTCGCGAGGACATGGTCAACATCGCCTTCGACACGCTGAGCCCAGAGGTCCGCTCAATGCTAATGAACGCGGACCAAGGTCAGGGTGAGACCAAGACTCTGGTCTATGTCAACCAGCCCTACATCAACCTCGCAACGGCGGGCAGCCTTCGTGATGCCATCGACGACCACCTCGACGGTAATGGGTGCAAAAGTGCGCTCGACTGCCCTGCCATGGGCATCGATGGGGTCTCGAACTCCCTGCTGACTGGAGGCCTGCCGGTCTCGCTTGACATCAATAAGGGGATTCACGAGGCGCAGTCGGAGACGACGATAGCCACGATGGCCATCCTTCTGCTGACGATGGCCGTCCTCTTCCGTTCACCTAGGTTGGCCATCTTCACGATGACCGCAGTCGGGGTGGTGGTGCTCTGGCAGCCGCTGCTTATGCGTGGCGGGTCAGTCAACGTCAACGTGTTCACTGCCATGATTGGGACTATTGTATTCGGCATCGGGGTGGACGACTCTATCCACATCATCGATCGAATCAAGGATGAAGGGGAGACCCCAGCTGGCATCGCGAAGTCGGTGTCAAGAACAGGACGCACCATATTCGAGACGACCTCGACAACGTGCGCAGGGCTCTCAGCAGGGCTGTTCGTATCGGTGCCGGGCCTGCAGAACTTCTTCGTGCTGATGATGCTCCTTCTAGTGCTGGCACTCCTGACCAGCTCGATACTGCTGCCTACTTTGATCGTGGCGTATCACGAGCTCGGCTCGAGGCTGCAGGGCAAGGGAACGTGGCTCGACTTCGAGGAGAGCGGCGCTCTGGCGCCGGGCCCGGCGCTCGACGCGGTTCTCACCGACTAGGTGGTTTATTGCGAGGGTGCAGGGAGTAAGCCCCTTTCTGTTCACCTTGCGGCTGGTCGCATTCAACTATGCATCCTACCCGGTCCTGTCGATGCCATACGGACCTGCTTGGACTTGCTCCGGCGGGGGTGCTCGTTCCAGCCGCGGTCAGGAAACCTCCCCCTTTCGGGTTCATAGTGCGCCTGGCGCGGTTCGTTTCTGTTGCAGAGCCGGCCCTCCCGGACCTCCGACTTGCGTCGGACCACCTGCATCGCGGAGAGGGGACTTTCCTCAGTGTCGAACACTGTCAGCGACCCTCCTGCTCCCTCAAATTGTGGGCTCGTCGCTCTCGGATGAACCCACCGGCTCCGCCCAGTCACTCCGAGGGGCAACTATCATGCACGTTCGACGGCCCCCTAGGGGCGTGGCGGGGGTGGAGTCCCTCAAGGAGAAGGCGGGCGTCTCTGCGTGCGGCTTCGTTACCGATGGCATGGTGGTCGGACTCGGAACAGGCTCGACTGTCAGGTATACCATAATCGAGCTCGCAAGGCGTATCAGGCAGGAGGACCTGAAGGTCAGCGGCGTCCCGACCAGCGAGGACACGAGGCAGCTAGCCGAGATGCTCGAGATTCCACTGCTCGAGATACAGGACGCGAAAAACCTCGACCTGACGATCGACGGCGCAGACGAGTTTGACTCCAACTTTGATTTGATCAAGGGTGGCGGAGGCGCGCTCACGCGGGAAAAGATCGTCGCGCTCGCCTCCGATGCCATGGTTGTCGTCGCTGACGACAGTAAGCATGTCGGCACCCTCGGCGCGTTTCCCTTGCCCGTGGAGGTCGACGAGATGACCTGGGAGAGTACGAGGAAAGGAATTTCCGCCCTGTGCCCCGGCGAGGTCTCCCTGCGCGGGGGGACGGACGACCCCTATGTTACTGACAACTGTGGCCATATCCTCGATTGCTCGTTCGGCCCCACTATCAGCGACCCCGCTGCTTTGGAGGCCAAGATCCGCAGCATAGGGGGCGTTGTGGAGGCTGGGCTGTTCGTCGGTATCTGCGATGCCGTCGTCATGGCCTCGCATGGCGAGGTCAGCACCCTCGTCAAGTCCGGCGGGCGCTTGAACTGAGTCTCCCGTCGCCGTTATAGGGCGGCGCCAAATCCGAGCCCCGGGTCTGTAGCTTAGTCAGGTAGAGCGACGAGCTCTTAACTCGTCGGCCGCGGGTTCGAATCCCGTCAGACCCGCCATCTAATAGCGTCTTGCCGGCGTTCAGTGGGCTGCCTTTGATATGGAGGAAGCGACCGGGGCAGAGCGAGATTCGCATGGCGAAGTCGACTTGGATAGGGGATGTTCGAGCCGGTGCCCACGATGGCGCTGAAGTCGAGTTGAAGGGATGGGTACACCGGTCCCGAGGCTCCAACAAGATTTGGTTCATTGTCCTGCGGGACTCGACTGGATCTGTTCAGTGCGTCGTCAAGCGGGACGAGGTCGGAGACTCAGCATTCGAGGAGATGAAGGGCGCGCTCACCGAGTCCAGCATCATCGTCCACGGAACGGTCGAGGCGACCGACCGCGAGCACGGCCACGAGGTCATAGTATCCTCTGGCGAGGTCATCGGGCCCGTAAACCCCGACCGCCCGTTCCCAATCACCGAGTCCGCGATGGAGGAGGCCGACGGGGGGCAGACTGAGTTCCTCCTCGACAACCGCCATCTCTACCTCCGCACAGGTCGGATGACTACCATGCTCAAGCTGCGCAGCACCGTCTTCGGAGCCATCCACTCCTACTTCCGTGATCGGAACTTCATCGAGTACCAGGCGCCCAACTTCGTCGCTGGAGCCGTGGAGGGTGGCAGCACTTTGTTCGAGCTGCCATATTTCGGGCGCAAGGCCTACCTGACTCAGTCCTGGCAGCTATACGCCGAGGCTGCTATGCCCGCCCTCGAGCGCCTCTATACGATGGCCCCATCGTTCCGCGCGGAGAAGTCTCGCACACGCCGACACCTCACCGAGTTCTGGCACGCGGAGATGGAAATCGCCTGGGCCTCCAACGACGAGGCCATGGAGCATGGAGAGGGCGTGGTACGCCATATCTCGCGAACCCTGCTCGAGGAGCACGAGGACGAGCTCGCCGAGCTAGGCAGGGATCTCGACCTAGTCTCTCGCTACGCCGATAGCACGTACCCAAGAATGAGGTACGACGAGGCGGTCGAGACGCTACAAGGCAAGGGCATAGAGATTGAATGGGGGCAGGATCTGGACTACAGCAAGGAGAAGGTGCTGACCCAAGACTTCGAAGTCCCGCACTTCCTGACTCACTACCCCCGAGTCTCCAAGCCGTTCTACCACCGCCCGGACCCCGACGACCCGAAATACGTGCTCTGCCACGATCTGCTCGCTCCCGAGGGTTACGGCGAAATCCTCGGTGGCGGCGAGCGCACTTGGTCGGAGGACGAGATTCTCGAGAGGATAGACGAGGAGGGCACGCCTCGTGAGCCCTACGAGTTCTACATTGACATCCGCCGTTACGGGGGCGTGCCTCACAGCGGCTTCGGGCTGGGGGTCGACCGTGTCTGCGCGTGGCTGACGGGTGCTGATCACATCCGCGAGGTCATCCCGTTCCCACGAGACAGCAGACGGGTCACGCCATAGCCCTGACGCGGGTTCATACGAGCCAACCCAGCCCTGCCAGCGTGGAAGCGGAAGACACGAAGTCCCTGACCTCCATCGTTTGGATCTCGGCCTTCACTGCCAGCATGTGCTGCGTTCCTTCGGTGGCCTGGGTACTTTTCGCGGGCTCATCGGCCATAGTCGCCGCAGATCAACTCTCCAACGACCTGTACTACTCGTGGGTGCGCTATGCGCTCTACGTGGTCTCTCTGGGCATGGTCGCTGCAGGCTTGGTCATCTACTTCAGGAACCGCGGCATCTGTACGCTGGATCAGGCCAAGCGCGAGCGCAACCTCATCGTGAACACGTCCCTAGCGGTGTTCACCGCCACGGTCACCCTCTACTTGGTTTGGAACTACGTCATTCTAGAGCTGATCGGCATTGCATTGGGCCTTCCTTGGGAGCATACCGCCTTCTGGAGCAACTAGGGGCCATTGACGAATGGCTCATACGACGACCTCCTCTAGGGGGGTCATGGGCGAGGGCTGGCACGACTTGGACATCGCGAACCCGACTGATGAGCACGCGATGCTGCGCCGGATGGTCAGGGACTTCGTCCGCGAGGAGGTCGAACCCCAAACCCTTGAACACGACCGAGACGAGCGGTTCAACCTTGCTCTGTTCCGCAAGCTGGGTGAGCTGGGCCTGCTCGGGCTGACCGCTCCCGCCGAGTACGGCGGGGCGGGCATGGACGCCACATCGGTGGTCATCGTCAACGAGGAAATCTCCTACTCAGACCCGGGTTTTTGTCTCGCCTTCCTCGCCCACGACCAACTGTTCGTCAACAACCTCGCACACAGCGGCAGCGACGAGCAGAAGGCCAGAATTCTGCCCAAGGTGTGCAGTGGGGAGTGGATTGGCTGTCTGGGCATGAGCGAGGCCGATCACGGCACTGATGTCTTGGGTATGCAGACCAATGCTGTTCCCCGTGACGACGGCTCTTGGGTCGTCAACGGCCGCAAGATGTGGATAACGAACGGATCGATCGACGATGATGGCACTCCGGCCGACGTGGTCTGGCTGTACGCCAGAACCGGGACTGACGACAGAGGCCGCGCCGAACTTACTACCTTCCTTGTCGAGCGCGGAATGCCCGGATACTCGGCGGGCCAGAAGATACACGACAAGCTCGGCATGCGCGCAAGCACGACCTCGGAGTTGCTGTTCGAGGACTGCGTAGTACCAGCGGAAAACGCCGTGGGACAGCCGGGGGAGTCGATGATCCACCTGATGAGGAACCTCGAGCACGAGCGCCTCGGTCTCGCTGCAATGAGTGTGGGCATCGCGCGCCGCTGCCTTGCTGCGATGAACGCATATGCAAGCGAGCGCGAGGCGTTCGGCAGACAGATCAGGGATTTCGGTCAGATCCAACGCCACATAGGTGAGTCTTGGGCCGAGTACAGGGCGATGCGGGCCTACGTCTACGACACTGCACGCCAGTTGGACCTGTCCGAGGCAGGACATCGTTTGGACTCGGACGGCGTCAAGCTGTTCGCAACTACCGCAGCCAAGGGCATCGCCGACCGGGCCATCCAAGTCATGGGTGGCTATGGTTACGTAGGCGAGTACGTAGTCGAGCGAATGTGGCGCGATGCGAAGCTTCTGGAGATTGGCGGAGGCACCCTCGAGAGCCATCAAAAGAACATTACCAAGGACCTGTCGCGAAACCCTGGAGCAATCGAAGAGTAGTGGTAGTCCCGCCCGGATTCGAACCAGGGTCCCCGGGACCAAAACCCGAGATGATGGACCACTACACTACGGGACTCCGCGTAACCCCTGCTGTGCTGACTCTTTGTATTTGACGGGACTCGGAGCCGTCAATCTCAAGCCGACCTGGTTAACCCGATATTGCATGCGAGGCAGACTCTCTGTGGCAGTTTTCATCCTCCTGCTCGCCTCGTCAATGTCATCCGCAGCGACCAACGAGCCCTCCAGACCTGCCGACCAATCACCAGAGCCGACTCCGAAATCAAGCACTCCAAACCAACCCATGGGAACTCCCTGGATGGACCAGGGACTGCTGGATAGGGTCGCCTCAGGGCAAAGAGAGGTGCGTGTGACGGTGATTACGAGTTCGCTCGACGATCTCGACGTGTGGCAGCACAAGCACGGCGCCTTCGAGAAGCAGGCGCCTGCCAAGGCCGGCGAGGTCATGGTGAGCCGCGGAGGCTCGAGCAGTGGTATCGACCACAGGACCCTCTGGCTGGACGCCGACCTCTTGCACAAGCTTCCCGGTGTTGCCGGGGTCATCGCAGTAATCGACGCCGAACGCTCCCCCGAGCCCTACGACACAGTCCCACTCGCAGCACCTCCCGGTCACGATCCCTCATCGGTCAGGACGGGCCAGATTCATGGCGCCACGGACGCTTGGGACAGGGGCTACACGGGCAAGGGTCTAGTAGTCGCAGTAGCCGACACCGGCGTCGACTTCGGACACCCCGACCTCAACGGCACCCAAGCCAGGGTCGAGTACCAGAACTCGTCCTACCACGGCTGGCCCCTGATGCTCGACCACAACAGCATGTACTACTGGCTGGTCGACGGCGAGGCATACCCGGAGACCGGAACTTGGTACGCAAACACCTCGACAGTTGATTTCGACAATGACAGCGATGGGGTCCTCGACTCGAGCGGCTACAACATCACGGGCGTGAACGCATCTCTCTCGGGCATCTACCACCTCGGGGAGCATCCTGATTGGAAGCTGCGGGACAAGGTGGGAGGGGACGTTCCCATCCTAGTCGTCGACGACGGCAAATCGGGTCTCTACGAGACGGTCTGGCCCGACATCGACAGGGACGGCTGGTTCGGAAACGAGACTCCGATGAGGCCAGGAGAAGAGACCTCGGGCAGAGATGTGGATGGCGATGGTCTGTGGGACATATCAGCTGGGCTAGTCTACTGGGTGGCTGACGGCACCAACGGCGTACCCTACAGCTCGACCTACGCCGCTAGACACGGATACGATGACCGGATCCCCGGATCAGGGAACCTGACTCTGTTCATGCTCGAGTCCGGCAGCCACGGAACGCTTTGCGCCAGCGCGGTGGCCGCGCAGGGTGTTATCGACGACGGGCGCGTCCTCGGCATGGCGCCGAACGCCACCATCTCCGCCATAGGCAACCACTACTCCGGCGGCCACGCCCTCGATGCGTGGCGATTCATCGCCGAGGGCTACGACGGCGACCCCAACACCCCCGACCAGCCCCACATAGGCTCGTTCTCCTTCGGGTACTCCTCGGTCGACGACTCTGGTGCCGACGGCTACTCGCTCTACCTCGACTGGCTTACTCGGGTCTACAACTCGAATGTCTCGTACGCCGTGGCCATCGGCAACGGCGGACACGGCTTCGGAACCACGAAGGTACCGGGAGCAGCTCACGGCGTGTTCTCCGTAGGCGCCTTCAGCAGCAGATCTTCCGACTCCTGGGGGCAGAGCGCACCGTGGTCGAATCGAGGACCTAACGTTGTCGGCAGGATGGACCCAGACATCGTCTCCGTCGGCTGGTCTGCGACAGGCGATGTTCCGCTCAACGACTACGGCAGCGCCAACGACGCCTGGACCACCTGGGGCGGGACCAGCTTGGCCACGCCCGTGGCCGCTGGCCTGCTCGCACTGATCGAGGAGGCTTGGCTCGAGAACCTGAACCAGACTCCCGGTTCACAGGAGCTCAGGGACTTCGTGCTCTCGACCTCCGACGACAGGGGCTACGAACCCTTCGTGCAGGGTGGTGGTTGGATGAACGCCTCCCGCTCAGTGGCCACCTTGGAGGGCGACAACGGGACGTGGTCGCTGAGCCCTGCACAGTGGAACTCCGGGACGTTCCAGGGTCAGCACCGGGACGCCAACCTCAATGCCCTGCGCCCCGGAGAGTCCCAGACAGTCGAGCTCGCCTTCGACAACCCCGGCGACTCCGACCTCGTCCTGAGTCTCTCCCCAACGGTCTTCGCACCGCTGGAGCACACCGTCCTCGTCTGGAACAGCACCGGCAATGGCAGCAGTGGGGGCGAGAACGACACATGGGACGGGCACCAGGATGATCGCCCGGACCTCCTCGTCCCCCTCCACATTACGAACGACTCAGCATACCAGCTCCCCAACAGCACAGTCCAGCTTCGTGCTAGGGCGACCATCGACTACGCAGCCTTCGACCCCTACAAGGAACGCTCCTCGAAGGAACGCGTCTTCCTACAGATCTACCGCTGGACGGACTTGGACGACGACGGCATATACCACAATGACTCCGACGGCGACGGAATGGTGGACGACGGGGAGTGGAACGAGTCCGACGAGCTCGAGGAGGTCACCTACTGGTGGAGCAACGGACCGCAGGCCGAGGTCAGGGTCGGCATGCCCTTCGAGGACTCTAGGGATGGCCTGCTGTTGGGAGTGTGGAGGTACGACGACCAGCTCTCAGGGGCGGACCCCGTGAGGATTGAGGTTGATTGGACTGCCTTCGGATCAGTCGAGGACGACTGGATATCGACCCCTGCCACCGTGCAGGCGACGGGCCAAGGCACAACCACCGTCGAGATAGTGGTGTCCGTGCCCGAGAACGCCTCCCCGGGATTGCGCCAGCATGGCATCTCCGTTCAGTCGTACCAAGTCGACGACCAGGGCCAGCCCACGGGGGAGCCACATCGAAACTGGACAATGCCCGTGGTGACCAACGTGCCCTGGCAGGGCCCCTTCACCCTGTTGCCAGGCCCATTGGACGGCAACGCCTCCAATCAGACCCTGTACACCGAGTCCTGGATTAGTGGGGCGATGCGTTGGTCATGGAGGGCGGAGAGCGGTGACTGGCGATTCCTGACTGTGGAGTGGCCCGACGAGATGGGCGACGAAGGCTCGATTATCCTCGACGTTGACTGGGACGACAATCCCTACACCGACATCGACGTGCTGTGGCTGACCGAAGTGACTCACGGCTACGCCGAGGATGCACCTGATGCCTACGGCTCCTCCACCTTCCACATCGAGGAGCGATCTATGAACAACCATGCCACCAGCGGACAGCACAACTGGGGGACGTACACTGGCACTTCGAGGGAGACCTTCGTCGTACCTCCGACGCCGGGCACGCACCAGATGGTGCTTCACACTGCTCTCCATGGGGTGCCGACCAACGACAACCCACTCAACATCACCGTCGGCTATCTCGCCGCCGAGTCATCCGGATTCCAACGCACGGTTACGGACTGGTCCGAGGGCAACGGGACCGACACGGCGCGAATCGTCTCCACCATCCCGCTCCCAGTGAGCTCGATTGAAGGCTACGGATGGACCCAACCGATCCACCTCGACAACCAGACTGCGTACCAAGACGTCTCGAGCGACAAGATGACCGCCTCGTGGTGGCATAACCTCACCCTGGAGAACGCCTCCGAGCTCAGGGTTTCGCTAGATTCTTACGGGGACGCGGACCTAGACCTCTACCTGTTCCACGACGACGACGGCGACGGCAACTTCTCCGCTGACGAGGAGTCCAGGAGGTCTTGGAGCAGCACGTCTTCAGAGTCAGTCACCATCGCGGACCCGGAGGACGGGCTGTACGGCGTCGCCGTCCACGGCTGGTCAGTCGACGGCGAATCCGTGGACTTCTGGATTGACATCGACGTCGTCGCGGGCGCAGCGCTGGGTGTCATCGGCCACGAGCAACTCAATGCCTCGCAGATCAGCAGCATCTGGCCGAACGGCTCTCCGACCCTCGATGGAAGAATTCCGGCGGGAGCACTGGAGCTGAACCTCTCCATCAACAGACCTTCCCAGGCGGGCTCGTGGCTCGGATTCGTCGTCATCGAGCTCGAGGGCGGTTCCAGCATCAGGCTTCCCTATGAGTACGAGCTCGTCGAACTGGATCCAGAGATCTCATTCACGGCCCCGCAGAACATGACACAGACAAACGTCCCGTTACTTATGCAGTTACACGCTCGCGACATTGGCATCGGATTCTACCTCTCGAACCTCTCATGGCCTGTCGCCAACGCCCCGTCCGGCACGACGAGCGTCATCTCCAACTCTGCTTGGGGATTGGACACCGATGGTTGGAATCATAACCTCACTGGGATATGGAACGGCCTCGAGGATAATCTGGTGCCCGACCTCTTCCGCGAGGTCTGGGTCAACGCCTCGCTGCCCGTTTCCGAGCAATGGTTCGACTACCACGCCACCGTTACAGATGCGTCCGGGCGGTCGTCCGAGACCTTCTTATCTGTGGCATACGATGCTACTGCGCCCCCTCTGCTGGTGACTGGAGTGCCTTGGATTACGTCCTCACAGGAGGTCGCCATAGGGATCATGACCGAGCCTGGGGCCACCCTGAGCCTCGACGGGACCACCATCGAAGCCAACGAGAGCGGCTTCGCTCAGCACCTCCTGCAGCTGGAACCATCCCAAGTCGGATACTACGGGGGCTCGCAGGGCGTTCCGGCGTTCTACCAAAACGGGGAGGCGAACGTCTTCGTCATTACCGCCAGCGACGCTGCAGGCAATTTCGCCTCTAGGTCCTTCCAAGTCGTGTACGACCCGACCACACCCTCCGCAGTCGAGCTGATGTCGGTCCTCGATCAGGCCGGCTATGCCTACACTCCGGCCGACCTACACCACCCCATGAACCTCACTAGAGGTCAGATTATTTTCGAGATGCCGGCTGACATTAGCGAGTGGTGCCTCGAGTTTGTGAGCGTACTCACCGGGGAATCCTCTACCGAGTGCCTGCCCACGCCCGACCAGCCCGCCGTCCTCAATGCCTCCACTGGTTTCCCCGTTGCCGGCGTGGATGAATACCCAAGCACCTTCGTCGAATCGATCCCCCTAGACCTAGCTGATCTGGACGACGATAACTACGTCATGACCTTGCGACTCACCGACTGGGCGAACAACACGCACGAGGAGAGTTGGCCTCTAGTGTTGGACCGCACGCTGCCAGCGGTCGCGTGGGCCCTCGACCCGGCACAGGGTACGGTCCTCGGTGACCACAGGCAGAACCTCTCATGGGGGTCGCCCGAGGACGTCAATGTCAACATCTCGCTGAACGGGCTTTCTCTGTCGGAGCAAAACGGGTCCTCTGGCTACTTTGCGTTTGATCTCAACAGGACTGGCGAGCACACAATCTGCCTCGGGGCCGTCGACCACACCGAGCCCCAAATCAACGACAACCGCTTCGGCGAGTGCAGGACCTTCGTGCTTCTGGAGGCTATCTATGACACAGCGCTGGCAAATGGCAATGGCGAACTCATCGCCCTCGACAGCATAGAGGTCGTAATCCTGAGGCACGAGTCCCAGTCCATTCACTGGTTGAGGGCGGGATCCGAAGAGACGCACTTGGTGGAGCCTGGTAACGGCACAGTGACCCTAGTGCTTGACCTAATCGAGGGGCAGAACGAGTTCGTGATTCAGGTCGGTGCGCTCGACGGGATTGACACATACATGATTTCATTGGAGCGGGACTCGACGCCGCCCGTGCTTGAGTTCCAAGAGGACTACTTCCGCAACGCACCACTTTCCACAGAGAGAAGATTCTCTGGCTCCTGCGAGCCCGGGCTGTTAGTCAGGATATGGAGTGCATCGGACTCCGTCGAGCTCATCTGCCCCGAAGCGGGGAACTTCACTGTGACCATCAACGTCCCCCAGACACCCGGTTCGCATGCCATCGAGGGAAGCAGCCTGGATGTGGTCAAGAATGAGCAGACCCATTCCCTCGAGATCCTGAAGCAGGACTGGACAAATTGGGCTCTCGACGATGCTAGGGGCGCCGGCCCCATGCTATGGTGGCTGTCTATGGGCGGCCTGCTCGTGCTCGCGGCAATCGCTCTTCCCCTGTCAGCACTACTGCGGAGAACATCCCGCAGGCGAGTGGAATGAAGCTGGCCTGCCATGCCAAACATCATGGCCGATTCTGCGCTGGGACGACTATGGCCATCGAGTCCATCGGCGTGGTGGGGTCGGGGCAGATGGGCAACGGCATTGCCCAAGTAGCCGCTTGTTGCGGCCTTGACGTCACTATGGTCGACGTCGAGCAGGGCTTCCTAGACAGGGGGATGGAAGCCATCCGCGACTCGCTGGACAAGCTGGTGTCCAAGGAGAGGATGCCCGGCGAGGACGCGGAAGTCGCCCTCGGGCGCATACGCACGGCCATCGCTCTGGACTCACTCTCGTCATGCGACCTCGTGGTCGAGGCCATACCAGAGATCCCCGGCCTGAAGTTCTCCACCTTCGCCAATCTGGACGCGATATGCAAGCCGAACGCAATTCTCGCCAGCAACACATCGAGCATCTCCATCAACGAGATCGCTAGCCACACCGGCAGGCCAGACAGAGTCATCGGGATGCACTTCATGAATCCCGTCCCAATCATGAGGCTGGTCGAGATCATCAACGGCAGCGAGACCTCTTCGGAGGTCACCAGTGAGGTGGTATCCGCCGCAGAGCGCATGGGCAAGACCCCGCTGGCGTGCATGGACTCGCCGGGTTTCGTCAGCAACAGAATCCTCTGCCCCATGATTAATGAGGCCATATTGACGCTTCAGGAGGGCGTTGCCGACCCGGAGGCGATAGACGGCATCATGAAGCTGGGCATGAACCACCCGATAGGCCCACTGGCCCTCGCGGACCTCATCGGCCTAGACACTGTGATGCACATCATGGGCGTCCTGCACGAGGGCCTGGGGGGCGACAAGTATCTCCCGGCACCCCTATTGGTGGATATGGTGGATCAGGGAAGGCTCGGCCGCAAGACGGGGTCCGGGTTCTACGATTACTAGTCGCCTCCTCCCGTGCGGTGCATTTTACACACCACTTTTCACTAACCTTGAAGTCTTACGCTCACGCGGGTCACAGTCATGAGAGCCGTGGCTAGGGCGCGCTTCATCACCGTAATACTCGTTATCGGGGCGCTGGCAACCCCCGTGCTCGCCAACGACGCGGGAAGCGGCGGTGACGCGGGCGATACCTTCTCCACCGCCGTGCCCCTGAATGCCACCGATGCGACCTACTACGGCAACCTGTCATCCACGGACACATCGGACTTCTACTCGTTCACGATGCCCAATGCCACCGGGATAGCCATTGGCCTGACCTCCCCCTCGACGGGCGACTTCGACCCTTACCTGTACGACTCATCCGAAACCCAGATCGACTACAGCTTCACAATCAATACCTACGAGGAGGTCTCATCGAACGGCACCAACGTGGGGGGGACGACGGTCTACTACGAGGTCAGGCAGTATTCTGGCTCTGGCCAGTACATGCTGCAGGTCTGGATCTTCAGCACGGCAAACCAGCCGGGGAACAACCAGAACGACGCCAACTCGGGCACCGATGCGGGAGGGTCCGCTGGGAACTCCCTGCAGCTCAACAGCACCAACCAGACGATTAGCGGGTGGATCTCGGACACCTGGGACTCCGAGGACTGGTACAACATCTCGGTGCCGACCGGCCATGGGATCGCGGTGACGATGAACTTCCCGAACGGCACGACTTTCGACTACCTGTACCTCTACGACAGCAGCGGCACCCAGTACATCGACTCCGCCTACCAGTCGCCCTGGGAAGTCACTAGCAACGGGACCGGGGTCGGCGGCTCGTACGTCTACGTGAACGTGTACTCGTACTACAGCGAGGGCGACTACAACCTGACCTTCACGTACTTCTCCACGGCGGGCCAGCCCGGCTCGGTCCAAGACGACGCCGGCTCAGGCACGGACGCCGGCGACACCCTAGCTGCGGCCCTGAATCTCTCGGTGCCGACATCGGGGGCCAATTACAGTGGTTGGGTGGACTACACGTGGGACGCCAATGACTACTACGCGGTCGACGTCCCGACCAACTGGACCACTTGGGCGTCCCTGGACTGGAACAGCTCAGCCGACCTGCTGGACCTCTTCCTGTACGACTCATCCGGAACCCAGATCGACTACAGCCTCTTCGAGAGCCCCGAGGAGGTCTCCGGCAACGGCTCGGCGGTAAGCGGGTCCACGGTCTACTACCGCGTCCAGGCTTGGACCAGTAGCGCCGCTTCCATCGACTACACACTCACGATCAACTTCGCTAACCTCTCCGACACCCCGGCGTTCAACCAGGACGACGCCAATTCCGGAGGCGACGCTGGCAACGACTTCCCCGACGCGCTCAACCTGAGCGGCAACGGGACCTACCACGGATGGATCTCCGAGACAGCGGACATCAACGACATCTACGCCGTGCAAGTGCCGCCCTTCTATGCCATCGAGGCTTCCCTGTCTTGGAACAACTCGGCCAACGACTACGACCTCGGGCTGTTCGACGAGGGCCAGAGCCTGATCGACTCCAGTTTTTACGGCAATCCCGAGACTGTCGAGAGTGGTACGACTAATGTCAGCAACACCACTGTCTACGTGGTAGTGCAAGCCGATGTTGGGGAGGGCAACTACACGCTCACGATTTCGCTGATCAACCAGTCCTCGGTCCCCGGGCTCAATCAGGACGATGGCTACAGCGGCGACGACGCGGGCGACACGATTGGAGACTCCACAACCATCAACGCCACGCCCCCCCAGTCCCACTGGCCGGGCTACGTCGACAGCGACGACGACGAGTTCGACTTCTACACCCTGTTCGTTCCCGCCGACCACGGCATCACCGTGGAGATGACGTACCAGAGCATAAACTGGTTCAACCTCATCCTCTACGACAGCAACTACAACCAGGTCGACTCCTCGTACTACAACAGCCCCCAGGTCGTCTCGAGCAACGGAACGAACTCCATTCTCGGGGGTTCGGACGTCTACATCGAGGTCTGGGCGTACTCCGGGGACGGAACATACAACCTCACCGTCTGGCTGTTCACCCTCGATTCCGACGGTGATGGATATTACGATGAGGACGAGGCAGCCTGCGGCACGGACCCCCATGACAACACCAGCGTCCCCCTCGACTCGGACGCCGACGGGATCTGCGACGGTCTCGACGAGGACATCGACGGCGATGGGGTGGACAATGCCAACGACAGCTTCCCGGAAGACGCCAACGAGACCACGGACACCGACGGCGACGGCACCGGCGACAACGCTGACCTCGACGACGACGACGACGGCTGGAGCGACTCCGACGAGATGGCCTGCGGCACCGATCCCAACGACTCGGCCGCAGTTCCAAGCGACATCGACGGCGATGGCTCCTGTGACCAGATTGACGACGACATGGACGGCGACGGCTACCCCAACGCCGACGATGCCT
This sequence comes from Candidatus Thalassarchaeaceae archaeon, assembly GCA_029940695.1. GTDB lineage: Archaea > Thermoplasmatota > Poseidoniia > Poseidoniales > Thalassarchaeaceae > UBA36. The sequence continues at coordinate 30,399 of JAPYUP010000013.1, forward strand.
TCGAGGATGACCCCAACGAGTGGAATGACACTGACGGTGACGAGATAGGGGACAATGCTGACGGTGATGACGACGGTGATGGTCATTACGACGGCATCGAGGAGGGCTGCCTCTCGGATCCGATGGACGCGAACTCGGTTCCGACTGACATCGACGAGGACGGGGTTTGCGATGAGATGGACGATGACGTCGACGGCGATGGCACCCCCAACGACGTCGACTCCTCCCCGCTCGATCCCACCGAGGACACCGACACCGACGGCGACAACATCGGCGACAACGCCGACCCTGACGACGACAATGACGGCTATGCGGACGAAGTCGACGTGTTCCCCCTTGATGTCAGCGAGTGGGAGGACAGCGACGAGGACGGCATTGGCGACAACCTCGACCCGGACGATGACAACGACGGCTGGACCGACGCGGAGGAGGCAGACTGCATGACCAACCCCTACTCAGAGTTCCTCACCCCACCCGACTCCGACCAAGACCACCTGTGCGACCTCGTTGATCCCGACGACGACAATGACGGCTATGCAGACGAAGTCGACTCCTTCCAGTACAACCCCAACGAGTGGAACGACACCGACCAGGACAGCATCGGCGACAACGCCGACACTGACGACGACGGCGACGGCTGGGACGACCTCGACGAGATGAGCATTTGTGGCACTGATCCCATGGAGGTGAACTCAGTGCCCGACGACTTCGACCGTGACTGGATTTGCGACCAGCTCGACGATGACGACGACAACGATGGTGTGCCGGACGTCGACGACAGCTTCCCATACGACCCTTCCGAAACCAAGGACACCGACGGCGACGGCATTGGCGACGGGGATGACACAGACGATGACGGCGACAGCTGGGCCGATGTCACAGAGCTGGCGTGCGACACCCCACCCCTCGACGGCTCCGAGTACCCCCCTGACTTCGATGACGACGGGTCCTGTGACCTCGTGGACCCTGACGACGACAACGACGGCCGGACCGACGATATGGATGCCTTCCCTTACGATGCCACGGAGTGGATCGACCGCAACGGCGACGGCAGAGGGGACAACGCGCATCCGCTGACCGCTATGGACCACATGCGACTCAACCCCGAGGCGACCGTAGTGGGGTTCGCCGTGATCGGGGCTCTCGCGTCCGCTTCTGTCGCGTTCGCCGTGGGCAGCAGGAGGCAATCACCAGAGAACTACGAGGACGACGACGAGGACAATTACTCCCCGTCGTACAACGAGCACTGGGAGGAGTGAAGGCACAGGCCTCTGACCGTGGTTTAAAGAATGGTGTAATTTTTACACTTCCTGTAATTTATTCACTAAAAATTCTTTAAAAATCTATTCATTCTATTTTCCGTATTTCGATATTATTGTGACAATATTTATCATAATTCGATAATATTTTCCTATATCAATCAATAATTATGGAATATTTTCTGAATAACTGCTATGATAGCGACTTGAGCAATCTGGGAGATGTTTATAGCAGAAATAACACCTCATGCGCGATAAGTGACGCCCATGAATGATAATGCCACCCGTTCAGTAAATCTGACAATGCTAATGATCGTCTCGGTCTGCCTGCCGATGCTCGGTGCCTTCGATGCACCTGTGGAGCTTGAGCAGGAGATCGTCCGGGACGAGTCCCCGCCGACTCCGTGTCTAGGCACCGATGCCTGTCGTGGAGAGGACGCTGGGATGACCGAGTCCACCGCGATGGACATCTCTGATGACTTCACGTGGCCGGACGGTAACGAGACGAACTCGTACTGGGGCCACATGGCGGCTGACGAGGTTTCGACCGGATACTGCTTCAACTGCGACTCCAACATCGACGTCTACCACATCGACATGCAGCCCGGCTACGGCCTGACTGTCGATATCACCTGGAACAACACCGGCGTGAACACGATGGAGTACTACTCCTACATGGTCGCGCTCGGATGGCCCGACGAGATTATCAGCTACTACCAAGGATCTTGGGGCTACGACTACTACAGCCCCAGCGGGCACATACAGACTTCCTCCTTTGAGGGCGACACTGACGTGGGTACCTACGGGTACGAGTATGTCGACTACCCCGTCGACGTCATGGGCGAGACCGTCGCCGTCTACGTCTGGTGCTACTACTGCAACTACTCCTACTACGGCATCAGCAACCTCGACTACGGGATGAACATCACCACTTGGGTGGCTGATGGCGGCGTCCCCGGCGACGAGGTCACCCCGATGCTCAACCCCCTACTACACATGCCGAACGACGCATGGTGGAGCTACAAGACCGACACGTTCGAGCTAGACGGGACCACCACCGCATTCGTGGACATCGTCTGCGACTACTGGTGCAACTCCGAGACCTCCATGGACATCACCCTGCCCGACGGCACGGTCTGGAGCGACGGCTACTGGGCCTCCTACTTCGAGGGCACCATAGCGAACTTCTCCGACGCAGGGGAGTACACAGTCGAGTTGTTCGACTCGTACGGCGACGGCGGCGTTGAAGTTCTGGTCGGCAGTTCGCTGGGCAACTTCAGCGGAATGCTGTCCGTCACTGACTTCGAGTTCGAGGACGGCGCGTCCGGGCACGTCAGCCAGACTGACGACTCTGATGTCTACGCGATCGTGTTACCGGAGAACTACTTCGCGAACCTTACTCTAAACTGGGACGCCAACGCTGACTTGGACCTCCACCTCTACACTGACTTCGATACCGAAACCGAGACTCTCTCAGGAATGTTCGCGTATTCGTGGTTCGACCAACCTGAGTTCATCGACATTGGACAGCTCGGCGATGCCCAGACCATCTTCGCCGAGGTGATTTACTGGGGCGGGACCGACTCCCACGCCGGCTACACCCTCGAGCTGCAGACGCAGCCCGGTTCCCCGCCACCCTGCTTCTTCCAAGACGACGGAGCGGCCCCTGGCGAGGGCAACTACAACGGCAACGGTCTGGATGCCGCCGATGGCGACTACGCCCCAGAAGGCGACGCCATGCTCATATCGGGCTATCCCACCGATGGCAGCCGAACTATATTCACTGGCATGGTGTGCAAGCAGTACGACAACGTGGACTGGTACCAGTTCGAAGTCCCCGCCTATCACGGCATGTGGGCCATGCTCGACTGGTTCGAGAACGAGTCCATGCCGGGCGGCTACATGAACGGAGGCACCGACATCGCCTTCAGGATGTTCATGTACACGCCGTCGGGCGCCCTGTACTATGTGCAGACCTCGTACAACCGGTTCCCACAGACGACGGCCACCAACGTGTCATACACGTGGACCCAGTACATAGCCGAGGACTCAACAGTACTCCTCGCCGTCGGGGATCTGTATACCAGCGGCTCTACCCTGCCAGACGACTACGAGATGAACTACTCGATCACCTTCTCGGTCTACAACGCGAGCATAGAGCCCGCGGAGAGCGCCTGCCAGAACGACGCAGGTCTGGCTTCTCCCGACCAGCCCTGCTTTGACGCCGGCGACTACGCCTACCCCATCGGTACGGTGACGAACATCACCACGATGAACCAGACGTTCACGGGATACGTCCACGACAGCTGGGACCAGTACGACCAGTACAAGATTTACATGCCCTGCAACTACGGGATGTTAATCCAGGTGGCGTTTGACCGAGAGAACAACTTCGACGTGGGCCTGTACTACTTGCACCCCACGTACGGCAACCTGTACTACATCGACGCGTCGTACAACGACAACCCCGAAGAGGTCGCCGCCCTTTACCAGCACGGCTGCCAGGACATCTACCTGCGCGTGTGGTCGTACACGGGCGCCGGGAACTACGAGGTGACAATCAACATGCTGACGCCAGGTCTCGGACCCGGCGACAACCAAGACGACTGCGGCATGTCGGGATCGGTCCCGTTCGGCGATGCAGCCGACTTGGTCTACCCCGGCTCGTGGGACGGCCACACCTTCACCAACGAGAGTACTCAGGCCGACCTGAATCCGTACGACGAGAACGGGTCAGTTCGCGATTACTGGGAAGGCGGCGTCTGCACGGGTTGGATTAGCCCGACTTGGGATGTCTACGACATGTACAGCATCGCCGTTCCCAATAACCACTACATCGATATCGAGTACGACTTTGACCTCGAGGGCGACGGCAACCCGAACATCTACCATACAGCCTACATGCTGATGTGTCAGGAGCAGCACCTGCCGTGCAGCTACCCCGCTAACCCAGCGTACTTCGTGGTCCAGGACTTCGGCTACGGCCTCGACATTGTCAATCAGAACTCCGGGTTGTGGCCCGTGGGCACAATGCACAACGCATCGGGCATATACGCGAGCAACGGAGGCGTGATGGATACCCCGGGTTGGGTGTACATCTACATCTACAGCTTCGGCGGCGGTGACCACGAGTACGAGATGAACATCACCTTCCACCCCATGTCTGAGATGGAGGGCGGTGCCCAAAACGACGCTAACTGCGGCTGCGACGCCGGACCCGGCGGCGCAACGGCGGTGCACGTCAATGACCACGTCAACCAGTCTCAGGCGGACCTGCTGGCCAACAACAGCACACTCGCTTGGGAGGGCTGGAACATGGCCAACCTAGACTCTACGGACAGGTTCAGTTTCGATGTACCGGCCATGTCTGGCGTCGAGATTACACTGAGCCCGGGCGACGACCGGCCTGACGTTTGGATGATCCTCGACGTCTACGACACCTCGTGGACCCAGACGGCCCTAGTCACGTACACCGACCCGATCGTCTACAACACGTCCTCCATGGCGTCCCAGTTCGGCACCTGGATGGGCATAGGCGTGCGCAACTGGGGTACCTATGACACAGTTGGCACTGACTACACTATCTCGGTGCAGTTCTACACGCTGGACGCCGACGGCGACGGCTGGATGGACTCAACGGAGCTCGAATGCGGAACCGACCCGAACGACCCCAACGACACCCCCGCCGACACCGATGGCGACGGCATATGCGACGCGATTGACGAGGACATCGACGGCGACGGAATCGGCAACGACGTGGACGAAATGCCGCTGGACGAGAACGGCTCGGCGGACATGGACGGGGACGGAATCGACGACTCAATGGACCCCGACATGGACGGCGACGGTTGGCTCAATATCGCCGAGGTAATCTGCCTCGGGGAGCTCAGCTACGCAGACATGGACGCTAACGTGACCCCGACAGACTACGACGACGACGGTCTGTGTGACATAACGTCAGACTCCGACACCGAGCACACGCTAGCTAGTACCTACCTAGACTACGATGGTGATAACGACGGCACCGACGACGAGACGGATGCCTTCGACTTCGATGCGTGCGCGGACACGGACACCGACCACGACGGAATGCCGGATTCGGTGGACACCACCGACGCCGACAACGACAGCGTGGCAGACTGCGTGACCGCCCTGATTGCCGACGACGACGACGACGGCGACGGCTACAACGACACCTACGAGATCGACTGCGGCAGCGACCCGCTCGACGCGGGGCCCGGCGAGGGAACTCAGCCAGTGGACAGCTCCCCAGATGGGGGCGACGATATGTGCGACGCGCTTGATCCCGACGACGACAACGACGGCTACGACGACGACGTTGACTTGTTCCCAAGCGACTCCACAGAGTGGGTGGACGCCGACGGCGATGGCCAGGGCGACAACCGCGACATGGACGACGACAATGACGGCTGGTGGGACTCTTGCGACCTAGCTGACTGGATTGCAGCCCAGGACGCCGCGGTGGTCGAGGGTGTGAACTATTTCGACACTGCTGACACCATAGCCAGCACCTGCCCCTCGCAGGTGGACGCATTCCCGAACGATGCCACCGAGTGGATTGACACCGATGGCGACGGAACGGGCGACAACGCTGACGTCAACGATGATGGTGACATGGACGCGCTCAACAACGACTGGACCGACGCCGAGGAGATAGCCTGCGGCTCGGATCCGCTCGACGCCAACGACGTGCCGACCGACAACGACGCCGACGGAATTTGCGACGTCACCGACACCGATGACGACGGCGACGGCACGCCCGACGAGTTTGATGCTTTCCCGATGGATGACCTCGAGGTCGCTGACCTCGACGGCGACGGCATCGGAGACTCCGAGGACACCGACGACGACGGCGACGGCTGGTCCGATCTCGATGAGCCGAACTGCGGCACCGATGCCAATGACGCCTTCTCGGTGCCATCGGACAACGACGGAGACCTCTCCTGTGATGCAGTCGACACTGATGACGACAACGACGGCTACGACGATGGCTCCGACAGTTTCCCGAATGACCCCAACGAGCACGCCGACCTAGATATGGACGGCCAGGGCGACAACGCTGACAGCGATGACGACGGCGATGGCTGGCTCGACGTGGACGAGTTGATTTGTGCCAACCTTGGCGGGTTGGGCGACCCAAGGGTCGCCAGTGAAATGCCTGCTGACACCGACTGGATCCCAGGTCCCGACGGCGAGATGGGCACTACTGACGACATCCAGCAGGGCGACGGCATATGTGACGCAAAAGACAAGGACGACGACGGCGATGGCTACCCCGACCCGGCCAACTCGAACAACCCAACCGGTGACGAGGACCGATATCCGAACGACCACACCGAGTGGTTCGACGCGAACAACGATGGGCAGGGCGACAACGCCGTGCCGACCACGCTGATTGACAACATCAACTCCGACCCGGCCCCGTACGTGGGAATCCTAGTAGTGGTGGGTGCAATGGGCTACGGCCTTGTGCAGATGTCCCGCCGTGCCGGCGGTGAGGCCGAGTACGAAGGTGAGGACTACACTGAGGAGTTCGAGGACTTTGAAGAAGAATTAGACGGCGAGGAGGCGGACGACTCCGACTCCGACGACGAAGATGATGGGGAGGACTGATAAAATGAGCAGAAATATAGCACAAATAGCCAGAACCTTGCTGATGGTTACCGTAATGGTAGCGTCAGCTCTGATGCCAATGACCCCCGGGGCCGAGGAACTACGTGAAAGCCCTGCAAAGATGCACGCTGCGGTCTCCGTTGACGTGACATCGCTCTCGATCGATGAGGGCTACTCTGGCAACTACGCAATTGTGCTCGACGAGGCACCGAACGGCGTTGTGATCATCACTCCATCTTCGGACAATACCCTTGTCACTGTCGAGCCCACCTACCTGAAGTTCACCAAGGTAAACTACGACGAGCCCCAGTCCTTCAAGGTCTCCACAGAATGGGACATCGACGGCGCGGACACCACGGCTACCATAAGCCACTCTCTCGACGGAACCGACACTGTCTTCACGGGCGCAACCATTGCTAGCGTGAGCGTGACTGGAGTTGACCAGCACACGGACACAGATGGCGATGGTACCCATGACGGCATAGACGATGACGACGACAACGACGGCGTCGACGACGCCGACGAGGACGCGGACTGCGACCTTCTGGTTGACTGTGACGGCGACGGCGTGGACGACGGAACTGACGAATTCGACACTGACGCCTCTGAGGACACGGACACCGACGGCGACGGCACCGGCGACAACGCTGATGACTTCGACAACGACGCAACCGAGGACACCGACAGCGACGGCGACGGCACCGGCGACAACGCTGACGAGTTCCCCGACGACGCCAGCGAGTCCGCTGACGCGGACGGCGACGGGGTCGGCGACAACGCCGACTGGGACGACAACGACGCCAACGAGTCCGCTGACTCGGACGGCGACGGAGTTGGCGACAACGGGGACGAGTTCCCCGACGACGCCAACGAGTCCGCTGACGCAGACGGCGATGGGGTCGGCGACAACGCTGACTTCGATGACGCCGATGATTCCGAGGACACCGACAGCGACGGCGACGGAGTTGGCGACAACGGGGACGAGTTCCCCGACGACGCCAGCGAGTCCGCTGACGCAGACGGCGACGGAGTCGGCGACAACGCTGACACCGACGACGACAACGACGGCGTGGCCGACACCTCCGAGAACACAGGGTGCGACATGAACGCGGACTGCGACGGCGACGGGGTCAACGACTCCGCTGACGACTTCCCTCTGGACGCCAACGCGAGTACGGACACCGACGGCGACGGCCTGGCCGACGATATCATCGTGACCGGCGCGGTAATCTCTCTCGGGGACGACTTCGAGTCAGGGGACCTATCGGGATCCTCCATCACCTGGACTAATGACGCCACCTACCCGTGGACTGTTCAGTCCACCGAGATCAATGGAGGGAGCTTCGCTGCGGAGACTGGAGCAGTACCTTCCTCCGGAGGCACCTCGACGCTATCTATGAGCTTCACCAGCATCAACGACGCTGATGTATCATTCTACTACAAGGCCAGTATGGAGACCGGCTCATCGGACGGCTGTTGGGACGAGCTCAGGTTCTACGTCGACGGTGTGTACGTGGACGGGCCGTGGTGCAGCGGCGACTGGACCCAAGTCACCACCACCCTCACGGCCGGCACACACACATTGGACTGGATGTTCTACCGTGACTCATGCTGCAGCGGGGGCTCGAATGCGGGCTGGTTCGACGACCTGACCATTGTGTGGTCAGTACCTGCCGGAACGCCTGGCTCCACTGGCCCGACGACCACCCCGGACGGCACCTCTCTCGACTTCGACGACGACGGCGACGGCTACCCTGACGCCGACGAGACCATGTACTGCGAGGACAGTTCCGATCCGCTCAACGCGACGGACGTGCCAGCTAACGACAACGACAACGACGACCTGTGCGATGCTGTCGACGACGACGACGACAACGACGGCGTGCTAGACGCAGACGAGGAGGATGGCTCCGGCCTCACCCCGCCCGTCAACTGCGCCAACATTACGGACTGCGACGGCGACGGGGTCGGTGACGCCACCGACACCCATGACGTCGACGCCAGTGAGCAAACCGACATGGATGGCGACGGTATCGGTGACAACTCCGACTCTGACATCGACGGTGACGGCTTCGGCAACACCAACGACGACTTCCCGAGCGATGCCAGCGAGCACAACGACAACGACGGCGACGGAGTGGGCGACAACGCCGACGACGACGACGACACTTGTCCGACCAGCACTACCTGTGGCACCTTCACCGGAATGGGCTCAGCTTCCTATGACTACCACCCTGGCGACGGCGTCAACGACACCAACGACGCCTTCCCGATGACACCAGCCGAGTGGGCTGACAACGACGGCGACGGATGGGGCAACAATGCCGACTTCGACGACGACAACGACGGCATCGGCGACGATGTTGACACCGACATGGACGGCGATGGCTGGTCCAACGCCGAAGAGGACACGGACTGCGTGGGCGACGGCGGCGACTCGACTAGTAACCAGACCACGCCCGACGACATGGACGGCGACGGCACCTGCGACTACTTGGACACCGATAGGGACGGCGACGGCACCGACAACACCGGCGACGCGTTCGAAGACGACGCGTGCGCGGACACCGACACCGATGGCGACGGCATGCCCGACAGCATCGTTGCCGGGTGCACCACGACCCTCACCGAGGACGGTGACGACGACTTCGACGCCAGTGCGGCGCCTACGCCCGTAAGCGTCTGCTCGATAAGCCTGACTGGATCCTCTGAAGATTGTACTTTCACATTGGCAGCGGGAAGCACGCTCACGATCAGTTTCACCACATACAGCTACGCCAGCGAGGCAGGGCTAACCCTCCTCGAACCAGGCGAGTCTACGGAGACGGATCTGGAAGACAACTTCCCAGCACATCCCAACTACTAC
>JAPYUP010000014.1 GCA_029940695.1 Candidatus Thalassarchaeaceae archaeon
TCCTTGCACGACAGCGGGTTGTCGCGGCTGCGGTTGATGTCGCGCACTGTGATCAGGCCGGAGAAGCCGCCGTCGGAGTCAACGACGACCAGCTTCTCAATCCGGTGCTGGTGCAGCAGCTTCTTGGCATCCTCAAGGTCGACGTGCTCGGGGACGGTTACGAGGTCGGTGGTCATCACGCTGGAGACCGGGACCTCCTCATCATCGACGAAGCGGATGTCCCTGTTGGTGACCATCCCGACGATTCCTCCCGAGCCGTTGATGACGGGGAACCCGGAGAACCCGTGCTGGGACTTCAGCTCACGTAGCTCGGCCACCGTCATCTCGGGGCTGACCGTAACAGGCTCGAGCACGAGCCCAGACTCGAAGCGTTTGACCTTGTCGACCTCCATGGCCTGGTCCTCTATCCTCATGTTCCTGTGAATGAATCCCATGCCGCCAGACTGCGCCATCGCGATAGCCATCTCGGCCCCGGTGACGGTGTCCATAGCTGCCGAGACGATGGGCGCGTTCAGCACAATCGAGGTGGTCAGCCGGGTCGATAGTTCGACCTCGGCCGGCAAGACTGCAGACTCGGCAGGCAGGAGCAGGACGTCATCGAAAGTCAGCGCGAAATCGATCTCTCCTTGCGCCATTAGGGATACGCGTGTTAGGTTGTACTTCAACGATTCCGTCGTGGAATAATCAACTACCAAGCCGGAAGCCTGGCACGAGCTCCAGAACGAACTCACCCGCTGGATTCAAGAGGAGGAATTCTGCCGTTGGCTCGGTGTTGTGATGAAGCCGACGGTCGTGGGATGGCGTGAGTACTGCAGGTTGCCGAACCTGTACCCCCTTCCAATCCTGGCCAAGATCGACACGGGTGCTTGGAGCTCGACACTCCACGCAGCAAATATCGAGATCATCGAGGGAGACATAGAGACCCGTGTCCGCTTCAGTCTCGAGGACGGCGGGCCGGTAATCGAGCGCCCCCTAGAGGGCTGGCGACGCGTGCGCCCAACATCGGGGCACGAGACCCTCAGGCCAACCATCCGCACCGATTTGGAGTTCGGAGGCGGCCACGACCACGATATCGAGGTCTGCCTAGCGGACAGGTCCAGCATGAGGCATCGTCTGATCCTTGGGCGCTCCTTCCTGAGGTACGGGTACATCGTCAATCCGTCCAGACAAATCGTCCAAGGCGCGGAGAGGACTGAGGAACGGATCAGGATCGAGAAGTTGGACTGACACGCGTTTAATCCGTGGAGTCCGACTCGCCTGCCCGTGGACGGCTCGCTTTACACCACACCCGTGAAGCTGGTGGAGCCCTCGCCTTGGTGGCTGAAGGGTGGCGCGATATTCATCGGGGTCATCGGCCTAGGATCTGCAATCAACGCGATTTTCCTGTTCGGTGCGGGAATCATCCTAGAGGTGACCTACGAGTCGTTGGAAGACGGCAGGGACGCTGTTTGCGGAGATGATGAGGGCTCGATTGAATGCGAAGAGTACGATATAATCCTAGATATCATGCACACCTACTCCAAATCCGGGATGTGGAACGTGGGCGCCGCCCTCAGCGCCCTAATCTTCCTGTTCACCTTCCCCACCGTCATGGTGATGTGGGGCAACGACCGCGACATGGGGCTGAAGCTGGCCTGGTTGTGGTTCGGGATTCATGCCTTCAGCGGCTTCTACTTCGTCAAGGAGTACACGAAAATCTCCTACCTACATCAGTTGGAAGAGGTTCCGTCGTGGGTCGCTACCTTCGAGGCCGCCGCCACCTATGGCGGGACGATTTTCTGCGAGCTGCTCCTAGCCGCGGTGCTCACGCTGATCACCCACCAGACCAAGCCCCCCACCACCATCGAACTGCCCTCTGGGTTCCATCAGGACACGCCGCCTGAAACTTGAAGCCCTTCCGACCAAACGCCCCTTCATGCAGCACATAGTGGAAGGCATAATCGTAGTGAACACGGAGACGATTGCTGGGAAGGTCATAACTCAGAACTTGGGAGTCGTGGGGGGCTCCACGGTTAGGGCCAAGCACATTGGCAAGGACATATTCGCCGGACTGAAGAACGTTGTCGGAGGCGAGTTGACGGCCTACACGGAACTGCTCGAAGAGTCGAGAAACGAGGCACTCGGGAGAATGGTGGCGGACGCCATGGCAAGGGGCGCCAACGCGGTGGTGAACGTCAGGTTCGCGACCAGCGCGGTCACAGCCGGGGCCGCAGAGCTGTTCGCATACGGAACCGCAGTGAAGGTCGAATAAGCGAGGTCTTCGCATGGTTGATCTAGGCTTATTTCTCGCTTACCCCTTGCTGCTTATTGCGGCATTATTCGCATTATTCGGCATTCTCTGGGCAATCTTGTACCCGCTGATGTTCCTCTGGGCTGCCCTGTTCAGTAGTAGTAATCTGGACAAGAGAATAGCCAATCTGGCCGAGAGGGAGGCCGCGACCCTGGCCGAGTTCGGGAAGGACCCGTTGTCGACCCTCCGTGGGGAGTATCGGCCCGGCGCTGCGGAATCTGGACTCGTTTATTCCAGCATCGTGTTCGGGCCCAGCCACTGGCACCTGCTAATCACTGCGCTGGGCAACATAGTGGGGGGTCGAATCGATATCCTCCACAAGGTCGTGGCAGCCGCTAGGGCGGAGGCCCAGCAGAGGCTCAGGGAGCAGGCGCTGGCCGATGGCTGGGACGAGGTCCTCAACGTCAGGCTGGACACCGCCGAGATGACCCCGGCGAGCCGGAAAAAGGGAATCAGGGCCGTCGAGGTTTTCGCCTACGGGACCGGCGTCAGATACGGCTAGGACTCGTCGTAGATCGGCGTCTCATCCAAGTGCATCGCTGCGGTGAACATCCACCACGAGATTAGGTCAAACGACTCGATTAGATTCTGCTGGCCCGTCGCGTTGTCGGTCACCATCATGTCGAGCATCGTGTCCAGGGTGTCGCAGGCTCCATGGTAGCAGTCGGAGCCTCCCGTCAGGCTGCCCCAGTCCACACTGACCACCCCGAGCTGGTCGGCGAAGCGCTCGTAGTCCGAGCGCCCGCGGTCGCTGTCGTGCACCGAAATCGACTGCCTCTTCTGGTCCGACGAGTCAACGTCCTTCATCGAGGCGTAACCCTCGGAGTGGAATAACTCCCTGCCCAGCTGCAGGGCGTTCGAGATGTTGTTGTTGTTGGAGCCCACCCACTCCAGCAGGCGGATCATCTCCCACTGGTCCCCCAGCATCTCGTCGTCGTAGTTCGGGATGCAGTCAACGACTAGGGTGTAGTAGCCGGGCCAGTTCGTGCCAACGGCGTCCGCGTTGAGGTAGTTCGTCACCGTGACGCCGTCGGGGATGTCGTCTATCCAGCTGTCACTGCCGTCGTACCCGTTCTCCTCGTTGCTCCAGAAGCACACCACGATTGTGCGTCGATGGTCGAACTGGGCAAGGCCACGTGCGGCCTCGAGAATCACTGCGACCCCGGCCTTGTTGTCATGTGCCCCGACACGGGTACCTCCTCCGGGACCAGATCCGGGCTCCGCGACGTCTAGGTGCGCGCCCAATACGAGCCATTCGTCTGGGAGGACCGTGCCCTCCTTGTATCCACAAACGTTGACCGCGTAGGGGCTGCTGGAGACTAGGTAGCGGTGTATCTGGGCATCGTAGCCGTACGAGGACAGTTCGCCCTGAATGAAGTCGAGGGCCCTGTCGTAGTTCGGGTCGAAGGGGACGAAGGGGCCCCAGAGGTCGTTGTAGCCGGAGTCCGGGTCAGCGAAGACCTCCATGAACTCGTAGACGGTCAGTCCGTCGATTATCCCGGTGCTGTGCAAGGACCCCTCCTCTGGCGAGAAGCCGGACCTGTTCTCCCGAAACACAGGGTGACCAACCCAGGAGTAGGGGGTGAGATAGAAATCATCGGATTCGAACCAGTCCGCCCATGACTCGTTGGATGCGCGCATTGGCCAGTCTTCCCGGCCGGCTTCGCCGAGCAGGAAGTGGGCGTGCTCGGCGTTGGAAGGCGCGATCATTTCTACCTCTTGTATTCCGGGGCTGATGAACTGCAAGGTGGTCCCGTTGGTGGCGAGCCCCGTAGTCCCGTCCAGCACTAGGTATGGTATGTGGACGCTCATCGGGCTTGATGCCGTGAATTCCACCGTCTGTAACTGGGCACCCGCCAGTGGGGTGGGAGAGATGCCTAGATCCCCTACTGGAATCAGCCCAATCTCATCGGAATCGCCGAAGCATCCTGCAAGGGGAGCGGAAAGAACGAGCAGGGAGATGCATATCGCAACTATGCGGGGCATCGACACGGGATGGCGCTCGCTGTTTAAGGAATCATTCAAGGTGACGCAGCCTCCCACGGTCATCGGGGATAGTTGTGCAGAGCCCGATTACACGCATTGAGCCCAAGTTAGCCTCGCGGCTGGCCAAGCAGAGGTACCACCTAGTCGGCGAGCACGGCGGCGTCAAGGTCTGCCACTGGACCAAGCAGAGCCTGATTGCCGACCGCTCGTGCTACAAAGGCACGTTCTACGGCATCGAGAGCCACGCCTGCATGCAGATGGCGCCCAACGTGGACACCTGCAACCTCGCCTGCACCTACTGCTGGAGGGAGCCCCACTCCGAGACCCTGCACAAGATAGACGACGACCCGTACGAGCTCTACCTCGAGTCGGTCAGGGCCCACAGGCGCCTGCTGACCGGCTACGGGGGCAACCCCAAGGCCGACCGTGAGAAGTGGCTGGAGGCCCAGAACCCCAAGCACGTCGCCATCTCCCTGAACGGCGAGCCGACACTGTACTCTCGATTGGGCGAGTTCCTCGAAGTCTGCCACCAGCATGGCACCTCCACCTTCCTCGTTACCAACGGCAGCCTGCCCAAGGTGATTGAGAACCTCGACCCTCTGCCTACGCAGCTGTATGTGAGCGTGGACGCGCCGAACAAGGAGATCTTCGACAGGATCTGCAAGCCCAAGTTCGACCAGGGCGCCTTCCACAAGCTCGAAAGGACCCTCGAGCTGCTGCCCAGCCTCGACACCCGCACCGTGTGCCGTCACACGCTGATTAAGCACGAGTCGTTGAGTCATCACGAGGACTACGCCCGCCTCGACAACATTGCCGACCCCGACTTCATCGAGGCCAAGGGCTACGTGTACGTGGGCAAGAGCCGCAACAACCTCTCGATTGAGAACATGCCCAGCCACCAGGACGTGCTCGACTTCTCGCACCGCCTCGCGCCCCTCGTCGATCGCGAGGTGCTGTCGGACAGGCGGGAGAGTCGGGTCGCGCTAATCGGCAAGGAGATGATTCCGATCACACTGCCCGAGAGGGTGCGCAAGCTGCCTAGGGACCTCGGCATCGCCAAGCCGCAGCAGATTGCGTTGCCTCAGGCCTGAACCATCGGTCTGCTCGATCCACACTCCGGGCACAGCTGCTCGTCGCTGTCGCCGTATTGATGGAAGCAGGCCGGACAGATGGTGGCCAGCGCGAGATCGCCAACAGCATCGAGCTCAATCCTCTCCTCGGACACCCTCTCGAGATTCAGCGAGTCCCTCGTGACGTCAGGCAGCTCGAACCGCCCCGGGCCACCGATCTGAGCGAGCACGTCTGGGGGCAGGCTCAGGGTGCCCGTGTCGTCAATCAGCAGCTCCCTGCTTCCCGACAGATCGCCGATGTCGACGCCAATCCCATGCTGTGCGATGAACCTGCCTTCGCGCAGCTCGAGCGAGCGCTCGCAGAAGGCGGCGACATCGCGGCTGTGTGTTACAAGGAGGAAGGCCACGTCTTCCTCCCTGTGGAGCGTGGCGAAGAGCTCCAAGACCTCCCTACTCGTTATCGGGTCGAGGGATCCGGTGGGCTCGTCTGCGAGTATGAGCTTGGGGTCGGTAATCAGGGCGCGCGCGATAGCGACTCTCTGCTGCTCGCCGCCGGATAGCTCCTCAGGCAAACCGTGGGAGCGCTCCCCCATTCCGAGCCTGTCAAGGAGAGCCTGGGCCCTCTTTCTGGCGGGGCCTGGGAGCACGCCCTGGTGGCGTAGCGGCTGTGCCACGTTGTCGATGGCGTTCATGTGAGTCAGCAGGTTCGAGTCCTGGAAGATGAACGACACCGTCTTCTGCCTGAGCTCGACCAGTTCGCTCCCAGTCAGCCTGACCATGGCTTTCCCCCCTAGGGAGACGTTTCCCGCTGAGGGCTTCATCAGCCCACCCAAGCATTTCAGCAGGGTCGACTTGCCTGAGCCCGACGGCCCCACGACAGCGACTGCCTCGCCCTCGGTAATTGCCACGTTCAGCCCCCTGAGTGCCACAACGTTGCCATCGATGGCTGCACTCTCGTAGATGTG
Source organism: Candidatus Thalassarchaeaceae archaeon (assembly GCA_029940695.1). Classification (GTDB taxonomy): domain Archaea; phylum Thermoplasmatota; class Poseidoniia; order Poseidoniales; family Thalassarchaeaceae; genus UBA36. The sequence continues at coordinate 6,312 of JAPYUP010000014.1, forward strand.
ATACAGCGAGTCGGCTCTGAGAATCTCTCTCTTACCCTCAAACGCCAGCATTACCCTGTCCCTCAAACCAGTCATTCTCACTCCCCCTTCAGGACCACTGCCAAGTCGGCCTGCAACGCCCTGCGTGTGGTGTAGAGAAGAGCGGCGACCACGGCCACGAGCACGGAGGCGTTGACGAGCGCGAGCTCGAACCAGGGCCACACCAGATCCCTGTCAATAGGGACGCTGCCCCCTAGGAAGAGCTGGAAGATGAAGCCGAAGATGCCGAAGAAGCCGTTGAATGACTCGGCTATGGCCAGACCAAGGACGACGCCCAGTCCCATGCTGACTAGGAGTATGGCCATTATCTCGAACAGGACCAGTCTGATGACCTGGTTGGGGCTGGCGCCTATTGCCTGCAATATGGCCAGCTCCTTCTTGCGCTGGGTCAGGACCAGGGAGAGGAAAACGAAGGCTGAGGCGACCGAGGCTAGGGAGGCGACCACAAACTGGAGACTGAGAAGCCCGGGGGTCCCAAAAATCAGGCCCCCGTTCCTCTCGTTCTCCGAGTGGACAGAGGGCCAGTCGCTGACGGCGGTGATGCCGTTTCCGTTGGCTATCTCAGCGCTGACGAGCCTCAGAGCGTCGGCGCAGTCGCCATCGCTCTGGTCGCACAGCTCGAAGAACCAGCGTGCGGATGAAAACGAGTCGGCTGTCGCGTTTCCGACCAGTTCCCTGTAGGTCGACTCCCCTATCACGATGGTCTGTTCGGCCTCGCTAGTGGAGAGTCCGGGCAACCACTGGTGCCTGCCCATGTATGAGACCGTCGACTCGGTCACGGTGGTGGTGATGATGGGGTTGAATTCTGAGTCGAGTCCTCCGAAGCTGTACTCGGTGTACTCTATCTTCAGCGAATCTCCCGTCGAAATGTCACTGATCGGGTCAATGCTCCTCGCCTGGTCGCCGGCAGTGAACCCCCCTGCCTTCCATCCAGAGGCTGCTGCGTCGATGTCGTCCCCCGGGACAGCCTGGGTGTCCCATATCAGGGCCTGCTCGTGGTCATCGAAGAGTACCCACGTGCGAATCAGAGTGCCCTCTCCCTTGGGGCTGGTGAAGACGTCTGCCACGGAAGTGGCGTGGCCGATGCCCGTGATGTCCGAGTCACCTGCCCGCTGGATTGCCTGCATGACCTCCTCCCTGGCCTGCTGCTCCGTGACCGCTGAGTCGAACTGAACCTGGAGGTCAGCGCCGTTCTGCGCCGAGGTGGTCCGCTCGTCGACCACGGTTCCGGTGTAGCCCTGCACGGCGGCCAGCGTGACTATTGATAGCGTGAGCAGCATAATGACAGCTAGACGGTTGACCGACTCGCTGGAACCAGAGCCCTTCAGGCCCCTGCGGATGTCCGACACCGCAGGCGACCAAGAGAATAGCAAGGTCATGATTCTCGGTCCTGCCGCGCCGATTCTGCCAAGCACAAGGGCCCCTCCGACCCACAGGAAGAAGGGGCCGAAGAGCAGGAGGAGAGCGTTGAGGACGAAGTTGCCCACCAGTCCGGTGGAGCCTATGCTCCCCACTCCGCCCCTGCCTTGGATCCAACTCTCAATGTAAGACAGCAACCCAACGATGAACACTAAGGTGTGGAGCCAATACCTCGGCTTCCGCTTCTTGGATACCTTTCTCACTCCCTCGTCGATTTCGATGCTGAGGAACTCGTTGGTTCGGGACCTACCGAACAACAGAGCCAGTCCTACTGTCAGCAGGATGACTGCGAAGGTCGACCAGAAGCTGAGCGTGGGCGTGACGTCGAAGACGTTCCTCTTGAAGGACATGAAGCCGACTGCGGCCAATATGACGGGTACCCCGGCGAGCGCGAGCAGGTACCCAGCGAGCCAGGCGAAGAAGCTGATGATTGAGATTTCGAGCATTATCATGCCAGAGAGGTTGCTCGCAGTTCCTCCTATCACTCTGTGAATAGAGACCTCCCTCTTGCGCTGCTCCAGAGAGAGCACCAAACCATAGATCAAGACGGAGAAAGAGAGTACGATGATGGGAATCATGAGGATGTAGTCGAAGACCTGTATTATCCCTAGGAAGATTTCTAGGAATATGATGGTGCCTGAGATCATGTCATTGTACTCGACCAGTACGTAGGCCCCAAGGTGATTCGGGTTGGTGTAGTTTCCACTCTCTACGTCCTCCTTCAGATTGGCGAGCCATTTAGTGGCTGCATTAGTGGATGAGGTGGGTAACTCGTTCCTGTCTATCGCCAGTCCGAGGTACCCGTGATCGTTGTCCATGAGGATCAGTTTCTGTTCGTCGCTCAGGACAGATGCGGAGACCATTAGTGGGTGGAACAGGAGGGTCGGGTTTGTTGGAGTCCCCTCTTGGTAAACGGCCACGACCGTCATCGGCCCTTCCACGGTCATGTTGACCACGCAGTAGACGACTCCGGATTCCGGGTTGAACTTCTCAGCACCGGCGCAGTTGTCGAATTTTTGACCGGTGTTTTCGCGCCCCAGATTGTCGGTCACGTACGTGAAGGTCAGTGAGGAAATGGTGTCGTTGACCGATACGCCGGCCTCGCTTGCTATCATGGATGGGAGCACTACTGCTCCCTTAGCGGCCGCTTCTGCAGCGCTTGAGGGCCAGCTCCCGTAGATTAGTCTCGATGAGTCTCCTAAGACCGAGTGCCTATCGCCGAACTCCCCGTCCCAGATCCCGTCCCCGTAGAATCTGATTGGCCTTTCTCCGTTGATAGGCGGACCCCACTCCAGAGCCTCACGGTAGTCCCAACTTACGTTCTCCCAGTCTCCGGTAGCGCCCTCGGCGGAGACGACGTTCAGGGGCTGCGGGATAATGAATCCCTCATCGAAGAACCCGCTCACCCTGATGCCCTGGCGACCGTAGACGATTCCGCAGTCGGTGAACTCGTCCATCGAAACGAATTCGTCGCACAGCGATTCCCAAAGGACCGAGTCGTTAGTTCGTCCCTCTGAATTGGGGCCCGGATCATCGGCGAAGTCGACCTTGGCATCAAATATCGACTCCTGCAGGGAATACTGCAGGAACGCTCCTGAAAGGCCCACGGCATAGGCCAGCACGGTCGTGATTACCAAGGACGCCATGAAAACGCCTGCGAAAACTGCTAGGACTCTTTCCCGGCCCCGCCATGCGCCCTTTCCAGCCATTATCAGGTTGTCAGGCAGCGACAGGAGTCTTGTCTTGAGTGGGAGCTTCTTGGACTTCTTGTTTTTCGAATCAAGACGCTCTCTGAGAACCTTGCGCCATATGAATTTCTCAAGCTCCCGTAGTGGCGCACTCATGCTTCCACCCCCGCATCCTCGCCCCATGCAGACCGAATGTCCGAGGCAGCCGTGATTCCGTCCTTCAGCAGCAGCATCCTATCGGCCATGGAGGCCAGACTGGGATCGTGAGTCACCATCAGGACCGACATCCCCTCCTCGTCGCACAGCTGGTGAAACAGATCGATGACCCCCTCGCCGCTCTTGACGTCGAGATTGCCGGTAGGCTCGTCAGCGAGCAGAAGAGGTCGCGAGCCGGCAATCGCCCTGGCGACTGCCACCCTCTGCCTCTGCCCTCCGGACAGCTGGTCTGGAATGAACCCCATCCGATCTCCCAAACCGACCTTGATCAGGGCGTCTCGTGCCTGCTCCTCGGCCTGGGAAGATCTGATTCCCGACAGCTCCAGGGCGAAGGTCACGTTGTCCAGTGCGCTCAGCCTGTCTAGCAGGTGATAGTCCTGGAAAATCCAGCCCACACCTCTTCGGCGGACGTCCACGACCCTGCTGGGCGCGCTGGTACCATAGGAGAACTCGCCGAGGGAAATAGAGCCCGAGTCAGCCTCTAGAAGGCCTCCGATGATGTTGAGCAGGGTCGACTTGCCGCACCCGCTGGGCCCCATCATGCTGACTAGTTCACCGGGCGCTACCTCGAGGTTGACACCCTTCAGGACCTCGAGCCTCCTGCGGCCAGAACCGAAGCCCTTCCTTAGATCTGTGACCTTGAGCACGCCCCTTCCACCTGAATCCCATTTATGCATTTATTCCCTATAGGTGCTAGGACTCTCGGGCTGGAGTGTCTGCTGCACCTCCTTGATACCGAACAGAATTACGCGGAGCCAATCGATGTCATGACGGCGGATCTTAGTGGTCGTCACATCGGAGTTTGCCATCGAATTACGCCACTGAATTTTCATCGAATTACGCCACTGAATTTTCATATTTGAGGGTTCCCCAAAGGGGAACCCTCAACTATTCAAGAAACATGAATTATAGGCATTTCCCAACGCTTCGCCATGTGCATCCCTGCCAGAGGTGGAAACCGCGTGGGCAACGAGTCGCTCGTCCACGTGCCTCGAGACGCCTCCGGCACGCCTCCAGTCAGAATGTAACGCAACAATAGGAGAGACCCATGCGTCCACGTCAGTGGCCGGCAGCAGACAGCTGGCAGGCAGGAGCTTGTCGTGGATCGGTAGGTCGGAGGCGAGGACCGGACAGCCGGCAGCCATCGCCTCAGTAGGGGGGCAATGGAAGCCAATGGAAATTCCCGGATACAGCATCGCCTCGGCGTGCTGGTAGGCAGCTGCCACCTGCTCTCTGTCGAGCATCTCGATTCCTATGTGTATGATGTGCAGGTCCTCGCTGACCTCCTCGGGAAGGGAGTCCAGGACCTTTCTCACGAAGGCATGGCGCCACCTCGGGTCCTCCCCGCCAACCGAGACCAGCAGAAACTTGCTCTCGTCGTCGTGCTCCCCAAGAATCTCTCGTGACCGGGGGTTCCTAGTCGGGTCCCAGTACTCCGTGTCAATCGAGTCCCTGACCACGACTGCCCGAGTGTCTGGGAACAGTGACGAGGCTTCTTCCAGGGACATCTGGTTCGCGCAGACAAGTAGGTCGGCCCGCCCCATCCCAGCTCTTGCCTCCTCAATCTGCTTGGCTTGGGCCGAAGATGCGTTCCTCTGGCCGAGCGGGACCACCACGTCGCCTGCCTCGACCGACCTCGGTCGGAAGTTGAACAGGTCGTGCACAGTGACGACCACGGGGACGCTGGAGTCCTTCGGGACTAGGTGGGCATGCTCTTGGCTCGTAATGTGGAGCAGGTCGGCCTGCATCTCCGCCGCGGCACCCCCCACCCTCTTCGAGTGGCCACGTGAGCCGCCCTCGGCGTGCTCCACCACAGTCGCCTTGGTCCACCCCGGCACCTTGGCCTTGTCAAGCATACTCTCCACCACTACGTGGTTGGCGTCGTAGCCGGTATTCGAGGTGGGAACAAGTCCTCTAGCTAGGACGACGCGCTTGAGCACGATGTGAGCACCGCCCCCCGGACTAAAAACGAGGTTGTCGGTGGTGTCCGGAGGTGCGGGAGTTTTCAAACGGGGGGTGGGGTCGGACCTTGATGGAAGCGCATTCGTCGGACCGTCTTCACGTGCTTCTGGTCCATGTATGGTACTGGCCGCACATCGGTGGAGGGAACCAGCACGTCGAGCAGATTGGCCGTGAGCTGGTTCGTCGGGGTCACAGAGTGACCGTTTGGTGCGCCGATGTGCCCGCGCACGAGCAGAAGCGCTTCGAGCGAGGGGGTGTCAGCGTAATCCGAATCCCGCCGAGCCGCGTTCTCGGGGGCGTCGATCCAGTGGTCTCGGTCAGCGACCTTGACCTTGGAGATGTAGACGTGGTTCACCTCCACGACACCCTTCCGTTGCTGATTCGCAGGACTCTGACGAAGGCACTACGCGCCGGCAAACCGGTCGTCACCACGTATCACAACGACTACATCAAGAAGACAGCAACGGGTAGGCTGCTAAAGCGAGTCAGGTGGGCCCTGCAGGGACGCAGGACGTTGCACGCCTCGGACGCGAGAATTGTCCTGACGTCTCACTTCGAGCAATTGCTTCGGGACAAAGGCGTCAAAGGCAGCCTCGATGTGATTCCGAACGGTTTCTCGCCCGTAGAGGACGCTGCCGCAGCTCCCGCAGCGCTAGCAGACAGGGACTCTAACAGACCTCTGCTAGCCTTCGTCGGCAGGCTCAGCGAGCAGAAGGGGGTCGACGTGCTGATGGATGCCATGGATGCGTTCGATGACGATCCCGGCTTCGATCTGGCAATCGCTGGAAAGGGCGAGCTGTCGGATTGGCTGGACGGTCGCCATGCGCAGGCCAAGTGCAAGGATGCAATCTCGGTCCTAGGACTGGTCTCGGATGCCGAGAAGCGATGGCTGTACGAGAACGCGACAGCAGTCGTCATCCCCTCGAGGTTCGAGGGCCTCCCAACGGTGCTGCTCGAGGCCATGCACTCCGGGACTCCGGTCGTCATGACCGATGTCAACGGCCTCGGGGCGCTCGTCGACGAGGCCGGCTCCGGCCTCTCGGTGCCGATGGAGGACCCCGCGTCGCTGGCTTCGGCGATGACCGAGGTGGCCCGAGCCGATGCGGATAGGCTAGCCGAGTTGGGGGCCGGGGGAGTCGCAGCCTCACAGTCATACCTTTGGTCATCCGTCACCGACAGCGTTCTTGAGGTCTATCGAAGGGTAGTGGGGCGATAGGATGAACGAGGAAGCTGACAAGCCGGTCCTGCTCGTCGCTAAGGGCGCCTTCGGGGCTATGGGGGGAGGAGAGCGTGACCTGATGAGGGTGCTCCCCGCACTCAACAGGCTGTTCTCGGTTCGCATGGCCACAATCCACCCAGTCCCCGAACTGAGCGAGATCTGCACGCGCGAGGGAATTCTGCTGATTCGCCCAGACCAGCCGTGGGACCTTCCCACGGATTCGCTGTCAACGGTCCTAGACACTGGGCGCAGCACCGCCTCGAAGGCATGGTCGTCCTGCGAAGGGCTGGCCGAGGCGTTCTCAGAGGCTGACGCGCTTCATCTGGTGAGCGGTGATGGCAGCCTGCCACTGCTGGACCACGTACCGACCGGGCTGCAAATCCATCTCCACTTACTAGAGCCTCACAGGGGCCTGTACGAGGATATCCTCCACAGGCTGGTCGATGGCTCGCCGAAGAGGAATCTCGCGTTGACCGGGGCTCTGCTTTCGAGGGCCAGGCGTCGCGACCAAGCGATGATGCGATCGCTGGTGGAGCGCCCGAGGTCGATGGTCAGCAGCAACTCCAACTTCTCGGCGCAGCGCGCTAGGGAGGCCTATGGTATCGATGCAGGAGTACTGTGGCCTTGCGTGGACACCTCCGAATTCCCAGCGGACGCTTCCGACGACACGGACAACCCGTACATCGGCACCGATGGCGGCTACGTGGTCAGCGTAGGTCGAGCCTCCTGGGCCAAGGGGACATGGGAGACGGTATCCATGCTACGGGGGACCGGGCTGTCGCTGGCACACGTAGGCGGTGGCGACGAGGACTCCGTTGAGATGCTTCGCCGCCACGCCGAGGCAAACGGGGTCGGCCTGTGGGTCGCGCCTAGGCTGCCGTCGCTGGATCTAGTCAGCCTGATGCGCAAGGCGCGCGCCATAGTCAGCATGGCCCACTCTGAGTCCTTCGGTCTCTCTCCCATAGAGGCCTTCGCCGTGGGCACGCCGGCCCTCTTCGTCGGCGAGGGCGGCTTCACGGACACCATCGTCGACGGCGTCAACGGCAGACTGCTGCCTCGTGACGATATCCAAGCCTGGCATGCAGCGCTGAAGGAGGCCGAGGACGAGTCCACGCGAGCGCGTTGGGCAGCCGCAGGTCGCGCGCGCATCGACGAGTTGGACCTCACGCCGGACGCGCACGCACGCAGGCTCTGGGACATCCTTTACTGATCGAGGCGCTCGATTGGCGGGGAGAACCTGAACGCTACCACGATGGACGCTATGCCGATGAGCAGCAGAAGAGCGGAGATCGCGGGGTGTAGGACCGTGGTCGACTCGGTTGGAAGCCACAACGGCAGAATGTCGTAGACGGACTCGTCGCGGACCAACTTGCCGCCTATCGACGCTGCGGCGGTGGTCATGGAGAAGGCAACTGCGACGGTGCCAACCTGTAGCAGGTTGAGCCGCTTGTCCTTCCACAGCCCGGGACCTAGGCGGACCCGCCCGGCAACGTAGGCCCCCCAGAAGCCCATCGCGAGTCCGCCGTAGACGAACTTGTTGTACAGCAGGGCCGAGCCAGCGGCATTGCCGGGAGCGGCCAGGGTGCCGCTTAGTATGGCCAGAGGCATGGTCACGAGTCCGAGGATTGCGCCCGCCAAGGCGGCCTTGTCCATGGCCATCATCACCTTCTCGCTGAGCTTGAAGTTGGTGATTGGCGAGGGAAAGGCAAGCTGGATGCAGCAGATTGCACATATCACCGACAGGGTCAGACTGCCGATCACAATCTCGACGAACATGGCGTGGAAGGTAGCAGCGCCGACCATCAGGCACCACCTCCTTGGAGCGGGTTTTGTGGGTCGGCGACCCACTCCTCCTCGACCGGGTCCCACAGCCAGCCGGGGTGCTCGGCGTGGGACACCATCCTAGACCAGTAGTCGTCCTTCGCGGGCTCCGGCTCAGGTAGAGGCATTCGGGCCTCCACCTCGGGCGTCGCGTCGTCCCCCTCGCCATCTCTGGGCGAAAGCCGGGCCTGCAGCGACACCATGAACCCGAACACGATGGACGCGGAGGCGAGAGCCTGTAGGCGCGCTCCGAGCAGGGTCGCTTCGAACGCCGGTGGCGTGGTGCCGACGGTGAGCCACGGCTGGCTTACTGCGAAGCTGCCGTTGTGGGTCGTGATCTGGTACTGCATGCGAGTCTCGCCGATGGTGGCAGGCAGGTTGACAGCCCACTTGCTGCCGCCCAGCGACTCGACATCGGCAGTGTGGGTCGCCCACTCTCCCTCGAGCTTCCACAGCACAACCAGTTGGTCGGTGTTGGTGGTGCGGACGATGACCGGGGCGTGGTCTCCCGTCACTCGGTTTTCGGGAGCTGTCCAGTCCTCCTCAAGACCCGGGTAGTTCTCGGGAACGGGGCGCACGTCGATGGAGGAGGCTTGAGACACCCCCAGTGAGGCTAGGCCGTCGGGGTTGGGGTCGGAGCCGTGGTGCATCGAGGCGTAGAGGTGTTGTTGGCCCGTCTGGCTGGGCGCACGCAGTACCCAAGTCATCGTGACCGAGCCGCTCTGGGGCACGACGGTCTCGACGTAGTTCGACGTACCTCCATTGGGGTCCTGGATGATGCTCCAGCCGTGGTCGGAGGGCTGGTCACCGTTGCCGTTGAGCGAGCCTAGGAGGAACACGCCGATCAGCCGCTTCCCGGACAGGTTCATCCCGCTCGCTGTGACGTGCACCGCCGTGGCAGTGCCCGAGAAGGTGATGCTGTCCACACTCAGGGAGACCGTGCCGTCCGAAGTCATCGAGAGGCCGGGGTCACCATGGCAGGAGCCGCCGCAGGTGTAGTCCCTGTCTGCGTCCCCGTTGCCTCCCGGATTGGCCACGCTGGAAGTCGAGGCGAGCAGTACGCATGCTATGGCGCCGAGCACCAGGAGCCTCGCTCTCGAAGTCATCGGCGTTTCCTCCGGGGGGTCATGCTGAGAGTGATGCTGGCGATTCCCATGAGCGTGAGCAAGACTGCGATTGGGATTGAGAAGATGGGTGCTGATCCGGTCGGCGTGTCATCGACGGTCGAGGCTGCTCCCGTGGCGTTGATGCTAACGGTGTTGGCACCACTGGAGACCATGACGATCTCCTGTCCGTTGCTGTACGAGGTTATCGCGTAGTAGAGCGTTGTTGCCGCGGGGACTGGTTCGCTCCAATGGTTCTCGCCGGTCACCCCAACCGGCTCCATTGCAATGGGGAACGACTCGCCCCATGCCGGTGCCTCGTCCATCGCGGTGAGGCCCACCACGCTTGTGATGGGGGAGGTCGAGCGGTAGACGCGGAACTCAGCAGGGCTGCCGCTCCAAGTCCAATCGAGGGTTACCTGAGTGCCGTCGAGGCTGGCCTCGAGCAACTCCACGCTCTCTACGCTGCCGAACGAGAGTGTGCTCTGCGCGGAGTTAGAGCCTCCCATGTCGTCAATCACGGTCAGGCGGACGACGTGGTCACCACCCCCGAGTGGGACCTCGACGCTCTGCCCTGAGAGCTCCTTGCCGTCTATCGCCCACAGCCAGGTGGTCACGGCTCCGTCGGGGTCGGAGGAGGTCGTCGCATCGAAGGTGACCATGGCGCCGGGAACAGGTGGCTCGGGGTTCGTGGACCAACTGGCTTCGGGGTCCAGATTGACGATGGTAATCGAGGTCGAGGCATTGCTGGAAAGACCCCATGGGTCGTTTGCGGCTACGGTCACGGTCCACTCCTGCCCGGGCTCGAGCCGGTCAGCGGGAACGGCGTGGAGGCCATCGAGGTCGGAAACCCTGAAGCCGTTCCGGGCCCAGGTGATGTCGAAGGTCAGGAACTCCTCGTCGATGTCATCGGATCCCGCATGCACATAGAGGTCATGCAGGGAATCCTGTTGCGCACTTCCATCGGCAGTCGGCATCTCGGCAGTGGGCCCCGTCCATCCCGTTGCCCAAGGTCCTAAGTCGATTACTGGGGTGCTCGGACCTCCGTTCAGGATAGTCCGCTCGGGCGTCTTGACGGCGATGCCGAGGTCCTCGCCATCACCGGGCCTTACCTCAACGGCCCAACGCTGGTCGCGCACGGTTTCGGAAGCTGGTATCGTCGTCAGGCCGTCGTAGTCCGTGACCCACTCGTCGTTGACCCACCAGGTGACCTGGCTGTTCAACTCGTCATCGCCATCGAGGTCCGACTGATCCCACTCGACCCTTAGTTCGTCCATTGTGGAGAGGTCCCCCTCAGGCAGCATGGTCACGGTGACTATGGTAGGAGGCGTGTTCTGGATCGTCAGTTCCTGAGAGGAAGACCACGAGGACCAGACGATGCCATCTGATGCGCGGACCTCGACGAGCCAGACCTCGCCCTTGGTGATTGCAGAAGGGGGTACTGCGGTCTCATCGTTGTAGGCGGAGACCTGCGAGCCGTCCCTCTTCCACACAATCTGGATCGATGTGATCTCCTGGCCGTCCGGGTCGCTGGCAGATACGACAGCACCCAGGGCATTCGCGGAGGTAGCGCCCTGCCCGGGTGTAATCTGCACGCTGACCGTTGGTGGGGAGTTGGATGAGCCAATCACGATCAAAGAACTCCATGCGGTCTCCCCAGGCTCCTCGCCGTCGTGCGGTGTTACCGCTGCCTGCCAGGTGTCACTCGGTCGTACGGCCACGTTCGGGACCGTGCTCTGCCCATCGAGACTAGTCTGGCGCACCTCATCGAGGTACCAGTAGATGGTTGTGCTAGCACTCTCAGGGTCTCCGTCATGGTCATAGTAGTCGTAGTCGAGAATGAGATCGTCATTCTCCGTCGGAGTCTCTGGAACAACCTCGATGTTGCTCGCACTCGGCTTGGAGTTACCAATTGTGACCGGCCCTATGGACACTGGGTCTCCGAAGTCCGAGCCGTCCTTGGGCTTGACCTCGACCTCCCACTGTTCCCCCCTGTAGAGGTACTCTACCGGGACGGAGGTCATGTCGTCTGCCATAGTCCAACTATTCCCATTCTTCTTCCAGCGAATCTCGGTGCCCGACTCGGCGTCGCCGTCGGTATCAGAATAGGTGTAGGTCACCATCAGCCCGGTCGCTTTCGTGGGCTCGGAAGGGGAGAATGCCACGTCGGTGGCTTCTGGGGGGGTGTTGGTTCCCGACTGCATCGAGTTGTGAGTCGTCGTATCCCATGCGTCCCCAGTGTTCTGGCCATTGCCGTTGGCCGAGAGCACCGCCAGCTCGAAAGTGACCTGCCCGGAGCCGTTAGCTGGAGCCTGCCAGATCACAGACCAGCTGCGGTAGTCGGACCAAGTGTGCGTGGCTTGGTTCCCGGTCGAGTTGACCTGAACCGACCCTATGCCCACTCCGGTAGAGAGGGTGCCATGGCTGACCTCGAGGTTGAATCCACCATTTGTGCCGGACACTCCTCCGCTCATACCGATGTTGAGGGTGTAGTTCTGTTCTGGGTTGTACGTACTCGGGAAATTATGTGTCGGTGTTATCGGGATGGTAGATCCAGTGTTGGAGTGGCAGGTGCAGCCGCTTGCTGCGTTCCACTTGCCACCCTGCTTAGCCTGAGACGGGAACGTCGGCGAGGCGAGTAGTAGCACGACTAGAAGGATCGCGGTGTGCCTAGCAGAAGCCACGGGACCTCAGAAGGGGTCCAGCAGAATAATGTCTGCGCTGTGGTGCTGTTTGCCGCTCCGTTGGATATATGGTCAGCATTTCCCTCGAAGGCTCGTGCGAGCCATCCAGACCATCGCAATCATCGGCGCCGGCAACATGGGCTCCGGCATCGCCCAGAAGAGCGCGCAGGAGCTCTTCGAGGTGCAGATGATCGACCGAGAGCAGCAGTGGGTAGACCGCGGACACGAGATCATCGCTGGCTTCCTCGACGAGGCTGTAGAGCGCAGAATCTTCCGCTCCGCTGAGGTCGAGGCGATCAAAGGACGTATCTCCGGCACTGTAGGTACTGAGAGCGCAGAACCAGATACCGACCTCGTGATTGAGGCGGTGTTCGAGGACTTCGCGATTAAGCAGGAAGTCTTCGCCACCCTCGACGAAGTCTGTGCGGAGCACACCATCCTCGCTACGAACACCTCCTCACTCTCTGTCAACGCCCTCGCCAAGGCCACTGGGAGGCCCGACCGCTTCATCGGCCTCCACTGGTTCTTCCACCCGGCTAAGAACCGGCTCGTCGAGGTGATTCCGGCAGCTACCACGTCCGCTGGTACACTGGCCGCCGTCGAGCAGTACTGCAAGACGATGGGTAAGGTCGTCATAGTCTGCAAGGACCGGCCTGGGTTCGTCGTCAACCGCTTCTTCGTACCCTGGCTGAACGAGGCTTGCTTGCTCCTTGAGGACGGAGTCGGGACCACCGCGCAGATTGACGCGGTGGCGTGCGACACCTTCCGCATCGGTCTGGGCCCATTCGCGCTGATGAACCTGACAGGCTCGACCATCGCACTACACTCCACCGACTACCTCGCCGAACAACTAGACTGTCCTCGGTTCACCGGTGCAGCCAGCCTGCGCGCTCTGGTCGAGCAAGGCAGGATGTGGGAGATCGGCTCTGACACCGACTGCGAAGAGGGTGCCGTTCGGAGAATCAGGGAGCGGCTGCTTGGCCAGGCCTTCGCAGTGGCCGCGCAAATCGTCGAAGAGCAGATCTGCACGATGGAGGACGTCGACCGCGGGGCGAAGGTCGGGCTGCGCTGGTCCCGCGGCCCCTTCGAAATAGCCAATCGCATCGGCATCGCCGAGGCTGTCGGGATGGCCCGTGCCTATGCCGATGAAGCGGGGCTGGACCTGCCCACTTGGTTCGCCGGTAGGGACACGCCCTTCGAGTTTTCATACGTCGACGTCGAGATTGACAGCGGCATCGCCACAGTCCGCCTCAACAGGCCAGAGGCGATGAACGCGCTCAACGTCACCCTAGTCAGTCAGTTGGGTGGGGTGATTGACGAACTGAACGAACGCAATGACATCAGCACAATCGTCCTCGACGGCGCTGGCAAGGCCTTTGTCGCTGGAGCTGACGTCAAGTTCTTTGTTGACAAGATCCGACAGAACTCGTTCCAAGAAATCTACGACTTCACTGCTCACGGGCACGAGGTGCTGAATGCAATCGAATCCAGCCCCAAGACCACCATAGCCCTAGCCACCGGGTTAGCGCTCGGGGGCGGCCTGGAGCTCGCTCTCGCGTGCGACTACAGGGTGGGGACCCAGCGCACCCAGCTCCGCTTCCCCGAGACCAGTATCGGGATCTACCCCGGGCTGGGAGGGACCCAGAGGACCACCCGCATATGCGGCATCGGGGTGGCGAGGTACGCCGTTCTAGCAGGGAACTTCATGGACGCCGGCACAGCCAGTGCACTCGGCCTGCTGACGCACCTCGTGGAATCGTCAGGAGTTTCGGCCACAGTCGCCGAACTGGCATTAGCAGGCAAGCCGGACGAGAGGTACCCAGGCCGTCCCGCTGATGCATCAAACCCAGTAGCAACCTTCGCTGTAGCCTTCTACTCTGACACCAATATGACCGCAATCGCCTCTGGCGATGCGCCTCGCGGCTTCGAGGCAGAGGACCCGCATGTAGCGCGTCAACTCAAGTCACTCTCGAAAACCGCCCCTCTAGCTCTGCAGGCCGCCAGCGCCCTGCTCGATCAGGCCGTGGTCACCGGTGACGACCTCGAGGCCGGTCTGCAGCTCGAGCTCGACGGACTCGAGGCCATCTTCGGCACGGCTGACACCCTAGAGGGGCTTTCAGCCCTCATTGAGGGACGGCGTCCGGAATACCGCGGCACCTAGTTCAGCTTTAGTTGCACGATGTCAGCGACACGACCCCACAGGTCATGCACGAGGCACTCCTTAGATTGGGAGTGACGTACTCTTGGTACACCAGACAAGGAGAACCGCATGAGGGGCAGGTCGAGATGGCCTGCAGCCCCATGAATACCATCTCACTCACCTTCGTGGGGACTGATCCCATGCCGGTGCGCGATACTCGGCGATTGCGCGAACGAGCCAATTCATCATTGGCGCCTGTGAGTGGCTCTCGCCCTCTTCCTCGTCCCAGTCTCTCATCACTTCATTCGTCCATTCTTGCAGCCATCTGTCCATATCACTTTCCTCTTTAAACCTAGTGTGGTTTTCACACTAAGCCACCGAGGCGGAGTATAAGAACCCCTGAGTAAACGTGGACACACTATGGTGCGTTTTATACACTAGATGCCCTTCTCGCAACTTGATTACAATGCCCAAACTACCCATGGCAATTTCTGATGAGGACTTCAAGAGAGTAGATGGTGCTGTAAAGGATGTGAAGGAGAACGGAGTGGATATTCGCAGCGTCTTCGAATCCTACTACGACGGCGAGAACTTTGACATCGACTGGGAGGTCGATGCTGCTGTCGACGCATTCTCAATTTTCAGCTCCAGGTGGACCATCGAGATACTCGCGACGCTGTACATCGCTGGTGAGCGCCGCTTCAACGAGTTGCGCAAGCTTCTGAGGGGAATCAGTAGCAGGACGCTGTCGGACAAGCTGACCAAGTGTGCAGAGTCGGGGCTCATCGAGAGAGTCGTCGAGGAAGGGCCCCCGATTAGGGTGAAGTATCTGCTGACTGAGCACGGCAGGAATGCAGGCAGGCTGCTCAGTCCCCTGGTGGCGTACATGAAGATTAAGCAGGGCAGAGTGATTCGACACAGCATCTGAAGCATGAGCATCCACGACTCAACCAAACGCATCCTTATAGCCTAGAATGCCGAGTTTCGCGCATGGCACTGATACAGCAGTGGCGCACCACTCACCCCTGGATTACCGACGCTGTGACTGCGATCGTCGGTGGCTCGTTGGGCTTCTCCTCCCTGCTCCCGTTCCTCGCTCCGCCGTTCGCTCAGGGGACGCTCTCAGCACCTCACGAGAACAATTGGGAGCATCCGCTGAGGGTGCGTATCGTGCACACCCTACAGCGCTCCCCAGGCATCCACTTTCGTGAGTTGCAGAGACAGCTGGGAGCCGCCAACGGCACCCTCAGGCACCACCTCCGCAACCTGATCAAGGAGCGTACCGTGACCATCGTGCCAGTGAACGGCAGGACCTGCTACTACGCCGGCGCACCGGCCCAGGTTGAGATCCTCGAGGGCACAGGGGTCACCGACGAGGCCACGGCGGCCGCTATGCTCCCGGTTGGCCTTTCAGGGGTCCAGCGCAACATCGTGAACAGGCTCTCCAATGCCCCGGCTCCAGCATCGCAAGCACAACTCGCACGAGACCTCAATCGATCTCGAGCTACCGTGCACTCGGCTGTCTCCGTGCTCAGGCGACGCGGCATCGTCAACTACGGCAGGCTGTCTCTAGCCCCCCACATAGAGGGGCTGCGATACTCCAAAGTCGACTACCCGTGGCTCGACATCCGTCGGGAATACGCCTGATTTCGATTCACTCACGAGCCAAGCCTCTTGAATCACGAA
Organism: Candidatus Thalassarchaeaceae archaeon; assembly: GCA_029940695.1. GTDB lineage: Archaea > Thermoplasmatota > Poseidoniia > Poseidoniales > Thalassarchaeaceae > UBA36. Next base: position 22,289 of record JAPYUP010000014.1, read on the forward strand.
TCCGCGCGCCCTGTGTGTTCGCGCTCAGACTGATCGAGTACCCCATGCCCACGGGCAGCAGGGATGCCGACGTGCTCCTGACTTGGATACTAGATTCAATGGGCCTGATAGGGAGGAGGTCTAACCAGTGGAGCGGTGACGAGCAACAGGGAGCCCTGCACCGAATAGTGCGCGGTGCGCTGCTGGTCGACCCATTGAGGGGCTGGGATACAAGGGATCTGGGCGATGCGAGCGGTCTTTCGCACACGGGAACGCACCACCAGATGACCAAACTGAGGTCGTGCGGACTGGTGTCTACCGAGGTCGACGGCAAGTGGCACGTCCACGTATTGAGAGGCGGGTCGATGTCCGCTGCCGTTGGGCTGGTATCCGTACAAGCCAGGGCAGTCCTAGAACTCAGGGTCTCGGAGCTGGCTGGACTAGTGCAGCCATCCGATACCAGAATGGATGTGCAGGCCGAAGAGGAGGAAGTCGGCTTCGCGATCAGCATCGCCGAACCGAGGGCTCGAAGCAAGGGGGGCGATGCCATAGATGCCCTAGTCGCAGACCTCGGTCTGAACGGTGGACGCTCGAGGGACGATGACAGACTGGCCCGCAATCTGCTGTGCGAGATTGCCTCGAGCGAGCGGCCGATGACCATTCTTTCCTTGGCTGAGCGGATCTCTGAGAGTCGTTCTCGCGTCCAACGGGCAGTCGGGCGCGTGCGCAGCGCAGCCCTCGTCGAGCGCGTGCCCATGGTCGACCGTATCTCCCAAGACGTCTACGCGGGGCTGATGCGCCAGCACAGTGGGCGCGGCGAGGAGTGGCTGATGTCGCGCGGGGGCCTTGGCCGATTGGACGAATCGGTATCAAAGGCGCTTCTGGCCGGTGCCAAGAAGGGGTCGCTCAACATCGAGAAGGTGCAGACCATCCTCGCACCTGTCCCCATCGAAGACCAGCGAATACTGCTCAACACCCTCGGCGGCAGGATGCCCTTCGGCATCAGAATTGCCGGTGCCAACGGAGCACAGGTCGCAGAGCGCGTGATGCGACAGGCCGATAGGACGCTGAGGCGACTAAGGACGGTCGCCCAACGCCTTGACGAGGCGCTCGCGGGCTAGTTGGCTCACGCGGCAATTGGATTGGGTCTCACCAGTTCCTCAAGGTAGTGAGTGACCATCATCCCAAGTGCTCTCTGGTCTCCCTCCTGATGGAGCTTCACGCGCATCGCAGAGGCGCCTGGTAGGCCCTTGGTGAAAGAGACGGCATGACGCTTGAGGTTCTTGTTGAACCGTGGGGCATAGAGTTCCTCGCTGAGTTCCATGTATCGGTTCCAGCACCACAGGCGCGCCACTGCCGCATCATCGTCATCCCAGGGGGGCGGGGTGCTCGACCAACCGAGGTCGCGCTTAATCTCGTGGAATATCGTCGGCCTGCCGATCGCGCCACGTCCTATCATCAGACCAGCGGCGCCTGTCGCTTCGAGGCAGGCGGTGGCGGTAGCGGCATCCACGACGTCACCGTTAGCGATCACCGGGATGTCTACTGCCTCGACAATCTCGCGAATCTGCTGCCAATCGGCAGTACCTGAGTACCTCTGCCTCAGGGTTCTCCCGTGTACGCAAATCCGCTTGATTCCTGCCTCCAGCCGCTTGGCCACCTCGAGTGCAGTGTTGGGGCCGCCTCCGGTGCCTAGCCTGACCTTGACTGTAATCGGCACCTCGGCCACTTCGAGGCATGCCTGGACCATCGCGACGACCCGATCGGGGTCCCTCAGAAGCGCTGCTCCGGCGTCGTTACGGCAGACCTTTGGTGCCGGGCATCCGAAGTTGATGTCGATGACGTCAGCCCTGTCCTGAAGCAACATCACAGTGGCGACCATCTCGTCGATGTCGCCACCGAATATCTGCGGAATGAATGGTGACTCGCGCGGATCACTCTCGACCTTCAGCCACGAGTGCGCGTTGCGACGGGTCAGGCCGGACGCGGCGGTGAACTCGGTCACCGTGACATCGGCTCCGCACTCTCTCGCTAGCAGCCGGTACGCGAGGTCGGTGACACCTGCCATTGGAGCGAGAAACAAGGGTGGCGGCCCATTGTCCATGATTATCGGGCCGTGTGGTCGCCTTTGAGGGCGTCGAGCACTCAGAAGGTCGATTCCCAGTTCGCTACGTCCTCTGCGAGTTCCCACTCCATGTCGTTGGATACCGTGCCCCGAACCTTCAGTATCTCCCGGGACAGGAGCCAGTAGACCAACGCCAGCGAGCGTCGGCCCTTGTTGTTGGCGGGAAGGGCGAGGTCGACGTTGCGCAGACTGTTGTTGGCATCGCAGATGGCGATCACAGGCAGGCCTGACTTGACCGCCTCGGAGAGCGCCTGAGCATCGGCCGCGGGGTCGGTCACTAGTATCACCTCAGGCTCGATGTAGGTGCGCAGTCGCGGGTTGGTGAGCGTGCCCGGGATGAAGCGGCCGACGATGTGCTTGGCGCCGATGGACTGTGCGAACTTCCGAGCCGGCCTCTGGCCATACTGGCGCGCGCTGACCACCAGTATCCTCTGGGTCTCGTAGTTGGACAGGAACTGGGCCACGATGCGGATTCTATCGTCGGTCTGGTGGATGTCAATTATGTGCAGCCCGCTGCCGTCCTGCTGCATGTCATCCAGAAACTGCTGCATGTCCTGGCTGCGTTGGGTGGTGCCAACATGACAGGCGTGGCGTTCATAGACGTCAAATGGAACTAGTGGGGACATGTTCTCCGCCATTCGGTTTCCTCAGCAGCGCGGCGACCTGCCCATGACTCATAAGCGCTGCGTTGGACTCTCGACAGCGGGGAGCTCAGTCGTCCAAGTCGGAGAGGAACGTGCACTCGCCGAGTTCGTGGGACTGCGGGAAGCGGACGCAGGGCTTGGTGATGGTCGCGTACAGGTCGAAGCGGTCGTGGAAGGACAGTTCCTCTATCGGGAGGGTCGCGCCATACCCTCTGGCCTCTACCTCAAGTATCCAAGTGCCCTCGATGAAATCAGTTCGCCACTCGAAGCGCTCCAGTGGGTAGTCCTGAGTGACGCGGACCTCCCAGAATGGGTCTCCCCCAGCATCCCTAGTGCCTGGCTTCCACAGCCTTGCCTCGACGTAGCGAAGTTCGTTCGTGTCGTTACCGATGAAATCCTCGATGTATGTCGAGTAGGGGAACTGGACCCTGAAGTTGATAGTCAGTTTCGAGACCGTCTCGTCGAACAGTATCCCTGTCTCGTTCTGGTAGATGACTGAGTCGACGGTCACCCCCGTGTCGAAGATCTCCGACCAGCCGGCGGTCACCTCCTTGTCTATCTCCACTGGTGGATCCCTCCAGCTCTCCATAATCTCACGCTGGATGGAGAGGGCTATACAGCCGCTGCTGAGCATGGACAGAAACAGTAGGGCGGCGAGAGAGAGTGCCTTGGAAGCGATCCTCATCGAGCACCGGGGAGGCTCGTACGACTTCAATTCGCGTGTTCTTTGGTGCCTCTCGGTACTCATAGGGCACGTCAGTGCCGAAGCTCAGTCACCCCTCGTCGTCATTGAGGCGAACTCCCGAGCGTGCTCTGGGGCATCAAGCCTGCGATGCTCAGGAATTGTGCCGGCGCGAGTAGAGCGAGGCGATTCCGATCATGGAGATTGCAGCGAACAGGTGGAAGCCGGGTAGGAAAACTCCGCCGACTGGCAGGTCGGCCCAGTTGTCCCAGAACATCACCTCAAACTCCTTGTTGCGGTACTCGTCGTCATCGGAGCAGGCACCGAACACCCTGTCTGTGCGGGTGACCGAGTAGGTGTCATTTGTAGAGGCGTAGCCGTCGTTGTTGACATCGGACCACGACAATGTCCACTGGTAGCAGTCGTCGGTATGGGAGGTCGTGCCCTGATTGAGCGACAAGGCGGCCACCACAACCTGTTCCTCGTCTTCCTCGTACACGACCCGCATCTCGATCTCGTTCAGGTTGGCCTCCTCGAAGTGCTCGTCACTGACTTCACCGGTCCAGGTCTTCGGGTCCTCACCCTCCTGGATCTCGTTCTCGAATAGCATAGTGATAGAGGTCCGGGGGTAGTTAGCGTTGATCGAGAGGTCGAAGTCAGCGGGGTCGAGCACCTCCATTCCACAGTTGACGAGGCCGTCGATCTCCTCCATCCTGTACGAGCTCAGGACTGGGGGGTCCCCAAGTGTCACAAAGGTAGCAGCGAATGTCCCGTTGCTGCCTGTCGCCGTGTGAACCCCGTTGGCTGAGCTCACGCTCCAGTCCGACGCCCATGTCGAGTCTATCTCAAGGTCGCAGGCTTCCTGCAGGGCCTCCTCATCGTCGGGGTCTGGAGGGCCGTCGTCCTCGCCCTCTGCGAACGGGTTCTCGTACTCGTAGACCTCGTCCCTGGCGTAGTACCAGGCCCCCGAGACGTCGTTGCCGTTGCGGTAGTTGATGCCATCCGGACCCTGAACGGTCGTCTGGTCGATCGTGATGGTTCCCATTCGAATTAGGATTCTCTCGTAGAGGACCTCGGACTGCGGGTCGTGACCCAAGTAGACCTCGAATCCAGTGGTGTTGGCGTTCGGGTTGCCAATCCCCTCTTCCTCACCTACTAGCTCGACGGTCCAAATCCTGACGACGGTCGATGCGTTCTCCAGCAGGGGCTCGGCGATGGTGGAGTTATCGAAGTCGTCGATGGCGTTGAGGAACTCGTCCAAGGTCATCACGTAGTCATAGGTGCACAATCCGTCGTTGGCATCGGTGGCGCCGGCATCATAGTTCGAGGCGTTCAAGTCGGTGCAGCCGACGGTCTCGGCCCAGTCCGCAACCCCGTCATCGTCTAGGTCGTAATCGCACGAGCCGTCGTCCTCGGTCGCGCTCGAGTTGTGGTTGTTGGCGGAGGCACTGGTGCACCCCGCTTCCTCGAACTCGTCGAGGATGCCGTCACCGTCCGAGTCATACACGCACGAGCTGTCGTCCTCAGTCGCGTTCGCGTCGTAGTTGTAGGCATCATCGTACATGCAGCCAGGGATTGGGTCTGGCACCACTGGGTATCTGCAAGAGCTGTCGTCCTCAGTGGCTGCGGCGTTGTAGTTGAGGGCATCCGCATACATGCAGCCCAGCACCGGCTCTGGTGGCTCGGGGTAGACGCAGGAGCCGTCGTCGACTATGGCTGACTCGTTGTAGTTAGTAGCATCCGTGTAAGTACACCCGAGCGCCTCCTCAACAACGACGTCCGACTCCGCGCAGCCAGCGAGCAGGCTCGAGACGAGCAGAAATACAACCAGTAGATGTACCCGCATATGCATAAAGAGAAAATTGCGCAATGTATTGTCTTTGGGAATCTAGAAGCCCATTCCGCCCATTCCGCCCATTCCGCCCATTCCGCCGCCCATATCAGGCATGGCAGGGGCGTCTACCTTCTGATCGGGATCATCGGCAATCAGGACCTCGGTAGTCAGTACTAGACCGGCAATAGATCCTGCTGACTGGAGGGCGTTCCTCGTTACCTTGGCTGGATCGAGGATGCCTGCTTCCATCATGTCGACGTACTCGCCCGTGCGGGCGTTGAAGCCGAAGTTGTCATTGTCCTCTTCCAAGATTCGCTTGATGACTTCGTCGCCGTCCACTCCGGCGTTCTGGGAGATCTGCCAGGTAGGCGAGGCCAGAGCGTCGTAGACCAGACTGATGCCTATCGCCCGGTCGCCATCCGCCGCATCCGACAAGGGCTTGAGTGCCTCGCGAGTACGGAGCAGTGTCACACCGCCGCCAGCGACGACGCCCTCGGCCATCGCTGCGCGCGTGGCGTTGAGCGCATCATCGACACGCGCCTTGGTCTCCTTCACCTCGGTCTCGGTCGCAGCACCCACCTTGAGCACGGCCACGCCGCCGGTGAGTTTGCCGACGCGCTTCTCGATCTTCTCGCGGTCCCACTTGCTGGTCGCGAGTTTGGCCTGTCCACGGAGCAGCTCGGCGCGCTCCTCTGTAGCCTTGGCGTCACCGCCACCACCGACAATGGTTGTCTTGCCCTTGGCGACTATGACTCGATCGGCACTTCCTAGGCTCTCAGGCCCCTGCGCCTTGAGGTCGGCGCCCTGGTCCTTGAGCAGTGGCTTGGCGCCGGTGAGGACGGCGATGTCCTCCAGCTGCTCGGCGATTTCATCGCCAAAGCCAGGCGCCTTGACTGCGACTGCCTTCACCACCCTGCTGACGACGTTTAGCACGAGAGTGGCTAGGGCCTCCCCCTCGATGTCCTTGGATATGATGAGCAGAGGACGCTTCTGCTGCACGCTGGCTTCGAGCGAGGGCAGCAGGTCCTGAGCGGAGTTGATGGTGTGGTCGGTGAGAAGCACTAGGGGGCTCTCGTGAACGGCCTCCCTCTTCTCTCGGTCAGTGATCATGTAGGGGCTCATGTAGCCCTTGTTGAACTCCATGCCCTCGACCACGTTGAGCGAGGTCTCGATTGACTTGGCCTCCTCCACGGTGATTACGCCGTCACGGCCGACAGCATCCACGGCCTCCGAGATTAGAGCGCCTATCTCCTCGTCGTTATTCGATGCGATTGTCGCCACCTGCTTGATCGTCTCGCTGGTCTCGACGGGGACCGCCTGCTCCTTGAGCGACTCTACCACCGCCTCAATGGCGTCCTCGAAGCCGGCCTTGAGCTCTACCGGGCTCGATCCAGACTCCATGTTGTCAAGCCCGTTGTGGCATAGGCTCTGGGCCAGGATTGAGGCAGTGGAGGTGCCGTCACCGGCGTTGTCCTGGGTCTTGCTGGCGACCTCTTGGATGAGTTTGGCGCCCATGTTAGCGAATGGATCGCCGAGCTCGATGTCCTTGGCGATAGTCACACCGTCGTTGATGATGGCGGGGCTGCCCCATGACTTCTCCAGAACTACTGTCCTCGCAGCGGGTCCCAGCGTGACCTTGACGGCGTTGGCGACCGTGTCGATGCCCTCGAGCAACTTGTCTCGCGCCTCCGCGCCGTAAATGATCTTCTTTGCGCCCATCTTCTCACCCCACGACCTTTGCCTGGATGTCCTCTTCCTTGATTAGCAGGTAGTCCTGACCCATCCATTCCATCTGGGTACCGCTGTACTGGCGGTATATGACGCGATCTCCTACGGTGACTCCCTCGACCTCGGGGCCCACGGCCTCCACTAGGCCGACGTTCATCTTCTCACGTGCCTCTTCGGGCAGGAGCAGTCCGGACTCGGTCTTTTCCGGGGCGTTCTCCATTGCTAGCAGCACCATCTCTCCTATCGGTTTAATTCCAATTCCCATAATTCAATCCCTCGCTCGTTGCATCCGTCGCAAATTTTGGTCTATTTTAAACTCAACGAATTTCATCCAGTGTGCTATGACGGAATCACTCGCTTCTAGAATGTAAATTTCAACGGAAAATCACTCCTCCTCGTCAGAGCCACGCAGCCTGGCCGAGGCCGAATCGATAATCAGGGGTGATGCGAGGATGAGGGCTATGGTGAGGACGAGATTGTTCCAAGTACTCGCTGTGACCGAGCCCTGAGTTCCGGAGACAAGCAGCTTAATCGCACCAATCCACGGCAGCTCGGTCGAGGCGACGCCGACCACCCACTCGTCCATGACTGCTGTGACGGGCATGCCGTTCTCGTCCTTGAGCCCATTCCGAGAATCCTGCCCGGTAGCGGATATCTGGTCGATCTTGCAGCCGTTGGTAATCGTGTTATCGCCAGTGGTCAGGTATCCCTCGTGTGAGGGTGTCCAATCCACTATGGTCAGGTGTCCGTGGAAGTAACAGGGGTAGTCGAGCGTGATGGAGACGGTTTGCACGTTGACTAGGGGGGTTCCGGGGATGTCCCACCCTCCCGATGTATTAGCAACCGCCTTGAGCAGCGCCCTGTGGATTACCGGAGTCGCCGAGTCGCCGTTCTTCCTGTAGATGATCACATCGCCGGGCATGCCATGCGACTCGTACCCGAAGTCCTCGTTCCCCTCTTGGATTGCCTCGGCGTAGGTAACGATGTCTACCCTTGCTGGGTTAATCACCAGAACAAGGTCCCCCGGATCGATGGCCCCAATCGAGCCATCCTCCAAATCGTGCATCATCGAGCCGGACTCGACCACGACCATAGGTGGGAATGTTCCGGTCGCGATCCACATCGAGCCGAGAATTAGCACTACGAGGCCGATGGCGAGAACTGCCTCCCTCATCCACCATCCAGCACCCTCGTGGCGAGATTCGGAGAGATGGTTGGGTTGAACGGGGTCTTGAACTGACACCTCATTCCTCCTCGTCGGAGCTGGCCTCGGCCCCGTCTTTGGGAGACCCCCTGGGAGGGAGCGAGTCCATGCTGTACTTCTTGTCGACTTTGATGCCGAGCATCTCGTAGAGTCCCTTCAACCTAGCTTGGTACTTGGGGCCCAGAAGATCGGCAGCCTGTTCCGCGTCCTTCCTCCTCCTGAGTACCTCGGGCCTCGAATCCAAATCGAGGATGTCATCCAATATCTGCTTCTGGCCGAGGAAGTAGAAGAACTCGGGAGCTACGACGAAGAGCGCCACGGAACCGCCCAGCAGTCCCAGCCAGACGTAAGGGGTCAGGTGCTCGTTGCCCCCCTGTTCGAGAGTCGCAACGCCGTCCATGAAGAATAGGAAGATGAAGCAATAAAGGGTTAGTGCGGAGAAGAATAAGGTCATGAGCGTATATGCCTGGAAGTGATGCTCGCTCTTCGAGCGCCACCATTTCCTCAACTGCCCTACTTGCTTGGACCTCGCACGCGCCATCTTTACCAGCCCTCGGGCCGTACTCATACAGTTAGTGCCTTTCGCCGCGCGTTTCCTCACTTGCCTCTCGAGGCAGATGGGTTTTCCACATGCGGCACCGGCGGCGAGGCATGGTTGGCGCCATCACCCTCCTGCACCCAAAAGTCAGGATGATTGTCGAGGACTTGAGATGGTCCCTGACCCCGATTCAGGAGGCTGGCATCCCCGACCTCATAGAGGGGTCGGACAGGCTACTGATAGCGCCAACTGGGAGCGGTAAGACAGAAGCCGCGATACTGCCTCTGATTTCACGGGCGATGTCCGAGGGCTGGACCGGCCTGTCCATCCTCTACGTCACTCCACTGAGGGCCCTCAATCGCGACATTGACAGGAGGCTTGGAAGAATGCTCGCCCCCCTCGGGCTCGATGTCGGGGTCAGGCACGGGGACACCACTCAGAAAGAGCGTCGACGGCAGTCTAGGTCTCCTCCAGAGCTTCTGGTCACAACCCCGGAGACAGCGCAAATCATGCTACAAGGAAGCCGATTGAGAGGTCATCTGGCTGGCATCAGGGCCATCGTGCTAGACGAGGTTCACGATCTCGCGTCCTCTGAGAGGGGCTCGCAGCTCCTCGTGGGCCTCGAGCGGATCAAGGACCTCGGCAGCGAGCGGATGCAGCTGGTGGGGCTCTCGGCGACTGTTGGGAACCCCAACGAGGTAGCTAGGTGGTTCTCGAAGCACGCTGAGCCGATCATCGGCCCGTCTCCCAGAGGCACGGACGTCGTTGTGCATAGAGAGCCGGTGAGCCGGGAGGACGAGTTGCTGTCAGTAGAGTGGTCAGTTTCCCCAGGCTCGGTGGCCGCCTTCAGGAGACTTGCCCGAACACTGCTGGAGGACTCGCCGGCGTTGGTGTTCGTCAACTCTCGCAATACCGCGGAGACCGTCGCACAACGCCTCTCTTCAATGGCGCCCGAGTTGAGTTTGGGGGTTCATCACGGCAGCCTGGCCGCAGACACCAGAAGTGAGATGGAGCAGTCTCTGAGGGAGGGTGCCCTGCACGGAATGATATGCACCAGCAGCCTAGAACTCGGCATAGACATCGGCACCATCCAGCAAGTGCACCAACTGCAGAGCCCTAGGTCCGTGGAACGCTTGCTACAGAGGGTCGGACGCGCGGAGCATCGCCTTGGTGGAACCGGGCGAGGCGAGATGCTGGCATGGGAGGTCGACGAGATCGCGGAATGCTCGGTAATCGCACGGCGGGCAATCGCTGGCGAACTGGAGGGGGTTGAGTGGAGGACAGGGCCGCGGGTGGTCGCAGCGAACCAGCTCATGCTGATGGCAATAGAAAGGGGCGTGGTACCGTTGTCCGAAGCAACCGAAATCATCCGAAGGTGCTCGATCTTCGAGGAATGGGACCACGGGTCGACTCTCGCAGTGCTGAGGGTCCTCGACAGCCGTTGGATGATTAGGCTCGTCGAGCGGCCAGAGGACTCGGATGTCCTCACTTGGCCTGGCAAACTTTGGAAGGTTTTGTCCTCGAAGACTGAGGGAGACGCCCCCTTGGAGCGTCCACCTTGGGATCAGGATCATCCCGAGGCAAATCGAATCAGATGGAGGAGTCAGTTGCTCCTCGGGCTTCCCGATACTCTCAGGGGAGGCTGGTTCTCGCCATCTGGTCGACTGGGGCGGACGCGGACCGAGCACTTCTCGATGATTCCCGACGAGCTCTCGTACCGGGTAAGGGACGTAGTGACTCGTCGAGTCATGGGCTCCGTCGACGAGGCCTTCGTACTCTCCTTGGGCGAGGAAGGAGAGGGTTCCGGGAAGGCTCGTTGCTTCGTGATGGCAGGGAGAACCTGGCAGATAATCGACGCGGACCCAGAGGCCGAGGAGCTCTCCGTGGCCCCGGTCAAGGAGCAGGGGTCTGCCCCGGTTTGGACGGGGGAGTTGCCCCCCGTCCCTCTGGCGATCGCAGAGGAAGTTGGTCGCCTTCGCAAGAGCGCTGCCGTTTCGGTAGAAGCAGTGGCAGAAGAAGCCGGAGTGCGCGAACTCAGCGATTACCCGCTCTCCGACTCTGCTAGAGAACTGTTGGTCAGCGCGGTGGTCGAGCATCTGGAAGCCACTGGAAAGCTCCCCGATGGAAGGACGCTGACAGTCGAACAGCGCGAGGGCACCGTGACGCTCAACACCTGCGCGGGCTCGAGGGTCAACGAGACCCTTGGGCACTTCATCCAAGCCATGGGATCCATGCGTGAGGGCAAGATGGGTCGAACCCTGATCGACCCCTATCGCATCGCATTCCAAGTCCCGGGCACCAACGCCCAAGATGTGCTGGGATGGCTGTTGGAAACGCCTCCTGCCGCACTCGGCTCGATTCTCAGGATGACAATACCGAATGGGCGAGCCATTCGCTGGAGGATGGTGCAGGTCTCTAGGAAGATGGGCGTGCTCGGCAAGGGCGTGGATCCGAGAAGAGTCAACATAGAGGGACTGATGGAGCGATATCGTGGTACTCCAGTGGTCGATGAGGCCCTCGATAAGCTGTTCCACGAGCGCATGGACATCGATGCCACCACCGACCTACTGAGAGCGATTCAAGACGGCTCCGTTGAGTTGTTCCACACCCCGCCGGGCAGGCTCGGAGTCTCCCCCAGAAGCGAGAGGGACCTGCTGCTGCCCTCCTGGTCGGACAAGGAGCTCAGGGAGCGCCTCGAAGTACGCCTGCTGAACGAACGTGCCGTGCTCATCTGCCTGAATTGCGGTGGGAAGCGCAGAAGGAGAGTGGAGCGGATGGAAGGCGGCATCGGGCCATGTTCGTCCTGCGGAGGGGGCATGATGGCCTGCGCCCCTGAGCGGATGGAATCGCTCCTCGTCGAATGGACGGACAGTAACGACCCAAAGGTTAGCGCGCGCATGTCGAAGAACGCCGAGCTGGTGCGAACTCACGGAATCGAGGCTGTGCTCTGCCTGATGGGCAGGGGTATAGCGGGAGACACCGCGACTAGGGTCCTGCGGGGTCACCAGCGAGGTGACAGGGTCGGACTCATGCGCGCAATCCACGGGGCTGAGCTGAACTACGCACGCACTCGCAGATACTGGTCCTGACGCAACCAATATTCACGGCCGGCCTCCCAGACCCCATATGCTGATTGGGCTGACTGGCAGGAACGCCTCTGGGAAGTCGACCTTGGTGGACTGGTTTGCTGCCAAGGGGCTACACAGAGTGTCCTGCTCAGACTCGATTCGTTCATGGCTGACCGAGAAGGGCGTCGAGGCCACTAGGGAGGCTTTGATCGAAGGCGGCAGGGAGCTACGTCGAGAGGGGGGTCCTGGGATACTGGCCGAGAAGCTGCTCGAGAGTCTGGAGGGCGAGGAGGCGGTAATCGACTCCATACGAACACCAGCTGAGGTGGGGGCGTTGCGCTCTCGCGACGACTTCGTGCTAATCGAGGTCAGGGCGGATGAGGATCTGCGCTGGCAACGCCTCCAGAGACGCGGCAGGTCTGGGGACCCGAGCGACAGAGGTACCTTCGTTGCACAGGAAAAGACCGAGGCGGAGGCCGAGGACGAAGCAGGCCAAGCCTTGGACGCGACCGCCGACATGGCTGATTTTCAAGTGCTCAATGACGGAACGATCAGTGATCTAGTGAATAGGGTCGAGCAGCTCTGGTCGGAGCTCTAGGACTGACGAACCGCAATCCCTCCCTCGTTCATCATTGCGATAGCGATGTCGAAGTCTGATCGCCAACGCTCGGGGACATCCACACCGGTCGGAAACACGACTTCGTTGACGCCGGCTTGGATCAGGGATCTCGCGCATCGAGAGCAGGGCGGCCATGAGATATAGGCTGTGTTGCCCTTGAGCGAGATTCCGATACGAGCGGCATGCATGATGGCGTTCTCCTCGGCATGACAGATCAGGGGGTACTTCTTCTCCCGGTCCTCTAGCCTGTCCGAATCATCCTCTATGCCACGGGGGAAACCATTGAATCCGGTTGAGCGAATCTCCCGATCCTCCCCGACCACTACGCAACCCACCTTCGTCGACGGGTCCTTGCTCCACTCCGAGATGTGCTTGGCTAGTTCTAGGAACCGACTATCCCACTTCTCGCTCACAGGTCGCGTGGCAGGTGAGTGGGTAATCATCCTTCGGTTCTAGCACCTAGTGGGTGAATGGTGAGGGCTTCCCACAGATCCAGTCCTTCTCTCCGTACGAGCTCCCCGAGGAGTTCGCCGACTAGGTAGATGCTGCCTGTGACGTAGACCCCGCAATCGAACTCGCCTGCCAACCTAACCGCTCTGTCCATCGCAATTGCGGGGTCAGGGGAGATCTCCACCTCGACATACCCGAGCCTGGCTAGTTCACCGGCAAGTTCCTTTGGAGGGACTCCTGGTTTCCTGCCCTCAGGGACCTCAGTGACAACGGCGCGCACGAAGTTGCTAGTATTGGCGAACGGGGCCAACGTCGATTGTAGGTCGTGCTTCTGGGTCATTCCCAGCAGCAGTACGTGCCTCTGTCCATCGATGGCTCGTAGATCGTGACTCAGGCTCTCCTCGTTGTGGGCTGCGCTAATCCTGCAATCCACTCCGGGGGACCATGCGAAGGCGTCATGCGTTCTCCCGGCCCAAGTGACATCGGTCTCCATCTCGGCCCATCCCAAGCGCTCAGCGATGATACAGGACAACTCATGGGCCACACCCTGCGCATCGTCGCTTTCCGGGTGGCACCAAACCAAATCTGGGGCAGCAATCCGCTCGATGGCAGCGCGGACCCCGGCATCGTCGTGGTGCAGGCACAACAGGGGCACTCCTTCACGGTGGATGCCAGCCTTCTCGGCCGCAATCTCCTCCAGCGTATCACCGAGCAGCTCGGTGTGATCCCTCGAAATCGTCGTGATTGCACAGATGTCCGCCTCGACCAGCCGCGTTGCATCCAAGCGACCGCCCAGTCCCGTCTCGATGACTGCTCGGTCCACTCCTGCCTTAGCGAAGGCGAGCATGGAGGCGAGGAAGGTGGCTTCGAAGTATGTCGGGTGGATTACTGGCTCGATGAGGCTGACCTGCCTAACTTCCTCGAGGTATCCGTCGAACTGCGCGGGACCGACTGGACGGCCATCGACTCTCGCTCGCTCCTCCACGGTGACGAGGTGCGGCGAGGTGAACAGACCGATGAGATGGCCATTGCGCGAGCCCATCGCTGATAGGTGGGCACACAACGAGCCCTTGCCATTGGTGCCGGCGACATGGATGCTGGGGAAGGCTCGTTCGGGGTGCCCAAGGCGCTCGAGCATCTCGGCGCAGGTCGACAACCCGAGCCTGATGCCAGCCCCTATTCGGCCCGTCAACCAGTCCCTGATGTCAGGGGCGGGTGCCGAGGCCATGGTTGGGTCAAAGTGAAATGTGCCTTGAAGGTCGTGGGAGATATGGCGGATAGCGAGTTTGCTGAAGTGCTGGACGCCATACGTGAGCAGCGGACCGCGATGGCGGGAATGGCTGCCATGTTCACTACGTCAATCCTGATTGGAGTCTTCATACAACCTTGGTATAACTTCGACGAGTTAAGGGCCTTCGGGGGAGAAGGAACAAACGAGGCTGGCAACATGTTATTCGAACTAGTAATGATATTTATTTTCACAATTGGAATAATTTGGTTGGCTAGGAAGGGTCTCGAAGTCATAATCAAAGGGATAATTTTCTTCGCATTAGGATACAGCCTGTTGCTAGCGATTGCCCCATTTTTCGCTATTGTACTATCAATCTTAGGAATTGACAGCGGAGCTATTTGTGGAGTAGTGAGTCTTTCCATCAGCGTCGGACTCATGTTCACTCTGCATAAGTTCCCAGAGTGGTACGTGGTGAACACGGTCGGCGTCCTAGTTGGTGCGGGAGTCATAGTCATGATTGGAATCTCATTGGAGCCGGTTCTGATTATCCTCTTCATGATCCTAGCAGCCATCTACGATCACTGGGCGGTCAACAAGAGCAAGCACATGCTGGAATTGGCTGACACGATGATTGGGCTCAAACTCCCTGTTCTGCTGGTGGCTCCCAAGGAGTCGGGCTACACCTTCCTCGACCAAGAGGGCGATGTCATGAGGCGGGAAGAATCAGTTGACGAAATGGGCAGAGGCGGCTCCGTCGCAGACGAGACTGTACCGAAGGCGGGGTCCAAGGGACGAGACGCCCTGTTCATGGGCCTAGGGGATGTCATCTTCCCCGGCATACTGGTTATCTCGTCAATCACCTTCCTGCCAGACACGGGGCCAGTTGTCTTCGACTTCTGGGGCGACTCCTACACTCCAGTTCACTTGGGGCCAATGCTAGTGGGAATGGGCACGCTGGTCGGGGGCCTGGTGGGTTATATGGCCCTGATGACTCAGGTCGCACTGGGAAAGCCGCAGGCGGGTCTGCCACTGCTTAACGGAGGCAGCATCCTAGGTTACCTCTTGTCGGGCGCGTTGGCCCTCGGTATCGACCAACTCTGGCAGGACATAACATTCCTCTGATGGATGCCCAATGAGTTGAAGGGCGATAACCAAGCCAAAAGGCCGGTCACGATGCTTGACATGTCCATGTTCAGGGAACATGCAGACGTCGTTCGAGCTGACCATGACCGCCGTGGCCTCACTCACGATGCCATCGACGAGGTCATCAGGCTCGATGAGGCGTGGCGCAAGGCGCAGTACGATGCGGATCAGCTGCGAAGGCAGCGTAACGAAGCGGCCCGCGGAATTTCTGAGGCGAAGAAATCCGGCGATACAGCAGCAGCCGACTCGATTATCTCAGAGGTCGCTGACATAGGGGCGAAGATTGACGAGTTGTCGTCCCTGTCGGACGATTGTCTGTCTCAACGCGACGCGTTGCGGATGAGCGTGCCCAACGTCCTTCATGCCGAGGTGCCGGTCGGTGAAGATGATCAGAAGAACACCCTGCACAGCACCCACGGTGACAAGCCCGAACTCGGCTTCGAGGCTCGCAACCACAACGACTTGGTAGAGATGAGCGGTTGGGTGGACCAAGCTCGTGGAGCCAAGGTCGCAGGGAGTCGCTTCTACTTCCTACAGGGTGATCTAGCACGACTCGAGATGGCTTTGCAACAGTATGGTGCTGACTTCCTGATAGAGCGCGGCTACACTCTGGTGCAGCCGCCGCTGATGATGAACCGAGAGGCCTACGAGGGTGTCACCGACCTCAGCGACTTCGAGACGGTGATGTACGGCATAGAGCCCGATCCGTACTACCTCATCGCGACAAGCGAGCACCCCCTGACTGCGATGCGGATGGACGAAATTATCGAGCCGGCCGAGCTACCGATTAAGCTGGTTGGTATCTCCGCATGCTTCCGCCGCGAGGTCGGGGCGCACGGACTCTCTGATAGAGGAATCTGGAGGGTGCACCAGTTCACCAAAGTCGAGCAAATCGTCATCTGCGAGCCGAAGGACTCGTGGGGGCACCACGAGGATCTGCTGCAGAACGCCATCGACATGTGGGATAGCCTCGGGCTCCACTACAGAGTGGTCAACATCTGCACGGGCGACATGGGGACCGTAGCTGCGAGGAAGTACGACCTAGAGGCCTGGCTGCCAGGTGCTGGGGCATACAAGGAGGTCGTCTCGTGCTCGAACTGTACCGACTACCAGGCCAACCGGCTGCGAATCCGCTATCGCACGACAGAGGGCAATTCAGCTGTGCACACTCTGAACTCGACTGCCATTGCCACGAGTCGTGCACTCGTCGCCATTATGGAGCAATACCAGAACAAGGATGGTTCAGTGGGCGTTCCCGATGTTCTTCGCCCGTACGTGGATGGCAAGACGACGCTGGAGCCGCTCTGAGGCCCAGATGCTCGCATGTGCTGCTGGACCTTGATTTGGCAATGGGATAATTTCATCACCGCATCGATTCGCATCATAGGCAATGCGTCTGAGCGTTGTAGTCGTCGCGCTGCTTCTGGTCCCGCTTTTTCTGGACTCCTCATGGTCGGTATCGACTGGGGCATCGCTCGAAGCCGAGAGGTCACACAGCCTGACCCACTCCTCGGGAGACGAGGATTACGGACCGATCGAGTACACAGACCAGTACAACTACGCGACGCTCGGTCCACAGAACCGAACGGCGCTGCTGATGATGCCGGGAGGACACGAATACGATCATCCACTTCCCCTAATCGTGTCACTCCACGGCTACAGCAGTAGTGGCTATTGGAATGCGGACTACCTCGACCTGTTTGACAGCGTGCTGGAGAACGAACACCTTCTGCTCTACCCGGACGGGACCTACAACCCGAACGGACTCCGCTTCTGGAACGCCACTGAGGCTTGCTGCAACTACTGGGATCAGGAAGTAGACGATGTGGGATGGCTCATGGTGATGATTGACGAGGCCATTGCAAACTACGGTGCCGACCCCGAGGGGATCGTCTTCATCGGGCACTCCAATGGCGGCTTCATGTCCCACAGGATGGCCTGCGAGCAGGGAGATAGGCTTCGAGCCATAGTCTCCCTGGCTGGAGCAACATACGACGAGTTCGACGAGAAATGCGCGGACACAGGCCGCCCGAACGTCCTACAGGTCCACGGTACCTATGACTGGGTAATCTACTATGAAGGAGGTTATGACCACGATCCCTGGGACAACGAGTGGAACTACTATCCATCTGCTGAAAGTACCGTGGCATCATGGGCAAACCGGTCAGGATGCGACGGCGTTTACACCGACTTGGGAGAACTCGACCTCGATTGGCCCAGTGGGACGAATGATACGGACATGCTGGAGCATCTGAACTGCGCTCAGGGGAACCGAGTTGCTCTGTGGCGAATCAACGAAGGGAGCCATGTCCCCGCCTTCGTCGATGGCCAGTTCGCTAACACAACGATACCCTGGGCACTGAGCGGCTTCAGCCGAGACTCCGACGGCGACGGGGTCAGGGACAACGAAGACGCGTTCCAATACAACCCCACCGAATGGGCGGACAGCGATGGCGATGGGGTCGGCGACAACTCGGACGCCTTCCCCGGAGACCCC
>JAPYUP010000035.1 GCA_029940695.1 Candidatus Thalassarchaeaceae archaeon
GGGGTCGATGAGGAGTTGGAAGGCCTTCTCGAGAAGGCCTCTCTTTCCGAGGATCCCGAGGTCAGGTCTGCCAAGATGATGAGGGAGGGGAACTTCGAAGGCGCTCTGAAGATATGGAAGAAGCAAACAGTAGAAGACAGCGAAAACGCTGACAACTGGCACGGCCTAGCTACGGTTCTCGATGCAATGGGTGAGGGCGACAAGGCGAACACGGTACGCATGCATATCCAACGCCTCCAGGCACAGGCGGTTTCCGAAGCCACTGGGAGGAACATGGAAGACATCATGGCAGATCTACTTGATGACGGAGTACTCAACTTCAGTTCTGGCACAGACGCTAAGACTCAGGATGACTAGCCCAATTATCATAATGCTTAGGAGATTTACTCCCTGTTCGGCCTTTACATTAATAACACAATGGCCGTAGGAGTCGATAGGTCTAGCTATGGTTGAGTTGAATGACAATATGAGAATGGGATTACTGATCGGGGCCGCCGCGCTCCTCGTGTTCGAGTTACTGAACATTCCTGGGGTGTTAGGAGGGGGCGACAAATTGTTCCTGGTTGACCTACTTGGTATTGGCAGCAATGCAACTTTCCGCCCCGACACAGGGTTTAGCACTCAGGACATTGTTGGCTTCCTCGGCATCGCGACCATGGGCGCCCTGTACTGGTTTTCCAAGGAGGATGACTTGGATTGGGAAGCTCTTCTTGGGGACGATGACGACGAAGAGGAGTGAGTCCCAAGGGGATTCCCTTGTCTCTCCTTGGTCGTTGGCTGGGCAAGCAAGGCAAGAACGCCAAGGCGTTTCAAGATGAGATGCTGTCTAGGCAGATTACCGCAAGAGGAATAGTTGCAACTCGAACCATAGGGGCGATGCGAGAGATCCCTCGACATGCCTTCCTGCCTGAACACAGCCTAAGGACGGCATATAGGGACAGGCCGCAACGGATCGGGCACGGTCAGACCATCAGTCAGCCGTACATCATCGCCCTGATGACCTCCCAGTTCGAGGAACTGCCACGGGGCAGTAGACTACTCGAAATCGGCTCTGGTTGTGGCTACCAAACGGCAATCCTCGTCCAAATGGGGTTCGAGGTTCACGCGCTGGACATCGTGCCCGAGCTAGTCGAACGTTCCTCAGAGGTGCTCCGAGAGCTCGACCTATCGCCGACATCCCTTACATGTGGCGACGGGAGGTCAGGCCTTCCATCCATTGCCCCGTTCTCCGGGGTAATCTCCGCTGCTTGTGCTAATGAGGTGCCGACTACTTGGCTGGACCAGCTCAGTGCAGGGGGCATTATCGTGGCCCCGATAGGAACTAGGAGCACCCAGAATCTCGTAAGGATGGATAAGAGTGCTGACGGCGAAGTTTCGACTATGAATCTATGTCCAGTAAGATTCGTTTCTCTGGTGTAGCTGCGAAACATCGGAACTAGGGTATTTCGTCGAACTGGTAGCCATGCTCCCACTCCTTCTCACCTAGTGCGACCTCTAG
Source organism: Candidatus Thalassarchaeaceae archaeon (assembly GCA_029940695.1). Lineage (GTDB taxonomy): Archaea > Thermoplasmatota > Poseidoniia > Poseidoniales > Thalassarchaeaceae > UBA36. Next base: position 1,499 of record JAPYUP010000035.1, read on the forward strand.
CTCGAATGGCGTGATGAGTGGTTTGGCATACCTTACTGAGTCGTCTATCGCGATGCGCGGGCAGGCCGTGTTGACGAAGGCGTCCACGGGGTAGAAGTCGATTAGTTCCGGGCCGACGTGGTCGAGTGCAAGCAGATACCCCTTACGACCGTGCTTCTTGAGAAGACGCTTCATGCGTATAGCTAGGCTGCGCCGCATTTGGCCCGGCTTCTCGCCGATTAGGATGCCGAACGAAACAGCTCCATCCACTGCCATTATCAGGCCGGAGCGCTGTCGCAATATTCGTTCAATCCGCTCGAGGGACATCTCGGTGGCATCACCTGTGTAGGGATCCAGCATTGCCAGTGGCTTGCCGGTGTGAAGCACAAGACCGATGGGATGGAAGTCCCCTGACCCGAGGAAGAGGTAGTGTCCTATTGACGGATTATCGCCCGAGTAGTTGCATCCTAGGACCTGCCCCGGGAAGCTGAGCCTGTCTCCGCCTACTGGGATTTCGACCACGTAACCGGATTTCTCCAGGCGTTCCTTGTATTCGGGGAGCAAATGAAGGTGTTGAATCGAGCCCACTAGGCCGAGCTTCGTTCCCGTGAGCGGTGCGATTCTCCCGATCGCATCGAGGAAGTGATCCCTAGCTGAGGAATCATCCAGCTCCACTTCTTTCCCAATCGCTTCTAAGCGAGATTCTGCTACTGTGTGATGTTGAGCTATTATAGGGAGGATTGGATCCAGTTCTGGGTCTCCCTCATAGGTAACGGGAATGAATTGGGTCTGCATCCCCGAGTCGATGTTCATCTGGCTGTGACCCATGTGGGCAACCAACTCGACACCCATCATGCGCATCTTGTCATGGACAAGATCGCATGCTCCATAGCAGGGGTCTGCTGCGAGTACCACCTTTGCATCAGACCTATCCTCTATTTGGTCCATCATCTCAAGAGCTTGTATTTTGAGGCCCTCTGGCACTTGGAGTGCGACTAGACGGTGATCATTGGACTTGATGCGCTCTACCAGTTCATCGAGTTGGAAATCGTGACGCCTTAAATCCACAGCAATCACTCGACAATTTCGACCTTTCCATCCACGATGTCGATTTTAGCCAGTGTGCTGATGGGCCAGTTCGGCCGCTCACGGGCAAGCCGCTCGCGCCCTTTACCCTTCTCGATGGCTACTATGATGCCCTGTAGCACGGCCCCCATCCCCTCCAAGGCCTCTAGGAGTGGTTCGAGCGTTCCTCCGGTGGATATGACGTCATCCACGATTAGGAGCCTCTCTCCTGGCCAGATGTCATTGATGTAGGCCGTCGACTGCGAGTATCCAGTGGAGACATCGACTCCGACTTCGCCTTCCATTCCATAAGAGCGCTTTCGGATGACTACGGTTGGCTTGCCCGTGGCATCACCAACCGCTGCCAGAAGCGGCAGACCCATCGCCTCGACGCTGACCAACAGGTCCACCTTTGACCAATCGACCATTTCCACTATCAGATCACAAGTGGCACGTAGTACATCGGCATCCATTCGGGGTATTCCGTCTGAAATTGGGTGGATGAAATAGGGGTAATCACCCTTCCAAATCACCGGTGCGCCTCGAAGCGATTCATGTAAGACGGTCAGCGAGTCTGAGGGCGACATTGCCCCGCAACCTCAGACTAGACCCTTCAAGTGCTCGGCTCCCTCGACGACCTTAACTGTGCATGGCGTAGGGAACTTACAGCCTGCCTTGCGCATGGCCTCACGGGCCGCTGAATAGTGCTCACGCTCGGTCTTGATGGAGATTAGTGTCTGGTTCTTCTGAACCCTAGCCGCTGTTCCGACGTTCTTTCCGTAGGAGAGGCGCATTCCCTGGGATACTCTGTCCGCTCCTGCGCCGGTAGCCTGCTTGTTCTCCCTTAGGATCTGGTGGGGGTAGGTGTGCATCCTGAGTGCGTATCCCTCCGGGGTGGCACTTTCTCTGATGGTCGAGTTGGCTACCTGCCTAGCCGCCTCTAGCGCCGAGTCACGAATCTGGCATGCATTATCAGAATACAGCTCCAAGACGACCTCGAATCCCCCAGCCTCGGCCTTCTTCCTGTTTCCCATGTGGTAACGCAGGATTCTGTTGTTCGGAACACCGCCCGAATACTCCCGACGGGTGAATGACTGTCCCTTTATCTGCCGGTACATCTTAGCGGGCTTGCGTGCCATTCAAACACCTCGTTGGCGCCCCACCGACATTCTGTATTTAATCATGAGGCAACGCCAAGGGCTCGCATTCAATCGGTTCTCAGCCTCTCGCTTTCGCGCTGGACCTCACGGACCCCAACCACGATGAGTACGAAGCCAACCAACATCAAGGCCCCGATACTCTCGTCGAGCAGCACCCATCCAGTTAGAATTCCAAAAACCGGTACTAGGAAGACATACGATGCCGCAGTGGTCGGACCGAGCCTGTCTATGCCCATCGCAAACCAGACGTAGGCGAGGGTGGTGGAGAACGCACCTAGATAGATGATTGAGATCCACTCGACGGTCGTGGGTAAGGGTAGCGACGAGCCCCAAAGCTCGTACAGCATCCAAGGCGTCAACATGACCCACCCTGCGAAGGAGTACCAAATCACAATCTCGAGGGCCGATGCCCCTGCCTCGCCTCGCCGACTCTCCATTATCCGTTTGGTCAAGTTGGTCGTCGTTGCCCACGACAGGGCCGCGAACACAATCATGACGTCACCGAGCAGACGATGTTCGAACGGAATGTCCACATTGGGGCTCCAGCCCACTACTGTGACCACACCCGTCATTCCCAGAAGTAATCCCCGTGCCATTTTACTTGAAATGGGCCGACCGAGCATCGGTGCTGCAAGGAGCACTGTGAAGACCGGATTAATCGGGATGATAAGCGAAGCGTCCCCTGCAGCGGTCCACTTCATCCCGTGCATGAACAGCAATTGATAGATCATGACTCCGAAGAATCCGATCCAGAGCACCGACCCCCAGGTCCTGCGGTCTGGCGGCAGGGCTCTGACTCTCTCTCCTGTCAGCGACTTGTAAGCGCACCACGCGAAAAACATCACCACCACCACGGCGTACCTCAGCCATGCTGCGGTCGCCGGGTCAAGAGTGGCCGGCCTTTCGGAATCCAGCCCACTGCTGAGGATTCTCCCCACCGCCCAAGAGGAACCCCAGATGATGGCCACCAGTAGGAGGAAGAAGTGAGTTGCTATGTCCCCGCCGCTCTTAGACATACTACTCGCCCAACCCAGTCAATCTCTCGATGAACTCGGGATCGGTGACGGCGCTGGACCTATGATTGATGATGATGCCCCCGACCTTACTGGCCAACACCGCCGCCGTCATCACGAGACGATGATCCCCATGCGTCTCGACCGGACTATCCGGCTTCTCCGGGAACTGCCCCCCCGGAATCTCGATACCATCATCCGTTGCTCTTGCCGACATGCCAAAGGCGGCAAGCATCTCCACTGTTGTGCGTATCCTGTCCGACTCCTTTCCACGAACATGCCTCGCACCCACGATGCTTCCTCCATTGCCTATGGCAATGAGTACCGCAGCAGGACTGATGATATCGCTGGCGTCGCGCAAATCGACCACGCCTCCATTCACATCATCTAAGCTATCGATTGCTTCGGTCATCATGGCGTCTCCCGGAGGTATTTCGACTCTCGACCCAGTACCGAAGAGTCGACCGAAGAGCATAGACATCGGTACAAGGCTCGCTTCTCCCGGAATCAAGACCCTGTCTGGAGCGATCACCCTCCAAGGGTCCAAATGGAGAATCCCCTCATTAGAGACATTAGGTGAGCCACATGCTTCGCATATTTTCATAGTCAGGTGACTGTATCCACGACTCACTGGCTCTCCGGTCAACAGTATCTCCGTGCCTTCGGGGTAACTGGGTGAAGCGAGCAGGAGGGCTGTCAGCGGTTGGCTGGAAGACGATTGGTCAAGTTCCACCCGCTTAGGCTGGATTCGGGCAGTCACCGTGCTAGGTAGCCTTTCTGATGAGATTCGACAGCCTAACCCTGTGAGCACGGAGGATAGACTGGCCCAATCGCGCCCCCTAAGAGACTCGTCACCATCAACGGTCACGGGCAGTGGCATTCCCGCAGCGATGGCAGTCATTATCCGTGCTGTTGTCCCCGAGTTCCCGCAATCCAAGATCTCATCCGGAGTAGAAAGACCGTTCTCCGCTCCCCTGACAACCCATGACCCATCTCCTCGCTCGATCCCGGCTCCCATAAGTTCCAAGCATCCCCCCATAGAGGCAATGTCTTCTCCGGGCACTCCTTCGAAGACCAATTCGGTGGTGCCTTCAGATTGCGCAGCGAGTACGAGCCATCTAATCATGTGACTCTTGGATGGCGGGAGCCTCCAGCGGACTGCATCAGGCACCTCAATCGAATCGATTCGAAGCACGGCCACGGCAACGGTCCTGCTCTGTTGAATGCTCGCATCGTTCCCTATAGGCGAATCCAGTCGCCGAAGTCGGACGACCCGTCCCATGACTTCGCCCTCTTGTCTATGATGCTCCGCTCTAGGGTTTCTTCTAGAGTACCGTGCATCTTCACTAGGTTCCTCTTGTGTAGTAGTTTAGGACTGAGTCCGGGCAGTAGAACTGCCACAGCTCTAGGCACCCTCCCCGGGTAGACTTCGTTGACGTGCCTGACAATGTTGGTGGTGCAAGTGTTGGTAATCGTGTTGTACCACTCTGGTTTCTCGCTGAGCTTGTTGGTTCGACGGAGGTAGGACTCTAGCATCCTCCTCTCGTTGCCTGGGCCCAGTATGACAGCCTCGAACAGATGCGATACAGAGTTCCTTCTGCAGCGTGTCCTGACACCTATTGCGTCGCGTTCCGTTGACCATACATACATCAACTCGTACTGCCTGAAGAGTCCCTTTACCGGGTGATACCTCTCTCCCTTCTCCCTGCGCACCTCGATAGAGCAAGAGAGGCGCCTTCCATCCTCGAATTCGAAGCTTAGTATCGTGTGTGCCATCTGCCTACGTGTGGGGTCAAAGTACTCGAGGACGAACCATATCTTAGTAACCTGATCGAGCCTGAATGTCATGTCATTCCAGCGTTCGTCGAAGTCTCGAGTACTCCTCCAGTCAAAGTCCCTGACGTTCCTGATCGTTACCTCGTCACCGTTGAATTCTGCAGTAGCCACCCTTTCGTTGTCGTTGATCCAAGACCTGTCATTGGATGGTTTCAGACGAAGGTGCCTCACTACCATCCAAGCGAAAATCACGGCAACTATTCCGAAGAGCGCTATTACACCAGGGCCAAACGGCCCCCCGGGGATAAGGGAAGAGGTGCTTGTCACACCTTCTTGTAATGTGAGTGGGCGGATGAATCCTCCCTTTTCGGG
>JAPYUP010000036.1 GCA_029940695.1 Candidatus Thalassarchaeaceae archaeon
TCATGGAGAACATCACCCTAGCCCCGATGAAGGTCAAGGGGATACCCAAGAGGGAGGCCGAGGACCAGGCGATGGCACTGCTCGAGAAGGTCGGAATCCCCGAGCAGGCCTACAAGTACCCCAGTGGCCTTTCAGGTGGCCAGCAGCAGAGAGTTGCCATCGCTCGCGCGCTGGCGATGGATCCCAAGATTATGCTGTTCGACGAGCCAACCTCAGCTCTCGATCCGGAGATGATCAAGGAGGTTCTCGATGTCATGATTGAACTCGCAAAGGAGGATGTCACGATGATTGTCGTGACCCACGAGATGGGCTTCGCCAAGGAGGTTGCGGACCGCTGTATCCTGTTCGACGAGGGCGAGTTAGTGGAGCAGAGCACGCCCACCGAGTTCTTCGACAACCCGCAGCGCGATCGCACCAAACTGTTCCTCGAACAGATTCTCTAGTCCACTGGCCCACTTGTTGCCGCTACCCTATTGGGCTGCCGTGGCACGACTACCGATATGAGTTGCCTCGATGGCCTCCCCAGCAGCTTCGAGCCGACCTATGGGTGCGCTTCGGATTTCGTGGAGACGGGTCCGGTCTCGGCCCTGCTGGTACTGGTCATTGGCATCCCCCTAATCGGGATTGCCAGGCGATACCTCAGGAAGCTGTTCGACAAGACAGAGTTCGACGAGGCACTCGAGAATTTCATCTACCGTATAGCGGGAGTTGCGATGTGGGCCCTCGTGATACTGACGGCCTCGAGCGAGCTGGGCATCAACGTCACTGGGATTGTGGCCGCCTTCGGCATCCTTGGGCTGGCTGTCGCCTTCGCGGCGCAGGACACCATGGAAAACGTCATCGCTGGTGTCTTCATCATCGTCGACAGGCCGTTCCGAGAGGGCGAGCGCATCCTTCTGCCCAAGAGCCTGGGGGGCACCTACAGCAGCTGGGGCGACGTCAAGGAGGTCGGCCTGCGGACCACGCGCGTTCGTTCCACCGACGGAGTGATGCTGACGATTCCGAACAAGCTGCTGACCAAGGACGCGGTTGCGAACTTTAGCCACCGCTCCGACATGGAGTTGCGCGTTCGCATACGGCTGGGAGTGACCCCGACTTGGGCCAACGTCTCGAAGGCAGAGGAGATTGCCAAAGACATCGCCGCCAACCACCCCGACATCTGCAATGACCCGAAGCCGCCCGAGGTTGTGCTGAGGGACTTCGGTGACCAGCATGTAATTATGGAAATCCGCTACTATGTGGACAACGCGAAGAAGATGCGCCCCTCGAAGTCGTTCTTCGTGACCGAGATACTCCGGCGCTTCGAAGAGGGCAAGGTCGCCTTGGCTTTCCCGGTAATGGTCAACATGAACAGCGATGTCAGGCTAGAGGACCTAGGTTTCTGAGAATCAGGGTCGCACCCAGTGGGCCACGCGGTCGAGTATCGTGCCCCTGAACGTCAGCAGGCGCAGCGTCGGCCCGTCAAGGCCCACTGTCAGCGTGGCACCGCGGGTGAAGTGGGTCTCGTCCCAGCCGTCGCTGACCACGTAGCCCCTGTGCATGTCGCTGGTGATTACGGTGGGCTCGCCGGCCCAGTCCCAGTACGAGCCATCTTCAGAGCGGTTCGTGCGCGGCAGCTCCCGGGCCACGAACAGGTAGTGGTCGTCGATCTCTCCCGCGTGGAAGGTGGTGCCTTCAATGTCGGTGACGTGGCGGAACCACGCGCCTTGACCGAGGAAGGTCGAGAACAGGCACCCGGAGGAGTGCTGGGCGACGTCAATCGGCCCTCGCTGGAGGCGGTACTTCGAGGGCTGGTACTGGTGGGTGTTGGCAACTAGGAGGTCGTTGAGCGCGGGATCGCAGCGGGTGCGGTTGCCGCTTGTGGTCACTATCTCGGCCTGCAGGCGCGGCAGTACGTTGACAATCGCCTCGCCGTCGAGGGCAGCCCTGATGTCATCGGCGAAGTGGGCCGGGTCGCTGCCCATGTAGAAGCCGTAGGAGCCCTCGTCCCCTCCGCTGCGCGGGTGGCTGTTGACGCCCATCACCAGAGTTTGGTCGTCGACCGAGTGGGCAATCGAGGTCAGCGTCCCATCTCCCCCCAGAACGATGACCAGATCCGGGTCAGTGAAGTCGGCCCTGCGAACGGTCTCACGCGCTGTGTAACCCACGTTGACGCCACGCTCCTCCACGAGCGCATCGAGCGCCGTGCGGACCTGGTCCAGCGCCTTGTCATGAACGTCCTCGAAGTTCTTCTTGTAGACGACTAAGACGTCCTCGCTCATCCGCAACCCCCCTTTGCAGCAATGCCTCCTCGGCCTTCCCATATAGGCGCGACGCAGCCCCCGAACGTCTGGAATGACGCCGGTGGCATAGCCTCATGACCCGTGCGCCCACGCGAGGCACCGTGCACCGTCCCTTTCTGCTCGTCCTCGTCCTCCTCGCCCCTCTCGCTGCAGGATGCATCGAGGTACCCACCGTGCGCCCGTGCCCGGACAACACCTGCTTCCCCCTGAACAACGACGCGTTCAATGACCTGATGGCACAGGACGGGGCCTTCGACGTGCTCGCGCTGGCCTCCGAGAACGAGCGCCTGAGGATTCGAACCACCATGGTCCACGAGCAGCAGGGTCAGCGTGGAGAGATCCACTGGGACGTCGCCAAGGACGACCTCGCCGACCTCAGGTCGGTTGCGACTCGAGTAACGCTGGGGGGAAACCCAATCATCGACACCGAGCTCATAGAGGGCCAGGAGAAGACCAACGTCAGGGTCGACGGCACTTGGTATGAGGGACGCGACGCCAGCCCGACTTACGTCGATCCTTTCTTCGACTTAGCACAGAAGGCGACCGAGAACCCCGACGGCATCTGGCCGCCGTTCGCCTTCGACACCACCCAACTAGCTGGCCTGAGCTGGACTATCACCGGCGATGCCTTCTCATCGCAACAGGTCGCCAGTGCGAGCAACGACACGCACGACTTCATCATTGAGCTGATGGGACTGACGCCCGCCATCATCGGCATAGAGGTGTACTCGGGAGACGAGCACGAGTTCACCCTAAGGGTGACCACTGACGACGAGGTCGAAATCGGGCTCCAGCAGAACCTGCCACGGATGCATTTGGCATTCGTCCCACCGCAGGAGAGCCTGCTGACTACCTACGGAGATACTCACGTGATGGTTGGCAGCGTGCCCGAGGGCTTCGCCTCGGAGGTCAGCCTCTCTGAAATCGAGATTCACGCCATGCCCTTCTCCGGTAACTCCGCTGCGAGCATGTACCTCGATGCCGATGAGGTCAATCTCACGGCCGCTGACGGCACCTGGTGGAACTTCATTTGGGTCGACGTGGGCCCCAAGGGCCTGTTCTCGGCCCAGGACACCTACTACGTGCGGACCAACTCCACCACGGAGTTTACGGTGGCCTTCTACGACTTGTGGGCCGAGGCGTGGACCGACCAGCCGCTTTGATTGGCGAAGCCAGCCCCATTGCCAAAGCAGAATCAAGCAGAAATCTCGGACACAGACTAGCCTCTGCAACATGTGACGCTGGGAAAATTGTGGGAGAAGGGCCTGGGCCGGGAAATAACAACAAAACCCGGTCCCCGGAGGACCCTTTCCCCCGGGTTCTCCGGGGCAACCGTCGCACTGGGTTTGGCCTTTGAACGAATCGGTAGGGATTAAGCACAGCCTCTAGCCTGTATTCACTCGAATTCGGTCAGCAGTTCGACCGATTCGTAGAGACTGGGTCCACTGCCTAGGAAGTACACCGAGCCGAGACGACTGCGGGAGTCTTCCGGTGTCGAGTTGTTGCCAGTGGCGCAAGCGCCCGTACAGCCATCAGCGAAGGCCACGTACACGCGCCCTTCCCGGTCGATGTGGAGATCGTTGAAGTCGAGCAGGTTCCGGTTGCTGGATTCTCCGATTGTGCGGCAGTCTCCGCTGTTCAGGCAGATGCTGCCAATCTGGACTGGGTCAAGGGATACTCGCACCGTGTGGAAGATTGGGTCAGGGTCCAGGGCGTTCAGGCTGTAGGTGATGTACAGGTAGTAACTGACATTCCCGGTCGCGTAGTGAGGATTGCCGTTCCAGGGCACCTCATCGATGTCCGGAAGCCCCAGCTCGCTGGTATTCTCGCTGCCAAGGTATGTGATCGCAATCCGCCCCGGGTCGCCGGCATCGATGTGCGGGAATGTGGTGGAGATTACCTCGATTGGACTCACCCGGGTACTCGTCTGCTCCCATGACTGCCCGGAGTCCGTGCTGCGCGACATGTAAACTCCGAAGTCCGCGCCAATCCAGGTGTGGTAGGCGTTGGACTCGGAGTCCGTTGCCACCTCGGAGTTCTTACGAGGATTTGGCGTGCCGACGTCCTCGCCCATCGTCCGCTCCTCCCAAGTGAGGCCGTTGTCCTTGGAGATCACGATGGTCGGCGTCTCGACTCGTGGGGTCACGTAGACCGTACCATCGGGCGCAGTGGTGATAGCGCCGTGCAGCCCGCCGTTTTCCGTGGCCAGCCCGAAGACCAGGCCGCCGACCTCGAAGCTGGCTCCTCCGTCGAAGCTGGTGTAGCAGAAGATACCGGCCCCTTTGTTGTAGCAGAAGTAGACTGCCTGCTCGTATATCGGGTCCATCTGGCCGGGTATCCCATAACCATCGTCCGTCCACGGGCCCGTGCCGAGTTTGATGTGGTCGTTGAGTGGGATCGGCCCTGAGTCGTGCGGGTTACCCAGCCAGTTCACCCCATCGTCGTCGCTCCACGCTATCCAGGTTGTCAAGAGCCCTACCATCTGGACGTCGAACACGCGGTCCGTCACGGGATCCACCCACAGCCACGGATCACTGGTCGATGGGTGCTGGAAGATCGAGTTCATGTGTTCCCACGACTCGCCGTGGTCGCACGAGCGCATGACCTTCTCGAAGGCGGTGAAGAACATGCAGCCGCTCGACGTGATGCCGATGCTCGGCTCGGCCCCGTCTTCGCCCACGTTGCTGAAAACGAAACTAAGGGGCAAGGGTTGGTAGAGGTCCAATGAAAGGTTCAGGCCATCCGGCCCGGTGAGGAAAATTCCGTCCGGGAGGGAGGGCCCCTCAGATGGTGTTGGTTGCGTATTCTCCTTGAAGCAGCCAGCGAGCGATGCCGATAACATCAGGATCCCGATTAGCAAGGCCTCCGCACGCATGGCCACATCGACAGCGCGATGACGCAATTATCTTGTCATGGTATCAAACGCCCTTCCATCCCGCCGGCGACCTCGATTACCTGACCCGTGATGTGCCCCGATATCTCGTCTGAAGCTAACATTACCACCGCGCTGGCCACATCCTCAGGGGTCGCGAGCTTCTTCAGCGCCATTGTCGCAGTAGCACGCTTGACTAGCTCCTCGTCAACACCATGTTCGACTTTCTTTGGCGTGACAGTCCATCCTGGGGCGACCGCATTGACACGGACACCGGCGATTCGCGAGACGTCGTTCTTCAGTGACATCAGCAGACCCGATGTGATGGCGCCTTTCGCAGCAGCGTAATCAGCGTGTCCGGATTCACCGTGGATGCCTGCGGTCGAGCCGATTAGAACAATCGACCCCCGACCGACCTCTGCTGCGTGGCCAAGGAAGGCCCGAGCAGTGCTCACCGTTACCCCCAGATTGGAGTCCATGGTGGAGTCCCAGCGCTCAGCGTCAATCTCCCAAAGCGGCTTGGACGGTGTGGGATAGCGACCAGCATTGGCGATGCAAACGTCAAGCCCCCCGAAGTCAGAGACGATGCTTCGAACCATCGATAGCGCTTCCTTGCCATCGCGCAGATCCGCACGGATGGCCATTCCGTCGATTTCCTCAGCCAGCGATACAGCTGCAGCAGCCGAGGAATGGTGATGCACGACCACGCGAGCGCCCTCGGCGGCGAACGCCCTGCAGATGGCCTGACCTATGCCACCAGCACCACCGGTGACGAGCACAACCTTGCCATGCAGCCCGGTTTCCACGCATGACGGGAGATGTTCCGCTACTTTATGTTCTCAGACTAGCCGCCCACGAAGCGAATGCGCGTAGCGATCACTAGGGGAGTTAGCCCTGCCATCGGGGCTTGCGAGCTGACCCTCCTTGAGCGAGAAGCGATCGACATCGACAACGCGCGGGCCCAGCACAGCCTCTACGAGGGGATTCTCGAGGAGCTCGGCTGTCGGGTCGAGCACCTCGACGAGGAGCCCGGATTTCCCGATTCAGTGTTTGTCGAGGACATCGCCGTCGTGCTTGACGAGATTGCGGTAATCACTAGGCCCGGGGCGCTGTCCCGGCGCGGCGAGCGGGCCTCAATAGAGCGGGCGCTGGTCCCACACCGCCCGCTCAAGCACATCCAGGCTCCCGGGATACTCGACGGGGGAGACGTCATGGTTGTGGCCAAGAGCATCTACGTCGGCCTCTCCACCCGCAGCAATGCCGAGGCCGCGCGCCAGCTGGGAGGGCTGGTCGCCAGCCACGGCTACCGCGTGATGAAGGTCGGGTTCAGCGGATGCCTGCACCTGAAGTCCGCTGTGACCGCGGTTTCGGACGACACATTGCTCATCAACCCCGAGTGGGTCGACGCCAGCGCCTTCCCCGAGCATTCCTGCATCCACGTCGACCCGGCCGAGCCCAGAGCAGCCAACGTCGTGCGCATCGGCAACGCGGTCCTGTTCGCAGCTGAGTTTCCCCAGACTGGCGAACGCCTCTCAGCCCTAGGTTACGATGCACGGCCCGTGGAGGCCTCGGAGTTGGCGAAGGCCGAGGGCGCGTTGACCTGCTGCAGCCTCATCTTCGAGGTACCCTAGGAAC
>JAPYUP010000015.1 GCA_029940695.1 Candidatus Thalassarchaeaceae archaeon
AACCTGCGATCTTCGCTTTGTAAAAGCGACGTCATAACCCCTAGACCACGGACCCCGGGGGGACCGAAGAGCAATGCATTCAAATCCCCTGTGGTCAATATGGCGGTCAGAGGGTTGAGGATGACGATGATGGTTGACTTGCTCGGGAGGCTGAGGTCTGCAGGCGTACCTCTAGACGAAGTGATTTCAGAGGCGATGGAGTCTGTCGATCCCGCCGACTTCACTGACTTCCACCTAGAGCCGTTCTGGCATGACCGACCTGTTCCATTTCTGTTCACCGATTTCGGTGCTACTAGGACTATCTCAGCCCCTCACATGATAGTCACGCTGCTGCATCACCTCGAGGTTCGCGAGGGCCAGCACGCCCTTCTAATAGGGTCCAAGGGAGGGTATCTGGCTGCTCTGCTAGATCACATCGTCGGGCCCAACGGGGCAGTTACGATTGTCGAGCCGCATCGAGAGGTGCGAATGCACACTGAAGAGAGGCTCGAGATGCATGACTCAGCGGGGCTGATTAGGGTGCTGCCGCCTCATGCTTTGGAACAGCAGGATGAGATGAGTAGGTCCGTGGATAGGGTCTTGATAACGGGCGCTGTCAGGTCCATTCCAGATGGAATCGATCATCTGGTGTATGATGGTGGCTTCGTGTTGGGTCCCTTTGGGGGGCCAGTCCACCAGAGGCTAATCAAGAGAGAACGGCAAGGCAACGATTGGTTCGATACTGATTTGGGTGGCGTTGTATTCGGGCCCATGGACGTGGGCGAGTCAGAACGGAGCCCCTTGGATCCTCGATCCCTTGCCAATCACATAGAAGACGCCCTAGGACTGATTGGTGGCATTGTCGACATCGAAGAAGATACGGTTGAGAGAGTAGAAGATTTGATTTGTGCGCTTAGGGAAATGCCACCCGATCTTCCCTCCCTAGACGAAGACTCCACAGAGGAGGACATCCTCGAACACCCCGTAGTGGACCTGTTGATGTCTGAGATTGATTGGCTTGGACCGCTGTGGCCTCTCTTCAGCGAGTACCTCTCACTGGACATAGCCAACCCTGGCTCACCTGATGAGGATGAGCCGCAATACTTAGGAGGGCACGAGGATTTTGTGCCCTGATTGGAATCGTAGCGTTCTAACGATTCAAGCATCTCGAAGCGGCGTGAAGCGTTCTGCGGTCTCCCGCCTTTTCCACAAGGACGAGCGTCAGAGGCGACGTGCTGTCAGGAAGCTATTCGAACTAGACGATCCCGAGTACCTCAGTGGTTTCATCCCATTGCTGAACGATGAGGATCCCTGGTTCAGGCAGAAGGCCATGGAGGCCATGGGAAGGTGGCTCCGAGATGGCCATGGAGAGGTAGTGGGGATGCTGGCTAAATCCGCTTATGTCGAGCAGAGGGTTCTCGCGACTAGGCTCGCACTCCGGAGCGGTGAGGGAGGGAGTGAGATGCTGCTCGCGTTATGCAAAGACTCGGAGTCGTCGGTGAGGCTCGCCGCTTGGAAGGCCATGCTCGGAGTTGACGGGGAGGGTGCGACTGCTGTGATTGCTCAAGCGTTCAAGAGCGAGGACTCGGGTGTCAGACAAGCTGCTATTCGAAGACTTTCAATCATGGAAGTAATAGATGTGAATCTCCTGAGAACGGCACTGAACGATTCCAGTAATAGGGTGCTTGATGCAGCAGTCTCGCTAGTGGCCAGACGCCCCGAACTCAACGAAGATTCTGAGATCGATGGACTCCTGATTACCATTGCCACGGGTGAAGAAGGTCCAATGAGAACAGCGGCCATTGGCGTACTCGCTAGCAAATCCCTCGGCTCCCCCAATATTGCGGCCTTAGTGCTGGATTTGACCGAGGGAGGATCAGCAGGATTAGTGAGTAGTCTCGCTACCGGTTTGAGGGGCATCCCTTGGTGGCAGGTTGAAGGGCTCGCGAACAAACTGGTGACGACCGCCGATGACAGACTTGTCGCTAGGCTACTCAGGGGAGAGAGGTCTGACGAGGCAGTTCCCATACGGAACACAATACTATCCGACCCATCCAAGAGCGTCGTATTGAGGGCTAGGCTAATCGAGGACTTGATTGGCAGACGGGTCGATGAGACTACGCTTGACATAGTCAGTAGCCTTTCTAAATCGGATGACGAGACCCTATCAACGATTTCAAGAAGCCTGCTATCCGAAGCCAACTCACTCAACTAGTCTGACCGCTGGCAATGAAAGTCTCGAAAGGGGCATCGAAATCGGTGGAAGGTGGTCAGGGAGCCTGTGACGGCTGGTCTTAGGTGGAAACAGTTTCTCAAACAGCCCGGCCTCAATCACTTCGTCCTTAGTGATGGAATCCCTGCCGCAATTAGGCCAAACGTCGAGTTCTACTGAGTCATCGCCAGTGTAGTCGACTAGGACGCATGGTAAGCACAGGAGATTGAATCGCAAAGCCACCTGATGCCTGTGATGGCCATCGAGAATCACGCCTGTGTTCTTGTCGACGACTAGAGGAAGGACGTAGGCTTTCCACCGATGAGTTATTTTCTCTAGTTCGTCGACTTTCTTAGGAATGGTCCGTTCATGTGGTCGGAGAACTTCCATGGGAACCAATTCGACCCTCACGGGGGCCGCACGAGCCGTGACTCAATATATCTGCGCTTGAAGGCATGTTGTCTGTAAGGGGGCGCGATATCCATGAGAGACTTACTTGGTCAGCTCGGAGACGATGATCGAACAGTGCTCAGCAGGTTGAGGAAACGCGGTGATGCTTGGATAGTCGGAGGGTGGGTCAGGGACACGCTGACCGAGGATCAAACAGGGGACCTAGATATCGCAACCACCCTCAGACCGGATGAGGTCAAGGATATTTTTCCACGTTCCCTGATGATTGGAGAACAGTATGGCACCGTGTGCGTCAGGCTTGACGAGTCGGATGAAGATGAGGGGACCTGGGAGGTCACCACCCTGCGGAGTGAAGGCAGCTACGGAGACGGGAGGAGGCCAGACAACGTTGAGTTCGGCGGAGACATAGAAGCCGATCTTGCGCGTAGGGACTTCACTATCAACGCTATGGCTATCGGAAACTCGGGTGAACTCGTAGATCCATTTGGCGGCTTGGGGGATCTTGTTTCGGGCATGCTGCGCTCGGTTGGAGATCCTTCTGATAGGATTGGGGAGGACGGCCTGCGGATTATGAGAGCCTTCAGGCTCCTTGATTGGGGCCAGAAGGGCGTCAGAGGTCTTGATTCGGATCTTAGCGATGCCATCATTGGGAACCTCGCTATGCTCGAGAACGTATCCAAGGAGAGAATCGGTTCAGAACTAGCGCGAATCCTCTCCGGCGATAACGTGGGAGCTATCGTCACTCAGATGCATTCTCATGGCGTCATTGGTGAAATCCTCCCTGGCATTACGGCCGGTGTGGGCGTGGACATGACGAGTAATCGACGCGTCAACCTAGCCCTTATTTGCAGTGCTGATGAACGTGATGGGGGGGAGTTAGGCGAGGTGCTCGGCAGACTTCTGAGGATCTCCAGAGATGATTCTAGGGCTGTTGCTTTTCTCCATGACTGCAGGAATGTCTCACTCGATGCACAGACAAGTAGCATTAGGAGATTCAGGGTCGCGCTTCCGAGGGTGCGTCAGGAAGAGTTGGTTTCATACTCTAATGGTATGCACCGTGACACCTCGGAATTCCTTGATGCTCTGAGTTCAACAGAGCCCCTGCGGGCTGGAAACGCCCCCTTGGTCGATGGGAACATGCTCTCCCAGGTGACTGGTTTGGAGCCCAGTAAGCGCCTTGGCAGGCTCAAGGGGTGGCTGCACAGGCGGCAGGTCGAGGAGGACCTAAGCAAATCAGAGGAAGTTCTAGCCCTGCTGAATGGAATCGCATGGGCTGAGACGGATCCAAATCAGTGGCCGAACTTGTCTTGGCCCTGATCAAATCTCGTTAAGGTACTCGATGTACTCGTCCTCATTCAAGTGCATGTCTTCTTCCCAATCGTGGGGTTTGACAATCATGCACCAACCATCGCCGTAGGCTTCCTCATTAACCATGTCTGGGTTATCCTCCACGTCTCCGTTTAACTCGATTATCTTGCAAGGAAATGGCGAATTTATGAGAAGACGGTCTTCGGCAGTCCTTATTGTGATAAGTAGGTCGTCGACTCCTAACTCATCACCGCTTGTGAGGGGTCCGGTGGGCAAGTCATCGTCCGCGGTGTCATCATCATCATTGCGAATCTGGAACTCGCTGTCGTCCTCGGGCTTCGTCAATACCACTCTTACTATATTGCCGTATTCAGCTCGAATGAATTCGCTGACACCGATTTTCACGGTCTTGTTATCGTCATTCTCATCAAGAGTCTGAATCCAGAGGTGATCGAGGGTATACTTCCTGTCATGAGCGATACTGAACTCGAAGAAATCCCCGCTAGTCATTTAGATTCCGACCGGCGGCCGGATAGTATAAGATTTGAAGTATTCGCATGGAAAGGCAGTTTTAGGGTGACGTTACGAGAGATTAACAATGCCGTCTGCCTCCCCGGAAGGGGAGTGGCTTGGAAATCGCAGAGACGGAAGAGCAGAGTATGATTCGCGAAATGGTGCGCGACTTTGCCGAAGAAGTACTAGCTCCCACCTGCCTCCAGAGGGACAAGGCGCAGCAGGCGCCTCTAGATGAGTGGCAGGCCTTCTGCGAACTTGGACTCCAGGGCATCACAATTGGAGAGCGATACGGCGGCAATCCTGTCGACGACGTGACCGAGGCCATCATTGTCGAAGAGTTAGCCAGGGTGGACCCCTCATTCTCAGTGATGTTCTGCGTGCATGTCGGCCTCTGTTCCAAGACCATATCCCTGCATGGCAGCGAAGAACAGAAGCAGAAGTACCTCAGTCGTCTCGCTGGTAGTGAAATCGGTGCCTACTCACTGTCCGAAGCAGGCGCGGGAACCGACGCTGCGTCTTTGAGTTGCCGAGCTCAGTTGAGCGACGACGAGTCCCACTACCTCCTCAACGGTGAGAAGATGTGGGTAACCAACGGGGAGAGCGCTGACATTTACATCATATTCGCCAAGGACGTCAACCACCCCGAGTACGGTCATAAGAAGCATGGAGGGACGACCGCTTTCATCGTCGAGAGTAGTTTCGAGGGCTTCTCAGTAGGAAAGAAGGAGGACAAGTTGGGCATTCGCTCCAGCGATACCTGCTCACTCCTCCTAGAGAACTGCAAGGTCCCCGTGACAAACATTCTGAAGGAACCTGGTGAGGGATTTCCGATTGCCATGAATGCCCTTGACAATTCTCGAATCGGGATTGCCGCTCAGGCTCTCGGCATTGCGCAGGGAGCATTCGAGTCCTCACTGAGCTACGCTCATGAGCGAGAGACCTTCGGAAAGCCAATCGCGTACCACCAGGGCATTGGCAACTACCTCGCCGACATGGCAACCCGAATTGAGGCAGCTCGACTCATGGTTTACAAGGCTGCTTGGGCGAAGCAGCAGCACTACGAGCATGGCACGCCAAGACACACCAAAGAGGCCAGCATGGCCAAGCTGTTCGCTGGAGATACGGCGATGTGGGTCGCCGAGAAGGCGGTCCAAATTCTCGGGGGCTATGGCTACACGACCGACTTCCCAGTCGAGCGATTCTTCAGAGATGCCAAAATAACTCAGATTTACGAGGGCACTCAAGAAGTCCAGCGCATCGTGATCAGTCGCTCACTCGCTCCTGAATGAGGTGTTTTGGTGGCTGCTTTCCCTATTGATGAGGTTAGGAACAAGTTCCCAGGGCTCGCACGCGAGGTCGAAGGAGATAGGGCGGTCTTCTTCGATGGCCCTGGAGGCAGTCAGGTTCCGCAATCGGTCGCTGATGCGGTCTCAAACTACCTTCTGTACCAAAACGCCAACATCGGGATGTCGTTCGCGACCTCAAGGGAAACCGACCATCTCATGGAGGAGACGCTGCGTGCGTGTGCCGACTTCGTTGGGTGTGACAATCACCGGGAAGTCGCCTTCGGACAGAACATGACCAGTCTGAACATCCAGCTCGCAGGCGCACTGAGCAGGACGTGGGGAGAGGGCGACGAGGTAGTAGTGACGCGTTTGGACCACGATGGCAACGTCCGACCTTGGGTCCTTGCAGCAGAGTGGTCCGGAGCGACCCTCAGGAAAATCGACGTGAATCCCGTCGACTGCACGCTAGACTCTTCCTCCATCGAGGAATCGATGAACGAGCGAACAGTCCTCGTGGCCGTCGGTGCAGCATCAAACCTCTCTGGAACCATCAACGACGTACGAAGTATTGTCGATCGGGCACATGAGTTCGGTGCTGAGGTGGTGGTCGACGCGGTGCACTACGCCCCGCACTGCCTAATTGACGTCAAGGAGATGGGGTGCGATTACCTGCTCTGCTCCTCGTACAAGTTCTTCGGGCCACATCAGGGAGTCCTATGGGGCAGGGCAGATCGGCTGGCAGAGCTTCCAGTTGCGAAGTTACGTGTATCAACCGAGGAGATTCCTTTCAGGTGGATGACCGGGACGCAGAACCACGAGGGCCTGGCAGGAACTCTCGCGGCCATCGAGCACCTTGCCTGGATTGGCAGTAGGACTTCGGAGGAGGGGTTTTCCAGGAGGGAGGCGCTCCGAGCGGCTTTCGAGGCTATCGAGTCCTATGAGAAGGATTTGTGCTGGCGAATGATCGAAGGTCTACTATGCATTGAAGGGGTGAAAATATTGGGGATCACGGACAATAATAGGAGGGATGAACGAGCCCCTACAGTCTCATTCACGCACCCCCGCAAAACGGCTTCGGAGATTGCTGATGCCCTAGCAAAACAAGGCATCTTCGTATGGGCTGGCAACTTCTATGCTCTCGAGCTTACTGAGGAACTCGACCTAGAGCCAGAGGGTGTCCTACGCGTCGGGGTCCTGCACTACAACACGATGGAGGAGGTCGAGAGGTTTCTTTCGGCTGTGAGGGGCATCCTAGAGTAGATACTTGAGTTCAGGCGAACCACTCGTAGCGACGCTGGCCCTCGAGTTGACCTTCGCCGCCTATTCCTACCAAGGCGAACTCTCCATTCGGCTTAACCACAGAACGCTTGCGCTTGCCCTTATGCAGGGCCTCGTAGACCGTTTTGTTAATCGCATGTCGGGTGGACAGTCGATCGAAGAGGTGGAAGCCGGAGGCGATTTCACGCCACTGTTGTTGAACGATTCCCTCGAAGACCTTGGCCTTGGCGCCCGAGCCGTAACCGCACAGGCCTATCCTTCGGCCACTCATCTCGGTGTTGTCGATGTAGTCGGACTCCATGGCCGACATCAACGCGAGGAAGATGGAGCCAGTGTACTGGTTACCAATTAGGCTCGAGGCGCGCTGGGTCTTCTCGATCCTCTCGTCTACGAACAAGAGGAACTCCTCAGTCTTGGAAATCCGCCTGCGGTATACGTCGTTCGCACTCTCGAACTCCTCCAAGCCTTTGGGAGTGTCTGGGAAGTCTCCTGGCAAGGGCTCTTGGCCGATCTCATCGGTAATCTTCTCCCACATTGGCAGGTGCCTGCGGTCATGTCGGAAGACGTCCGGGAACATTCTCTTGCCTTGGAAGGCATAGGGAAGATGCACTATGATTCTACTCCACTGGTTGGTGAGAATCTCATCCGTCTTTGGATCGTACCTACCCTCTGCAATTGACTTGGAACGGAAGTCGATGAAAGCCTGCTTCACGGACTCGGAGTAGCACCGATTCGAGAATTGTCCGTCGAAAACAGGGGTGTCCTTGTGAATCATCAACTTCTCGTTTTCGAACAGTACGTCGTTCTTCTTGCTGGAGCGTGGAAGGTACTTCAGAATCTTCTCAGCGAGGTTCGCCTTGATGCTCTCCCCTGACTCTCTGGCGAGGTCCAAGACGTTCTCGATCACGGTACGGGTATCGACCTCGCGTCGGGGTTTGAAGAAGTCGTGTACGGGCATGGTGGAAACCCCCCATATATCTGGAATAATCAGCAACCTTGGGTTGTGACTAATCAAAATCGCACCCCCGCCCGCTCCTTGGGTGTATTCCCCGGACGATCCGAGATCGTACTTGGCATTGTCAGCAAACACGACGATTCCAATCCTATTGCGTTCCTCTCCACCACGGGCCGACCAGTCTAGCGTGTTGTGCATAGCATCCACGGCCCCGATGCAAGCGAAGGTGAGATCGACGACGTCGCAGTTCCTGAAGCAGTCATCCCCATAGGTCGGGGCGTAGCGTTGCTCGAGCATGTCCATGATGTAGGTAGCAGTTGGCTTGGCGCCGTCAAGGGCTGACTCGGTTCCAAGGTAGATTCTGCCAATTGAAGACGGGTCCAAGTCGTTCCTGTCGATTAGGCGAGAAACAGCATTGGCCCCCATAGTGGCCGTATCCTCATGGACATCGGGGATGGACATCGCTGAGAGGCCGAGCCCTCTGTTGAGCTTACCGAAGTCAGTACCGCGAAGCTTCGCGAAGTCCTTCATGTCGAAGTACAGACGTGGAAAGTGAATCGCGATGTCATCTATACCGACCTCTGCCATGGCACACGCCCCTGATTATTCGGAATTAGACTACATTAAGAGTGCTGTCCCTGCACGGAAATAATGAATGACGAATGAAACTGCACTACTGAGAGCCAGTAATTTGGGCCATTGCGGAGAGCAGTTCACTGTTGGACTTATAATGGTCTGAAAGTGGTGAGAGGACCTCGACTAGGCCATCGGTGATTGCCATCTTGGCATCGTATGGGTGTATCTCGCCACTTCCGACAGCCTCCACGAAGGAGTCCAAGTCGGTCCACGCGGATTGCTTGCCGTACTCCGGCTTCGGATTCACTATTATCTTGCCCTTAATAGGTAATACAAAGTGCCTAGCGATTTCAAAAACAGGGGATTCGGGATTTCCGATTCCTAGGAAGGCCCCCTTCATCTTCCTGCGGATTTCGTCTTCGTCGTCGTGTAGTAGTATGGCATTGTTAGGGCTCGATTTTGACATCTTGTGGTCGAACGATTCCATCCGGCCCCCCGAACCCCCAAGTCCGGATAGCATAGGGGTGTGTATACAGGTCGCCTTCGTCCAGCCTTGGCGGTCAGCGACCTCCCGCATGTACATGTGCGCCTTGCGCTGGTCCATGCCTCCGAACGCGATATCGACCTCGAGCTCGAAGATGTCGGCGGCCTGCAAGGCCGGGTAGTAGAACGCTGCGAGATCGTGGTCAGACGAGGCTTCGTCCCTCCCCATGATGCTGAAAGTCCTGCGCACCCTCGATAGGCTCATGTTCTTTGAGCATCGAAGCACGCGTTCCCAGTACTTTCCCGAATCCATGACCTCGGAGGCGCTGAGGAACCGAAGTTGGCCTGGGCCTTCGCCCTCCTCCGGGCTGTCGAGCAAAACACGGAACACCTCCGTCATGTACTCGCCAGCCAATGCAATCTTGTCCATGTCGCGGTTGAACTTGTCATTGACCCAAGCATGCCAGTCTGCGAGCAGGATAATGACATTGACACCCTCATCAAGCATGTTTCGTATAGTGTCCGCAAGGATGACATATCCTAGATGAGCCGTGCCGCTCGGCTCGATTCCGATGTAGGCGACGAGTTGTTCGTCGCCAGAGTGGCTAGGGTCACCTGCGAGTACCGAGATGACGTGATCGGCGCCGACCACTTCGTCGCAGCCAGCGAACATCCGCTCCAGTCGAGAGCTCGCTGCCTCGTCTAGCATCGAGTGGGGGTCTTCCTTTGGCATTGTCTACCTCTAATTGAACAATTTGTTCAGTTTCCCAGCGCGGCCAGCGGCCTTGGTATTGTCGTTCGAGGCGAGCAATGTCTCAATCTCCTTGATGAGAGAATTTGCCTGGGAGATCTTGTCCTCAGGGATGCCTTCGGTCATCTCCATGAAGTGCCTAGTTGCAGAAATTGCGGACTTAGCTTTAGTTGCCTTCTTGGCCCAATCCTTCGCCTTGTCTCCACGCTTCTTGGAGTTGTATCCGGTTGCCTGATCGAGGAATTTGGTCCAACGCTTCCGTGCGTCCATTGCGGCCTTCATAGCATCGGGATCGTCGAAGTCCGGAGGCACGTTTGTGATGTCCACAATGAGGGCCCCATTCTCGTATCTAGCTTCGATAGCCGTCATGATTCCGTGTGAAGCGTTCACGGAGTTCTCGTCGGGGGCCTCGACGTTGTCGAAGAATTCACGCGCAAGCTCACCAAGGCCGCCATTCGCAGCCACGTCCTTCACAAGCCCCCTGCGTACGTCGAATCTCTCCATAGACTCGCCACGAGGCAGGCGCCACTTCAATGCTGCCGACCTGCGGCGTCCTTGAGGTATGTAGAACGGCTAAACGGACGAGACGGGTCCGGGCGATAATGACCGGGGGCGTGAGGAGTAGGCTAGTCGTCGGTGTCATCGTCTTGTTCCTATTGCCAATAGTTTCTGGTGACTCCGCAGTCGAGCTAGGGGAAGTGGTGAGGCTCGGGGAAGTGGATTTGGGGCTCGAGGGCGCCACAATCTCCCCTGACGGTGAAATCGTCATCGCGCACGGTGCGGACTCGTCAATCTTCCTGATCGAGGCGTCCCGACCCCAAGCACACTCGAAATTGATCTGGGATGGCAGCGAGACGTTACTGGATGCGGACTTCCACCCAGGAGGACAGACGGCCTTCATCGTGGGGGATGAGGGTGTTGTCCTGAGATTCACCAGAGCCGATAGCGCAATTGGTAGTGCTGGTGGCGAGTTGTACTTTGGAGAGACCAAACTCAGAGCCGTGTCATGGAACGCCGATGGCTCATGGGCCTACATAGGAGGGGAGCTGGGATGGATTTGGAGAGCCCGGGGCCTAGAAGGCGGTGGCATGGAGGTACACCCGATAGAAGGAAGGGGGACTAGCGACGTCAATGGGATTGCATGCCTGGAGAGCATCAACATGTGCATCGTCTCGACGAGCGTCGATGGAATTGGAGTCATAGACGCTGATCACGAACTCCATTGGATTGGGGGAACGGGGTACCCTTGGATTGATGCGACCTGCCCGAGCAAAGGAGAGCACGCCTGCGTCGTAATCTCGAACGACAAGAACATCGCCACCGTCGATCTCGATGTTAGTGATACCTCAGCATCCAAAGTCAGTATTGTGCAGCTTCAAGACGTCGATGGCCAGTTCAACGGAATCACCGAGCAGTCCGATGGAAAATCAATAGTCACCATCGTTCCGTATTCCATGATAGAGCACGACTTGTTTCTGAGGCTATCTTTCCCCTGGTTGGAGAACGCCGATGCTGTAAGTTACGACCCTGCCATCGCTGGCGAGCGCCTAGTAGCCACA
The DNA here is from genome assembly GCA_029940695.1 of Candidatus Thalassarchaeaceae archaeon. Taxonomy (GTDB): domain Archaea; phylum Thermoplasmatota; class Poseidoniia; order Poseidoniales; family Thalassarchaeaceae; genus UBA36. Next base: position 11,315 of record JAPYUP010000015.1, read on the forward strand.
TGGGCAACGAGCGAGTACACGGGTTGGGTACTCACGAGTACGGGCACCGTCATCGCGTTCAGCCCATCCCCGGGTGACCGAACGGGAGGAATATTGGGAATCTGGATGGGAGTATTGATTGTCGGAAGCGCCATCGGGATAATTCTGAGCCTGATTGTTAGTTCTTCTCCAAGGCTCAGTATGTGGTTGACAATGAGGGTGGGTAGCGAGGAAGAGCGGAGGGGGGCGCGGCGTGAGCAGCGTCGAAAAGACAGACGATGAGGTAACGTGCATAGTTTGATGAGGGCATCACCTTCGGAAAGGACGAGAAGTATGGCATACGAGGCCTTGGACTTCTACGATATCGATTCACTGCTGACCGACGAGGAGCGGATGGTCCGCGATGCAGTCCGAGACTGGGTCGACGAGAACGTCATACCTAACATCGAGAAGGCCTGCAGAGACGAGGTATTCTCCGACCAGTGGCGCGTCGATCTGGGTGAGATGGGTGTGCTAGGAGCTCCTCTCGAAGGCTACGGCTGCCCCGGGCTGTCTTACATCGCGTACGGCTTGATCTGCCAAGAGCTTGAGCGGGGAGACAGCGGCGTGCGCTCGTTCGCGAGCGTACAGGGCTCGCTTGCCATGTACCCGATCTGGGACTTCGGCAGCGAGGAGCAGAAGAACCACTACTTACCCAAGATGCACGCTGGCGAGTGGATCGGCTGCTTCGGCCTGACCGAGCCAGACTACGGCTCCAACGCAGGCGACATGATCACCCGAGCCGAGGACAAGGGGAGCCATTACCTGCTCAACGGTGCCAAGATGTGGATTACCAATGGCACCATAGCCAATCTAGCAATCGTCTGGGCGAAGCTCGACGGTGTTATCCGCGGTTTCATCGTAGAGAAGGAAGACCCCGGCTTCACCGCCCCCGAGATGACGGGAAAGCACTCCCTAAAGGCCAGCGTAACCAGCGAACTAGTATTCCAAGACTGCAAGATACCAAAGGACCGGATTCTTCCTGGTGTGGAGGGGCTGAAGGGGCCGTTAAGCTGCCTCAACAACGCACGATACGGAATCTCCTGGGGGGCAGTGGGTGCGGCCCAGTCCTGCTTCAGCTCGGCTAGGGAGTACGCGCTCAGCCGAATCCAGTTCGACCACCCCATCGCCTCGTTCCAACTAGTGCAGAACAAACTGGCTTGGATGCTGCGTGAAATAACCAAGGGTCAGTTGCTGGCATACCACCTCGGCAAGAAGAAGGACGACGGGACCTGGACGCCCGAGCAGATCTCTCTGGCCAAGATGAACAACGTCGACATGGCACTCGAGATTGCTCGCATGGCTAGAGATATCCACGGAGCCAATGGAATTCTCGACGAGTATCCCGTGATGCGGCATATGGCGAATCTCGAGTCGGTTAAGACCTACGAGGGCACCCATGACATTCACAACCTAATCCTAGGGCGCCACATCACTGGGATTCAGTCGTTCACACGCGAACTCTGAGCCCGGGCAATGTGAAACCTCACTGCGAATCTTGATAGAGGAATGGCATTTCCATGTCTCGTGACGATTGCTGTCCTCCTAAAGCAGGTTCCCGACACCACGGCCAAGATCTCTGTCTCTGGTGGAAGGGTTGACGAGTCAGCCGTCAGCAAGTGGTCCATGAGTCCCTACGACGAGTACGCTCTCGAAGCCGCACTCCAACTGAAGGAGGCCGGTGGAGGCGATATCATTGCCATTACATGCGGCCCCGCTAGGGCTTCGAAGATGCTCACGGATGCTGCAGCCGTTGGTGCTGACACTCTAATCCACATCCAAGATAACGGAGTAACAGATAGCACCCATGTACAGTCCCTACTGGCAGCAGCGGTCAAGAAATCCGGATCGGATGTGGTACTCTGCGGGAAGCAGGCTGCCGACACCAATGGGGGTTCGACCGGCCCTGGAGTATCATACCTAATCGGTGCTGCGTGCGTAGGCATGGTTTCGGAGGTGTCTGCTGAGGGAGATGGTTTCGTCGCCCTGCGAGCTAGCCCGACGGGCAATGAACGGGTCGCAGTATCCAGACCCTGCCTCTTCACCTTCGACAAAGGGACCACAGAGCTGCGCCGACCTAACGTGCGCGGGATAATGATGGCCAAGAAGAAGCAGGCTGAAACCGTGACCCCAGAGGATCTAGGAGTGACAATAGGGGCTTCTTCCGTTTCATTGCAGTCTCACCTCCCCCCTCCTGTCAAACCGCCTGGGCAGAAGTTCGATGGGGCTGATTCTGTGGCCACTGTCGTCGCAAAACTTCGTGATGAGGCCAATGTAATTTGAGGTGCTAGTATGGACGTGACAATCATCGCAGAAACCACCGCGGATGACCTTCACCCGGTAACATCACAACTCGTCGGTGCCGCTATTGCCATCGGCGGAACGCCTACGGTACTATGCCCGGGTGGAACCGGGGCGGCCACTGCTGCTTCTATCAAAGGGGTTGCCAAGGTTATCGGTGTCGAAGGGGACTGCTTCGGCACCTTTGACAGCAGTGCTTGGGCGGCTGCCCTCAACCCACTCGCCTCCGACGGGGTCATCCTAGCCGCCTCGGCACCATCAGGGAGAGAGGTCGCAGCGCAGATAGCAGCTATGCGCGGCATCCCAATCTTACAGGATGCGATAGGACTCGAAGCTGGCATCACCGTCACAAGGAGCATCTACTCAGGCAAGGCGATCGAGACGGTGACTGTCTCTGCTCCCTGCGCTCTGACCGTGAGGCCGAATGCCTTCGAGGCAGCGGGTGACGGCGGGAATGCAGACGTCTCTACCGTCAATCAATCCTCCGATGTCGGCGTCGCAGTCCGGGAGGCCATCGCCAAGGCCAGTGAAAGGCTCGATGTGGCAGAAGCGGACATTATTATCTCCGGTGGGAGAGGAATGGGGGATCCATCGAACTTCGCCCATCTCTACGAGGTCGCGGATGTCATCGGCGCCGCGGTAGGGGCCAGTAGGGCGGCGGTAGACACTTGGGGCGAGATTCCCCACAGCATGCAGGTCGGTCAAACTGGAAAGACAGTAAACCCCAGCCTGTACATCGCGGTTGGCATCAGCGGCGCGATTCAGCACCTTGCCGGAATGCGTTCAAGCAAGTTCATAGTGGCAATCAACAAGGACCCGGACGCGCCAATATTCGGAGTTGCCGACTATGGAATCGTCTCCACATGGGAAGAGGCACTGCCAGTCCTAAAGGAGGAACTCTCTAGCCTTCTCTCAAACTGAGCCCTAAGCCGAGTCGCCTCTGTCTTCCTCAATCATAAGGAGATAGTCTTCCGTGATACCTCCCGTGACGTATACCCCATCGAAGCAAGAGCAGTCGAAGTTGGCGAGGTCGGTGTCGCCATCACCAAGGCATGCCTCAATGAGATCATCGAGCTCCTGGTAGATTAGCCAGTCAGCACCTATTGCCTCACATATCTCATTGACTTCCTTGCCATGTGCTACGTACTCGTTTCGTGCAGGCATGTCAATCCCGTACACGTTGGGATGGATGATTGGGGGCGATGAGGAGGCGAAGAGGACCTTGGCCGCACCCGCCTCCCTGGCCATCTGGACTATCCTACGAGAGGTGTTGCCACGCACAATGCTGTCATCAACGATTAGCACTGTCTTGCCTTGGAACTCCTCGTCGATGGTGTTGAGTTTTTTCCTGATTGAATCCTTCCTCATCTTCTGTCCGGGCATGATGAAGGTTCGGCCGATGTAGCGATTCTTGACGAAGCCCTCGCGGTATGGGACGTCGAGCGCGCTGGCAAGTCCGAGCGCTGCAATCCTACCGCTATCCGGAACTGGGATTACGGCTTCGATTCCGTGGTCGGGCATTGACTTGCAAATGCTCCTGGAGAGGGCCTCCCCCATCCTAAGGCGTGCCGCGTGCACGGAGATTCCATCGATGGTCGAATCCGGTCTAGCGAAGTAGACGTGCTCGAACACACAAGGCGTGTGCACGGGATTCGGATGACAGATTTTGGAATGGAACGAGCCGTTCATCCTGACTATGACTACTTCTCCGGGAGCGACGTCGCGCTCGGGCTCAAATCCAAGTGCCTTGCACGCAACGCTCTCCGAGGCTACTAGGTACTCTGAAAAGCCATCAGCATCGTTCTTTCCTATGAAAAGCGGCCTGATGCCGTTCGGGTCACGGAACGCCACCAATCCCCAACCCGTTACTAGGCAAACGACGCTGTAGCTGCCTTCAGCCCTAATGTGCGTTCGCTCGACCGCGCGGAAGACGTCGTCCTCAGATAGCGCCCCCATGCCTCCGGGCCGACCGTTGACTGAACGCTGTATCTCGGCGGCGAAGAGGTTGAGCAGAGCCTCTGAGTCAGAGCTTGTGTTGATTCGTCGGTGATCGTACTCCAAGAGGCCACTAATGATATCAGCCGTGTTGTTTAGATTGCCGTTGTGGGCGATGCTCACGCCAAACGGGGTATTGGTGTAGAACGGCTGAGCCTCGGCGGCCGAGTTGGATCCAGCAGTGGGGTATCTAACGTGGCCGATACCCATTGAACCAAGCAGTTTCCCCATATGCCTCCCCCTGAACACATCGCGGACTAGCCCCTTGGCCCTACGGTGACAAATGTTGTCAGAATCGCTGGTCACGATGCCCGCTGCGTCCTGCCCCCTGTGCTGGAGCACAAGGAGAGCATCGTAGAGCGACGTGGCCACTTGGGAGTCCGGGTTCCCCACAATCCCGATGATGCCGCACATCGGATTCCGTCGGGTCCTCCGGTAATAGGCAAATAGCAGTTCCGAGATGGTGGGCTCACTTCTTCTGCCACATCGATCTGTTGCGCTTGCTCCATCGGAACTTCCTGAGACGGGCAGTATTACCGTAGCCACAGTGTGCGCACTGGCCCTTCTGCTTGTGATACGAGTGCCGTCCGCACCGCCTACAGCGGATGTGCGTGGGCTTCTGCCTCTTGCCCATGCTCGGGGTGCCCTTTGACATCATCAGTCCTCCTTGGGAACGACGCGGCCACCGGCCGACTTGTTAAGAGGGTTATCCATTGAGATGATTACTCATCCGAGGTGGTGCCTCCCAAGAGACTCAGGAGCGGGTCTTCAGGACGCCGTCTCAGACTGGTTCTGATGAGGTGGTACGTTACGAATACGAAGGCCAGAGGGAGCAGCGAGAGGATACTTGACACTGCCTCGGCGAGAGCGGCCCTAGCAGCTAATATTGGGGGATCATCGGAAATCATGGTAGCGATGGCAAGCCCGGCTAGGAATGATGCTAAGCACACAATCATCGGTGTCGCTGGCCGATGATAAGGGTTCAAAGAGGCAACGAGATGGATGACAAAATAAGACGATGAGAGCATCAGTCCCCCTGAAGCAATGGTCATGGCGGCAGAGACCTCAATGCTCACCCTCATCACCTCCCAAACGCCTAGTCAGGATGGCGTGTACCAACCTGCCCTCATCATCGGTAAGGGGGCTTGACTCCTCCCTTATCACCGAAGATCGTTCGGCGATCCCTACTCCTAGGGCGAACGCTATGACTCCCAACATCAGGCCAGGTATAACCGAAAGATCCAACAGGAATTCGTTTGCTATGGAAGTCTCGAAGTCAGGCCAAATCAGAACCCATGACAGGGAGACGGCGGCCCAACCCAGTAGCATCAAACCGGGTTTAGCCGTCCAATAGGTCGGCGCGCCCCTGAGAACAAGAATCGTGCCCACTGTGGCAGCAGCGATCCATGGAAGAGCGGAAATCAGGGCATCGTGCATTACCTTCTCAGGTCCCATGGGTTCATCGGGCAGGAGTATGAACGCGACGAGTCCTAAGAGCGCTACTGGAGGGCCGAAGCGGCTCCTTTCGAAAGCGGGTCCCATCCTGTGCATACAGACGCCCAACATTGCGAGAAGGAGGGGGGGCCATGCCTGTAGCAGATGAGCAGCCATCACCAAGGGGCGGGAGTTCAGATTCATGTCGTTTTTCATAGACAGGGATCTTCCAAGCAGTTTGTTAAACGCTCGACATAGTTCATATACGGGCCATCGGTGGCTCGCGGCGCACATCGTGCTGAGGTGACTGGATGGTGAAGATGCCAAGAAAGATCATGCGCTACAGCCCCGCCGCTGGCAAGCATACGGAACACACTGTGGAGCGTGTCAAAAAGAGACCTGCAAGTGAACTCAAGTGGGGACAGAGGAGGTTTCGCCGTGTTACCGCTGGGTACCGTGGCTTCCCCCGGCCGAAGCCATCCGGCGAGAAGCCGACTAAGCGAGTCAATTTGATATTCCGATGCACCGAGACTGGCAAGGCCCATTCCCCCAAGGGGAAGCGAGCTAGGAAGTTCGAACTCGTCGACAAATGATAGGGGTGAGATGTTGGGTGGGCGTTTCCTGAAAGTCAGCTGCCGTGACTGCGGCAACGAATGCACAATCTTTGACCGGGCCTCCACGACTATCTCATGCTCCATTTGTGGCTCGACACTGGCCGAGCCATCCAGCGGTATGGCGGACCTCACGGGCTGTACCGTCCTAGAGGTCCTGAACTGAGCGAGGCGGCATCTTGGCAGCGGCAACGGACAACTGGCCCGATGAGGGCGAGTTACTCGTCTGCACGGTCAAGAATGTCCGCGAGAACGGCGCCTACCTGAGCCTTGACACCTACCCGGGCAAGGAGGGTTTCGTCTTCATTGGCGAAATCGCCGCCGGCTGGGTCAGGAACATCCGGACCCATGTAAGGGAGGGGCAGAGGGTTGTTGCCAAGGTCACTGGGGTCAGGGTCGAGCGGAAGAGTGTCAGCCTGTCGATAAAGGCCGTTAACGAAGAGCGGCGCAGAGCCACGCTCCAATCTTGGAAGAACGAGCAGAGAGCCACTCAGATTATGCGAGTCGCTGCTGACCGAGTTGGCTGGGACCACGAGAAGACTGTAACGGTGTCCGATGAGATGAAGGATGCCTTCGGAACTCTGTATGGCGCGCTCGAGGAGTGCGCAATAAGCGAGAACGCCCTCGCGGACTCCGGCTTCGAAGGATCGTGGATGGGCGTCGTTACCGAGCTGGCCATAGAGAACATTGTCCCTCCATTCGTGGAAATCAGAGGCAAGTTCGACATTGAGGTGTGGGGGCCAGAGGGCGTCAATGCAATCAAGGAGGCCCTCATATCTACCGAAGCATGCGCCGATGGGCTGGAGGAAGTAATCCTGACCTGCCATTACGACGGAGCGCCTCACTATAGAGTGGACATTCGCGCTCCTGACTACCCCTCGGCCGAGTCGGTGTGGGAAGCGGCGCAGAAGGCTGCTACTGAGAGTATCGGATCCGTCGAGGGCTCGATAGCCATCGAACGCCTATGAGTGCTCCCGACTAGGGACGATACTTCATGAACCCCATCGAGGGGATCATCCATCAGACTAATCATGGCAAGGACGAAGCTTCAACGTTGCAAGGAGTGCAAGGCTTTCGGCTTGGGGCCGGAGTGCGCCGAATGCGGGGGTGTGATGGTCGCCGTAGCCCCGCTGAAGTACTCCCCTGAGGACCCACAGGGAGCTAGGCGCAGGAAGAGAGTCGATGCGGGAAGCGACGAGTGGGTCGAGTCCCTACCGACGTCGAGGAAAGAGGAAAGCGAATGAATAGATCGCAGTTGCATTGGCTCGGAGAGCAGGGCCTCCCCAAGCACTGCACCATCATCGAGGCTGTACCGGGAGTGGGGAACGTCGGGAAGTTGGTCATCGATGGGCTGCTGGACAAGCATCCATCTAGGACATTGGGATGGCTCCTACATCCCGACTTCCCGCCCCATGCAACCCTAGATGACGAGGGGCTGATTAGACCGCCGCGTCTCGAACTGAGTTCAGTCCTTCTTCCCGACGGGAGCACAGTGGTCACTGTCAGCGGGATGATGCAACCCTTGACCGCTGCAGGCCAGTTCGAGGTCTCCGAATCGATACTTCAGTTGGCCGCGGACTCCGATTCACCACAGTTCCTGATATTAGCAGGTCTGGCCTCTGGGCTGGATGATCGTGCCATCCACGTGATTTGCTCCGATGCCAAGGTTCGTAGCAACCTCGAGTCGGAGGACATCACGGTTAGCAGGGGCCAGCCAGAAGGAGGCATGATCGGCATCGCCGGTATGATCCTCTCACTTGCTCCAACTCGCGGAGTACCAGCGGTTGGAATCGTCGCAGACACCGTCGGCACCAGTGCAGACGTGCTCGCAGCCGACAGGCTTGCCAAGTGGATTGAGGAGGCTTTCGGCATTCCCCTGGACTTGGACCTGGATACTACCGAGCGAACGGCGGTACATCTCTTGGAGGCCATCGATCCGACAGGAACCATAGAAGATTACCTTCGAGGCGATGAGCCAGAGGTCTCGACTGACTTCTACGTTTGATTACTGAATTGCCAGCTCCGGCTGGCAAGGTCGAGGAGTTGGGGCTGCTCGGCTTCGCCAACGACCAGTACTAAACGACCAAGACTTCCTCAGCGAACTCTGGCATCTGCATGCCCGATTCGCTGAAAGCCTCCTGAACGGTACCGAAGGGCCCGTTGGAACTCCTCGCGGCCTTTGCCCTAGAACTCACGATTCTCCAGGATGATTTGCTGCCGATGCCAGGTATTGCCTCCAGTTGCTTCTGTGTGGCGCTGTTGACGTCCAGTCCGACCTCGACTCCGGTGATGCTACGCATCCCGTGGTCGGTCACAAGGATGTCCGACCCCGTCTCGAGGGGGATCCTGTAAGGAACGCCGACAAGAATTGGATAGGCCCCAATCTGCCGCCCAAACGTGATTCCCGAGCTCCCGTGGATGTTCGGGTCCCTGTGTTCGGGGTCAATGACCTGCTCAGGCCTCCTTATTCGGTCGTTGTGAGCTTCCCACCAGACATCACGCAGTATGGTTCCAACAGGGAGCATCTCCTCGAGCAGGGGGCGGTCGACGGTCTCTCGGACCTGCCTCTTGAAGTCCTTGAAAGCACGTTCGGAGATGTCTTGGAATCCCTGTCCCTCGACCTGTCTTATGTTGATTCGTCGTAGCCAGAGGCCCTCATCCTTGAGGCTCCGGAGAAGATCCATATTCATCGCATATGTCGATTCGGTCTCGCCATTCAGTCCGGCGATGAAGTTGAGGCCGGGCAGGAGCCGTGGCAGTCCCCTCTCACCCCTTCCCCTGCCGTACTCGTTGATGAGGCGGATGGCCGTGCGAAGCTGGCTGGGGTCGCAGTTTAGCCAGTTCTGCTCATGCACTTCAGGGTCTGCGGACTCGAGCCCGAACGAGAGCACCGCGCCGTCTGAGAGCGTCTCCACCAACGTCTTGGTAATCGCTGTGGCCGGCTCTAGGTTCTCAGCAACAATCGAGGGGTTGGCGTTGTCGACGTGGAGCACCTCGAGGCGCTCGTCCTCACGCAGGCCGTGCAGGACCCTAGCGATGGGTTCTGGGTTCGGGATGGGGTATTCGAGGTCCTCGACTCCCTCGGCCCTGTAGGTGTAGATATCAGTGGCACCGCCGATGCGAACGTTTCGAACCCCCGAATTCAATGCGGATTCGACCTCGGCGATTACTTCATGTTCGGACCTCCACAGAGGCAGGCCCTTCTTCGGCTCAATGCAGAACCTGCATCCGCGCTTGAAGCGGACGCAACCCTGGTAGAGCTCGACCTCGTAGGTGAGGGGGCCAGATGAGCCATTGGGCGCAATCAGGTCAGGGTGTTCCGTGACCGCATAGGAGCGGGCTCCTGCCAAGGCCCAGGCGCTCCATTGCTCTGCAGTGCGCCTCCTATGGTCCCACTTGCCGGTCGATATGAAGTGGTCGAGGGCAGCATCGGTATCCTGCACCGTGCAGAATAGGTTCTGCCTAAGCGGTATCCAACCGTCGTACCTCCAGTGCCGAATCGCCCAGCCACCACACAGCACGGGGCGACTCTGGGGGAGGACTGAGAGCACCTCGTCGAGTTCTCTTCTGCTAATCGGCGTGCCTCGAACATACTTCCCCGGCACTACCGCCCCGGCTAGGATAACGGCCCCCTCTATGCCTACAAGCTCACTTCCGAGCCCCTCTCGCGCTTGCTGGTTGGCGAGCTTGCCCTTGTGCTGGAGCCTCCACTGGTCGATTGTCATGTATGTGTAGGGCTTACCCCTAGCTTCGAGGACCCCGCAGATGTAGCGGATGTGGAATCCTAGGTAATTGGGCACCCCGAAGGCAGCCGGCTCGTCCTCATAGCCGTCGATTACCAGCCATCCTTCCATGGTCGCTCATCACGACGCATGGCGACGTGGTCTTCACGGCTTCGCTTTCAGCGGTGCTGCCTGCGTCTGCCGCCGCCGCCCCTGCGTCCGCCGCCTCTGCTGCCGCCAGATGTCGACTCTTCGACTGAGATTCTCCGACCCTTGAACTCGGTGCCCTTCAGCGCCTTGATGGCAGCTTCCCCCGACTTCTTGCTAGCGAAGGTGACGAAGGCGAAGCCTCTGGGTCTGCCCGTCTCCCTGTCCATGGCCATGTGGACCTCCTTCAGCTCGCCGTGAGGAGAGAACAACTTCCTCAGCTCGTCCTCTGTGGCTTCGTACGAGACGCCCCCAATGAACAGCTTGGTCCCCATCGTCTCCCCTGCCTTGGATCTGGCTTCCTTCATCACCCCGCGTTCTCTCGCGAGGTCATCCTTGCTGGCCTTGCCAGCCTCAACCTTCTCCATGCAGTCCCTGCATCGCAGCGGCTTTCCAGGAGTTGGCTTGAAGGGGACCTTGGTTGCGGTGCCACAAAGAGTGCAGTCTGCTGCGTGCATCTCCCTCTGAGGCCTGCCACCGCCACCGCCACCGCCACGTCCTCGTGACGAGGGGGATCTGCGTGCGGAAGCGGGAATCTCATGCGACCAGCCACGCCTGTGGTCTGCGACTGGGGAGAGGTAGGGTCTAGCCCCATCGTGCCCCAGAGTCGATTCGGCCTCCTCGGTCCATCGCTGGCCGGGGCGGTTGAGAGGCTGGAGGTCCGAGCCCTCGGGAATCACGAAGCCGTGCCCGAAGCCGTTCGAGAGGACCCGGAAGGCCCTGTAGTCGCACCGGGGGCACGCGACGTTGAAGTCGGGGGTCGCATCACTGGTCACGAGTTCCGCTCCGCAGGAAGGGCAGCATGCGTACAGTACCCCTAGGTCGGGATTCCCCTTAGTCGAGGCCTTCAGCATTGGCTCCGTCTTGATGATCTTAGCGCGAACGATGTCTCGCTTCCTCATTGCATCCCCGGCTGAGGGAATGAAGCGATCGACCAGTTCGGAGACGAAGATGTCCGCATAGAGCTTCAGCGCGGGTACGTCCCTGTGGCCGCCGGTCCTGCCCTCGATATGGAGTACCCTAATCTCAGCGGTCTTCTCGTTCAGTCGATTGACCTCCCCTATCAGAACGTCTCCCATCTCGGGGATATTCAGGGGGGGTCTTGACGAGTCCACGGAGATTACTCCGCCGCTGCTAACGAGCGTGCCGGCGACCACTGCGACCGCCCCGCCATCAGAGACGTGGAGGCCCTTGCCTAGCTGCCCATCGCCCGGAATCCCCACGAGAGTTCCAGGCGTCACGAAGTCTCCCTCAGAGGCACTCATCGGCCCGCCGACCGGAAGACCCCCTATCAACGGTACGGCGGCCCCGAACACGAATCTCAGGGAGGAGTGAGGCGCCAGAACGCCGCGCGCGTTCGACCTCGCTCTCGGGAGTGGTGCGCGTAAGCCGCGGGCAGCGCTAAGTCGGCTTCGCCGTAACGCTCGACGCCCCAGCCTGCAGCCTCGAAGATTGATTGGATGTGGCCCGCCCCAGCGTTATGCATTATGTGCGCTGTCACTCCCGCTGAGAGGATTGCCTCGAGGAACGGCCGGTCGGCCCTCTCGAGCTGCTTGCCCCACGGCGGGTTCGTAATCACGAGGTCTGCGGAGGATTTGGCGAGAGTATCTTCATCAACCTCGGCTTGAACTATCTCTACTCGGTCCTCCAAGCCCAAGTCAGCTGCGTTGTTGGCACAAGCAGCGCATGCCTCCTCGTCGACCTCGATCAGAGTGGCTGATGATGCCCCCATCAGCAAGGCTCCAAGACCTAAGACGCCGTTTCCTGTTCCCAAATCCACCACAGAGCAACCCTCGATTAGATCGCCGAAGGCGGCAATGTCACTCAGCCAACGGGCTGCCAAATCACCTTCCGTTGAGTATTGCTCCAACTCGACGCTGTTGCACGGATGAGGGTGAAGTTTGGAGAGCCTCATGGCCAGGGTGCGCAGGCGCATGGGGCACGCATGGCTGTTAGGTGATTGAACTACTGCATATTCCTGATAGTTTCTGATAGTTGAAATACCCTCACAATGAACATAAGGTCGGGCGCGATGTCGGAGATGCTGTCATATGGCCTTCTGGCCATAGTTATTGGTTTGGCGATACTAGTCGTCTACGCCCTATCTCTACTCAAGTCGATACAGGGGGAGTCGGCGGTTATTCGTGATTATGCCACCAAAATCCGCACACAAGGAGAAGTGCAGAAGGAAGCCATTGGTAGATTAGAAAACAAAGAAGTCAGCCCCGATGCTATTACTGCGGGAATTGCCGGTAGTGGGGAAATACTGAAGGGTGCAGTACTGAACTCCTTGAAAGAGATAAATTTCTCTAGTGATATCGAAGGAATCCGTTCTTCTGCACAACGAATAGGTGAAGAGGTTGCTGACATCAACAAGATTTTTCTCGACAAGCAGGGGGCTGCTGGTTGGGCCGAGATTGAACTTGAGACGAGACTCAAAGACTCATTTGCAAATGTACATATTCGCAAAAAGGTGGCCAAGTTGGCCGGTACTCCAGATGCACATTTGGTGTTGAACGGTGGAAAAATACTCTGCATAGATTCCAAGTTCCCCTCAAAGTCATTCAAGGCCATGATTCCAGAGTCGGAGGGTGGAAATGGGGATGAGCACGGGAGTAGGCGTATCACTCCCCGTAAGGATTTCATCGAGGCCATTACGAAACATTTTACAAAAGTCGCAACAGATTATGTAAGGCCTGATCTCGGTACCACTGAGGTTGCATACCTGTATGTCGCATCAGAGCGAATCTACCATCATATGGTAAATCCCGACAACACGAAAGAGTGTCAAATTGTTCGAGATGCTGCAAACAATGGTGTAATTCTCTGTTCACCCTCCACACTAATCGCAAACATGCATCTCGTCCGGGTCGCCGAGCGTGCCATGGGGATCGCTGGAGATAGCGATAAGATACTCAGAGGCCATGATAACATGCGTCGTGCAATTGCAGAACTGGTTAAGGCATGGTCAATAATGAGCGGGCATGTCAATAATGCCCAAACCAATCGCGCATTGATCCAAGACCTTCTGGATGAAGTCGAGAGGTCTATGAAGAACTTGGAGAGAGAGATTCTTGATTTGAGTGGGGATGAAGGCTGAGTGGCCCTTCGCGACTGCATGGTCGACTGGTCTGCTTACGATTACCACCCGGTTGTCCACATACCTGATGAGTATACGATACTCGATCTGAGCGACGGCATCTGGACCCCGCCCCAGACTAAGTACAGCATCGGGAAGTACAACGAGATCCGCCCTAACATGTACAACACCGAGTTGTTCGGCAGTACTCGCCTGATTCACGTGGGAATCGATATTGGTGGTCCGGTCGGGACTCCATGCATGGCCTTCGCTGACGGCGAGGTCTCCCACTTCGGCTACAACCCGGAGCCGGGTGACTACGGCAACGTCGTCATCACTCGGCACAATATAGGGGAGATTCCAGTGTGGGCGCTCTACGGCCATATGAACGCGGCCTCAATAGAGGGCAAATCGATGGGACAGCGGGTGTCTTCGGGTGAAGAGATTGCCTGGTTCGGGGCCCACCACGAGAACGGAGGCTGGGAGCCCCACCTGCACTTCCAGCTCTCTCTCGTCGAGCCTGAGACGCATGACCTGCCCGGAGTGGTAGCGCCCGAGGACAGGGAGCAGGCCCTGATGGATTACCCCGATCCGAGGCTCGTTCTGGGGTCGCTCTACTGAATTGTCGCGAGGTGGGCCTTGAGGGAAACGATAGCGGGCATCTCAGAGGGGTCTTCGCCTGTGAGAACTGCTAGTCCAATAGAGACCCAATCAGTGACGTGGGCAGCGTAGAGGAGCCGCTCTAGAAGGCTCTCTCCCTCGCACTCTACCCTCCAGGTCGGCGTGGCCTCAATCTCGGCGAGCATCCAGTCTATCCTGGCCTGCGCTCGCGGGTGCAAGCCATCGCATGACATCATCAGCAGCGCCTGGTTAGAGGCTGCATCGCCAGTCCATGCGACGACCTCGTTGTGGTTCATCTCCGGAACGTCCGCGGAACGGGCGAACTTGGCTGAATTTTCGTTTAGTTGGCAAGCGAAGCGGTAGGATGCGGGACTCAAGCAAGTCGGAGCGACGATGCCTATCTCCCGATTGGCGAGCGAGCGAGCGAGAGTGGCGGACATGCCCTCGCCGTCAGATATGTCGGCATCGGATGATGCTGCAGTCAGGCGCTCGAGCATAGCGAATCGGGCGTCCTCGCCGGGTGCGGGCAACAATCCTAGAGCCCAACACGCAGCCAACTGGGTGCCGAAGATGTGCCCGAACGCAGAGCGAGGCATCTGCCCGGAAGGCACCTTGAGGCATGCCGAGCCTTCGCTCTCCGCTAGCAGCTCCTCAAGCTCTCCGCCCGAGCAGATTCCGACCACGGTGCCACCGGAGGCTAGGACCTCTCTCACGCCGTCGAGAGTCTCCTCGGTGTTGCCTGAGTACGATGTGGCGAATACCAGCCAGTCAGGTCCCCACCAGCTGGGAACCCCGTAGTCCCTCCAGACTACGAACGGGAGTCCACCCGAATCGTCCGACAGCGCCTTCAGGAAGAGTCCGCCTGAGCCCGAGCCACCCATTCCAAGGCAGAGGACGCCGCTCCAGTCCGCGTCCTGCTCGACGTCTACGTTGGTCCCCATGGCTGTTTGTAGGTCATCTACGAAACTCCTAGTGTAGCCCGCCATGTTCTGGCCGTCCAACTCTCCTAGAAGAGCAGCGAAGTCTGGCTCGCTCATTCGACGGCCTCCTTTCCCATCACTGGCAGGGCCACCCATCCCCCATCTATGAAGCCGATGCGCAGTTCGCTGGCCTCACCGTCGTCATCGTAGGGCAGGGCAACTGTGGACATCCGGTAGTCGCTCGGACTCATCACCTCGGCAGCAGAGCTGTCGCGGTTCATGACCTGGACGACGTGTTGCTCTTCCCTTGAACAGAGCACGCTGCACGACTCCATGTCCCTCCAAGATGCGCCGGACCTCTCAAATCTGTCCAGCCTGCGCAATATGGGGCCATCCTTCTGCCAGCTGTCGACAATCCAGAATCTTTTCTTGTGTCGAATGACGTCGCCCAGCGCATAGGCCGGCTTGCGGTAACTCAGGGTCAGCCTGGTCACTTCGACCCCGTCGTTTGACCCGACCACAGTCGAGCTTGCCTTGACAGAGCCACCGAATGCCCTCACAAGGCTCCTGCCCCAGTTCCTCGCTAGTGCCTTAGAGCCCAGTTGGAGGTCCCAGCCGCCGGGCACGGGGCCCTCCTTGGTGACGAAGAACATCGGATTAGGCTCCATGGTATCGATTAACCCGTCCAGAGTGGTCCTTAGGTCAGCAAGCTCTAGCGACTCCAGCTTCCTTCCTGCTGAGCGCAACTGCACAGTCGCCTCGAAGTATGACCCTGCCTTACGGGCACAAGCCGTGCAAACAGCATTGCTAGTCTGCAGTAGAGGGGAGTGCGTATCGTAGAATTCGTAGCCCTCGATTTCACCTCGGACCTCGATGTGGAGTCGGGTTGTCCTTTCGTCGATGGCCTCCACGGAGAAGCCCACATCCACATTGCTAGCACGTTCCCCCAGAACCAGATTCTCTTGAATGCGGAGGTCAGCAAGGTCATGATCGTCCATCTGGGGCCAACGTCCCTTCACCTCGTAGGCGTCGCACTTCGCGCAGCGGTTCTGTTGGATCCTGTCTGGCATCTTCGACAGAGTCGTACGCTTCCTCAGACATGCCTCGCAGAGCCTGTCCGAGGACAGTGGTGGCGGTGCCCCACAAGTGATACAAAATGCGCCTCCGGTCATTGGGGTCCCCAATGCTGCGCTCGAACCGCCCGTTAGAAGGCTTGCGAAGGGCTTGCCGTCAATCGGAGTCAGCCTCAGAGCCGTGTGCTGGAGATTCTTCGAGTTTGGAAGACAAGCGGTTCAGTAGCACGATTTGGCGAACGGTGTAGGTGGCAAGAAGGGTGGAAAGAATGGCATATGCGGCAATCGCTTCGACCATTCCCGTCATGCGATAGCCTCCTCGTCGAGCGTCCTCTGCCGATCTTCAAGTTCTTCCTTGAGGCTCTGAACGGCATCCGATAGTGCGACTAATCCCGCGAACAGGACTAGGAAGGAGGCAAATCCGAGCATTAGCACCATGAGAATCTGCGGATCGAGTCCTGATTCCTCGCTCTCGATTACCACGAGTCCGGGGTGGCGGTTCTGGTACCAAGTGGTCGCCAATGCCGTGATTGGTACCAAAGCGAACCCGAACAATCCTATTACTGCTAGTGTGTCTCGAGTGTCCTCGCCATCGGGCTGGGTACGCCTGGAGAGCACGAGGAAGAGCGCGACGGCGGTGAGCAGGCCGTAGGTATTGAGGCGGAGGTCACCCCAGTCCCAGGGAACACCCCACTCAGCAGAGCCCCATATCGGCCCTGATGTCACTACCCCAAGGCCGAACAGCAGACCCAAGTCAGAGCCTGTGACCACGAGGCGCCAGCCCCACTCGGTCCGCTTGCGGTACCACGAGGCTGCCCCGACGAACAGCAAGCAGAAGGCAAGGAAGGACGACCAAGCGAACGGGACGTGCCAGTACAGTATCCGATAGGCCTCAGGGGCACTCCATGCTTCTGGATCAACCAGTGGGGCCCAGTTGAAACCGAGAAATGCCGTCGTGAGCGCACCGGCAAGGCCACAAGAGGTGAGCGTGAGGCCAAGAGTTCTCGTGTCGGGCACGAGAGGACGATTCGTTACCCGGTCAAGAATGCTCGTCCTCATGCGTCTGGGATGAACACGGCGACGATCCAAATGAGAGCAGAAGTCACACTAGCAATAAGGCAGGTCGTGATTGGATCCCCTATCCCAAGGCCGAACGACATGCCCTCATTCATAATCGTGGCGAGGGCGTCAGTAAGCTCGAGGAACGGCCAAACGAGGACAACAAGCAGTAGGGACGCTGCGGCGGCGTTGGCCCTGCGCAGGTCTGCGACTAGCAGGTGGAGGGCGGCGGCGGCGACCGCCAGATCCAGCATCGAGAGTGCGGGTAGCCAAAGCCACCTCAGGACCTCGGATGACGCGTCGGAATCGAACGAGCCGGCCAGAAAAAACCAAGACAGGTATGTTAGGGGTATCGGCAGCACTAAGGAGGCCCCGGCAATAGAATTAGCCGGACGGGCCATTGGTCCGACAACAGCGTTCCACCAACGCCCGCAGTCTGCTTCCGCCAGCCTCCTGACTAAAGCGGGTGAGGCCACGGCCGTGATGAAAGCTGGAGCGAGGACCAGTGCGGCGAGTAGCCCACTCCCATGGAGGCTCATGTCCAGATCGCCGACCAAAGCATAAGCGAGCAGCAAAGCCACAATCGCCGGAGTACCACGGCCGACGGTGTCGATGGGATTCCGCTTCTCCATCCTGAACGCCCATTTGATTAGGTGGCTTATTTGACGGGGCTCCTTGGGTGGGCACGCGTTTGGCAAATCCACGGGCTCACCAGTTGATTCGCCCGCTCTCTCAGTGAGGACTCCACCCTGAATCGAGATAATGCGGTCAGCGCAACTAATGACGTCCTTGTCATGAGTTGCAACTAGAACACCGTGACCATTCGAAGCAAGGGCCCTGAGCCACCCCAACAGTAAGGTCTTCGCACCGTCATCGAGTCCCTCGGAAGGCTCGTCTAGCAGTGCGACGCGGGAGTCCGCACTCAGTGCCGCGGGGGCTAGCCCGCACAGCAAGGAAAGTCTCCTTCTGAGGCCTCCAGATAGCTGGGAGACTCGGTTGTCCGACCTGTGTTCGAGTCCCCATGCAACGAGCAGCGCGGAGATGTCGCTACCACTGGGGTCGCGCCCAGCTACTGAGAGGGCTGTAGCGAGTCGTTCCTGGATGGTCTCCTCACCGCACATGCCGTCCTTCTGGAGCGTGAGGCCCATCGATGGAGGGGATGTGCGGCGTCCCTCTGAGTCCCGGACGACCTTCTGCATGCCAGACTCGGTTCGCCATGTCACCTTGCCCGAGCGCAGTGGGAGAATTCCTGCGCATGCCTCAATCAAGGTGGTCTTTCCAGAGCCATTCTCACCCAATACGACCACTACCTCGCCCTCATTGAGAGAAACGGATGCGCCTTCGAGTACCTTCCTCAGACCCCGATGGACCTCTATTCCGATGGCCTCCACGAGTGTGGCTTGGTCCATATCGTGGCGAGGGCGCGTCTTCGTTTGAGTCGTTCCGTCTCTACGAAGCCCTCTTGATGACCAGTCAACAGGGGTTGGGTGATGACGTCGGTGGGATTTGACAGCGACGTGACTTGGAGCTATCTCGAATCAACGGACTACGTATGGATAGCCATACTACTCGCAGTCGCAGTGGGTCCGTTCATCGCAGCTGTTCGAAACGAGACGAGCATTGCTCTAGCCATGGTGCTCTCACTGCTACTGGTAATGTTCGTCCAGTTCGCGCTCTCTACATTCGACTCCGAGTTATTCAGTTTTGAGGCCATTCACCTGTTCAGCGTTATTCCAGTGATATTTACTGATTCATCTACTGCTGGGGATCCTTCCCAATTCCATCGCATCTTCACAGCCGCTTGGCTGCATGCTGACTGGATTCATGTTCTGGGCAACGTCCTAGTGATTGCTCTCGCTGGAGTGCCACTGGAGCAGCGTCTAGGAGCAAGGAGATGGATTGCGGTGTATGCGCTCGGCTTCATCGGAGGGAACCTAGCGTGGATTGCATCGCATCCAGATTCCGGGGTGCCGGCCATCGGGGCGAGCGGTGCCGCATTCGGCATCCTCGGGGCGTACATGGCCTGCTGGCCGGAGGACAAGATTGAGTTCCCCTTAGTGTTCCTCATTCGAGCGTGGCCGGTCTGGCTCATCGCCTTCGTGCGCCTTGGGCTCGAGGTCTTCCAGATGTACTCGGTCCAGTCTGGCACTGCGGGGGAGACAAATATCGCTCACATGGCCCACGTTGGCGGTTTCTTCCTCGCCTACGCCCTAGCGAGACCGATTGCAAGGGGTGCGCCGAGCCCATTGGACGAATCCGGCCAACCGGCAACTGGGGCCTCGCGTGCGGAGGCCATCAGGAGTCAGACAACGTCACGAATGGGGGGGCTAGAAAACGACCCATGGACCGGGGCGGGAAAGCCCCTCCAGGGACAGGCAGCCAGAATCCTCTCGAGGCTCCGCGAAGAGGGAGACGAACTGGAGACTAGGAGAGCTTGGCTCGAAGAGCTCGCTGAGCACACTATCTGCCCAGTCTGCGAGGGGGAGGTGCTGCCAATCATGGACAGAGGAGTATGCGAACTCAGGTGCGGAATCTCTGTTCGGCACATGAGGTGGCCATAACGATGCGAGCCGGGTACCGTCAGAGGTTGGAATTATACCAAGCATGACTTTGGCTCTCTTGAGAGCCATGCGTGACAGGACATCGCCGTTCACGCCACTCCTAGCCACATGCATGATCATCGTCCTCGACCTCTCGGTGGGGGCCGTCGCGAGCATCGAACCCGAGGGAGGGTTTGATGACGTGCTCTCAGAGCTCCACGCTGACGAGCTCCATACCCTGATGTGCGGCCTTGACCCATGCTCCCTCAAAGACAGGTCTCCGACCCACTCTCCACCCGATGCGGGACCCCCGGTCCAAGAGTTCGGCTGGTGGCAAGTATTCTGGTCAGACGCGGATTCCAACGGCATGGACGACAGGCTCCAATCAGTTCTCGTTGGACAAAGGGAGTCAGTCTCCAAGACTGCCATCACAGGGGATGACGGGCGCCTTACTGTCGCAATCATCGTCCACTACGCCTGGCACCCCGGTCCCACAGACATCGCTGCACTCATCGATGCCATATCAGCACACGGCTGGGAAAGCGAAGGGTCCTGGTTTATGCCCATGGGTCACCTTGACGCCATCGTCCTCGACCACGTCCCTGTCAGCGCTCTGATCGACGTGTGGGGGCTCGATGGGGTCATTCTGGTGGAGGAACAGAACGTCATCGTGCCATACCTAGACAAGGCGACCCGGGGCTCCAAGGTGAGGACCTCTGGACTCTACGATGAGACTCTCAGAGGTCTAGGCTACACGGGTTCTGGCATCGTTATCGCTGTGGTGGACACCGGCGTTGACAACGAGCACTTCTCTCTTGACGACTTCTCGGACAACAACCACGACAACACGAAGGATCCGGACGAACTGTCCGACCCGAAATGGGTAGCTGGGTGTGATGCGACCGGAATCGGGCAGTCTGGATGCAACCCGGAGGACCCAGACGACGGTGACGGACATGGCACTCACGTAGGCGGGATAGCCCTCGGCACTGGAGACTGGACACGCACCAACCAAGGCTACGCGCCGGGCTCCTACCTCGTCGACGTCAAGGTCATGGAGGACTACGGAGGTGGGAACTCGCAATCCATCCTAGCCGGGCTACAGTGGATTATCAACAATCACGAGACGGACTGGGGTAACAACGAGTCGAGCAGAGGCATAGAAGTCGTGTCCATGTCCTTCGGCCGCCAGAGCTCCCCGGGAAGCGACAACTCTGACGATGGTTCGAGCGCCGAAGCCCAACTCGTCAACCAGGCCTCGGAAGCGGGACTGGTCTGCGTGGCAGCCATCGGAAACGACGGGGAGAACTACGTCAATTCCGTTGGCGCAGCCGACACCGCCATTACTGTGGGTTGGCTGGATGACAAGAATTCCGTCGACAGAAGCGACGATACAATATCGAGTAGTTCAAACTACGGTCCGAGGGAGGATGACGGGGACGGAGACTCCTACGACGAGTTGAAGCCGTGGGTCGTCGCACCCGGCTCGAATATCAACTCGGCGAAGCACGGTGAGTCGAGCAGTATCCTCCCCGGATCCGATAATAACAGGGCATCGGATGACTACGTGCAGAAATCGGGATCCAGCATGTCGACTCCAGCGGTTTCGGGCATGGTCGCAGTCATGTTGGAGATTGGCGAGGTTCAGAGGCTCGACTTCTTCGAAGACGGGAAGGGGGTCTGGCGTAGCGAGGCCATCAGAGACTACCTCATGAGGTACTCGGAATCGAGAGGGGGGACTACGGAGGAACACGAGGGGGAGAGCTGGAACGACCGTTATGGCTTCGGCATCATCGATGGTGGAATGATCGCTAGCGGAATGCTGGGGGCGGAGCAGAACGATAGTGGCGGGGGGCCGGTGCCTCCTTTGGCAGGGCACTGGGTCGAGATTGAGAATCCTACAGATCAGTCTTGGGTGGTGCAGGGCCAGACGTACAACATCCGTGGCCACATCAACGAGCATGGTGAGGACAATGGCTCAATCGAGGAGGTCCTAGTCAAGATTGAGTACTCGTTCAGACCCGGCCCCAGTGACCCCATATCCGTAACCACCTTGGTAGATTGGGACAATCCAATCGGAATAACAAACTGGACGGTTCCCCTTAGCGTACCCTACTTCCCCGAAGACTACACTGATCTCTCTATTATTGCCAAGGTCTCCGCCCGAAACGATATCGGCCGCTGGAGCAACCTGACCGATTTCGAGTACCGGATTGGCATCGTCAACATGACCTTGAATTCTCCAAGCGGTCAGGATAGCCTGAGCGGCGTCGTCAGTGTATCGGGTCAATTGGAGTCGATCGATAGTGCGACCATCCAATGGAGGCTGGGGACCGAGGATTGGGAGGACGCCGCGACTTACTCGGGGAATAGGGAATTCGAAAGCGAATGGTCGTTCAACTGGGACACTACGAGCGTCAAGGATGGCGAGTACAGGCTGTCTGTGAGACTCGATAGTGGGGTAGGAGTCGTTACCGAGGAAATTCGAAGGTCCGTCACGATAGACAACGTCCCCCCTACGCCGGACCTCGTGTTCGTGAGCAAGTCAATCTCTGTTCAGGAATTTGGGATTCCCATGTCCGAGGCTTTCATGAACACCTTCCTCGAAGTGAGGGCGACAGTTAGGAACACCGGGGACATGGCGGCCAACGAAGTCGGCATAATTCTTGAAGAAGACGGATCCAGAAAGGACGAGTATGTCGTACCTAACATAGACAGTGGCGACTTCATCGACGTAGTTCTGTACTGGAATCCCTCGTCATCGGGTGAGCCCTCAATCACCATCATCATCGACCCGTTGAACACCATCGAAGAACTCGATGACTCGAACAACAGGCTCTCTGCGTCGTTTCCAGTTCTTCCCCGACCCGAAGGTGTCGACTTAGCTATCAGAGAGGGGGCAATTGTCACGACTCCGGTCGTGCCACGCCCGTTCGAGCAGATTTTGGTCGAAGCTCGTGTCGACAACCTGGGGGCTAGTGACGCCGTCGGAGTTGGGGGATCCTTGGAGATTTTGACGGGAAGAGGCTGGGAGCAAGTCAGCACTGCGAGCGCTGCATTCGTTCTTGGTGGGTCGTATGCCCTTCTCCAATTCCTCTACACCCCCAACCAAACTGGCCCTCAGGATCTACGGATCAATGTGATATTAGATGGGGCAACGGATCTAGACTGGACCAACAACGTCCACCAAAAGACGATACTTGTCGATAGGACGACTCTGACAGGACCGAGGGAGGCCGAATTCAATGTAGGTGAAACTCCAATCGAGATCATCAACCTAGATGATGAGGAAGGCGGCCTAGTCATCACCGAGAAAGAAAGGATGCTATACTTGTACAAGCTGACGCCGAACAAGGCTCTGGTAGCATGCAGTAACATCATGGAGGATCGCTGGTCAGGTGACATCGTAGTTAGGAGCACTGAGGATGGTATAGCCCACATCCTGTGGACCAGACGGTACCTCGACTCGAATGGCTTCCTGATGCAGACCCTGAGCTACTCCACCATCGACTCCACATGCAGGATGACTCCCATCCAAGACCTGCTGAAGGGCATCCCCCTCTCTGATGGCAAGTACTGGGGTATAGACATGGATGTAAGCGATTCTGAAATCATCGTGGCTGGCTACCACAGGGACCTCTTCACAGGTGGCACCATGGGTGACATCACGAACATCTTCCTCCTCCACGCTGACGCGCCTACCTCATCCTCCGACTGGGATCTGAGCCCCAGCATCATTGCCGGCATCGACATTCCGCAATCGGCCTCCGATCCACTTGCCATTGAGTTCGGTCACGAGCGCGCGCATCTCCTATACCAGACTACCAGAAACGACACGACTGGCAAGGAGAGGCTAGGGTTGTGGTACGCACACGGCCTCATCGAGCAGTCACCATGGTCATACAAGAAGGCAGTAGGTGACGAAGCATCCCTTCCTCACATGACGGTGATAGTCGAGGACAAAGAGGAGAGGATAGTGGCACTCTGGAGGGAGGGCGAGGGCCAAGATTCCGAACTGCTGGCAATAGTTGCCGACTCAACCTTCGAGTCTCAGGATGACCTGAGGGCACGACTCCCTGCGAGGGGCCTGGGTGGCATCGGCATTGTAGGAACGACGCGTGGAATCCAGGTTCTCTATGATCATGTGGGTCCCTTTGGACCTCAGGTCGAATACGGCATTATCGATCATGAGGATGGCTGGATCGGACTGTCAAACAGGATTCTGTCAGGTCAGATCGATGTGATTGACAGATCTCCAGAGAGGGGCGAGACCGTCATGCTACTATCGTCCTCAAGCGGATGGCAGATTCGGTCCCTCGTCGACGACGGCGGCGGATCCAAGAAGGGGCAGACGATAATAGAGCAAGTCAGGTCATCCCTCGGACTGGATGAGGATAGCTTCGAGATTCTTGTAATTGGTGTCGCATTCGCTGTACTGATTCTTGGTGCTGTCGCCTTGGTATCACTATCTGCCCAAGGTCTCAGGTGGCTTGGAAGGAGACGGGCAATCGAGGACGACGGTGCCGTATTGATGGAGGACGACGTGGTCGATCTGATAGATGACTCTGACCTTTCCATAAGCTCCGAGGATGTTGAACTTGTTCGGCCCCCAGAACCTGGACAAGATTCCATAGGGGCTGAGGGGCGCAGGGCTCGACGGGAGCGCAGGAGCGAATCGGAGCCGATTTCTGATGCCCCTGCTCTGGAGGACGTAGGCACAAAGCCGCTCCCAGAACTACCGGCCAAGATGCGGGGTCCTTCCTCGGCATTAGTGAGCCGCCCCGCCGTGTGCAGCAACTGTGGGGGTCGATTCGTGGCCAGTACCAAACTTAGTTCGACCAGATGCCCGATTTGCGAAGAAAGAGTTCCCCTCTGAGGTTCCGCGATGCTGGTAGTCCTCCTTGCCTCAGCCTCAGCACGACGGCGTGAATGGCTTTCGGAGCGACTTAGGGACACTGGTGCGGCATTAGAGGTTACTTCTCTGCTCGCACCGGAGCCCCCTCCCGTATCTGGATTAGCAGTCAGGACTCAGGTCGAGCAAACGTGCCTCTCAAAGGCCCATGCTGCAGTGATGGAACTGACAGTCGGGGGCTCGCACGAATCACCTGATTTCACCCTTGTAGCAGACACCCTAGTAGAGGATCCTGATGACCCTCTGGTGCCGTTGGGGAAGCCGTCGAACAAAGCGAGTGCTATGGCTATGCTGCTCAGGCTCTCTGGTAGGAGGCACAGGGTCTGGTCTTCCACAGCAATCCTCCAGCCACCGGGCGAAACTCGGGGTACCGAGGCACTTCACGGTGGTTGGACGGCGGACGTTTGGACTGAGGCCTCTATCGTTGAGTTCGACGAGTTGGACGATGAGAGAGTAATAGGGCTGATAGAAAGCGAATCCTGGACGGGGAAGGCGGGGGGCTATGACATGGCGGGAGAAGCGCGCTCGAACCTGAGACTAGTCGAAGGGGATGAAGTGACAGTTCTGGGCTTCGCTCCAAAGGCCATCGAATCCCTTACCGGAATGATTTCCTAAACGAACGCGACGCCGCCGTGCTTGAGAACGAAGTCGCGCTGTAGATCGTCGAACCACTCCAGCATTGCCACACTGAAACGAACGGATACTACCTCGGCGTCCATCAGAAGATCGTCCTGTATCCCCCTGAGGGTGCCGGGAGCAGCGCCGCAGGACACGCAGGCGCCATCCAAGTCCAGAATCAGCGACAACGCCGAACTGCCGCTGTGGGTCTCCTCGACAACCGCCTCGGTGACCACCAATCCACCTCCATGCCCGTCAAGAGCAGCCCTGACCGGGCCAAGTCTGGCCATCAAAGCAGGTACTAAATCTAGGTCGTCACCCTCCACCATCTCAACGAGCGAGAGTGTCTCGAGCCGCGTAATCTCGATAGGGTCGTGGGCCTCTGTAACTCTTCTCTGAGACTCCTTTAGTATCGAGGCCTCTATTTGGGCTCTGTAGGCCTCCTCGAGGTTGTCTGAAGTTGAATTGGAATCCTTCTCGCCGTCATTCATGCTATTCCGAGCAGGCAACCTGATTTTAGGGTGACCAAAACCTGAGGTAGGGATTGAAAAGGGGGGTGAGGTCAGCGTAGGTTCGAGGGGCTAATTATGACTCGAGAGGTCCCGCTATTGGAAATTCGAGGGCTCCATGCAGGAATCAACGATACGCAAATTCTCAAGGGTATCGACATCACGATTAATCCTGGTGAAATCCATGCTATCATGGGGCGAAACGGCAGCGGCAAGACAACCGCCGCGAACATCATCATGGGACACCCAGATTACAAGGTCGAGCAGGGAGATGTGCTGCTCTCCGGGGAGAATTTGCTAGAACTCGAGCCGTGGGAGAGAGCGCGCGAGGGCGTGTTCCTCTGCTTCCAGTACCCACAGGCCATCCCGGGACTGCAGGTCGGCAACTTCCTCAGGAAGTCCGTTGCAAGCATCAGGGGCGAGGAGGCTGCCAAGGGCGCTGGGTTCAGAAGCACCCTGAAGGATGCCATGGAGACCCTCAACATTCCCCGTAGCTTCCTCTCAAGGTACGTCAACGACGGTTTCAGCGGAGGTGAGAAGAAGCGTTTCGAGATCCTCCAGCTGATTATCCTACAACCGAAGCTGGCGGTGTTGGATGAAACCGACAGCGGTCTTGACATCGATGGAATCAGAATCGTCGCTGCTGGAATCAACT
>JAPYUP010000016.1 GCA_029940695.1 Candidatus Thalassarchaeaceae archaeon
GCCAACATCACTCCCCCTTCTCCCACTCATTCGGGCGCGTCGTTCAAGGCTGGCAGATTGAGGACGGCGCGCACCGATCCCCGATCCGAGGTCACCCGCGTCAAGCGCGGAGAGCGCGGTAGTGGCAACTTCAGACACGAGCGTGCCGATACGTGACACAGGTTCGAATCTTGTATCGCCCACTACCGGGAAACACAAACAGCGCGAATCGCTCATATACGCGGAGCAGGTCGGGAGACCTCGTACCATTGGAGGCCATTACCTAATGAAGAGAGGTTCCCGTGCTTGGAAGAAGCAGGGGAAGCAACGATGGAAGTGGCGAAAGAAGAAACTCCGACGCCGGAAGGCCGCTAGGAAACGCGCCAAACAGCGATGATTGGTTATCGCTTCGTCAAGCCGTTCTTGTTCCCCTCATTGATGTCACCGTGGGGCCATCCACCTCGCTGGTTCTAGCCCAACGGTCCTTCGACTCGTGACCTAGCCGGAATGAGGTTTAGGCGTCCCGGATGGGCGTGAGCGTGAAGAGGGACGCTGAACTCGCAGTGTCGTGGCCGATGAGTATGAAGACATCATCGTAGCGGAACTAGCCGAGGCGCCGGTGGACTCGGTGAGGAATCTGCCGTTCGATCTTGGCCGCGCCGCGGTAGTCACTGGTTCGGTGGTCGTTGTCCTAATCCTGCTGCTCGCTACATACCAAGCGCTGGTTATCAGGGGCTCGGACAGCGGCCCGGAGGGCGGGGACAGCGCAGGCTCAATCGGCATAGAGTGGGGCGAGAGCCTGTACATGCCCAGGCACGAGGAGTGCATCGACGAGGGTAACGGGCAGGGGCTCCCGGAGTTCGGCGTCGGCTACGAGCCGAGCATATCGATTACGAGCAACGGCAACATGTTCGTTACCGCGCATAAGGACCTGCGCTGGGGCGGCCAGAGCAACCCCTTCTTCCCCCTCCTCGGTGGTAATCCCGGACCTTGGTACGCTTGCCAACAAGGGCAGGACACGACGTGGGACTACTGGGCCTCGTGGTTCTGGGCTTCGTACGACAACGGCTCAACGTGGCAGCACGGTGACAACTTCGGACCCACACCCGGCAACTCGTTCACCGCCAACTACCTCGCAGGTGGCTCCGAGTGCCTCGGAGACGAGGGTGACATCTCGGTGGACGCGCAGGACACCGTCTACTACCTCGACACCACCCTAGAGGACAACTGGTGGCACACCCTCGCCGACCAAGGCACGGACTACGATACTCCGATGTGCCAGCGCATGAACACCATGGCAGCCGACGACCGACCCTGGGTCGCAGCCCAGAGCGACGGCATCATCCACTACCTCGGCAACTCCGGAGCCTCGCCCCCCGAGTGCACCGGCGACTCAGGTCGCTACTGGTACTACCACTCTGAGAACGGAGGGGCGACCTTCACGCAGTGCTACGCCGTACCCGGGGGCTGGAGCACGGTAGCGAGTCAGCGCCACGGCCCCTACGTCTACATCGCCCAGGAGAACGCCGACACTCAGTCCGGCAGCGTAATCGTGCGCGTCAGCGACGACCACGGGCGAGGCACCGGAATCACCGACGGTACCTGGTCCCAACCCATCGAGGTCGGCCTCAGAGAGGGCAATTGTCCCGAGGGTTACCCGGTGGTAAACACCAACGAGAACGGTACGGTGGCCGTCGTCTGGGCCGACTGCCCGAACGGTGGAACGGGGCCCTGGGTGCTGCGGTTCGCGATCTCCTACGACCACGGCTCCAACTGGTCGACGTGGAACATCTCGCACATCAACGGCATCCAGATGTATCCCTTCGTCAGTATCAGCGAGGGGGACGTCGTCTCCATTGCCTTCTACGGTCTCGACTTCGATGACGGGGAGCTGGGGGGCGACTACGTGGAGGGCGAGCAGTGGTTCCTGTATGCGGGCGCCCTGCAGTACCCGACCGAAGGGGATTCGTGGGACTTCACGGTCGCTGATCCCTCCCCCCTCCACACGGTCACGGCCTACGAGCAGCAGGAGGGCGATGTGCACGCCCTGCACGACTTCTTCGAGACCGTACTGAGCCCCGACGGCAGTTGGATCGGCATCGCCTACCAGCAGAACGTGGGCGAGCACCCGTTCGAGGACAACGAGGAGCAGCGCTACATCAAATTCGTCAGGGGCAACATGTCAGCCCCCTGAGGAGACCACCACGAGCTCCAGCCTCAGGTCCGCGCTGATGACTGAGGTGTGGGGCACGATAACGTCGTCACATACAGCTAGGACCGTCGACGAGGGGATACTGAGATGCTCCAGTACCTCGTTGATTGTGATGGGACCCTCCACATCTACTGAGAGCGTCTCGCCTAGGTGCTCGACGTCTATGCGCACGGTCCTGCGGGGCACGAGTCAGCCTTATGTCTAATCCGATGGTGGCCGACTCGCTGCCGAGATCGCATAGCCCGGTATTGCGGTGGATTCGAAATCCACTGTCCATTGGACGCGGGGGTTCAAATCCCTCTCTCGGCGCCAACAACAGAATACGTATGGAAAACGGTTATACAGGCTGAATAAAAGGCAGTCCTATGCCAACATATGAGGTTGTGAAAAGCGAAGATCTGCGAATGGTGAAAGTGGCCCTGCAAGGAGACGAAGTGAGATCGGAACGTGGTGCCATGCATTACATGAGGGGGCAGATCGAGATGGTCACTAAGATGCCTGGTATGGGGAAGTTGCTGAAGTCAGTAGTTTCCAAAGAGAGCATCTTCAGGCCCACTTACAAAGGGACGGGAGAGGTCTACTTCGGCCCTCCTTCGTTCGACGAGTACCATGTCATGGAGCTCAACAACGAGTCATGGGTCCTAGATCAGGGAGCCTACACATGCTCGGACATGTCACTCGACATAGGGGCGATAAGGAACAAGGGCATTGGAACCATGGCATTCGGTGGCGAAGGGATTTTTCAGACTTCAGTCGAGGGCACAGGGACGGTCGTGTTCAAGTCCCCTGGGCCACTGGAAGAGATTCAACTCAACGGCGAGACGCTGACTGTCGACGGGAGTTTCGCCGTAGCCAGAGAGGGCTCGCTTCAGTTCAAGACGCAACTTCTGGGCAAGGGGATTATGTCCAAGATCGGCGGGGGAGAGGGCTTCGTGAATGTTATCTCTGGAACGGGAAAGGTCCTACTGTCCCCTGTTCCCACGAAGTGGAATACCATTCTTGATAGGAACGTATTGGACCTAATTCCGTTCCTCGGCAAATAGCTAGAAGTCGGGCGTATCGTCAGAGTGCCTCAGGATTACCACACGGGCCCCTGGCCCGATTCTGACCTGGGGCCTCCCGGCCCACTCGCCAACCTCGCCGTTGAGGATGGCTATCTCATCCCCTCTAGTGATCGCCGCAGCGGACAGGGGGACAAACTGTCTGAAGGCGACCGAAGCCGCTGACCCGGTTTGGTCCATGATAGTGATTGCCCAGCGATGGACGTCCACCCCGTTGGGGTAAGCGTCGATGGACCACACCCTAGCCACTACGCTGACCCTAGTCTCGACCTCCACTATCGGTGCCTCATCTCCGTCCTCGGCGACCGTGATCGATGACTTGCCGTCGAGGTCGATCTGAAGCTGGCCGCGCCAGACCGATGCGAGTCCATCCCCTATCCTGACTCTGGAGCCCTCGGCAATTGCCCTCGTGACCTCCAAGGGCGCGCCGTACCTCGATGGCCTGACACGGGCCCTGTCGTAACCGTCCTGTAGGGTGAATTCGAGGCTCACGGTGCCGTCGTCCTGCAGGTTCGGTCCTTGGAGGCCAACCACCTCACCCACAACGCTAACCCTAGTCTGAATCTCGCTGATTGGAGTTACTGGCCAAGCATGACCGAAGCGCTCGATCCTACGCTCCATCGGGAGGACTAAGTCGTGGTCGGAACCCTCGCAGAACCCACGATAATCGCAGCGCTCGCACCTGGCCCTCTCATCGGGGTGCGCGGGTGGGTCGCCTGGTACCCCGCCGTCATCAAAGAATCTCAGTGGGGACGGAGTTGGGGGGCACTCCGTCATGTCGGGGTCTCGGGCATGAATCATCTGGTAGAGTTGCTCGAATTGCTCGCTCATCCCTGACATCTCCTCTGCGTTCGGTCTTGGCACGTCCTTCACGGTGCCAGTCCCCAAGTACCAAATCTCCAGCGCCTCGACCTCTTCAGCCCGCTCGTGGGTCTCCCACCACAGCCACCCATACATGCGCAACTGGTCGAGGTAGCTTCCCGAACGGTCGCCCCTCCCAATTGATGCCTTCAGGTCGACAATGCTCGTGCTTCCACTCCATCGGTATACTAGATCGTACTCACCCTGGAACCACTCGCCCGGGATGGTGCTAGTTTGTGTGAAGGACTTCGCGTCAGGGTCCACGAACCACGGCCTCGCGACCTCCCACGCCTCTGCCCAGGACACCGGGCCGCTGCTTGCAGTCGGATGCGGCTCGTCCCACGATCTAGGGAAGCCGTCGGGAGCTGGCCAATGCTCCCGCGAGCCCCGGCGCCAGGCTTCGATGCCTGGGCCCCCGCCCGCATCGATGCACGCTCCCACTTGGTCGAGATGCAGTCTGATGGCAGCGTTGACCATCTCGCGTCCCTCCGCGACGTCGATGTCATCCTCGGAGCCAGTGCGATTGGGGCTGGCCTTCCAATCTGCCACCGCCTCGTCCCAACAGCGCTGGAAATGAGTCTCTGCCCGGGATGTGGCCCATGCCTCGAGGGAGGCTCTGTCGGTAGGCCATTCTGACTTCAGCCGTGCCTCCAAGGCAGGACCGACCCAGTAGTCGGGCTCATCGAAGGCTGGGGAGCCGTCGTTGGCCAGAGGAGAGAGCATGGAGACGCCTGAGTCGGCAGAGATGAACGCGGGGGAGTCGCGAAGCACCCTGCAGACGCAATTCTCCACAGCGTTGCCGCGGAGGATCTGCGGGGGCAGCGGGGTCTTGAGCCGTTCCATCCAACCATAGTACCACAGTCGGGGGCAGTTCCTCCAAGCGTTGACCTGAGTGGCGGAGAGCCTTCGATAGGGGTTGACCTTCGAGTTGTCCGGGTCGGGCCTCCTTACGGGCATGGCGTTCTTTGCGAGTCGAGGTCATATCAACTTGCGCAGAAGGGGCGGCTAACTCCCTTGCGCGTTGAGCCAGACGACGGTGACCTCCAAGCGCTCGTGCGTGGGCAGGACCTCGACCATCGAAATGGGAGCATCGACGTCCTCGGCTATTGACTCAGCGACAACTAGGGGCATCTCGATTCGCTCGTTCACCCCGTCCCAGAGCAGGAACCTCTGAGGTAGCCCCGTGACGCTGACCAGTTCTGACATCCACTCCTCCTTGGTATCCTCGCTCGCCCTGATGGCACCGAACAGAAGCGTGCCGTCGTCGGTCAAGACCTCGTGAGGCGCGATCGTCGCCTCGCCCCTTCTCAGGAAGCGCCGGCGCAGCTGCCCAGCGTCCTTGTACACGGCCGTGCAGAACTTGAGGTGGTATCCATACGCCTCGCGTATCTCCCCATCCTTCGGGTCAGGCTCGCCGCGCTCTGCGGCCATGACACGGTCGCGCATGGCAATGGCTAGCTCGGCCGAACCTGCAGCGCCGGCGGTAATCTCGGTGGAGAGGTTAAATCCCCTCAGTTCCATGTTGTGGTGGTTGCCGACGGTAATCTCCAGCTCGTTGAGGTTTAGGAATGAAACCTCGAGATTACGCAGCGTCTCCAGAAGCTCGAGCAGGTCGTCCTCCTTATCGGGCTCACACGGTATCTCGACACCCGTCAGAATACCAGCCTTGGAGCAGGCTGCGATGGTTTCGCGGTACCTCTTGGCCTCGAGGTCGAGCAAATGGAATCGGATCTCGTCAAGGCCGGCCTCGGCGAATTCGGATGCCCACTCGGGCCTGAATGGTATGCTCGTGTACATATGGAGATGGAAGGTCGGGCCGAACTCGGCCTTCAAGCGCGCAATCCCCTCTAGGGTCCGCTCGCGCGCCATCAGGGGGTCGCCTCCAGTGATTCCCGCGCCGGTGGCGCGCATGGCGCGCGCCTCCTCTATGACCTCGTCGAAGGTCTCGCAGCGACGCTCGTTGGCGAACATCCAGTCAATGTCGCGACGCGTCTCGGAGAGCGGGCAGTAGTCACACTGCCAGTGGCAGTTTCCGGTGACGAAGAGCACCAGCTTGCTGCCCATCTGGCACTGTATGCACCCTTCGGTGTCAGCATCGTTCGGTGCCTCGGCGAGATTCGGTACCTGCGGGAGGTCAAGCATGCTAAGCCTCCGCAGTCAGCGCGCTCGCCGTTTCGATGAGCCAGCGGTGGAAGCCGACGTCGGAGGAGAGCTCTGGGTGGAATGTGAGGGCGAGGCGGTTACCCGTCTTGACCCCAACCACCTCGTCACCGAGCATAGCGGCAACCTCACCCTCTGGTCCGGTCTGTGTGAATCTCGGGGCACGGATGAAGACGCCGGGGAACTCACGCTGGAGGGACGTGGCCTCGAGGGTCGTCTGGAAGGAGTTGGTCTGTGTGCCGAAGGCGTTGCGGTCGATGGCTGCATCGACCATTTTGGCCCCACCGTCCTGAGGGTCAGAAAGCAAGATGGCGCCCGCGCAGGTGCCTAGGACGGGCCTAGCCGAGTCGGCTCTTATCCACTCGAAAACTGCGGGGAGCAAGGACGATACAGGATCGTTGCCGGTCAGGCGCATAGTGGTCGACTCGCCCCCGGGCATTACAATCGCATGCAGTTCGGCGGCCTCGAGGTCTGAAGCCTTGCGCAACTCGTGAACCTCGATGTCGATGCCCGATTCGGCCGAAGCGCGTTCGAGTGCGGCCATGTGCACGTGGCGCGCGCCCTGCAGCATGACGAGGCCGATGCGAAGCACGCCTCTGCGTCTGGCCACTCGAAAATGAACCCTGTCGTAGGTTCCGATGAACTGAAAAACCCGGAGCGGGCGCGTCGGGCCGTGGAACCTGCTGGTCGCATCCACAACTTCGGCGCTGGCCCTTCTGTGCTCCCACTCGAAGTTATCGAAGAGGTGGCAGCCACGATGCCCAACCTCCTCGGTAGTGGTTTCGGCCTGCTAGAGGTCTCGCATCGCAGCGCCACATTCCAGGGCGTCATCGACTCAGCAATGGATCGAATCAGGCGGGTGATGTCGGTGCCTGACGACTATGAAATCCTGTTCCTGCAAGGCGGGGCATCCACCCAGTTCTACATGACTGCACTCAATCTGATTAGCGAGGGCGAGAAAGCAGACTTCCTAGTCACCGGTAACTGGTCGCAGAGGGCGCTCAAAGAGGCTGCCCAAGTGGGTGATGTGGTTGCTGCGTGGGACAATGCCGACAACGGATTCAGGTCCGTACCTCAAGACGGAGAATATTCAATCCGCGAGGATGCGGAATACGTCCACTACACCTCAAACAACACGCTATTCGGGACGCAGTACCACCACCTTCCTGACAGCGGTGGCAAACCAAGGGTGGTCGATGCGAGCTCTGACATATGTGGAACACCCATCGACGTTGCCTCGCACGACGTGATTTACGCGGGGGCGCAGAAGAACCTCGGCACCAGCGGCGTGACCCTAGTCATCCTCTCGCCTTGGGCGATGTCTAGGGACAAGGGAGGGCTGCCGACCATGCTCGACTACAACACCCACGTCTCGAAGGGCTCGATGTTCAATACCCCGAACACCTCGGGTATCTACGTGCTCGACCGCGTATTAGCTTGGATGGAGCGCAACGGCGGGATAGAGGGGGCCATCGAGCGCAACCGGGCCAAGGCCGCATTGCTCTACGGGCAACTCAGCAGCAGCGACTTCTGGCGGCCTCACGCCAACGAGTTCTCGCGTTCGGTGATGAACGTCACATGGAGGCTGGCCGACGAGAATCTTGAGACTGCCTTCATACAACAGGCCGAAGAGGAAGGGATAGGGGGGCTCAAGGGACATCGCATTGTCGGGGGAATGCGGGCTAGCTTGTACAATGCCTGCTCTATGAGGAGTGTCGAGGCTCTCGTGACATTCATGCAGGACTTCGAAGGAAGCAACGGCTGAGTGATCGGATGGAAGCGAGGGGCGTCCTCGACCTGCTCGACCTGACCCTGCTCGACCATGCTGCGGACGAGGTGGCCCTAGACGACCTCTGCAACAGGGCCAACGAGCACAGGCCAGCGGCTGTTTGCGTGTTCGTAGAGCACGCGCCCTATGTCGGGAGCAGGCTGGACGACGGCATGGCCCTCGCAGTGGTGGCCGCTGGGTTCCCAGTGGGCAGCGAGTCGTCAGAAGAGATTGTCGAGGCCGTACGCGAGGCGGTGGCATCCGGCGCTGAGGAAGTAGACTGTGTGCTGGAACCTCGCGATGACGAGGGCTTTCCCGATGATAGTGACCTCGCCAAGCTCATCGCCATGAGGGAGGCCTCGCAGGGCGTACTACTGAAGGTGATAGTAGAGGCTCCCCTGCTTGACGAGCGAAGGTTGCGAGCCGTCATTAGGATGGCGCTGGTGGCAGGGGCGGACTTCGTCAAATCGGGCACCGGAAAGCGTGGCGAATGCAGCGACGCCGCTGCTGAGATACTGGCGTATGAGGTTCACCGGCACGGACTAGCGATTGGGCGCAGAGCGGGTGTCAAGCTGTCCGGTGGGATCAACAGCAAGACGGATGCCGAGCGACTGATTGGAATCGTAACAGAGCAGGATCCTTCATTGAATGGGTCGCAACGCCTGAGAATCGGCGCATCTTCCTTGCTCAAAGACATCGTTGGTTGATTGGTGGGCCCGACCGGATTTGAACCGGTGATCTTCGCCGTGTGAAGGCGACGTCATAACCCCTAGACCACGAGCCCGGCCTACTTGCGAGCCACGACTACGGCATAAGCGTGATGACGAGGTAAGGGAGCAGAACCCCCGCCGGAGTCAAAAGTCCAGTCGATTTCGGCAGCTCGTGGGAAGTAGTTTGGATTTCGAGGTCCTTCGCGAGCGAGCGACCTGGCAGGCCTTCGGTATTGGCGTGGTGCTGTTCTGCATCATCGCCTACTCCTCCCTGAGCGTATTTGGCCTTTCCTCGTCACTCTACGGAGTCTCGGACCAAGTCGAGCAGGTCCCTGACTTCGAGGTCGTCTCGATGAACAGAGCAGGCATAGACGATGTGGTTGCGGGCCCGGACGGAATGGTCAGGCTGTCGGACCTGCGAGGCAGCGTAGTGGTGCTAGATTTCATGGCGGTCGATTGTGGTAATTGCCACTACGTTCAGGGGCACATCGACGCCCGAATAGATGATTGGAGTGCGCTCGAGGGGGCGTATCCGGTGGTCGTGATGTCCATCGGCTCGTGGTACAGCTACGAGTCATTCGATCGCATCAACCAGACCTTCGGCGACCCCGACTCCGAAAGGCACATGCGCTGGCCGGTCGTGAACGGGGCATCTGACTCTGTCATTCTCGTAGACGGCGAAAGGGGCGATCTTGCCGAGCACTACTCCGCACAGAACCTGCCGCTAGCTCTGGTGATCGATCACGAAGGGTACGTGGTGGCCAAAGAGGGCACGGGGACCCCGCTTGATGGCTGGACGTCCTTCGACGGTGCGATCCTGAGTGCCAACTCGGGCATGGCCGACAATCTGAGGTTCGGAGTCGAGAAGACAGCCAGGTCGATGAGTGGGGTTTTCTTCGTCGGACTTTTCCTAGGTGTCCTTGTCTACTTCTCCCCCTGCGCCTTCCCCGTTCTGCCCTCCTACATCAGCTACTGTCTAAGCTTAGGCATGAGGGAAGACGAGCTACGTGAGGCGGGAAAGATTGGGGGAAACATGCCGAGCGTGGTAGAGGTCGGTAGCTTCGCTGCCCTCGGACAACTGACGTTCTTCGCTGTGATTGGCTCAATCATCTTCGGACTGGGCGGAGTAGTCGACCTCTCGGGCGCGTTGCACGGCATCGCCGTGGCGATAGCATGGCTGCTATTGGTCCTCGGTGCGCTGATGCTGCTCGGATGGACCTCTCACGTCTTGGCTTGGGTACAGCGTGTTCTGGATCGCTACCAGACCACCGAGGTGGATGACCATTTCACCCCGCGCCGCAACATGTACCTGTGGGGCATTGGGTACAGCGCTGCCTCCGTGGACTGCACCGCCGCCGCTGTTTTCCCATTCGTCGCCTGGCTGGCAGTGGTTGGGGAGGGGGCGTTCGTGATGGGAATGTCCGGCCTGATGCTCTCTGTCTCGTTGCTCATGGTAGCTGTGACCGTGCTAGTGGGACTGGGGCAGCAGGCCACGCTCGACTTCCTGCGCAGGTCGACTGCGATAGTCAAGGCCACAGGGGCTTGGATGATGATGTTCGCCGGAGTCGGCCTGCTCGTATATCTTACACAGCCGGAGTTCGTGACTGGACTGCTGGACTAGAGCTCCTCGATGGGCTGAAGCATCTCGCTGACTACTGGCTGTACTGACTCCCAGATTTTGTCATGCACCTGCTCAACGGTCAGACGTGTGGGTATGAGGGTAGCCCCCACCTTGCTTCCCGCGGCTTGGAATTCCTGTCGCATCATCTTCTGGTACTGCAGGAAGGAGGAGGTGATAGAGGGGGAGAGGGCCAGGTCCATCCCGGCCTCAAAGTGGTTCAGTGCCTCCAGTCTCTCGCCGAACATTATTCGGTTCAGCAGGCGCCGCGGTCCGGCGTGTAGGATTACGAGGGCGTCTGGCGAGGGTACGTTCGAGTAGAGTGAGGCTATCCACTTCCCGTCACCGCCGCGCACCTCCTCGCGTAATCTGGGAGTCAGGGTGTAACGATCTGCTATGACGACGAAGCCTGCATCCAGAAGTGGTTCGGCCTCGTGCTTAATCTGATCGTGGAGGTCGGTTGCGTAGAGCAGCGAGCGGGTCCTCCAGTTCAGTTGGTGTATGTCTGCCGTGCGCGACTTGACTAGGAGGCCCATGAGTTTGGACCGCGCCAGTCCGATTGTGTGAGTAGCGATGCCATGGGCCTTCAGCCTAGCAGACAGTAGTCTGACGTGCAGGGTCCTGCCCACGTGGTCGGGCCCCTCGATGACGATGAGCTTGCCAGAACGGCTCATTTCCCCTCATCCCCTCCGGCATAGGTAAGCCAGTCGATATCGGACTCGCTGAGGTTCTGGGCCAGCCGGTCTGTCCGGTCTATTGTCTGCACCTTGGAGAGATCGATGTGCTGCTGGAAGGCTTCCCTGACTCTAGACTGAACCTCGGCTACGGTGCCTTGGGCGTCCAAGCCGACCATCTGACCCTGATCCACCAGGTCCGAGTAGATGTCCGAGACCTTGCCCTGGAAGATTCGGTATGACTCGAAAGGATCGGTCGTCCAGTGCATGTCCATTCCAGCCTCGTAGTACTTCAGCTTGGGCCTGCCCTTCACAATGCGTTCGAAGCTGACGTCGACTGGGATATCGAAGTATAGGGTCAGGTCGGGCTCTCGGGCGAATGCATATGTTGCCTCTATGACCTCAGATGGAACGTCCCTAGAGCCGTCCCTAGCCATAGCCGTGTACTTGTAGCGGTCGCAGATTACGATTCCGTCGATTTCGAGGACCGGTTCGATCTGTCGTGCCCACCTGTCGGCAAAGTCGGCAGCGTGAATCATATGGAACGTAATCGGGAGCAGCCTGCGGGCGCTCTTGCCTATTTTGGTGGCCTCCTTGACGATCGTGCTGGAATTCCACTCGGTGTGGTATACCGGGAGTCCTTTCGCGCGCAGCCAGTGGTAGAGTAGTTTGGCCTGAGTGCTCTTGCCCGAGCCGTCCATTCCCTCAACGGCGATCAGTATGCCCTTTTTACCCAATTAATCACCCTTTACCGCCCAATAGTTCGTACTAGGCGCGGGGAGCGCACCTACCGTGACGTATTAGGGTGTAGGCGTCTCAACTTCTCTGAATAGAGTCGTATGCAATCATATTGAGCAGAATTTCGCCAAAATCCCTCGCATAGGCGCATAGGCGGCGTGTGGACTCGGATGTCCTGTCCTCGAACAGAAGCGGTGTGGCCTTACCCTTGCCTGTCCAGAGGCCCTCCTCGTGCCTTTCCAGATCCAGTTGGGCGTCCTTGAGGGAGTTGCGGGCGGCCTCTATCTCGTGTGAATCTCTGATTCTCAGGTTAATCATGAGTGATTTGATGGATTCCATCCAGATAGGTAGTGCGACAAGGGGTAACTCCTCCGGGTCGAGGTGGGGCCGAGGATTGGTCTCCAGAGTCATCTTAGCCAACTGGTTCGCATGGTCCATCATACGCTCGAGGGAGCGTGCCAGATTGGCGTGCTCGACCCCCTGCTTGCGGTTTAGGGCCAGGGACTTGACGATATGAGGTGAATCTAGCATGGACCCAACCTGCCTCTCGATTAGATACTGCAGGCCATCGACTTCTCTCTCACGCTCCTCGTGATCTACTATCATATCCTCATCGCCTCCGCCCAGCACATCCACGATGTCGCGCACCAGAGATGACAGGAGCAAGTACATCCTGTTGAGGCTCGCTTGCAAAGTCAGCTCACCGGCGTTGAGGAGGCTGACGAGGCGAATGCTGGAGTCAGATTGATCCCCAATCTCGAAACCGCGGGTTGAGCGTAGAAACCGTCGTATCTCACTGCGGACCTTACGGTTCAGCGGGCGTTCGCTTTGCACGATTATTTCCAAGGCACCTGAGATGTACGCACCCATGAGGTGATCATACAGGGCCCCCTTAGGCAGGCCGTCTAAATCTAGGGAAATTAGCGTCCTCTGTTCCTCCGCGACATCCAGTGGGGACAGAGACAGTTCCCCGCTTGGCCTCCAATCGACGCGAAGGCTATCTCGAGCAGCAAGATTGTTCGCCGTAACCCAAGGCTTCGGGAGGCTGAGGGTGTAAGTCGCGCCCCCTGTGAGTTGCAATCTTCGGACGTCTTGTTCGCCAGGGCCTATGGGCATGTTATTTGATAATCTAATTATTAATATATAGATTACGTATGTTCTCTATCAAATACTCCTAGCAACGCGACGGGTCGATGGGTCCGCTGATGACATTGGTCCTGTTGGTTTCGATAATCGTCTGCGCGTATCTAGCTTGGAATATCGGTGCCAACGATGTTGCGAATGCGATGGGGACCTCTGTCGGCTCTCGCGCTCTGACACTCAAGCAAGCCGTGGTCGTGGCGGCCGTCTTCGAGTTCACAGGCGCCTTCTTCGCTGGAGATGCGGTGACTGACACCGTTCGGAAGGGCATACTCTCCGTCGATTTCGAGACCGCCACCGAAACCTTCGCCAACGACCTGATGTACGCCTTCATTGCATCCATGATGGCGGCTGCAGTCTGGCTCACTATTGCCACGCGGTACGGCCTCCCGGTATCGACCACCCACAGCATCATTGGTGGCATCGTGGGCGTTGGCCTAGTCATGGAGGTCCAGCATGACACCTCCTTGATTGACTGGGAGGTTATCAAGAAGGTCGCCGTGTCGTGGTTTGTTAGTCCACTGATGGGTGGTTTGTTCGCATTCTTCACTTTCTGGCTAATCCGAGCGACGATTCTCAACGCACCGGACCCAGAGGCGCGCTCGCGATGGGTGGCGCCGATACTGGCTATTCCGACGTTTTTCGTGCTTGGCATGGCATTGCAGTTCAAGGCCCTAAACGGATTCTTCGCCAGAGCCCAAAACAATGGCTGGATCGAAAACAAGTACGACTGGACACCGATCAAGGAGAACGGAGTCTGGGATCCCATGTCGGAGAGCGCCTGGTTTCCCATCAACAGCCTCATCCTAGCCGGCATTATCTCCATAATCGCCGCAGTGGTTCTGGCTTACGTCCTGAGGAACTACGACTTCAAGGGCGAGGCAGAAGGCTTCCATGGAGTCGAGAGGATCTTTGTCTGGTTGCAGGTCATCGCTGCTGCCTACGTCGCCTTCGCTCACGGAGCCAACGACCGTTCCAACGCTATCGGCCCTATGGCAGCAGTCTACCAAATCCTCTCAAGCGGCGGAGAAATCACAGCCGAGGCCGATATACCGACCTGGCTGGTATTGCTCGGAAGCTTTGGTATCGCCATCGGTGTGATGACTTGGGGCTGGAGGGTCATGGAGACGATTGGAAACAAGATTACCGATATCACCCCGACCCGCGGCTTCGCCGCTACATTCGGTGCGGCGACGACCGTCCTGATTTTCTCCATGCCGTTCCTTGCGGTTCCCGTTTCCACCACGCACACGCTCGTGGGTGGTGTAGTGGGCGTTGGGCTTGCAGGGGGTGCTAAAGCAGTCGATTTCAGGGTCTTCGGAAAGATCGTCGCGTCATGGCTGGTGAGCCTCCCTGCCGCAGGATTTGGCTCGATAGTAATCTACGTTGCCTCCGACTCCGATCCAATCAAGATGCTCATCGTAATACCCATCGCACTCGCCACTGTAATCTACGTGATTTGGACGACTCGCGATGGTGAGGTCTTTGTGGACGAGGCTCTTGCGGACGTAAGTAGTTCAGATATCGGAGTACCGACTTACTTCGAACTCTTCCATACCCATGCTGAGGCTGTCGAGAAGACAGTGATCCACATGCTGGAAGCTGTAAACGTGGCTGCTGAAGGAAATGACCCATCCAAAGAGATCGAGGAGACCGTTTTAGCTGAGCTCAGGGCAGACAACATCAAGAGTGCTCTCCGCAAAAAAATCGGGCTTGGCCAATGGAGCCTTATCCTGAGATCAGAGGACTTCCTTGGGATGATTAGCAAGCAAGATCGTATTGCCGACTATGCACAGAACGTCGCCGAGCAATTGTCGTTCCGACCACTATATGACAACGCGGAGGCTAGGAAGATGCTCAAGGAAATGGCAGAGGCGGTTGCCAAGACCAGTGCCTTGTACGAGGATTCTGTCGCGGAGTTGCTCGACCTCTCCCTATCTGGGTACACCAAGGCCGGCCGAGAGAGGCTCAGGGATCTGATTGACGCTGTCAATCTCGCGGAGCACGAGGCTGATCTGGTCGAAAGTCGGGCTGCCGCGTTCGTGTTCAGCCATGGCGAGGACGCACCCCTGGCAGCCGTACACATGTATCGGGTGCTGCAGAGGCTGGACGATGTGGCCAATGCCTGCGAAACGGCTGCTAACGAACTGCTTCCCATCGTCTACAACTAGGTCATGCCCAACCTGCTTCCTCGGCGAAGGCATGGGGGCCCATCGACTCGACCAAAGTGAGTGTGGGCTGGCACATGACCCAGACGAGATGGCCTAGGGCCATGCCGGTGACGAGATCGAAGGCGTAGTGCTGCTTGGTAGTCATGATGCTGACGCAGAGCAGAACCAACTCTAGCCAAAGCAGGACTAGGAACGGCTTGGCCAGAGCGTGCTCAGAGTACTCCCTATCTACCCACATAGTCATCACGCGAGTGAGGAAGTAGGCGTGGACGATATGGAGGCTGGGCCACGAATTCCACGGGTTGTCCGAGGAGTGTATAAACTCGAACAAAGCGACCTGCCATGCGTTCATCGAGTCCCAGTCGAGCTGGTCCCTGAGGTCGACCTCGGCTGGCATGACTAGGTGGAAGGAGGTGCAGAGGATTGTGACCGAAATCAGCGCCTGCATTCCCACGGCCAACTCTGCCCTCCCCCTGTCGTCCCTAGGGCTGAGGACCAGTGTCACGGGGTAGAACAGGTACAGCGCGGTATACGGCAGAACCATCCAATAGACCGTTGGAATCTGGCGGTCCAACGCCATCTCGGGGTCCCAGACAGTGGCTAGGTATTGGTGAGAGATGCTGTTCGAAATCAAGTAGGGTGCGACGACCAGAAAGAGGCCGATCAGGAACATCTCAATGGGGAATCTCATCCCTCCCCAGCGCTCCCGACGCGACCATGATGGAGCCCAGAATCCCCCCCATGGAGTAGTCAGTCTTGACAGAGGTCCCTCATTAGTCATGGAATCACTCGTCTGGAAATGCGTATGAACCTGCCACAGTCACAACGGCAGATCCAATCAGGGCGGACAGGAAAACCCCGAGGTTTGCCAGACCGTTCTCGTTTGTAGGTGACCAAAGAAAATTCAACCCAGTGCTGAGATCGCTAGTGACGACTCCATAGATTACGACCGAAGTCAGTCCCGCTACCGCGCCTATCAGAGCGCCCCTAGAAGAGACCACGGGCCAGAGAGCCAGCAGGACGGGGGCAACTGTGGCCGCCGCCAGCAAATCTGCGAAGAGGAATATCCTGAATACACTCAGTGCATCCATCGTGGAGGCGAAGTAAATCGCCACCGGGATGACCGCAATCGTCGCAGTCCGGGCCTGGCTCAGCTCCATCCTGCCATCGGAGAGGTCACGTGCTAGAGACGCGACGATGGCGTTCTGCAGAGTGTCTGCGCTCGAGCACACCAGTGCGACGGCTAGGACGATGAATGCCGCTATGAGGGGGGTGCCAGCGTCCTCGATAAGGTAGAAGAACGCTGCAGAGGGGTCGGCTGCAGCACCCCTCCCAGCAACGACCGCGCCGAGGAACCCCATGACGAAGACTAGGGGGAGGACCAGAGCCGATGCCATCAGTGCCCCTCTCCTCAGCGTCTCGTCATCCTCGGACGCCCATACTCTCTGCCAGTTCCCCTGGGAGAACATCTCGCCGGCGGTGATGGCAATGACTAGTGCGAGTCCGGACTTGAACGAACCCATGTAGGACATGCTGCCTATAGACCAGTCATCCTCTGGATTGTACGTCTTCGCATCGACGATTAGCTGCGCCAAATCAGTTCCGAAGAGGATTAGGAGGAGTGTTATGACCAACCAGAGGATCATCCAAGCCTGGAAGCGATCAGTTTGCAGGGAGGCAGGTAGGCCACCGTATGCCGTGTAGGCGGCTGTGACAATAGCCACAGCTATCATGGGTATTATCGGTTCCATGCCCGTGAGAATGTCCATGCCCTTCCCGATGGCGGTGAACTCGGCAAACAGGAATGTGAACATGTAGAGGACTGAAATCAGGCCAACATAGACTTGCATCGGCCGGCCGAGGCGCTTGCTGACATAATCTGCGAGAGTGACGCCATCGGGAAGCTGCTCACGAATCAGCGGCCCGACGTAAGCCAGCAGCATGAACGGGGCCGCAGAAGAAAGCGCGTAGCCCACCACATCCCAGAAGCCACCGTAGTATCCGACTTCCGAGGGGCCGAACAGGATCCAGACACCCATTCCAGAAGCGAACAGGCTCAGCCCGATGCGCACCCAACTCTGACTACCGCGCGCGGACAGATAGGTGTCCGAGTCCATCTCCCGCTCAGCCGCGGCCGTGTACCCGACGTAGCCGAAGAAGGCTAGAGTTCCCAGAAGGAGGGCATAGGAGGCCGTAGCGTCCATCAGTTATCACCCATGAACGGGTAACTCCAGTCCTGGGGTATGTCGAGGGTTCGCTTGACTGAGCGCGGGCTAATCCAGCGCAGCAGGTTCAGCGGTCCTCCTGCCTTGTCATTGGTGCCGCTGGCACGCGCACCCCCGAATGGCTGCTGGGCGACCACCGCACCGGTAGGCTTGTCGTTGATGTAGAAGTTCCCGGCAGTGAAACGGAGGGCTTCGAACGCCCTCTGGACGTTCGCCTCGTCAGTGGCGAAGATGGAACCGGTGAGGGCGTAGGGCGATGCCTCGTCGCACAGCCCGAGGACCTCCTCGAAGTCGTCGTCCTCGTAGACATACACCGTGAGCACTGGTCCGAATATCTCCTCGGTCATCGACTCGGAGGTGAAATTAGTCGTTACTATGATGGTGGGCTCGATGAACCAGCCCGTGCTGTCGTCGCTGCTGCCACCGACTATGACCTCGCAGCAGTCACGCTCCTGAGCTCGCTCGATGTAGCCAGTTATCTTGTCAAAGGCGCGCTGGTCGATGACAGCAGTCATGAAGTTGGAGAAGTCACGGGCATCGCCCATCCCAATCTTGCTAATCTCGGAGCACAGATCGTCAGATATTGCACCCCATACGGACCGAGGGACGTACGCTCGGCTCGCTGCGCTGCACTTCTGTCCCTGGTACTCAAAGGAGCCTCGCAGCAAGGCGACCAGAAGACCCTGCCTGTCGCAGTCGGGATGGGCCACCACGAAGTCCTTGCCCCCGGTCTCGCCGACAATCCGTGGGTATGAGCGCAGGTTGGGCAGTGCCATCCCGATCTCCTGCCAGAGTCCTTGGAAGGTTGCAGTGGATCCGGTGAAGTGCAGGCCTGCGAAGTCCGGGTTGGCGAGAGCAGCCTCGGTAATCTCAGCGCCCGAGCCGGGTAAGAAGTTGATGACGCCTGCAGGCAGGCCGGCCTCCATCATTAATCG
Organism: Candidatus Thalassarchaeaceae archaeon; assembly: GCA_029940695.1. Classification (GTDB taxonomy): domain Archaea; phylum Thermoplasmatota; class Poseidoniia; order Poseidoniales; family Thalassarchaeaceae; genus UBA36. The sequence continues at coordinate 18,253 of JAPYUP010000016.1, forward strand.
CATCAGCATGTAGTTCGAGTGGTAGGAGTTGCGGCTGGGCTTCCAGACCGAAGTGCAGCCGACTATAGCGGGAGCGCTGGGCAGGTTTCCGGCTATGCTCGTGAAGTTGAACGGGGTGATGGCTAGGACGAAGCCTTCGAGGGGCCGGATCTCCGTTGAGTTCTGAACTCCCGAGGGGGAAATCAGTGGCTGGAAGTCATCGTGGAAGCCACGCGCGTAGTGGCAGTTGAAGTGCCAGAAGTCGATGAGTTCGCAAGCAGCGTCTATCTCCGCCTGGAGCGCTGTCTTGGACTGGTTGAGCATGGTGGCTGCGTTGACTCTCATCCTCCAATCGCCAGCCAGCAGGTTGGCGCAACGCTCGAAGACTGCGCACCTGCCATCAAGTCCGAGGTCAATCCAGGCCGCTTGTGCAGTGACCGCCGCTGCGCAGGCTGCCTCCATCTCCCCTCTGCCTGCTAGGTGGACGTTGGCGAGAACGTGACCGTGGTCATGAGGGATGACCTGAGCAGTGGTAGTGCCCGTGTAGATTTCCTCGCCGTTGATGATGCATGGTATCTCTATGACCTCGCCCATCTGGCGGTCCATCTCGACCTGAAGCTCGTTCCTCTCGGGACTTCCGGGGGCATATCCCAGGATGGGTTCGTTGCTAGGGTGACCTGTCACACCTTTTCGAGAAGGTGCACAACTAACATTGTTGCGCCGAGTGTCTCAGGACCATTCCGTAGGCTCGTCCTTCTTCTCCTTCTTCCATGTCCTGTAGCAGGACTTGCACAGGGGGACCCTGCGGACCTTCCTCGAGACGCCGGACGAGCCCCATACCTCGACCGCCCTGTCGTAAGCCATCTTGCGGCCCCCGACCTTCTTGTCGGCCCAGTTGTCGCAGCCAGTGATGTCGCATCTTATCTGACCTTCATACTCCTCGGACTCTCCGCCTTCAGAGGTGCCTCTGTCTTCTCCTGTTTCCTTGCGGCGCTTGCGGGCCCTCGACTTGAATCCCATGTGTTGCTCGGCTCAGCAGGGCGATTAGAAGGTTGCTTCGCCTAGGTGGATGTCGAACGGGCCATCGCTACTCGCGATGGAGGCTCGACGGTCGGGGCCGACGCCGACGCTGACCACTGGCACCCCTATGGCCTCCTCGATTCTCGTGAGGTAAGAGCGTATGGTCTTGGGGAGGACGTCGAACCCACCGCCTTGGCGTGACTCGTCAGCGAGGTCTATCCACTCCTCCGGGCTGAGGGTGGGAAAGCCAGGGTGCGTCTCGTAGACAGGGGAACATCGCGCGAGGTCCTCGCAGGAGGCGGGAACGGACTGCGTTTCGTTACCGTCCAACTTGTACGAAACGCAGAGCTTTAGCTCATCCATCCCACCGAGGACGTCGAGCTTGGTGATTACCATGCCAGTGTGGCCATTAATCCTCTGGCTCCCCCCTAGTGCAACCAGATCCAGCCAGCCAGTCCTTCTCGGACGGCCTGTGGTAGTACCGAACTCATTGCCCATCTCGGACATCTGCCTGCCGGGACCCTCGTCAAGAGCGAGTTCGGTCGGGAAGGGGCCGTTGCCGACTCTGGTAGTGTACGCCTTTGAAATTCCGAAGCACTGCTCGATGTGCCCCGGGTGAATGCCTGCGCCGTGAGTTGCGTTCGCCCTGCCTGTAATCGAGGAGGTTACGAACGGGTAGGTGCCCTGGTCTATGTCGAGCATGGCACCCTGAGCACCCTCGAGCAGTATCTCCTCTCCTTCTCTTAGGGCCTTGTCTAGCATGGGGCCAGTGGGCCTGATTGCATCTGAGAACCTACCGATGACCCAAGAAATCTCGGACTGGAGTTGCCCGGGGTCAATGGTCCCCTCAACCCCCACAGTACCAAGCTGCTTGTTCATCCTGTCCGCTATGACTCGGATTGCCCCGACGTCGTCAACGACGTGCGAGAGGTCAACGAAGCGCAGGCCCACGCGTTCTGTGCGGTCGCGATAGGTCGGGCCTATACCGCGACCGGTGGTGCCCACCAATGTGTCCGCAGCATCGTAGAGCCTGTGGAATGGGAGGATGACTGCTGCACGCTCGCTGATGAAGAGTCGCTGGCCCTCCGGTTGCTCCCCCGTCAGGGCGTGCCATCGCTCCAACTCCTGATCGAGGACCCACGGGTCCACGACCATACCGCACCCGAGGACGAGCTTGCAATTCGGAGCGGTGATTCCCGAAGGCAGGAGGTGAAGCTTGAGCGTCGTGTCGCCGATGACAATGGTGTGGCCAGCGTTGTTCCCACCCTGGAACCGAACAGCCCAATCCGAGTGGGCGGCGAGCTGATCTATGGCTTTGCCTTTGCCCTCGTCCCCCCATTGGGCCCCAAGCACTACGTTGGCTGGCAACGTGCCCGGTTACACGGCCCAACGTGTTTGAACGCTTTGGCGCGATTCGATTCGCTCGAGGCCGCAGATAGTGGGAAGCGGTTATGAATGACTCGTAAGTCGCCGGGTCAGCATGGCACAAAGGCATCCGGAGGCAGAAGCAAGGCTTCTCAAGAAGTGGATTTGCATGCGCTGCTCGGCCACGCATCGAGGTTCCAAGCCTAGGGCCTGTCGCAAGTGCAGCTACACCGGCCTGAGGAAGAAGGCCGCTGAGAAGAGGCAGACGTGAGTCACCCCCCGTCTAGGCCGTTCATGGCAGCATGCTCCCAAGGGCCGAGATTAGTCGGGCTATGTCCTCGGGAACGTTGTCGATGTGCGGAGAGACACGGATGAGCCCGGAGCGGCTGCTAACGATAATCCCATGGTCCTCTTGCAGGTCGAAGGCCACAGCGTCACTGTCGACGCCCTCGGGTGGTCTCAGACTGACTATCGCGCTGCGCTCGGCCTCGTTAGTAGGCGATGCGATGTCGAATCCGAGTTCCTCTGCCCCGGAGATTATCAGGTCTGCTAGACCTAGGTCGTGCTCCCAGACCTCATCGATTCCGAAGTTGTCGAGTTCTTTGACCGCCTCGGCAAGTCCGAGGGCTGCACCGAAGTGCAGGGTGGTGTACTCGAACCTGCTAGCATCCCGTGGCAGATCCACCCTGTCAGGGCGCATGTCCCACATATCGGCGTGGCTGCGGAAACCCACTAGGCCCGGGTTCAGTTCCCTGAGTCGCGGTGAGACGTAGCCGACTGCCGCGCCGAAGGAGCCCCTCAGCCACTTGTACCCAGAGGCGACCATGGCATCCACCCCAAAATTCGGAGCGTCGATGGGTACCATCCCCATCGACTGTGTCGCGTCCGTGATTAGCAGCGCATCGACCTCCCTTGCGGCCTTGGAGAATGCTTCGAGGTCGTAGCGCTGCCCGTTGGAGTACTCGACGTGAGAGAGCACGATGACCGCGGTCTGCTCGTCTATGAGGGCCATGACCGAGTTTGGGTCGGTGTACATGTCGTCGTCGTGGGCGGCGAGGCGGACCTCGGCTCCAAAGGACTCTGATACTCTGCTCCAAGGATACACGGTAGAGGGGAATGATGCTTGCGTCGAGACGACGTTTGAGCCCTCCCTCGGCGCTATTGCCCAGGCTATAGATGACATCAGGGCAGTCGCGCTAGATCCCACGCAGATGTCCGCCACCCCACATGCGAGCAGTCGGGAGGTTGCTCTGCGCAGCGGCAATAGCGCGCTCTGCTCGGCATCGCCGTCGAACTCGGCCGCTCCACCCCTAGCTATAGCATCGGCCCACTCTGCTGCGGCTCGGTGTGCTGCCGGGGAGGTGGTCGCTATGTTGGCGTAGGAGATATTGATCCAGCGCTTGGGTGCCTCGATGGTGAACACTTCCCTAGTTGGCCGAGTTCCGGCAATTTGCACTTATCATCTTGGTGCAGTGGACAAACGCGTCGAGAGCCCCAAGCTGCAGCCGTCTGCGCTTGGAATAGATAGAAATCCGAAACTGTGTCCAATTGCGCCATGGATATCTACTTCGGACTGGTTGGTATCATTCTCGGGGCCTACTTGTTCGTGGAGGGTTACCGACGCATCTTCAAGCTGTTCAGCCTCATCGGGGCAGGATCAGGGTACTACTTCGTAGGGTTGTTTGAGCCAGTACTTGTCGATCTGCTACCCACACTTGTTACCGAGCACATGCTCCTAGCAGGGTTCGTAGTAGGGGGAGTGGTGGCATACAACTTGGCTAGGATGGCCGAGGCTTCGATAGTAACCCTCGGCCCGCCAATGGTCGTCCTCTTGGGCTATGATTTTCTGAGGGTGGAGAAGGACATCGACATGCTGGACTACGTTGAGAGGATTCCCGAGTTTCCCAACATATCCAGCGAGACGCTGCAGGGCATTTTTTTCCTCATCACCACCTTCCTGACTATGGTCTTCAAGATGTACCTGTGGAGATTAGTGCCAGTCCTGATATCTGCTGGAATCTCAGGCGTGCTCTTGGTAACAGGGGCTAACACGATTAGGACAGGTAATCTCCCAGAGTCAGGCTATGACCTGGAGTTCGCAGTAATCGCAATAATGACTGTGTGCAGCGCAGCAGCTCAAGGATATCACATCAAGAAATCAGAAGACGACATAATCAACTCTGATCCGGAAATTACCCGTCTTCGTGCGCGTGGAGAGGCTGTTCGCGAGCAGCAGCGCCTGAAGGAAGAGTTTCCTCTCATCAGATGCCCCCTATGCTCGAAGGAGGCATCGCACGAGGTCATCAACAGAAAATTCCGTGAAGGCAGGTCGGAAGTGCTAGTGAAGTGCTTGTCGCAAAACCAGTTCGACGAGGTCTGCAAGCATGTCCACACCGTCCAGGAGTTCACGAGCGACTGACTTCGTTCAGCATCGTCTCCAAGGCAGCTTGAATCTGCAGGCAAAGGGGACCGTAGTGCCCGGGTAGGTTCGGGTCGTTGAAAATCTCGTCGAGGATTGAGGCAGTCATCCCGAGCCTGACGTCCATGTCCTTATCTGCGTTCAGCAGCCACTTCTCGACTGCATCCTTCGAAGATGATCTGATGTTCCGAGGGACCTGGCTGTCGTCTAGCTGACCGAGTACTTGCGCAATCTGCCGTATGCGCAAATCCAAATCTGACACCGCACCATCTCCGGGGCTGGCACTCAAGGGCCCTCCTTAAGCGCATCCCCGCTCACTCGGCTAATAGGCCAGCGGTTCGATTGGTTTCCGCTTGTGCCGAACTCCCCCTCCAACTCACCCAATCATCGACCAATCCAACTGGCCCACGGCATGTTCGTTCTGTTGGACAGGCCCAGTCCCTCGCCGTCGGAACCCAAAGCTATGACTCCGACCTCTGCACCGTCCTCGATTATCTCGTCGATGGCCCATTGCATAGCATCCTCCAGCCTAGAGCCATCGATAATTCGATCAGCGACGCGGAAACTCAGCAGCGATCTGGTGATTGCCTCGCCGATGCCAGTTGCACCTACTCCTACGCCTTCTTGCACCCAAAATCCACAGCCGGGCAACGGTACATCGCCGACCCTGCCAGGAGGTCGATTGCTGCACCCACCAGTGCTGGTGGCACAGGCAATCGCACCAGTCGCGTCCCTAGTCACAACTCCGACCGTGTCGCTGACCTCATCGTGAGGTGGGCGGCCTTCGACATTTGCTTTCTCGAAGCCCCTGTCATCGGCCCAGGACCTGGCCCCATCACCTGCGAGGCCGTTGATGTCCTCGTTGAGCAGGTCGGCTGCAACCCTGATTGGGTTGGGAGTGTCACTCATCGCGATCACAAAGCCCATGCGACCATCGGAAGTCTGGATTGAAGCATCCAGTGAAACCGACCCATCAGTTCTGAATACCGCACCCGTGCCGGCGTTGAAGACAGGGTCGTCCTCGAGGATTACGCAGGCCTCGATTGCGGCCTCGGTTGCGCTGCCGCCTGATTCAAGGATCTCAGCCGCCCTGCTGACAGCGGCCTCGATGTTGGGGAGTCTGTGTGGGCCGGCCCCAGCGCCCCCGTGAGCAACGACTGCTGGAACTGTCATGAATCAGGCCTCCGTTGACCGAGTCGCTGGGCTCTCACTCGGGCGAACTCTGAGTTGAAGCAGGAGTGCTAGGCAGAAGACGATTCCGGCGACGCGGAAGCAAGTGTGGTAGGTCCAGATACCCGACCCTTGGACCGTCTGCGACCAGAGATAGGCAGCTAACAGGGGCCCGATAATCCGAGCAAGCGCGCCTGAGCCCTCCTGCGCACCCATGACCATACCAAGCTCGTGTCCACCGACCTTGGCCTCGAAGGTCAGGAGCGATGTCTGAGTTGGTGAGAAAAGCCCATTGCCAATCGCTATGCCGGCCGAGGATCCGAAGATCAGCCAACTCGCCTCGGCCGGAGCGTAGGGTATGCTTGCTATCCCCAGACCACAGACCAGCGTACCAATCAGCATCAGTTGATGCAGGTTGAAACGATCAGTCAGAGGCCCGATTAACACACCTTGGATGGCCACCCCAATAAGGCCGATGAAGGCGAAGATCCAGCCGTTGTCCATCTCGCTCCACCCTAGGCCGCCACCCTCCGGAGACATCGATGTGAACAGGATGAACGTGCCGTGCATCATGGTGAATCCCAATAGGAAGAGGAAGTGGATGACGATTAGAGTTGAGATGTTGGGCAGGCGCAGGACCGATGTGAGGCTGGTCACGGTGCCCCCCAAGCGAGCGAATGGAGGGGCGTCCGAGTGGGTCCTCAACTCAGCAGGGAGGCTCTCCGGAAGTTGCGTGAATGCTAGGAAGAACGCGAGCAGCGACATCGCACTGGAGAAGAGGCAGGGCAGCAGGTAAGGGTAGTCAGCCCAGAACGTGGTGTCGAAAGCACCGCCTAGGCCGCTTGCAGGATCTGAAAGGACGCCTCCGATGAAGGGGCCAAACATGAATCCGAGGCCGAAGGCAGCTCCAATCATCCCCATCCTCCTTGCGACCATCTCCGTCTCGCTGATGTCACCGATATAGGCCCTAGTCACAGCGATGTTACCGTTGCCAGCCCCTGCTAGGAAACGTGCTATGATTGCCATGGAGAGGCTGCCGGAAAGCCCGAAAACCACGAAGAAGATGGTGTTCGATAGAAGCCCAAACATCAGGACTGGTCGGCGCCCGACACGATCGCTCAGAGAACCCAGTATCGGGGTGAAGATGAACTGGGCAAGGGAGTACACGGCGATCACTACGCCAACCCAAAAGTCGCGGCTGCCTACATCGGTTATGCCCTCGGCAGAGGCTAGGTCCTGAACGAAGTAAGTGAGGAATGGAATCACTAGGGTGAGTCCCAGCATATCGACTAGGACCACGAGGAAGAGCACCCTCATCGGCGAACTACCTTTTCCTGCCATGCGCCCCGCGGGCGCTCGATAAGAGGGGCTTTGAAGCATTGGGGGGCCATCATGCAGAGGGCTGCATCTCTGTGCCCGAGGAAATGGTGTCGATAACCTTAGCGAGCCTCTCGACGAGGCTTACCTTCTCCTCCTTGCCGACGAGAGCATGCTCGAGGACCTCGTCCAGTGAGTCGACGGTGAGGATTTCGATCTGATCTTCGTACCTATCGTCTATTAGGACGTCCTGGAGGTTGGACTTAGGGATTATGACCTTGCGTATGCCGGACTTTGCAGCAGCCTCTATCTTCGCTGTGACTCCGCCAATGGGGAGCACCTCGCCACGAACCGTCAGGGAACCAGTCATCGCTAGGTTCTGCTCGATTGGAATGCCCTCGAAGGCACTGATAATCGCAGTGGCCATGGTGATGGAGGCGCTGTCGCCGTCCACGTTATGGGTACCGGGGAACTGGACATGGAGGTCGTAGTCCTTGATGTCCTTGCCAGTGAGCTTCTTCACGACAGCGCTAATGTTGGTCACGCTCTCCTTGGCTAGGTCGGACAGACCTCCCGTGGCAATGACTTGCCCCGACCTCCCTTGGGTAGGTGTCACCATCGCCTCAACGGGGAGCACGACGCCAGAGTAATCGGACAAACCCGTATCGGCACCAAGCACAGCTAGGCCGTTGACCCGGCCGATTCTGTGGCCACGGTTGACGAGCATGGCATACTCGGACTGTCGCTCCAGATATCGGTCTGCGACCTGCTGCTCAAGCGGCTTGGCTATCATCCGCGCTCGGATGACGTGCTCGTAGCGCGTTAGAGGGGCGCTATCCTCGGCGGCGAGATCGCCTGCTATTCGGACCAGCCCCCCTAACTCACGCAGTCTGAGGGAAAGCTTGCCCCTTCGACCGCTCCTGCGCTGGGCCTCCTTGAGTATGAGGGCTATGGCGGTTTTGTCGAAGTGCGGGATTGACTGGCCTGTCGATTTAGTCTTCTCGTTCCTGACTTCCTGGGCGATGAATCGGATGAGTCTGCGCCTGTTGCGCTCGGTGTCCTTCATGTCGGTGTTCACGTAGACCTCGTAGCCATAGCCGCGGATGCGGCTTCTCAAGGCCGGGTGCATGTTCTGTACACTGTCCAAGTTGCCGGCGGCGACCAGTATGAAGTCAGTCGGCACTGGCTCGGACTTGGTCAGGGCTCCTGAGGAACGCTCGGAGCGACCGCTGATGGCCAGCTCCTTCTCCTGCATGGCAACGAGCAGTGCCTGCTGCTCCTCCATTCTCAGCATACGAATCTCATCGATGTAGAGGACACCCTTGTGGGCCCGATGCACGGCCCCTGGTTCGACCCGCTCGTGAGCGGGGGTAGCAAGATCGGCCCCTGACTGGAAGGGGTCGTGGCGGACATCACCAAGGAGTGCGCCTGCGAGATTGCCAGTGGCATCTACGAAGGGAGGGTCATCACTCCTCTCGTGCTTGATCAGCAGCTTGGGAATGTTAGCCTCGTCGCCAGATGTGAGTCGTGTGCGCAGGAAGAAGTAGCCGAAGACGAGGATGAAGGAACCGAAGATGAAGGTCAGGATCTCACCGGTAGAAATGGTGGCTAGGAGGAGTGCGGCGCCAACTACGAGAGCGATGAAGAGTAGAGTACGGTTGGTACGCTCGCGCTGCTGGCGTACGTGTGCCCTCCTCTCTCCAATGAGTCTGGAGCCGCGTCCAGCGGGTACGGTCCTGACTTTGGGTTCGTTCTCGTCCTCCATATTTCGATAGACGAGAATGTCTTCCAGCTGCTCCTTGGGGAGGAACTCCGTCATCGAACGAGCAAGCATGGACTTACCAGTTCCAGGCTCGCCGACCAGAATCATATGCCTGCGCTGCACCGAGGCCTTCCTGACGACTATCGAGGCGGCCTCCTGACCGATGACCTGATCGACCAACTTCTCAGGGATAGGCACCTCCTCAGTGGAGAAAATGTCGATGTCCTGAATCCAATCTTCGACGGTTTTCTCGCACAGCGGGTCCTTGTCCTCGGAGGCGCCGAAAGCGGCACCGTCCTCCCAAGATTCCAACGGATCGATGGGGGGCTCCTCATCGACTTGCCCTGCAAGTTCCTCATCTGCCATAGCACTCCCTCGGAGCATTGCCTGCCAATGGCACCTTCTTGAAGGTGTGTCTAACGGGCCAGTGGCCAGATTTCACCAATTCTATTTCCTAGCAAGGTACTCCTCGCCGTAGTACTGCCACTGCTCGATGGTCCAACCGGAAGGTATCCCCTCTTCTGGGATTGGCGGATGGATGGAGGGCGTGGGCTCTGGTTCTGGAGCCTTCTGATGAGGGGGCTCCGCCCAGTCGTCAGAGTTGCGGCCTAGTCTTCGGGACAGGTAAAGCCCCGCGAAGGTGCCCGCCCCTATGAAAAGCAGCACGAACGTCGCATAGCCGATTAATTGCAGGGCATTCGTCCCGGGCTCACCAGTCGGATTCTCGGCCAATTGGTTGGCATCGTCGTCGGGTTCCTCCACCACCTGGAAAAACTGGATTGCTGTAAATTCGAGGCGGTCTTCAGTTGCCCGGTCCCAGCCATCAGCATCGACTGCCTCGACGAACAAAGTGAAGTAGTCGCCGACTGCTAGGCCGTTGCCGCTCGTTGGCACCACGGAGAACGGCCCCAAGCCGTTGGAGGTGCCAGCCGAGTGGCAGATTCCAACGATGCTGTTGCAGACCGTCCACATCGTCCTGATCTCAGAAAGCTCCAACTGACCGATGTTCTGTATCGTCACGGTCGGCTCCGAACCGACATAGGGGTCGTTTCCGAGGCCAAGGTCGTCAACAATAACGACCTTCAGATCGCCGTCCTGCTCTTCAGTATGCCATGTAAGCACCTTCTTGTCGAGCACGGTGACGATGATATCAGAAGTGCTCCAATCACCGTGTCGGTCTGCCAAGGTAAGGGTGACGACATGAGTTCCCGGATTAGCCCATTCCATGTCGAGGACGCCGCTGACGTAGTCGTACTGCACCGCACCCGGTATGGACGAGGTAGCAGAGAGCCAGATCTCATCATCGGGATCGTCGATGTCGGACATCAAGGAGACTAGATCGAGAGATGCCATCTCGTTCGCCTTCAGAGTCACCTCCGTGATGTCACCCAAGGAAATAGCAGGCGGATCATTGACGTTGATGACGAAGAAGACGATGGTGGAGTCTGAGGATTTGGCCCCGTCGTAGGCCCGAACGGTAATCTCCGCGACACCGTATGAGTCATCGTCGACGGCGGAGACGAACAGAGTATGGCCGTTGATTGACGCCTGAACTAGATCCTCGTCGCTATTGGAGACCATCGTGAGAGTGAGTCCGGCGACGGAGATCGGGTTGCCGTCATCGTCCGTGTCGCTGAGAAACTCCGTTAGGCTGGTGCTCGCAGAGCCACCCTCTAACATGGGCTGCGTCGGAATGGGAGACCATCTTGGGGCCCCATTCTCAATCACGTTGAACAGCAGCATCCCGTGATTGACATCCTCGCCGTCGTCGATGGACACGTAGATTCCCTGAGCGATAGGGTTGCCTTGGAGGTCTGTCTCGATTGTGTCGAACTGGACGGAGACCGTGGACGTATCAGAGTTCCAGCCCTTGAACTCGGGGTCGTTGCTGTCGATTTCGAGCATCGAAAGGGGGCTCTCTGCATCTCGTACGAGCCCCATAATCGAGACGCTCTCCAAGGTGTCGATTTTCACCGCTGGGTAACCGGCGAAACCAAGGTCGCTGCTACCTAGAACCCTAGGTAGGGCATTTCGCAGTTCGAAGGCCTCCTCGGAGATCATCCATTCACTCTGCTGACCTGCAGCGTCCTGCCACAGGATTCTGATGTCATAGTGCCCGGAGTCGGCTGTAGGGGGAGTCTGTAGAGTGTGCACGTAGGCCATATTGCCTCCGGTGCCGACGACCTCGGAGTTGGTGATCCAACCATCGCTCCAGTCGGTCATGCCCGACTTAGCGTGCTGAAGCGTCGGCGACATAGTCGTCATGTCGTCGACCAAGTCGTTGGGGAGGGCGCGCGACTCGAACTGGACGGTGTCGCCCCTCTCGAAAGAGGTCGCTCCAATCGAGGAGGGATGTGATGGGACGGGGGGCATGTCGTGCAGTGCAACGGCATCGAGGAGGTTGTTGGTGGAGTTCCTGTCACTACCGAGGTTGGTCAGCATGGCTCGGAAGGTCGTGACGCCGGAAGGGACCACGGTCAGATCTGAGGTGTCGAACTCGAAGTCGAGGTTCTGGGTCCCAGCGACGCCTAGATTCTCGATGGACTCGCCATCGAGGTACACCTCGTCCGAGCCGCTAATCAGGTAGATTCCAATCTGGCCCCCCTCAGCATAGGGATCAACTCCGTTGTTCCTAATTTCGAGGTTGATGTCCAAGATGTCGCCAGGAATGAAGCCGGGAAATTGGTTTTGGTTCTCCACTTCGAAGTCGGTGATGCCGACATCTATGAGGGGGCCCATTTCTGGGTCGACTGCCGCGTAGAACGTGTTGTAGGTCGTGTGGGGGCCGTCCATCAGGGCGAGCACTGGCCAGAAGTTCTCCCATTGGGTGTGACCCGCAGCCGCCCTGACCGTGTTCACCGGCACCGTCCAGGAGTGCTCGGCCGTCGCGTCCTTGAACAGGGTCAACTGGGCGAAGCCGTCCTCGTCGTCGTTCAGAAGCCAGCTCCTCCAGTTGTGGTGGGGCCTGACTCCATTGTCATAGGCATCCCCTCCGATGTGCTCGGTTACCGCACCGTAGAGGTAAACGTCAACCGAGGAGGAAGCCCCCGTGTAGGTCGCCTCGACTATGACCGTGACCTCCTCTGTAGTGGAGTTTAGAGTCAGCGAGAGCTCGAGTAGGAAGTCACTCGAATCGTCGCTCATGCAGCCTCCAGCTGAGAAGTCAGCGTCGTAGTAGTTGGTGCCGGCGGATCCGATTTTGTAGCAGGAACCGGCCTGCTGGTCGGCAAAGGCGAAGGTCGGGTAGCCATCCGAGCCCAACATCACGTGGTCGGTGCGAGCGATGGGGGAGTCGTCCGGCCAGCCGTCATCGCTAGACTCGAAGAATGAGACGAAGGTGAACTCTTCAGGATTGGATGTCTTGAGGTTGGTGAGGGAGGGGGAGGCGCTGTCCATGCACGGCGGGCACCAGTGGGCGCCGACGTACTCACCGAAAACTGTGTGACCGGGACTGGTGGCATAGAGTGGCATCTGCTTCTGCTCTAACTCGGACCCCCCGTAGGACTCGTTTTCTTGGATTAGCATGCCAGAAAGGGGAGCCATCAGAAGCAGTATGCAGGTCCAAATCGCCGGTTGAGTAAGTAGTCTTACGACTGAGGTCATCGGTATTTCAGAACGGCAGTCAGGTATAGTCATGCTGTTCGCCCTAAAGGGCGAAGTAAAAGTTGTTGAGAATGAAGTGATTTGAAACGTGCTCGGGAGCCTCGTTGTCCATGAGCGAGCAGGGCGGAGGAGATTGGGTTGCTCTGAGGGAGGATGACGGCAGGGCCTACTTGCTGCGACGGTCGCCCGGCGAGGTTAAGGTGAAGGGACTGGGCAGGTTTGATGCCGAGCAACTCCTAGAAGGATACTCGATTGGCGACAGGATTAGGGTTGGGCAGAAGTCTCTGACTATCGTGGACCCCGCGCTGCCCGAAGCGCGTCGGAACATGGCAAGGAGGGCTCAGGTAATCGGGGCCAAGGACGCCGGCTTCCTGATCTCTTGGATGGGAATCGGGGTCGGCTCGAGGGTGCTCGAGGGTGGTCATGGTTCGGCGGGTCTGGCGATGCATCTCGCCAACGTCCTCGGCTCAGAAGGCACCCTGATATCAGTCGATTCCAGGCCCGATCTCGCTGAGGTCGGACAGGCCAACATGGAACGCTTGGCCGAGGTACTCCCAAAGTTCCCAGACTGGCACCTGATAGACGGTGACATGACCGAAATAGGTCAGGTTGTATCGAGCGTCTGCGGCTCTCTCGACGCAGCCATCATTGACATCGCCGAACCATGGCACGTGATACCTTCCATAGTACCGTTCCTAAGGGCTGGTGGGAGGCTGGCTTGCTACTGCCCGACCACATCTCAACTCGAAAAGTCTTGGGAGTCTGCTCAGGAACAGGGCCTAGTCATCGAATGGGCCGGCGAGATGATTGAACGTCGGTGGGTCAAGGCGAGCAAAGGGGGAGTGAGGCCCGGGAACCAGCCGATGGGGCACACCGCATTCCTCCTCATAAGTGCAAAGATTGCCCCCTACGAGGAAGAATGAGCACCGTTGATAACCCGTGTGCAGTCCCACGTGTCATGCGGGACAGCAGCGGATGGAGGCCTACGGCCTACCGGTCCCACACCATCGGCCAAGTCGTGGCCAACGGTGTGGACTTAGTCGGCTCCGATGTCACTGTAGCCGGCTACGCCGAGACGGTGCGCGGTCGTGGCGCAATCTGCTTCCTGATGCTGCGCGACGGCACTGGCCGCATCCAGGCCTTCCTCAAGAAGGACAACATGGACGAGGGTCTGTTCGACGCCATCCAGTCGGCCACCCGCGAGTCGACTATACAGGTCTCCGGAACCGTGGCTCAGAAGCGCCCGCCAAAGGTCGCCGAGGGCGAGCCGGCGCCGCCTGCCGAGTACGAGGTCAACGTTACCACTGGCACTATCCTTGCCGAAGCGGCAGCCCCCCTGCCGGTCGGGGTGACCGACGATGTTCACGTGGGGCTCGATGTGCGTCTCGACAACCGCCACCTCGACTTACGGCGCGCGCATGTGAATGCGATGTTCCAACTTCGCGGCAGGGTCCTGCAGTACGGCCGCGATCATCTCGTTTCCCAGGGCTTCGATGAAATCAATACCCCGAAGATTATTGCCGCTGCCGCTGAAGGCGGCACCAACCTGTTCCCGATGAAGTATTTCGAAACGGACGCTTACCTATCACAGAGCCCGCAGCTGTACAAGCAGATGGCAGTCCTAGGTGGGCTCGAGCGGGTCTTCGAGATTGGTCCGGCCTTCAGAGCAGAGAAGCACGACACCTACCGTCACCTCAACGAGTTCATCTCCTTCGACATCGAGGGCGCATGGATGGACGACGAGGACGTGATGGGCGTTTTGGAGGGGATGATCCACTACATTTGGGGCGAGATCGCAGCCAACGACCAGAACCTAATCGGCGTGGTCAACGAGTACCGGGCGACCCAGGGACAGGAACCGGTGAACTTGGAAGTTCCCAGCGTGCCCTTCCCTCGCATCCCCTACTGCGATGCCATTGACATCGTGAAGGCGGGCGGTGGGGAGATCGAGTGGGGTGACGACATCGAGAGCCACCACTGCGACATCATTGCGGCCCAATACCCTGGCTTCCACTTCATCCCGCGCTGGCCGATGGCGATGAAACCATTCTACATCCACCACAAAGAGGGAGAGAAAGGCTCCACGGGCGGCCAGCTCAGCCGTGGCTTCGACCTGAACTACGGACGTGACGAGATGACCAGCGGCGGCCAGCGCGAGCATCGCATCGACGTGCTCGAGCAGAACCTCAGGGACATGGACCTCGAGCCCACTGACTTCACCTTCTACACCGACGGGTTCCGCTACGGAGCGCCGCCGCACGCAGGATGGGGGCTCGGCGTCGCTCGCTTGCTTATGGTGCTCACGGGGGCGGGGAATGTACGCGAGGTCGTGCTGTTCCCACGTGACCGAAGCCGCGTCACCCCTTGATTATGGAATGGAATGTCTGACGCTAGGAAATTGGTTCCAGATTAGATTAAACCAGAAATCTCTAGAATGTCCCAGCTGTACCTAGCGAGGCTAGCTAGCAGTGCTAGTAGGAAAGGATAGGCCAAAACCTGTTGAGGGACCATCTTGATTGCGGCCCTAGCTCCAATCCAGGCAGAGGCATAGACTAACAGTAGAGTGATGATGATCCAGAATCCGCTGATAGCCGACACTAGATTGCTGCCAGATTGGGCTATCAATAGGTGAGATGTTATGCCCACAGGCACCATCCAAGTCTCGATGACGTATGAGGTTCCGGCAGCATAGTGGAGCTTCCACGAGAATAGAGAGCGGTGGAATGTGACGAACAGCATCCCCCCTCCGATACCAAGAAGTCCAGATGTGACCCCACTGGCCATGCACATCCCCCTATACTTCTTCATTACATTAGGGTCAATCACCTTGGGTTCGATGGCCTCGGCGGCGTTACCATCGGACTCTTCTGCCAACTGCCTGAAGGTACCCATTATAACCCAAACTAGTAGAGATACGGCAGCGATTTTGATTGTGAAGTCCCCCACGTACTCAACTAGGAAAAACCCGATAATCGTACCCCCAACAGCGCCAACAATGGCATAGGGTATTGCGGACTTGCCCACATCCATTACTGCATAGCCGCCTTTGGAATGTGCATTCCTGCTTCCAAACGATACCATCAGGACGAGGATGAGGGAGCTAACAATGGATAGTTGCATATCCCATTTCATGATGTACAGGAAAATCGGAACGAACAGAACCCCACCCCCTAGACCCAGAGGGGCGAAGAAGAAAGCAGTACACAGTATCAGCAAGAGTGAGATTACTGTAGCGGGGTCCATCATCGCTCTTCCTTGGAATCGTATCAATTGACTTCTCAGGGTAAGATTGGACGGTTCATCATATAATGGGTCCGAAGAAATCCAATGTGACTCATTGAAACCCTTTGATTCACCCGCGACTCACGAGGAATCGAACACGGGTTTCCAACTCCGGGGGCTAGAATGAGATCCAGGCTACACTATGGATCAGTGACGCTTCCAAGGATTCCCTCTAATTGAACGAACGGGCAGGAGAGCGTAGGTGTAGATAATGCGCTACGAATGCAGAGGACGCTGATAGCAGTGAGACGATAATCGTCACTTCGGAAAGGAGTGCGGAGGACATGGCGCCAGCCTCGACTCCCAGCCAGATGATGAGGGCGGCGAAGGTCAGACGGCTTGCGGCCAGTACCTCGAAGTAGGTCGTATCTTCCGGGCCGTGCCCGAGGATTCGGTCCGCGCCGAGCCGGGGAAGAGGTAGTCTGGTCACTGCGGCAGCGAGCAGGAAAACGATCCATTTCCACGAGCCAGTGATTGCAGACCACTCAATGCGCGCACCGGCGAGAACGAAGAAGGCTGGGACCACCACCGCACGCATGAGCTTCTGGAGCTGAGCTCTAGCCTCAGATGGAAGTCGATTATGCAGCGCTATGCCCGAACAGAAGGCTAGTAGAGTCAGCAGCACGGTCGGAGTGCGCAGCACGATGAGGACGAGTAGGACGATGGTACTGTTGACAAGGAATGTGACCCCGAGCAGGTCCTTGGCCAGTGGGGTCTCGATTCGTCGATGGGTGTCGAGCATGCTCCATGAAATTGCTACCGAGACCTCCGAGAGGGCGAGTCCGGCTACCACCGCCCCCATGCCTGCATCAGGCCAGAGTAGCAGTGCCAGTGGGGGCAGGACCAATAGGGGAGGTAGCAGTTTCGTGAGAGACGCCTTCGAGACTTCTCGCCATCGCTCACGGAGGTGCTTGAAAGGGAGTGCGAGGCCCGCGGAGAAGACGACTAGGAGGCCGAGGCCGCCGGTGAGGAGAGACATGGCGGCCTGTGTGGCTGTGGAGCTCTCTGAGCCGGGGACGGAGGCTGCCAGATACGGCCAGACGGCCGCTGCCACCATGCCAAACAACAAGTGCCCCAGGGGGGTTGGTAGCGTGCTGACCCGAGCAATTAGGGGATTGGCAGTCCATGCAATGGCGAGGCAGGCGCAGATTCCAGCGATGCTGGCGCCCACGGCCATGCTCCTGCGCGTACCGGGTCGTTCTTCAACAGGCATGCTCCACTAGAGTTGAATGGCAGACCCACGAGCGTCCGAACCCTCTGAGTTCCGGAAAATTATAGGTAAACCTGCCTTTGCCATCCCTGTGAGAATCGAGCGGCTGTCCTTTGATGAGTGGGAGCGGCTCCGAACAATCCGACTTCGCTCCTTACTCGATTCTCCCGATTCTTTCGATACCACTCACGAACAAGCCTCATTATTCCCGCAAGAGTCGTGGATCAAGCAACTCCATACTCTTCCTACATTCGTTGCTGTCCTGGATGGCGAGGATGTGGGAATTGTGCGCGGAGGCAATGATGAGGAGAATTCAGACATAGGGTGGCTCATCTCCCTTTGGGTAGCTCCCGAAGCACGCGGTCTCGGCATCGGAAAAGGACTCTCCAGGAAGGTCGTCAACTGGGCAGAGTCAGAGAGGAAGCGCAGTCTGCTGCTTGAAGTCAGAGAGGGGAATGAATTTGCTCGAAATCTGTATGATAGAATGGGCTTCCATCTCAACGGTGGCGTCCCTAGCGACTGCTGTGAGATTCAGTTAGAGCTTGTTCTTGAATAGATATATTTGGAACCCATTGAGACCCCTCTGAGTCGTATACGTATCATAGGGTAGGGACTGAGTCGCCCCCGAGTCAGTCGGTATCTGTGACTCGCATGCACCACAGTGGGTTCCTTGGTGTGACCCTCTGACATGGCCCCCACCTCAATGGGTCCCTTCCCTGCACCCTCTGAGTCACGGGCGAGTCAGGGGGGTCTCAATGGGTTTGATGCCGCCCCAATCTTCATGCCAAATCTATCTATCCAGAGCCATGGGAGGAAGTGACGACAGCCAAATCCAGATTCCCAAAACCATCATCTTACCAGAGTTCAAGAATGGCCAAGAATCTCTGGCCGAGATGGATGTGGAAGATCCGAGTGCCTTGGAAGAAGCCGAATCCAGCACTTCGGAAACGACAAGCAATGTTCCATTTTTCTCCGGATACACGAAGCAGAAGGCGGCCGCAACCGGCCTCTTCGCATTCTCCTTCCTTGTCGGGGATTGGTGGTGGGATGGATCAAATGGCTTCTCCGCCCTAATAGAATCCACCCTAAGCGTTTCAGAAATGCCAATTTGGGTCTCAGATGCAAGGAGGCACATGTATTCTGTTTATGGGTTCAGCGGGATCCTAATACTAATCTCGTGGGCATTGTGGGAAATCGCCCCATTAGTGTTCTTCTGGGGCTTCGCATTATCTTGGAGAGGATCCTACGGGGCTGGGGTTAATGATGAGCCATCTAACCCACTCGGGGGCCCAGAAGAACTGGAACAACGCCGGAGAAGCGGGAAGTCCTCCTACAGGTTCCTGATCTCCTTCTCCATACTGTTGTTTGTATTGGACTGCTTTCAGAACATGGTATGGTATGGCTGGGACTTACTTGCCATACCCAAAATTCTATCCAACTTTGGGCGCGATAACATCTGGCAGGTGATTGCATTCGGTGCGGTGTTTGGCTTGAACCCGGAGAATGAGTGGAGTTGGAGGTCATGGTCTCGCCATATTCGGGTCAAGTAGGGATTGACTGAGGGGGGATTCATTCGCTACCCATTGAATCACGGGTGAGTCAAAGGGGTTTCAAAGGGTGGAGGTTCAGATGGAAGCGTGAAGAACGATTCTTTCCTATTC
>JAPYUP010000017.1 GCA_029940695.1 Candidatus Thalassarchaeaceae archaeon
TGGTCTCTGCACTCGCAGCCATCGAGATGCCGCCGGACGGCGAGGTCGGGGCCATAAGCCTCGAAGGAGATCCTTTTCACAACCGCCTGCTCGACGAGTACGGAATCCAGGTCCCTGTGTTCCCTTGGAGTCACCACGGCGTCAGATACCTTCGCATCTCGGCTCAGTTGTACAATCACACAGACGAGTATCGCTATCTGGCTAAGGCGCTGAAGGAAATCCTGTGAGGCCATACAACAATTGAAGCGGGGCAGCGAAGAGGGAAGATCATGCCTGAGGCTGTCGTGGCAATCACGGGCGCATCGGGCGCGAACTATGGCGTCAGGCTAATCGAAGCACTGGCTGAAGCTGGCTGGGAGATGAGGCTGATAGTCACGCGCGACGGTGCGATAAATCTCGACCTAGAATGTGGGATCACTCCGAAGACCCTCGCTTCCCGCCCCGGCGTCACACTCGAAGACAACGACAATTTGGCCGCTCGATCGGCTTCTGGCTCTGCCCGGTTCGATGCTTATGTGGTCTGTCCAGCCAGCGGTACGACTATCGGCAAGATTGCTGCAGGAATAAGTGACAATCTGGCGACTAGGAGTGCTCTCGTGGCGATGAAGGAACGCCGCAAGTTAATCCTCGTTCCGCGCGAGGCCCCTTACTCGACTCCTCACCTCAAGGCGATGACTAAGCTCTCCGAGTGGGGGGTCGTCATTCTGCCCGCCAGTCCCGGATTCTACCACTCGCCGACCACGATCGAAGAGCTCATCGATTTCGTGGTAGCCAGAATCCTCGACCAACTGGACGTCGAGCATAATCTAGGCAAGCGTTGGACCGGCGGAGAAGTAAGCGTCGACTGAACGACTTCTGACTGGTACCGGTCTGGCATGGGTTCAAGAACGGTCCGAAGGCGCTCGGCAACAGTGATTACGTGAGTCAGTGGGCCTCCAAGACCGTTGACGAGCTCAAACAAGAGCTGGGTTCCAGGGGGATGCCAGTATCGGGCAAGAAGTCCGAATTGGTCAAGCGGTTGGAGTTGGCGGGGCTGGATAGCGCTGTTCTCGAGGCAGAAATTGCCGCCGAAGACGCGAAGGTTTTCCCGTCAATGGTTGTGAATCGTCTCAAAGAGAGTTCCCAAGCCGCCATATTGCGCCTGAAGGGGCTACCGGTTGCCACGATGGTGGTCGCTGTGCTACTGGTAGTAGGAATGACCGGGGGAGCCTTGCTTTACTCTGATGATTTCGTAGAATGGATTCAAGGAGAGCCTGACTACGCTCTGATCGACTTCGACAGCAACCAAACTAGGGCGTACGCTGAGGGGCTCGTCAGCCTCGGACACCCAGAGTGGGGGGGCAGGCTGTCCGGGACGGAGGAAGAGAAGAACACGGCACAGTCCATCAAACTCAATTTCTCCAGCAGCGGGATGCCGGTGACCCTCGAGGAGTTCGAAGTGCCACTCTTCTACATGGGTAACGAATTCGAGATCATGATTTGCACTCCGGGCAACATCGGCAACATATTTGGCGGCCCAGCGCCATGCTCGGTCGCCGACATAGATCGGGACGAGACGGAGTTCACCCACAGGGAAGACTACGTGGTCCAAGGCTACAGCGGGGA
This sequence comes from Candidatus Thalassarchaeaceae archaeon, assembly GCA_029940695.1. Taxonomy (GTDB): domain Archaea; phylum Thermoplasmatota; class Poseidoniia; order Poseidoniales; family Thalassarchaeaceae; genus UBA36. The sequence continues at coordinate 1,606 of JAPYUP010000017.1, forward strand.
TGTCGACATTGTGGCCAGCAGCGATGTCAATGTCATAGACCTAGAAATGGGCAATGAATCTTCTGACTGGGGCTCAGCTGCCAATGGCATAGGACTCGTCTGGATAATGGACGGTCAGGATGGAGATCCAGGCACGGAGAGCAACACCGTTCTACTGCTCAGAGCTCAGGAGAACAGTCTGAGGGGCCTGATTACAGTGAACGCGAAGCAGAACTGCGACGAGTTGGTTTCCGGGGATTGCGTTCCATACTTCAAGTCCGTGGACATCACGCAGTTCGACGAGAAGCCCTACGACATCGGATTCGTCATGGTATCGAAGAGCCTTGGCGAGATGATCGCAGAACAGGTCGTCGAGGGTGAGAGTATGCTGCAGTTCGTGATCGAGGTGGACAACCAGGTTAACGTCAATATCCATGTGCCTTGCGGGATAATCGAGGGCAAGTCTGACTCGTTGATCATTATCGGGGCCCATCACGATACAGTGTACAACGGTCAAGGCGCTGTCGATAACACCGCCGGCACCGCTACTGTGCAGGAGATAGCTCGGCAGTTCGGCCTTCTCCAATCCGAACTCGGCCAGCCCAAGCACACAATCTACTTCTGCACCTGGGGCGGTGAGGAGGAAGGGCTCTGGGGTTCATCGGAATGGGTCAAGAAACACCAGGATACGCTCAAAGAGAATCTGAGGCTCTATGTCAACCTCGACATGAACCACGTGGATGCCCAGAGAAACTCTGGACTCACTCTCCAAGGCAATAGCCCTGCTGATGTAAAGCACATTGTGGGGCTGGTGAGTGCTTTCGCCAAGTCATACCCCGATCTCGCTTCCAAGTACGAAATCAACGTCAGGCACCTGGACTCCGAGCAGATGCCGTACAACTCCGATCACGCCCCCTTCGTGTACAACCTCGATGAGAGTGGAGGCGGCGACAACCACTACGGCAAAGCCGTGATGTGCTATGGATCCGGTTCTGAGGAATACCACACCTACCTCGACAACATGGATCGATTCAACGAGGAGAGCCTGAAAATTTCGGGAGTCGTTTACGGCTCGCTGGTCCGCTACTTGGCTTGGGGTTAGGACTAGCCTGCGCAGTAGGCAATCACTTCGTCGTAGTCGGGCTCTAGTCCTGGGTTCTCAGCGACCCAGACGTAACCCACAGAACCATCCGGCTCCACCACGAACACCGCGCGCTGCGAGGCTGTGAAGCCGGGGGCTCCGAAGTCGTGGATGGCTAGTCCGTAGGCCTCAATCGCGGTGCGCTGGACATCACAAAGCAGCGGGAAGCCAATGCCGTTGGCTGTGGCGAACTCGTTGTTGGCGAATACATTGTCAGCAGAAATTCCCAGAATGACCGTTTTAGCCCCCTCCAAACTCGACATTGAGTTGGTGAAGGTGCAGAGTTCAGTGGTACACACCCCGGTGAAAGCGGCGGGATAGAAAGCGAGTACTGCCCTCTTGCCGGAATAATCGCTCAGGGTCACCATCGCCCTGTCATGCGCCATCAACGTGAAGTCGGGTGCCGCTTCGCCTACGGATACCATGGGGCGACTAGTAGGTTCTGGCTTTCAATCATGCTCATGCAGAGTGGAGTTCTCATGAAGGAGCTGGTTTCCATTGCCGATTGGGGAGAGGCGATGGCGAGCGAGAGGGTTCTAGTAATGGTATCCAAGAGTGACTGCGATGAATGTGGAAAGTCGCTAGAGAGAGTAGCCGACCTCGACTTCGGAAATATCTGCATACTGGTTCTAGATAATCCAGAAGCGTTTCCACTTAGGGCAGAACTAGATTGGCTGAGGATAGAAGTCGACGTGGTCCCGTTCTGGAGGCTGTTCGTTTACGGCGATGTCGCAGGGACCGTTCGTGGTCCAAACCTCAAACGAGTCCAATCGATGCTGTTCGACTCTGAATAGTCACATCCTCTGAGGGACCTCAATGCCAAGCAGTTCCAATCCGAGCTCTAGCTCCCTCGCCGTCAAGTCACATAGGGCAAGCCTACTGCGTACGGTGCTCTCGTCTCCCGCTGAGAGCACTGGGCATGTCTCGTAGAACGAGGCGAAGGCCGAAGCGATGGCATGCAGATGGGCGCATAGCCTGTGCGGGTTGTAGGCATGGGTGGACTCGTCCACTACTGAGGAGAACCCTACGAGCCTGCGAGCTAGAAGGCACTCCTCGGGAAGGGCGCATTCCAGTTCCGAGTCACTCAGAGATTCACGGTCATGGCCCCACTTGTGGAAGATACTGCAAATCCTAGCATGGGCGTATTGCAGGTAGGGGGCCGTGTCGCCGTCGAAAGAGAGCATCCTCTCCCAGTCGAAGACGTAGTCCTTGGTACGCTCGGTCGAGAGGTCGGCGTACTTCACCGCACCTATGCCAATGATCCGCGCCACACGCTCACGTTCCTCCCCCTGAAGGTCGGGGTTCTTCTCTTCGATTGCTGCCGTTGCCCTAGACACCGCCTCCATAAGAAGGTCGAAGAGTTTGATTACCTCGCCCTCGCGGCTCTTCAGAACCTTGCCATCAGTGTCCAGAACAGAGCCGAAGTTGACGTGGACAGCACTGTGGCGCTCATCCATGAAACCGGCTTGCTCGGCGACTTGGAAGACCATCTGGAAGTGCTGCTTCTGCGGTGTTCCGACAACGTAGAGTAAAGAGTCGCACCCAAGGCGCTCGACTCTATCTATTATGCAGGCCAAGTCTGATGTCGAGTAGTTGTAGCCACCGTCGGCCTTCCTGATAATCATCGGAAATGGTTCGCCCTCGCGATTCATCCACCCACCCGGATAGGTGACATCAGCGCCCTCGCTATGCTCGAGCATGCCTGCCACACCCAAGCGCTCAACCACCAGAGGTAGGAGGGCCTGATACCTCGACTCACCCATAATGTCGTCGTCCGTCAATAGGACACCGAGCATCGAGTAGACCTCGTTGAAGTAACGCATCGACTCTTCAACTAGAATGTGCCACAGGCGCAGCGTCTCCTCGTCGCCTCCTTGGAGCAGCACCACGCGCTGCCTGGATCGGTCGGCGAACTCTACCTCAGAGACGAACTTGGCACGGGCTTGCTTGTAGAAAGAGTCGAGGTCGCCCACCCCCAAATCCTTGGCGGCCTCGCCCTCCCCGAGGTCGAGCAGGTGCTCGATTAGCATGCCGAATGGAGTTCCCCAGTCACCGACATGGTTCTCTCGGTGGACGAAGTGGCCCTTGTACTCGAGCATCCTGACTATGGCATCGCCAATTACAGTGGAGCGGAGGTGGCCGACGTGCATTTCTTTGGCCACGTTGGGCGCCGAGTAGTCTACGACGTAGGTCCGCCGCTCTTCGGAGCCTATTCCTAGCCGTGAATCCGGCATCAGTGACTCAATGCGTCCAGAGAGCCAAGACGGCTGTGCCCGAAAGTTAACGAATCCGCTGATTGAAGAGACGTCAGCGATGCCTTCCAAGCTATCTCCGATGAGGTTTGAGACCTCGTCGGCGATTTCGTATGGTGACCTATTGAGGGTCCTAGCCAGTGCATGACAGGGAAGAGCAGCGTCTCCGTGGTCCTCCACTGTCGCGCGCCTGAACAGGTGTGCCCACTCGGCCTCATCGATACCAATCTGTGACATGGCCTTGGCTGTAGCAGGGCGGGCGTCCTCGATCAACTCCCTCATATCTTCACATCCTCATGTGATTGCATATCTCAACAGGGCGGCGATGCCTCCGAACGCCGTGTTCAGAGTGGCCCCCTCCTCGGTGTCAACGGAGATGAGTCTGACTTCAGCTGATGTGTGCCCTGCTAGGGTAGTCAGCTCGTCGATCAGTTCCATTGTCCTGTCGGGGTCCTCACGAACGTTCTCTGACTTGCACGCAGGGCAATCAGGAATTTCCGAGAGCCTGTTCTGGGTCGCCACCCACTCATGCTTGCATACCTTGCACAGCCACCCGACTCGCCTTTTGCTTAGAGCCTCTGATAGAAGCAACGTCGCAACGGCTCCCTGTTCTAGGGTGGACCTAACCATCCCCTCGCCGTAGGTTGCCTTTGGGCTAGTCTGCATCACCTCACGTAGGAACTCGTCTACGAGCGTGCGCTCGCGATCGAGCTCGATTTGGTCCATCATCGAGCCAGCGCGTTGGATGAGTTCCCTCAGGCCGCTCTCGTTGGAGTAGCCGACATCGAAGAAGGGTTCTGTGATGAGCTTCTTGATCTCGTGATGGAAGTAGTCGTGCTTGACCACGTAGTCCTTGGTGGCTCCCGGTCCGCCGATAATGATACCCCTAAGGTCCTGTGTCATCGGCAGCCAATACCTGCAAGCCCTCTCTGCCGCCTTCTTGAAGAACTCGTGAGCTGCCTCCTCGATAAGTCGCTCAAAGCGCTGTGCCGATTGGCCACCTCGTCCGTGCTTGGAGGGGACCCGCGAGGTGATGTGCTCCTGGCAGTGAAGGCTCTTGCCGGAAGCAAGCCCATAGGCAGCCTCGGAGCGGTCGATGACGAAGAGTCCGTACGAGGTGCGATTGATGAGCATCTCCTCGAGTTGACTGGTCTCGAAGGAGGAGTCGCACCTGTACCTGAATGAAGAGAATGGTTCGGGTGGGTCATCTACGACGGTGGTGATGAGTCTGGTTTTGTTGTTCCCTACAATCACGTGGCCAACGAAGATAGCAAGCCCACCCTCCCCGGGGGTCTTGTAGCGGTTAATCATGGAAACGGCCGACTCTAGCGCATCTGACACGTGTTTCCTAGTCGATTTCGACTTGATGTTGGCAGCTTGACCTGCCTCCTGTCCCAACTGCTGCCTGACATCGCTAATCATGCGGTCCGGAGGGATGATTACGGTGACCAGTTCGGTGCCCATGCCCCTCATCCCAGAGAGTTCTTTGAGGGTCTTCTTCAAGCGGAGCATCCGCTGCTGCTGTGCGAGCTCATCGGACATACCATACCTCCGTGAATTGCCGCGACGGGCGGCATTTCAACCCTTCAGCGCGACTTGAGCGTAGGCATTGAAAGGCAGGGAGTCCGTCTAGGGTCGATGGCGACCGTAGTCGTGGCGCTGGGAGGAAGCCTACTGCGTCCCGAGGTCGAGGAGCGTCATGATTGGCTTTTGGGGCTCGTGTCCATAGTGAGGGACCGTGTAGCCGTCGGTGATCGTCTAGGATTGGTGGTCGGCGGCGGCGCGCCGGCAAGGGAAGGAATCGAACTGGTAAGCCCAATCATAGACGACATGAATCACCTAGACAAGATTGGCATCGCTGCAACTCGCCTCAACGCTACCATCATCAGAGAGGCACTGGCCGATGAGGGCATACCCGTCTCAGGAGCAATACCTCAGGAAGTGAGCGAGGCCGTCGAGGCTCTTCTCAGTAGCAAGGTGGTCGTGATGGGTGGGACCGTGCCCGGACACACTACCGACACAGTTGCAATCCAACTCGCCATCAGGAGCGGGGCTGGTAAGTGCGTAATAGCCACCAATGTCGCGAAGGTGTATGAGCAGGACCCGAAGGAACATCCCGAGGCGAAGTCGTTCGACAGCCTCACCCTGGATCAGTTGCAATCGATCGTCGGGCCGGCGGAGCATGCACAGGCCGGAGGTTCGCAGGTGGTCGACCCTGTTGGCGTGGGGGAAGCGGCGAGTCATGGCCTTCCTCTGGACATCCTAGACGGGAGAGAGCTGCAGAACATCCGCTTGGCCCTCGAGGGTGGTGACTTCGGCGGAACAGTGGTGACTGGGTGATCTGTTGAGTCGCAAGGACACCATCCTCAAGGCTGCACGAAGGACGGCTCAGGAAGCACGTGCGGCAGCCTCACGCAGGAAGGAATCTCCTGCTCGTAGGCACGCCGAATCGAATGCCAAGCTGCACCGGCACTGCGTAGTTTGTTGGACTCCCATCCCCCTCGACAGCGACCCACCCATCTGCGGCAAAGATGACTGCGCAACGATGCAAGACAAGAAAGAGAGATCCAGGCGCAGGCTGACCTTCATGATGTACCTCTTCCCTGCCATCGCCGTGTTCTTCGTGATTCTCGAGGTCGTGGGGGCGTCAGGTTGAATCGCCAGACCGCACAGAGGGCATCCACATGATGGTCAGGGTTCTGTCCGTGCTTCCCGGTCTGGTCGGTCTTATCTGTACAATGATTCTCATCGCCAGCCTGTACGGCTACTCGACCGATGAGTCCGGGACAGATGTCCCAATTGTACCGTGTTCGGACGACGAAGCGATTGGCTGCCAAGTGGGGATGACTGGCGAGGACCTGTCGGTGCCGAATGCATTCATGCTGCTCGACATCGAACTCAAGGCCGAGTGGGAAGAGCCTGAAAGGAGTTGGTTGGCTGTGGTCGACGCAGCCGCTGCCATCGACTGCCCGCCCAACTCAAATGGCCTCACGACCTGTACGGAGGAGGACTTTGCGGAGTACATCGTCACGGGTGGGTCGGACGCTGACGGTTCGCTGATCTTCGAGGTCGGCCCTGGAGACTACAGGTTCATCACCGCGGGCAAGAACGGCGCAACCCTCGACTCGCAAACGGTGACGCTGAGCACCTCGGTACACCTGAACGACTACTTTGAGATTGCACTGGCTATCGTTACGGTGCTACTGCTCGCCGGGGCTGGCGAGATGGCTTTCCCGATACGAAACCTGTGGAAACGCTTCAGGGATGCCTAGTGGATCGGGCTCAGCATCTTTGAAGAACCCCATCTTGGTAGGGCTATCATGACAAGTATGGCTTGCCCTAAATGCGGTTCTGTGATAGAGGCCGAGGGGCTTGTCCCTTCCTTGGGAGGTTACGACCTCTACTGCGTAGTCTGCGGCCATACTTGGCACGTGTAAAATCAGGTCTGCCTACTGGCGTCTGATCTGCCGACCGATCCGAGTGGCTCGTCGTCACGCGGCCAATTCTCGGGGAGCGAGAGTGGGTCGAGAATCTCGTCCGCTGCGATAATCTCGATGAGATCCATCCTCAATTCCTCCAGGCCTTCCCCAGTCTCTGCGCTGATTCTCGACCCATTTCCCTCTACTGTGGAGTCGAGGAGGTCAGACTTACTGCTGACCACTATGATGGGCCTCTCCGAGATGAGCTCGCGAACCTCCGCGAGCAAGTTCTGCTGCTCAGAGACGGGCGTGTTGGAACCCTTCGAGCGATCGACTAGGAAAACCAGTGCGTCGCCGAGATGCTCGAGAGCCGCTATCGCCTGCATCTCGATTGGGTTCCTCTCTATCATCGGTCTGTCCAGCAGACCGGGCGTATCGACCATCTGGTAGGCCCTCCTGCGATGAACGAAGTGCCCAAGGTGCAACTGCTTGGTGGTGAACGGGTAGGAGGCCACCTGGGGCTCGCCGCTGGAGAGCGCGCTAATCAGTGCGGACTTGCCCACGTTGGGCGAGCCTGCGACGACGATGCATGGCTCCAGCGGGTCGATGGAGGGGAGTTTGCGAAGGATATCCCTCGCCTCTCCGAGCCACAGGATCTGAGGAGATATCTGACCGATAATAGAGGAGATTCTGCCATAGGCGTGGCGTCTGGCCTTGTGGAATCCGTCGATGTCCCTGAGCCTGAGAATCTTCCTCTGTGCCTCTCCAGCGATGCGTTGGGTCTGCTCCGCGGCCCATTGCAGGGCGCCTAGGTTCTTTCGATACTCATCGCAACCCACTGCGGCGTCGACCAGCGCACGATCGAACTCCGTGAGGGCATTGAGGCTGGGCCACCTGCCAACGTAGGAATTTAGCGTCTTAGTGATGACGTCGGAGGCAGACTGAACCATCCTGTTCATCTGTTTCCGGACCCGGTGGTACTTGTCCGGGTCCTCCACAAGATCAGCTTGGTTGCTCGCTCTTCCGAAGGCCTTGTCGAGGATCTCCTGGGGATAGAGGACCGTTGGGATACTCCGCCACTCCACTGATGCCATTGGCTTGCCTCCGTCACCGCCGCCACGGCATCGCACTTCAAGGCATTAGTCGGGCCCTAAATAGTCAGAATGACAGGTAGGACCCGTTTCTTTTTCTATGACGACGCGAGCGTCGGAGCATGACGGACGAACGCAGGGGGAAGCGGGTCGAGGACCTACCAGATTGGGCGAAGCGATTGTACGAGGACTATGGATCGCCAGAGCTGGATGGCCTAGGAGATGTCTTCCAAGGACCCCTGATGGGCCGCAAATCTGGGCTGAGGAAGGACGATATCATCGAAGTTCTCCTAGACAGGAGGATGCTTCCAGAGGATTGTGAGCCTTGGGTCAGAGGGATGCTCATCGGCACCACTCGAAGCGCCATTGAGATCCTCGACTATAATGGTGACTTCCGGTCCGTCGCCAGGGACGTGATTGTCGAAGTCAGACTAGTCACGCACCTTCGAAGAACCTACATTGAGGACAGGGAGCTGCTGAAGTTCGAGAAAGACGACATGCGTCGTCGATCGGAGATGCACGAGAAGGCCGAGAAGACCGGTGAGGGCTACGAGAGCAGTTTGTGGGGCTGATGGAGTGAGTAGCCTTGCAGAGCAGCAATGCGTTCCATGCAAAGGCGGCGTGCCGCCGTTGAGCGAGGTCGAGGCGGTGAAGCTCTCCGAACATCTGCAAGAAAGTTGGCATCTGGTCGACAACCACCATCTGACTCGCTCATGGGAGTTTCCCGACTTCGCAAGCGCGATGGGGTTCACGAACAGCCTGGGTGCCATCTGCGAGCAGCAGAACCACCATGCAGACTTCGAACTCGGATGGGGCAGGGTGCGGGCGGTAATCTACACTCACAAAATCGACGGACTGAGCGAGTCGGACTTTGTCCTCGCAGCCAAGTTCGATCGAGTATGAGGTGATGCGTTGCCGCATACACCTTTCCGCATGCACGTTTTTGTCTGCACTAACCAGCGCGCGGAGGGACATCCACGTGGATGCTGTGCAGACAAGCGCTCGCTGGACATCATGACGCGTCTGAAGCGGGTGGCTAGGGCGGAGGGATTGGACGATGTCAGGGTCAACAAGTCTGGGTGCCTAGACCACTGTGAAAAAGGGCCATCCTGTGTGATCTACCCAGAGGGAACATGGTACACGCTTCCGGACGACGACGAGGGACTGGGTGAGATCCTCAATCACCTCAAAAGTGGTGAGGCTGCACAGGAATACACCATGGTGGGCGAATGAGGAAAGTGATTTACCCCAAGGTCGGAGGTCCTGATTCCATCGAGATTATCGAGGTCGGGGATTTGGTGGCTGGGCCGGGGGAGGTTCGCGTTAGAGTCCACAGGACCGGGATCAACTTCGCCGACCTCATGATGCGACAAGGCCTGTACGGCTCCGCACCAGACTTCCCGTTCACGCCGGGTTACGAGGCCGCCGGGGAGGTCATGGACGTCGGCTCTGGCGTCGAGGGCGTTTCTAGCGGAGACCGAGTGATTGCCATGACTGGTTTCGGAGGGTATGCCGAGCAGGTAGTGGTCACTGCCGATCGTATAGTCAAACTGCCCGACTCGATCGACTTCGACAAGGGCGCGGCCATTCCTGTTAGCTACGGCACTGCCTACCACATGCTCATCCACCTCGGAGACCTGCGCTCAGGTGACACCGTGCTGGTGCATCACGCCGCGGGTGGCGTTGGGTCTGCGGCAGCGCAGATCTGCGCTACATACGGAGCCTCGCTGGTGATTGGGACAGCATCGAGACCCAAGCGCGAGTTCGTGGAGGCGATGGGCATGCGCTTTGTTGACCGGGAGAGGGAGGACTTCGTCGAGGTGTGCAAGCAGATGACCGGTGGCGAGGGTGTCCACCAAGCCATCGACCCCGTCGGGGGCAAGCACCTCATGAGATCATACAGGGCGCTGCGGAACGGCGGGAAGCTGCACGTCTTCGGCGCTTCTTCGGCGGTCCCCGGAGAGCGTCGATCGTGGCTTGCTGCGATGATGATGTGGCGAGGCACACCGAGCTTCGACCCACTGAAGATGATGAACTCAAACAAAGCAGTATTCGGAGTTCACATGGGGCGCCTCAAGGACGATCAGGTGTTCAGAGGACACCTGGAATCGCTATCTGGAATGATGCTGAAGGGGCAGATAGACCCTGTAATCGACTCGGTCTGGCGCTTTGAGCAGGTAGCGGACGCCCAACGCCACATGCACGACAGGAAAAACCGTGGCAAAATTCTCCTCGACTTCTCATAATTCACAGTCCCTCTGGAACGACCATTGTGAGAATCTCGCCGTTGCAGGCGAATTCGATATCATCAGGGAGATTGATTCCTCCTTCCCCCCAAGAGGCAATTATGGGTATGGCGATATCCTGGTAGGCATCGCTGTCTATCACTGAATTCATCGTCTCTAAATCGGGCCAGACACTGACCGCGATGACTCGCTCATCATCTGCGGCTAATGCCCCCCTCATACACCCATTCTGCAGGGCGAATGCGAGGAAGTTGTCCTTCCAAGCATTCACCATTTCTTCTGTCACTTCATTGTCGCCGGTTTTGACGACCCAGTATCTTGCTATTGGCATGGTTGACCTTGAAACCGAATCTGTATAACCATTGCTGATTGGTATTCGGAGAACTGTGTGGTCCGATTACAGGCGTACTGGGCGGGTCGCGCCGCAAGCCTGGCACTTCAGCAGAGTCGTGCGGTCCTCCCTCACGAATCTGGTATCGGGGGCCTTGCACTCACCGCACAGGATGTAGGTCTTGACGTAGGAGACAATCTTTTCCTTGATTCGCTTCGGGGGGACGCGCCCCTTGAACATGATTCGGACCTGCTCCCTGCTGCCAGAGGTACCCAGCTCATTCAGTAAGTACTGAAAAACGTGGTTGGCGTCCCTGTCCATCGCATCGACGATGTCCGAGAAGTTCCTCAGAATGGTCTGGCTGCCCTCAATCATGATGTCAGGCTCGGGCATGGTCCAACGAGAGCGTTCGCTGATGTTCTTCGGGATGCGTTCTCTGGCCCTATCCAACAGAGACTCGTAGTCGTGGTCGCTCACGGCCATGCGACCAAACAGGGGCTTTTCACCCCACCGGACACGCAGGGGTCTCTTGCCAACGGTCAAGGACCTCTTCTGCACCCACCGACGCGTGAGCGAGCCGCTCGAGATCAAGGTAGCGCGGACCCACCCGAATGCGCGCATACCAACCAAGGGCAGCGTGCACGCAGCGGGCTGGGATCTCTATTCGCTAGAAGACACGGAGGTCCCCTTCCGAGGCAGCGTCAAGCTGCGTACTGGGTTGCACATAGCCATCCCAGTGGGCTACGAAGGGCAGGTGAGGGCTCGCTCTTCTCTCGGCTCGAAGGGGCTGATTCTACCCCACAGCATCGGCACCATCGACGCGGACTACAGGGGCGAGCTGTTCGTCCTGATGACCTGGATTGGTGAGGGGGACTCGTATGTCGTCAAGGCGGGCGAAAGGATTGCCCAGTTACTCATCACACCGATACCCAAGGCCGCATTCACCGAGGTGAAGTTCGAAGAGCTTGGAGAGACTGCCCGCGGGGAGGGTGGTTTTGGTAGCACCGGGCGCTTCTGAGTCTGTGCCATAGCCCACTATTCTATGGATAACTCCCGGTGGATTCATAGCATCGTGTCGTTGGGGGACAGCGTTGCAGTTGAGCGTTGATGAACTTAGGGCCAAGGTCGAAGGTTTTCGTGCCAGTGGGCTGAATACCCAGCAGATCGCCGACGAGCTCTCGCTGTCGCAGACCACCATACAGTGGCTTTCCGCGAGCGACTTCATTGTTGAGGACAAGCCATCTGACATCAAAGTAGGTTGGAGGTCAATCGCTGTAAAGGCTGAGCGTATAGACGCGGTGGCATTCATTTTCTGTGACATCATCGAGGAGATGGTTGGGAACGAGGTTGATACCATCGTCGGAGTCAGCATCAACGGCATAGCCTTCGCTCAGGCAGTCTCCTCCCAACTAGGTCTCGAATTCGCGGTTATCAGAAGCATCAGCGAGGATCGCAGCGGTCACCTCTCTGAGGTCTACGCGGGAATCGTCGACAAGCGCGTCGTGGTCATCGATGACGTTTACTCCTCGGGAACCACCATGAGGAAAACCGCGGCCAGCCTGAAGGAGGCGGGCGCCGACGTTAGGCTCTGCCTAGTTCTTGCGAACAAATCTTGGACCGATGACGTCGATGGAGTTCCACTGCGCGCTTTGGTCAGGGCGGCGACAGTCTGAGGCGTGGCAATGCACTGGGCGGATTACACCGCGCTGAGACTGAGTGAGCGTGGGGGAGCACAGGTAGCCGCTTCGGGTATCACTCCCTCAGGTGAGTTCCACGTCGGCCACCTGCGCGAGATTCTCACGGCTGAGATGATTCACAGGGCCTGCTTGGATGCCGGTCTAGACTCGCGCTATCTCTTCATCGTCGACTCGATGGACCCCCTGCGTAGAGTATACGACTTCCTCTCTCCGGACTACGCGCGTTACATCGGGCACCCGCTGGCCTATGTGCCCGCACCCGGTTCCGATGGCAAGCCCGGGGATAGTAGCACTAGCTATGCAGAGCACTTCCTAGGCCCATTCCTCGAAGCTCTAGAGGACATCGGCGTCAAGCCCGAGGTCGTGATGAACCACGAGATCTACGAGAGTGGGGGCTTTGCCCGGAGCATTGACCTCGCGATTAGCAGCAAGGACGAGATTAGGGGCATAATAGGAGACATCTCCGGCAGGGAAGTTCCCGAGAGCTGGTTCCCCTACAACCCGATTGGTTCCGACGGCAGCCTCGACGGGGTGAGAGTGACTGGGTATGAGCACCCGCACGTCCAGTGGGTGGACAGTTACGGCGTGGAGGGCTCCTCTGATATCCGCAAAGGCGAGGGTAAGCTCCCCTGGAGGATTGACTGGGCTGCAAGATGGGGAATCCATGGCATCACCTGCGAGCCCGCGGGCAAGGACCACGGTGCCGCCGGCGGCAGCTTCGACACCGGTATACCAATCAGCCGGCTGCTTGGAGGTGACCCCCCAGAGAAGATGGTCTACGAGTGGATCCAGCTCAAAGGCATGGGACCAATGTCGAGCTCATCGGGCCTCACAATCGACCCGGTGGAGGCACTCGACCTTGTGCCACCGGAAATCTTGCGCTACGTGATAGCGCGCAGCAAGGTAAATCGTCACATCGACTTCGACACCGGTGCGGCCCTATTCGAGACAGCCGACGAGTACGAGCGGCTGGTCGCTGACCCGCCATCGGGCAGCGAGGAGGAGGTGAGCAAGCGCCAGCGAGTGGCCATGGAAACCCAACTCGGCGCAATTCGCCTGAGCCAGGTCGAGAGGAGGGGCGACCCGGCGGACTCAATTGCCGGCGTCTCGTTCCGTCACCTCGCGATGCTGGCGCAGGTCAAGTCAGCAGACGCGGACGTCTGGGGCTCCCTACGGCGCTCGGGCCACCTCGAGGGCGAGCCGAGCGAGGCCCTCGTCGGCAGACTCGCTCGCATGCGAGTGTGGGTCGATGGTCGGCACTTCCCCGAGACAGCTAGAATAGTCATCCAGACCGAGGTTAGCGACGAGGCGCGAGCGAGCCTGAGTGACGAACATAGGGGCTTCCTCTCCGTGCTGGCAGGCGCCCTTGCGAACTGCGAGTGGGGGGACGAGGCGATCAACGACTGCATCAGGAAGGCCTCGGATGAAGTTGGGATCGGCAGGCGTGAGGCCTATGTGGCGCTATACTGGGTGCTGCTGGGTAGGGACTACGGTCCCCGAGTCGCCTCTCTAGGCGCTGAAATGGACAGGGGTGACTTCCTCACTCTAATCGGTAGCACATAGAAAGACGTCGGGTGGCCCTAGCACCTAGGAGCTGATTTCTAGAGTGTTTTAAGCTGCAGTAGCCGCGGTTCGGGAATGCCGTTCCTCGCCTCATCGATTGCCTCAACCTCCATCCTAGAGCCGGCCATCGTGGTCACGAACGGTATGTTGAGTTCGACAGCGAGCCTGCGCATCATGTTGCCGTCGAGTACTGCGCCACCCGTCGAGCGTGGTGTGTTGATGACCAGGTGAATCTTGCCCTGCCTCATCAGGTCGAGGGCGTCTGGGGACCTGCCCTCCGCAATCCTGTAACAAGTCCTGACCTCAAGGCCCCCTGCCTCGCGTAGCACCCGCGAGGTACCGCGGGTGGCGTATAGGGTGAACCCCATGTCCTGCAGGCGTCGGGCCAGCGGGATGCTGTCGTGCTTGTCCTTGTCCTTCACGGTGATGTACACACCGCCCTCGGTGGGGACGGGGAGCTCGGTGGCAAGCCTCGCCTTGAGGTAGGCAGCGGCCGCCCTCACGTGCGAGCCCATGACCTCTCCGGTCGACTTCATCTCGGGCCCGGGGGCCGGGTCGAGGCCTCGCAGCTTGATGAAGGGGAAGACCGGGACTTTGACGCAGACAGCGTCCGTCTGCGGCTCCGGGATGTCGAGGTCGGCCAGCCTGTCGCCCAGCGCGACGCGCGCAGCGATGCGCGCCAGCGGGATGCCAGTCGACTTGGCGACGAACGGGAAGGTGCGCGAGCCGCGCGGGTTGACCTCGAGCACGTACAGCAGGCCCTTGTGGATGGCGAACTGAATGTTGAAGCAGCCCCTGATTCCCAACTCGATGCCGATTCGGGTGGTCCACTCCTCGACCTCCAAGAGAATCTCGTCGGGTACGTTCTGTGGCGGGATGAAGCAGGTCGAGTCTCCTGAGTGGATGCCGGCCTCCTCGAGGTGTTCCATGATTGCGCCGACGAGCACCCGCTCGCCGTCGCACACTGCGTCCACGTCCAGCTCGACGGCGTTTCCCAGGTACTTGTCGATTAGAAGTGGGCGGGCGGGCGTCAGGTACGCCTCACGCATGTATGACTCGAGTTGCTTGTAGTTTGAGAGAATCTCCATACCCCGCCCCCCGAGCACGTAGGATGGTCGAATCAGCACTGGGTAACCGATCTCGTTGGCCGCCTCCCTGACCCCGTCCGGGGTGGTCGCGGTCATCCCGTTGGGCATCCTGAGACCGCACCTCGCGGCGAACCCCTCGAAGCGCTCGCGGTCGCTGGCCTCGTCGACGGCCTCGGGAGTGGTGCCCTCCATAATGAGCTCTAGGCCGAGGTCCGAGAGGTGAGGCAGTGTGTCGGCCAAGGGCAGAGCGAGGTTGATGGCCGTCTGGCCTCCGAACTGCAGCAGGATGCCGTTTGCGTCCTCGCGCAGTAGCATCTCGGTGACGCACTCGAGAGTCAGCGGGTCGAAGTACAGCCGGTCGCTGGTGTCGAAGTCCGTGGACACGGTTTCAGGGTTGTTGTTGATGATGATGGCCTCGTGCCCGAGATCCTGTATCGCCCCAGCCGCGTGGACGCAGCCGTAGTCGAACTCAATCCCCTGCCCTATTCTAATCGGGCCCGAGCCGACCACCGCTATGCGCTGCTTGATCGAGCCTGCCAGACCTGGCACGAAGTCTATGCCGTGCTCTGACGAGCCCCCCTCGTATGTCGAGTAGTAGTACGGAGTCACTGCGGCGAACTCGGCTGCGCACGAGTCCACCATGCGGAAGCGGGGATGGATGTGCAAGGCGTGCCGGCGGTGGCGGACAGCCGTCTCGTCACACCCCACTGGGAGATTCTTGAATCCGCTTTCTAGGAAGCCGGTCAGCGCATCAGCGATGTGCAGATCGGTGAAGCCGGCACCCTTCCAAGACCTCATCTCGGCCTCGGGCACCTCGGATGGCCTCATGCCGATCTCCCCGGCAGCCCTTATCTCGGTCTCAATTGCAGCGATGTTTTCGAACCGATGCAGGAACCACCTCGTCACGCCACCGGTCAGGTCCCTGACGTCCTCGATCGAGTAACCCCTCCGGAAGGCCTCGATGATGGCACCCAAGCGCCTGTCGGTGGCGACACGCAGCCAGTCCTCCATCAGAGCGGTCGGCAGATGCTCGGCTGCTCGCTCGTCCATCGACTCGCCATCCGAGGCGTCGGACATGGTGAGTGGGCGGGGGTGGGGCTGGCCGTACTCGAGGCTGGCCCATGCCTTCAGGCAAGCCTCCTCGAAACAGCGACCTATGGCCATGACTTCGCCAGTGGATTTCATCGAGGTTCCGATACGCCTGTCGGCGGTGCGGAACTTGTCGAACGGCCATCGTGGGATCTTGACCACACAGTAGTCAAGGGTTGGCTCGAACGCGGCTGTCGTGTCCTCGCCGGTGATTGGGTTGGGCAACTCGTCGAGGGTGTACCCGACGGCAATGAGCGCGGACATTCGGGCGATTGGATACCCTGTAGCCTTGGAGGCGAGGGCGGAGGAGCGAGAGACACGGGGGTTGACCTCGATGACGCGGTACTCCCCCGTAGACTGGGCAACGGCGAACTGCACGTTGCAGCCCCCCTTGATGTTGAGGCGCCTGATCAACTTGAGAGAAGCGTTCCTCAGCATCTGGTGGTCGCGGTCGGAAAGGGTCTGTTGGGGGGCGACCACAATCGACTCGCCTGTGTGAATTCCCATTGGATCGATGTTTTCCATCGTGCACACGATTATGGCGTTGTCAGCACCGTCACGCATGACCTCATACTCGTGCTCCTGCCACCCCATGATACTCTCTTCGATTAGCACCTGGCCGATTGCTGAGTGAAGGATACCCTGGCTGGCAATCTCTACAAGCTCGCCCATGTTGAATGCTGTGCCGCCACCCAATCCACCAAGCGTGAATGCAGGCCTGATGAGCAGTGGAAAGCCGTCGAGTTCCTCCGCAGCAACGATGGCCTCGTCGATGGATGCGCAGGCAATCGCCCTGCAGACCGGGAGGTCGATCTCCTCGCAGACTCGCTTGAACTGGTCCCTGTCCTCCGCCTCGTTAATCGAAGGGAGGTTGCAGCCAATGAGCTCGACACCAAGTTCGTCCAGGGTACCGTCGTTGGCGAGCGCGGAGGCGATGTTCAGCGCGGTCTGGCCACCCATGCCAGCGAGCAGGGCATCGGGTCTCTCTAACTCCATGATTCGCTTGACGACCTCTGGAAGCAGCGGCTCGATGTAGATCCGGTCGGCCATCTCCGGGTCGTTCTGGATGGTCGCTGGGTTAGAGTTGACAAGGACGACCTCGAAGCCATCGTCCCTGAGCGCCCTACAGGCCTGCGAGCCGGAGAAGTCGAACTCAGCGGCCTGACCTATGCGAATCGGGCCGCTGCCGAGAATCATTATCCTACTGAGGTCGTTGCGGCGAGGCATCAGCCACCACTCCCGCTAGTGACAATCGCTGCATGGTCGATGCCGAGGTGGTCGGACACGATGCTCTGGAACCTGTCGAACAGGGGCGATGCGTCGTGCGGTCCGGGACATGCTTCCGGGTGGAATTGGATGGTGAAGGCTGGCTTGCCGTGCAAGTCAAGGCCTTCGACCGTGTGGTCGTTGGAGTTCACGTGACGGACATTGAAGTCAGCACCTAGGACGTTCTCACCGGACTCAGATCGCGCGCCGCTCGGGTGCGGTGCCAGCATCCCCTGAACTGGGTCCTCCACGGCGAAGCCGTGGTTCTGGCTGGTTATGTACACCCTGCCAGTCTCCAGATCAAGCACGGGCTGGTTCGCTCCCCTGTGACCATATCTGAGCTTGTAAGTGCGAAGACCGGCGGCTAGGCCCATCAGCTGGTGCCCCAAGCATATTCCCATCACGGGCATACCCTCCCTGACTGCAGCAGCGAGGGAGTTGCGGGCCACCGTCGCAGCCCCGGGGTGAGCCGGGTTGCCCGGACCGTTGGAGGCGAACACAGCGACTGGTGCCCAGTCACGCATGATGTCTTCGAGCGGCATGGTGGCTGGGCACCTCACGACCTCGAAGCGCCGGCAGAGCTCCCTGAGGATGTTATACTTGATTCCGCAGTCGATTGCCGCTAGCCTAGGGAGCGGTCGTCCCCGCTCGTCCTGGGCCCCAGAGTTGAGCAGGACGGTTTGGTCGCAAGTGACCTCGGCGACGAGGTCCTCGTCGTCGGGCGGGGTCATCTCATTCAGGATTCGCCACATCTCAGAGACGCGTTCGATGGGGCCGAACACACACAGCAAAGTGCCGTGCTCCCTGACTCGCCGAGTCAGGGCCCTGGTATCGACGCCCTCGATTCCAGGTACGTCATGCGCGACTAGTAGGTCGTGCACGCTGCCAACGGAGTCCCTGTGGTCGGGCAGGCCGGTGTGATGGCGGCACACCACCCCTCGTGGGTGGACGCCCGAGGACTCCGAAATCCCAGGTATGATTCCATAGTTGCCCAGAAGGGGATAGGTGAAGGTCAGCACCTGACCTGCGAACGATGGGTCGGTCAGGCTCTCCTGGTACCCACACATCCCAGTAGTGAAGACCAACTCGCCTTGGGCAATGGTCTCAGCACCGAACAGCCTGCCCTCGAACCTAGTGCCATCGGCGAGAAGAAGCAGGCCTCGCGAACCACTGGGCTGCTCGACGCCGCCAGATTCGACCATGACGTCGGCGGCATCCCTGAACACTGGGGCGGACTCAACACCACGAACACCGGCGCCCGGGGAGAAGCCTCGCCCTGCGGTAGTCTCCGACATCAGTAATGCTGCCCAAGTACGATTCTTAATCGTTGAGAGTGACTTGCTCGATTGGGCCTGAAGGATTCAGCCGTCACTCTTCTTCGTGGTTGATCACGATCTTGCCCCTGATGGAGGGGACTATCTCGATCAACCCCCCGTCGAACCTTGATGCCTCGTCAATCGGCCCGACCCAAGCGTCGAGGAATACGGCTAGCGCAGAGACCTCGGAATGAGGCTGGTTTCCGATTGAGACGTTGTGATCGGAGAGGCGAAACGTCTCTGACGGGACTTTCGTACCTCCAACCACCACGATGGCTGGCTTGTCAATGGGAATCTCCGGGAGGGCCTCACGCCATGGTTGGCCGTACATAGTTAGGTGCACGATGGTGGCCTCGTCGCCCTTGGAAGCGCGCCTGAGCCAAGCCATCGGCTTGGGCTCGTAGCGACACTCGAACTCGCCACCGAAGTGCTCGGTCACAGAGTTCCAGGTCTCTAGGGCCGAGTGGTCCTCCTCACCGGCGAGCACCACTTCGTCAGCGCCGAATGCCCTCGCCGTCAGGCCCAAATGGGAGGTGATACGCTTGTCGCGCTCACGCCTGTGGCCGAGTCTGAGGACGGACAGCCTAGGCAGCTCGGCACGGGCCATTGGCTCACGCGTACGGAGGCTCCTCATCAGCCTGACCCTCGTAAGACGGTTCCTCGGCAGCGGGAAAAACGTTTACACCCATACTCAGCATGCTGGCCCTGACCCATTGCAGGAGCATCGCATCGAACATGAACCGTGATGCGAAGTGAATCATGATGGCAATCAGCACGAGCCTCCCCGATGCGAACAAGGCCGTATCGAGGCCGATGTCGTCGAAGTGGAGTAGAACTGGCTCAACGATGTAGAAGAGGGCCAGTACTACCAACAGCCCTCCTGCCTGAGAGAAATTCGCGTTCCCCTTCTCTCTGCCTACTACCATGACAAGGGTGGCCGCGAGGACCAGTGATGGGACAATTAGACTCAGTGCCTCGAAGTCGAAGGCCCCGATTAGGGAGACTGGGATTTCGGCATCGTCCAACTTCGCAGCGCCCTTCTTGACGGCTATCCACCAGAACAGGGCGCTCGACATGAACAGGGCTCCAGAGATCCAGCCACGCTGGGTAATCATGTCCCTGACGTGGTGTGTATCCTTTGGCTGGAGTCTTTGGACGATGGACTCGAGGATGAACAGCGTCTCGGGGTCGTTGGCGGGTTCGACATCGGACAGAAGCTGTCCCGAGGCACTCTCTTCCGAGGTCTCCTCGCCCAGAACCATCGCTTGATTGCCTCTCCGTCACATCATAAAGCAATCGTCGTTTAGGCGGGGCGAGATGGCCGACTGGCGACCTATGCTCAATCACCGAGAGGGCGGAATCCCTCGAATCATGGGGGTTATCAATGTCACTCCCGACTCGTTTCACCCCGGTTCGAGGTCCCCCAAGACGCTCGAAGCCATCGCCCGGGCCGTTCGCATGGCAGAGCAGGGGGCGGACTGGATCGACGTAGGGGGCGAATCGACCCGCCCGGGCGCTACCCCCGTTACTATCGATGCCGAGGTGGAGCGTGTGATTCCCACAATCACTGGCATCAGGGATGCTCTGCCAGACGTTTGCATCTCCATCGACACTCGGAGGGCTGGCGTGGCCCGACAGGCACTAGATGCCGGTGCTGACCTAGTGAACGACGTCTCATCACTGAGCGATCCGGGCATGCTGGATGTTATCATCGAGCACGGCTGCCCCGTTTGCGTCATGCACATGCAGGGCCTGCCGCAGAACATGCAGGACAATCCGCGCTACGAGGATGTGGTCGCTGAGGTCAGGGGGACTCTAGGAAGTGCGACTGGTCACCTCATGGATGCCGGCCTCGAACCCGGCATGATCGTCGTGGACCCCGGCATCGGCTTCGGCAAGAATCTCGAGCACAACCTCGCTCTGCTATCCGCCGGAAGGGACATTGCGCCTAGCAAAGACATGCCGCTGATGTGGGGAGCCAGCAGGAAGAGCCTGTTCCGTGACCTCCTAGGGAGGGAGTCTAGTGGAGGCAGACTTCCGGGCACGCTAGGAGTAGCGGCAATGGCCCCCTCCAAGGGGGTTGACCTCATCAGAGTGCACGATGTGGTCGATCACGCCGACCTTTACGCAGTGATGTCGGCACTAGGGTGATTCTGTGGCTATCGAGGTGCGAAACGTAATCGATGTCGACGAGCGATTGAGGCTTGTCGGTACTGCGCATATCAGCACGCAGTCGGTCGAGCTCGTCCGCAGGCAGATTAAGGAGTGGGGTCCTGACCTAGTCGCAGTCGAGCTGTGCCCTTCGAGGATGGCAGCACTCACCGAGCCCGAGACACTTGAATCCGAGGATCTGCTGAAGATTATCAACGAGGGAAGGTCGGCGATGATCCTGCTGCAATCCGCCCTAGCAGCCCAGCAGCGCAGGATGGGAATAACCTCCGGGGAACAGCCGGGAGCTGAGCTACTCGCCGCTATTGAGGCGGCTGAGGATGCCGAAATTCCAATCGAACTGATTGACCGCGACGTGGTGATAACGCTCAGGAGGGCGTGGGCTAGGATGGGACTGGTTGAGAAGTGGAGGGTCCTCAACGCGCTCCTGTGGGACGAGGACGATGACGAGGACGTCTCAATTGAGGAGATGCTCGGGGACTCGGACCTACTGAGTAAGTTGCTCGAGGATGCGCGGGCAGTCGCACCTAGGGCGGGAGAGGTCCTAATCGACGAGCGCGACGCCTTCCTCGCTGGCAGGATTCAGCAGATTAGGGGGAAGGGGAAGATACTCGCAGTGGTTGGTGCCGGCCACCTCAAGGGCGTTGCCCATCACCTCGGAGAGCCTGCGATGGAAACTACCGGAAGGCTCGCAGAGCTCAAGCTCGAGCCCAAGAAGCCGACTTGGCCCAAGGCGGTGGTGATGACGATTCCCCTACTGCTGCTAGGTGCTGTCATCTGGATGGTCTACAACGGTGAGATGGGGGACCTGCGGCAGACCGCGGAGACCTGGCTAGTCCTGAACGCCCTTCTGGCCGGCCTTGGTGTACTCGTTGCTCGAGGCCACCCGCTTTCCATTCTCGTCGGCGCGGTTGCATCCCCGATCACGTCCCTCAACCCCACCCTCGCAGCGGGCTGGTTCGCTGGCTACACTCAACTCAAAGTGGCTGCCCCGACAGGCAAGGACGCGCAGGACTTTCTGGCTCTCGACGAGCTCTCGCTTTTCTGGAGGAACCGGGTCGGCAGAGTGCTGATGGTAACGGCCTTGGGCAACCTGGGATCGACGCTCGGCGCTTGGCTTGCTGGAGGCGCCATCATCGGCCTGCTGCTCAGTTGACTCCCTCGAAGAAGCATTAACTGATTCCCCCCCTTCTCATCAAACCGGAATCACATGGTGAACTACGGATTCGTTATTGACAATAGGACTTGCATCGGCTGTCACGCCTGCACCGTCGCCTGCAAGTCCGAGCACGACGTACCCATCGGCGTCAACCGCACCCACGTCAAGTACATCGAGAAGGGGACATACCCTGACTCTACTCGCGAGTTCAGCGTCCACCGCTGCAACCACTGCGAGGACGCCCCATGCACCACTATCTGCCCCACCACGGCGCTGTTCACGCGCTCGGACGGCATAGTCGACTTCGACGACGAGCGCTGCATAGGCTGCAAATCATGCATGCAAGCATGCCCCTACGATGCTCTATACATCGATCCCAACAAGGGTACTGCGGCCAAGTGCAACTACTGTGCCCACCGAATTGAGCACTCCTATGAACCGGCTTGCGTGATCGTCTGCCCGACCGAGTCGATAGTCTCGGGCGACCTCGACGATGCCGACTCGAGAATCGCCCAGCTCATCGCCTCCCAGAACACGACCGTGCGAAAGCCCGAGTCGGGCGCCACCCCCAACGTGCACTATATCGAGGCCAGTGAGGAGATGCTGGACCCGGCTGCCACTGATGTGACCGGAATCGGTATGTGGACGGACCAGGCCTTCGGTGTGGGGCACTTCGCCAAGTATGCCGAGAGCAGGATAGATTCGGCGGACACATCGTCCATGATTGTGCAGTTGGCGCTGGAGAAGAAAGCGAGGCAGGCCGCTCCACGTGACCAAGCCATCATCCGCGATGTGATGGAGCGTCTGGAGAACGAATCGTGGGCGAAGCGGTCCTACGACCAGCCGAGCAAGGGGGTGCTCTGGGGATGGGAAGTCTCCACATACATCTGGACCAAGGCGATTGCATCTGGAACCTACCTTGTCGCGACGCTGCTGATGCTGGCCGGACTAGTCGAGATGACCGACGAGTTGTGGTGGGCCACTCTCGGCATCGGCATCGGCTTCCTCGCCGTCACCGGAATCATGCTCGTCATCGACCTCGACCGTCCCGAGCGCTTCCTCTACGTGCTGCTACGGCCAAACTGGGACTCGTGGCTCGTAAAGGGGGCGTACGTCTTGGCCGGCTACGGCGCTGTGCTGGCCGCCAGCGCAGCGGTGCTACTGCTCGACCTCGATCGCGAGCTCCTGATCTACCTCGCCTACGCCGGTATTCCTCTAGCGGCTCTGACAGGAATATACACCGCATGGCTGTTCCAGCAGGCAAAGGGGCGATCCTGGGCCAAGGATGGTCTCCTGCCGCTCAAGTTCATGGTCGAGACACTTGTCATAGGCGCCGCCGTCTTCGTCCCGCTCATGCAACGAGACCCGCTGGTCGTCGCTGCGGGTGCAGCGCTGCTGGCGGTGGCTTGGATTCACGACAAGCAAATGGTCAGGAAGCCCCAGATGGAGCCGCTTCTGTGAGATGATGTAATGGGATGGACGTTCATCGAGAATCTCGCGCAGAGACTGAAGATTATTCCTGACCTAGACCGTAAGCGTTCTGTGGGAGCGAGCGTCCCTCTGCGCACCTACCCCGATCCCGAACACTGGCACGACCATGTCGAGCTCGACGCCAACGCGTGGCCAGAGCACGTCGAGCGACGCTACTCGCTGGTGCCGACGACCTGTTTCAACTGCGAGTCGGCCTGCGGCCTGCTCGCCTACGTCGACAAGGAGTCTGGGCAGGTCGCCAAGTTCGAGGGTAACCCGCACCATCCCGGCAGCCGTGGGCGCAACTGCGCCAAAGGACCGGCCACGATTAACCAAATCAGAGACACCGAGCGCATCCTCCACCCCATGCGCCGGGTTGGCGAGCGCGGCGCAGGAGGCTGGGAGCGGGTATCGTGGGACGAGGCCCTCGACGAGATTGCGGCCAAGATCCGTACCTCGCTCAAGACTGGTGCCAAGGACCGGGTGGTGTACCATGTAGGGCGGCCCGGTCACGAGGGCTACACGAATAGGATACTGAAAGCGTGGGGTGTCGACGGACACAACAGCCACACCAACATCTGCTCAGCTGGCGCCCGCACCGGATACGGGCTGTGGCAGAAGCACGACCGCCCCTCACCCGACCACGCCAACGCGAAGGTCATTCTGCTGAGCTCCTCGCACCTCGAGACTGGGCATTACTTCAACCCGCACGCGCAGCGGATCCTAGAAGGAATGATGGATGGCGCCAAGCTCATCGTCATCGACCCGCGCCTGTCAAACACCGCCGCGATGGCGGACCATTGGCTTCCCACATGGCCAGGCTCCGAATCTGCGCTCTTCCTCGCTTGGGCACGCATGATTCTCGAGCGCGACCTCTATGATCGGGATTTCATGGAGAACTGGGTCAACTGGGATATGTGGCTCGATGCAGCGCACCCTGACGAGCCACGCACATTCGAGCGTTTCATCGAACTGCTGCTCGATGAGTATGCCGAGTACACCCCGGAGTTCGCAGCCGAAGAGTGCAGGATTCCCGTTGAGCAGGTCATCGAGGCCGGCGAGGCGGTCGCCAATGCAGGCAGCCGCCTGTGCACTCACGTCTGGCGCTCTGCTGCGATTGGGAACCTAGGTGGCTGGCAGGTCGCTCGCTCGCTGCACCTGCTGAACGTGCTGACCGGCAGCGTGGGCACAGAGGGCGGCACCTCGCCGAACTCGTGGTCCAAGTTCAAGCCAGAGCTGTTCGATGAACCGCCTGACCCAGACGGCTGGAACGAGTTGCACTTCCCACCAGAGTACACCCTCTCGCACTACGAGATGAGCCACATCCTGCCGCACCTCGTCAAGGACGGACGCGGTACCATGGACGTCTACTTCACCCGCGTCTTCAACCCGGTATGGACCTACCCAGATGGCTTCTCATGGATCGAGATGCTGGAGAATGAGGAGTCGATCGGATGCCACATCGCCCTGACGCCGACTTGGAACGAGACCGCCTTCTTCGCCGACTACATACTGCCTATGGGTCATGCATCCGAGCGACATGATATCAACTCCTACGCAACCTCTGCTGGCAAGTGGGTGGCGTTCCGCCAACCGGTGCTGCGCGAGTACGCGCGACGCGAGGGGCGCGAGGTCGAGTTCACCCACGAGGTCAATCCCGGCGAGGTCTGGGAGGAGGACGAGTTCTGGAACGAGTTGTCGTGGCGTATCGACGATGGCACGATGGGGATTCGCAAGCACTTCGAAAGCCCATATCGCGAAGGCGAGCGGATTACTATCGACGAGTACTACCAGTACACCTTCGAACGCGTCCCCGGGCTGCCCGAGGCGGCTGCCGAAGAGGGCCTGGATGCGCTCGGCTACATGCGCAAGCACGGTGCCTTCCTAATCGAGGATGCGACCTACTCGAAGCATGAGGAGGAGGGCTGGCCGACACCGAGCGGCAAGCAGGAGCTGTACTCGCAGACCATGGTCGAGTTCGGCTATCCCGAACACGCCATCCCGCACTACCGAATCCGCAGTCATGTCCATCCGGACAACCTGCAAGGCGAGGACGAATACTGCCTGCTCCCCAACTTCCGACTCCCCCAGCACATCCATTCACGCTCGGCCAATGCCAAGTGGTTGGTCGAGATCGCCCACCGAAACCCAATCTGGATCCATCCGAAGGACGCTGCGAAACTTGGCGTGGACGAAGGAGACCTGCTCAAGATCGAGACCGAGATAGGCTGGTTCGTGGACAAGGTCTGGGTCACAGAGGGAATCAAGCCGGGAGTTGTTGGCTGCTCGCACCACATCGGACGTTGGAGGCGCAGTCAGGACCGTGGGAACCGATTCCTGACCAACGAGGTTGTCATAGAGGATGTCGGAGAGGGCAGGATGCGGATGAGGACGGTCTCGGGAGTAGAGCCCTGGAAGTCTGACGACCCCGATACGAACAGAGTCTGGTGGAGAGACGGGGGGGTTCACCAGAACATCACGCACGCAGTGCAACCGGACCCGATTAGCGGCGCCCACTGCTGGCTACAGAAGGTGCGATTGAGCCGCCCGGGACCCGATGAGAAGTACGGGGATGTAGAAGTGGACACCAACAAGTCATTCGAGTACTACAAGCGCTGGAACGAGATGGCCAAGCAGCGCGAGACCCACCCGAGGGGCGAGCGTCGTCCGCTGTGGATGAAGAGGCCTCTATCCCCTAAGAAGGAACACTGGTTCATGCCCGAGTGAGATTCAAACGGCCCCGGTCATCCTGCCCCAGGTGACCATCTCCCAGCCCCTCTCGTGCAGGTAGTAGAACAGCATCTTGAGCGAGATATCAGCCCCAGCGAAAAGCGCGCCGTGCTCGAACTCGCCTGTGATGGCGATGACGATTGCAACCCCCGTGCAGGTCGCTATGGCCCTCCAACTAACCGCCTTGACGAAGCTCCGAGAGCGGCTCTGTCCCATCTCCAACGGAGGCGACGGTACAGGCGTACCAATTAACTTGAACGGCTCGTCAAATAGCGCGGACGCGTTTTTGTCGTCACCCAAACAGACGCCACCGGCGGAGCGTCTCAATGAACGGGGCGAAGTTTCAGGTTCTGTGAATCTACATCGACGTCCTCAAGACCCCAATCCAACGAACTCCAACCTCGCTCGTGCAGATAATACAGCAACATCTTGGTGAACAATTCGGTACCTCCAACGGTTGCTCCTGCTAACCAACTTCCAGTGACTATTCTCGTTATGATAATCGTGTCTATAGTTCCGATAGTCCTCCATGAGAGTGTCTTCACTAGGCTGCGTTTCTTACCTGCGTGCCCAGCTCCTTCAATATGCTCTGTAACGATGTGCTCTGTCATGTTATCACTATGCTTTGCAGAACGGTATGTAGGATAACCCCTCCTATGGCCTAAACTAGAAAAAAACAGTCAAATCGACTCGATTACTACCGCAATTCCCTGCCCGCCGCCGATGCATGCTGTCGCTATTCCATATCGGCCACCACTGCGCTTGAGCTCGTGCGCCAGCGTCAGCACCAGTCGGGTGCCCGTGGCAGCCAGAGGGTGGCCTAGGCCCACCGCCCCGCCGTTTACGTTGACCCGTTTGAGGTCGATGCCGAGGTCGTTTACGCATGCCACGGTCTGGCCAGCGAAGGCCTCGTTAATCTCCCAGCGGTCAATGTCGCCAGTCGTGAGGCCAGCGCTCCCCAGCGCCTTGAGGCTCGAAGGCACCGGCCCGTGAGCCATAATCGCAGGCTCGAGGCCGACGATGCCCCACGAAACTATCCTAGCCAACGGCTGGTCGCCATCGGCCTGAGCCCGGCTGGCCGACTTGACCACGACTGCCGCAGCACCGTCGACCACACCCGAGGCGTTGCCAGCGGTCACCAGCGAGTCGGGTCCGAAGTGCGTGCGCAACGCGGCCAGAGACTCCGTGGTCGTTCCTCGGACGACGTGGTCCTCCTGGGTAGCGCCGACAGTGCCGCCGGGAGTCTCGACATCGACGATCTCACGGGCCCACAAACCAGTATCGATGCTTGCTTCTGTGCGTTGGTGGCTGAGGGCGGCGAACTCGTCGGCCTGCTCGCGCATCACGCCGTTGCGTCGGCACAGCTCGTCGCTGGTCTGGGCCATGAAGGAGCCACAGATGCCATCGCGCAGGTTGGTGAACAGGTAGTCCTCCATGTCCTTGGCCAGCTCCTCTCCCGCTCGGGGAGGACGACCGAGACGGTAGGTGTCTCTCATATCTCTGAGAACATGCGGAGCCTGGCTGAGGTTCTCCATGCCCCCGGCGACCACGACCTCGGCCTCATCGAGCATGATCATCTGCGCGGCGTTGACGATCGACTGCGCGCCGCTGCCACAGAGTCGGTTGAGCGTCAGCATCGGCACCTCCTGCGGGATTCCCGCCTTGAGCCCCGCATGGCGGGCTCCGAAGATTGCCTGGCCTGAGGTCTGGAGGGCGTGGCCCATCACGACGTGATCGATGCTACTGGGGTCGGTGCCGGTGCGCTCCATGGCACCCATGATGGCGATTGCGCCGAGGTCCTCTGTGGTGATGGATGCCAACCTGCCACCCGGCTCGCCGTCACCGCGCTTGCCGCCCAGCCACTCGCAGAACGGGGTCCGCGCACCACCTACCACGACGACGTCTTCGCGTGCCACGCGTAAGCGACCATGAACCGCCTCAAGAGCATGACTGTTCAGGTGCGCTGGCTCAGGAGTCGTTCCCTTCCTCGGTCATGGAGCCGAGGTAGTCAGGGAGTTCGACGCCCGACATCTTTGCGACGTCGTGGATTGGCGGCAGGCTCTGGACGAGGCTGCTCACGAAGTTGCTGGTGGCGGACGATCCGTCGGCGTTGTTGCCGCTGTCCCATACGGTGATCTTGTCGATCTTGAGGTTTCGAATCGCCTCGACCTGTGCCGCCACCATGCTCTCTATCTTCTCGACCATGAGCAGGGTCGCTGCAGCCTTGGGGTCCCCAGAGGTGCTCGTGACCAGTTTGTTGTACCCATCCGCCTTTGCGTCGAGGACTTTCTGGATACCCTCCGCCTCGGCCTTGTACACCGAGAGGATGGCATCTGCCTCACCTTGGGCGATGCGCCGCTGGCGCTCGGCCTCAGCCTCCGCGGCAATCTCGATCTGTTGCTTGGAAATCTGCTCGCGGACGAGCTCGCTGGCCTTCAGCCGCTCTTCCTCTTCGCTGTAGAAGGCACGCTGGATGGCTGCCTCGGCCTCGGCCGTGGCGACGTCCGCCCGCTGCTTTGCAGCTGCCTTCGCCTGATCGAGGTCTGCGTTCACCGCGGCAATCTCCGCTTGCGCTGTGTTCTCACCAGCGATGGCCAATGCCTCTTGGTTCTCGACGTAGACGCGCTTGTCAGCCTCCGCGGCCTTGCGACCCTTCGCTGCCTCGGCCAAGTTCTGCGCGACCTGAATCTCTCGTGTCTTGTTCGCCTGTGCCGCACCGATGGCACCGTCCCTCTCGGCGTTGGCAACGTCGATTCGGGCCTGCTCGACTGCGTGGGCAGCTGCCTTCTTGCCGATGCTCTCGATGTAGTCCGACTCGTCTGTGATGTCGACGATGTTCACGTTGATTAGGAACAGCCCGACCTTGTTCAGCTCAGCGCTGACGTTGTCTTGGATGTGCCTCAGGAACTCGTCCCTGTCCTGGTTGATTTGCTCGATGGTCATCGATGCGACCGTGAGACGGAGTTGCCCGAAGATAATCTCCTCCGCCGTCTCCTCGATATCGACGGGTTTCAGGCCCAACAGGCGCTCGGCTGCGTTGGCCATTATGTTGGGCTCAGTGGAGACGCCGATGGTGAAGGTGCTGGGGACGTGGATGCGGATGTTCTGCTGGGACAGCGCGTTCCTGAGGTCGATCTTGATTGTCATTGGCTTCAGCGAGAGGAAGGCGTAGTCCTGAATCAGCGGCCAGACCAACGCTGCACCGCCGTGCAGCGTCTTGGAAGCCTTGGTCACCTTCCCTGTGGTGCGACCGTAAATCACCATAACTTGGTCGGGCGGGCACCTCTTGTAGCGCTGTGCAAAGAACATCACGGCGGCCACCAGTACCAATACGGTTGCGAATATCATTATCGTCAGTATAGAAGTAGCATCTGCCATTGGCTCAACTCTTGAACACAGTGGGGTCCGCCCCCCTGAAGAATGCTTTGCCGGCACGGGCCCCAAACACATTCGCAGGGTGCTGGAACCAGGGGGTGAGCTCAGACCCTCTTGACGACGAGGATATCTCCCATTATTCCGACGACCTCGATGAAATTGCCCGTGTCTATCTCGACGTCGTCGTGGGACTTGGCGTTGTAGGTCCGCTGTACGCCATTCACCTCGACAGTGACCTGCCCGACGCCGCCTTGGGGGATCTTCAGGTAGGTCTGCCCCTTCGAGCCAACGGCATCCGAGGTCTCCGTAGTGCCGTCAGCCTGCAGGCTCACGAACAACGAGAAGAGCTTGCCAGTGGCGTACATCGACGCGGTTCCGGTCAGCGCACCGACTAGGACGGCGATGCTGGCGTTGCCGTTGGGCGTCTTCAGGACATACAGCCCGGCCAGGCCGAAAAACATCATGAAGGCCATGATGCCTTGGAAGGTGAGCGCCTTGAACGAGGCGTCGGCGCCCAGATCGACGTCTATGCCGAAGAGGCCGTCGAAGACGTCGGTGGCTATCCCCCCAATCATCAGCAGGAAGAAGTAGAGTACGAAGAGGATGCCTCCGACCAGCGCGCTGGCTCCGAACAGAAGCTCGAGGCCGCTTGCGTCCCCAAGCCCGACAAGGTCGAACAGGTCGAAGTCCAGCAGACCCATGACTGGGCGTCGGGTAGGTCCGATTTTACTTGTTCGGCTGCATCTTGGGCAACGGTGCTCATTATTTTGACCTGATTGTGCCGTAGTACCGCTCTAAGTTGAGGATTGGCCCGATCGAGAGCCCGACCACGGCGAAGGAGACCACTAGGTTCGTGCTGTGGGACAAGAAGCTGGCAAGGACGGTGTAGGTGAACAGGCCGATAACGAACAGCAACATCGGAATCGCAGCCCTGCGGAAGAAGATGTGGTAGCCGCCCATCTGTTCAAACGCTGGGTTGCCAATCACCCTGTCGAGGAACTCGGGGTCCTCATCGTCAGACATGCTGCGCCCTCAGGCGACCAACCATGCCAGTAGCCCGATGAAGGTCATCCCGACTGGGAGGGCGTACCAAGCGGCCTTGAGGGCCTTCGGGGAGTTGTCGACCAGTTCCTTCTGACCCGTATCCGGGTTGACCTCCAGCACCATCTTCTCGGCCTTGTTGTAGGCAGTGGCGAACTCGGACTCGTGGCGTGCGAGGAATAACAGGAAGTATATGCCGAGCGCTATGGTCCCGCCGCCGCTGAGCTGAATCATCTGCGCTAGAAGGTCGGAGGTGCCCGCATTCAGCAGGGCCTCACCCAGCAGAAGTTGTGCCACGCCCAGCATGAACCACGTAATCGAGTCACTACGCGCCATGGTGTATTGACCGTGAGGTCACACATCAATGTATTGCCGGCACGTGCTACTCGGCCCCGCCTTGACTGGGGGGGCGGTTGGACCAGATTGCCCAAGTGCCCTTGGCGGTTGCCACCATAGATCCGTCGTCGGCCACCATATCGCCCTCCATGTGGGCTAGGCTGCGTCCCCTGCGCACCACCCTGCCCTTGGCCGTCAGGTGCGTGCCGGAGGTGGCCGCGTTCAGGTACGATATGTCTAGTTGTGCGGTGGCGCACCACTCCTCCTTGGCGAGCGTGGAGACTAGGGCCCCGCCCATCGCAGTATCGAGCATGGTGGCGTGCAGGCCCCCGTGGGCCACGCCACCGAGGTTCAGGTGGTGCTCGGCCACGGTGCACTCGACAGCGCAGCCGCCGTCGCCAAAGCCGGTAATTTCGATGCCGATTGCGTTGGCGAGCTCGCTGAGCCTCGGCGTGGAAATATCCACCATGCAGCAGCCTGGTGCCGCGCCCCTTTGAGTGCAGCGGAGGGCTAGGCTTCAACCGACTCGCCGGTCTGGACGGCCCACAGCCTCGCGTAGAGTCCATCGTGGTCCACTAGACTGTCGTGGTCGCCGGTCTCGGTGATGCGGCCATCCTCCATCACAGCGATGACATCCGCGTTGCGAACCGTCGAGAGGCGATGCGCGATGATCAGCGTGGTGCGGTCTCTGGAGATCCGCGCTATCGAGCGCTGTAGAGCTGCCTCGGTCTCGTTGTCGACGTTGCTCGTGGCCTCGTCGAGCACCAGCACCGGGGCGTCCTTGAGAACCGCTCGCGCGATTGCTATGCGCTGGCGCTGTCCGCCGGAGAGCCGATGGCCGTCCTCGCCGATGTTGGTGTCCCAGCCTTCGGGCAACTGCTCGATAAAACCGGTCGCCTCGGCGACCTGGGTCGCCGCTACCATCTCGGCCTCGCTGGCCTCCGGCCGGCCGTAGAGCACGTTGTCGCGCACCGTGCCCGGGAACAGAGTGGTGGTCTGGCTGACCAAAGCTATCGAACCGCGCAGCGACTCCAGAGTCAGCTCGCGCACGTCGTGACCGTCGAGCCTGGCTGCCCCACCCAGCGGGTCGTGGAAGCGCAGCAGCATACGCACCAGAGTAGTCTTACCCGAGCCCGTGGCGCCCACTAGGCCCACAGTCTTGCCCGCGGGTACATCGAGGTCGATGCCCCGCAGGACATCCTCGCGACCGGGGTAGGTGAATTCGACGGCCTCGAAGCGGATGTCGCCCAAGACCTTCTCTAGGTGGGTGTCGCCCTCGACTATGCCAATCTCGGTGTCCAGAAGGTCGAGTACGCGCGTGGTCGAGGCCATGGCGCGCTGGTACAGATCGAAGGTCTCGCCCAGCCTAGTCAGCGGCCACAGCAGGCGCTGGGTGATGAACACGATAACCGAGTAGGCGCCCAGGCCAATCCTGCCCTCAATGGCGAACCACCCGCCGACCAGCATGTTGGCAGTGAAGGCGAACAGGATGGCCATGCGGATCAGCGGGACGAACGAGGCGGACAGCCGGATCGCCTCGCGGTTGGCGTCGCGATAGGACTGGGAGGCCTCGCTGACCCTGCCGGCCTCACGGGCCTCGGCGGTGAACGACTTGATCGTGGTGATACCGTGCAGGTTGTTGTTGAGGATGGCATTCATCTCGCCGACCTCCTTGCGCACCTTGGTGTAGCGCACCCCTATCCTGCGCTGGTACACGAACGAGCCGGCCACGATGACGGGCACGGGGATGACGGCGAGGATGGCGACCTCGGGGGCCACCGAGAACATGATCGCGCTGACCACGATCACCGTGGTCGCCACGTGAAGCATGTCCGTTGCGCCCTGGTCGAGGAAGCGCTCGAGCTGGTTGACGTCGTCGTTCATAATCGCCATCAGCCCGCCCGTGCTCTGCTCTGAGAACCACTGCATCTCGAGGTCCTGGATGTGCGTGTAGGCCTGCATCCTAAGCTCGTGCTGGGCGGTCTGCGCTAGGTTGCGCCAGAGGACGGCGTAGAAGTACTGGAACAGCGACTCCAGCACCCATATCACGATTGTGAACGCGGTCAGGATGTACAGCTGGTCGTACACGTCGGGGTAGCCCAGGCCGGCGAGGAACGAGTCCTCCCGCTCGGCGACCACGTCGATGGCCATGCCAATCAGGATCGGCGGTGCGAGGTCCCAGATCTTGTTGATGACCGAGCAGAAGGCAGCGAGGTAGACCGTCATCCTGTGCTCGCTGAGGTGCCAGAGCAACCTCATCAGAGGATGTC
>JAPYUP010000018.1:0-33458 GCA_029940695.1 Candidatus Thalassarchaeaceae archaeon
CCCTGACCCACTCGACCCTAACCCGGAACCGATACCGAGGGACTGCGACCCCAAGATCATCGCGTTCTACGACGCCGTATTCACCGACGAGGAACAGGATCCCTCGACTTCCTACGACTCTGGGACCCATGGATCCCACGTTGCCGGCATCGCCGCAGGCACCGGCGGTGGCCAGACCGACCCAGAGACCGGCCTGCGCTACGTCGGAGCCGCTCCCGGAGCCTACCTGATCAACATCCTCGCCTGCTGCGACGGCGATATCGAGGACGTCATACAGGGCGCCCAGTGGGCCATAGACAACAGGGACAAGTACGGCATAGACATCTTAACCTCGTCCCTGGGCGAGCAGCAGTTCGAGATTCACGTCGACAACGACGGCAACTCCGCATGGAGCCGACAGATGGACATGGTTGTCGAGGCAGGCATCACGACCACCCTATCTGCCGGCAACGAGATCGGCGGCATCACTTTCGTTGGCTGCAACACCATAGACAGCCCCGGCGATGCGCGCCTACCAATCACGGTGGCGAGCTTGGACAAGGACCTCAGCCTCGCCATCTACAGCAGTCGCGGGTACACCTCTGACCTCCGCGTCAAGCCAGACGTCGCCACCATCGGATCTGCCATCATGGCACCCGACGCCGCGACACAGGACGGCTACATCAGCAAGTCCGGCACCAGCATGGCAACTCCTCTGATGGCGGGCATTGCCGCCCTCATGATACAGGCCAACCCAGACCTCACTCCTTCCGAGTTGAAGGTCATAGTGTCTGACCAGTCGATCGAGCGAGAAGTCTCCTTGTTCGGGGACGCGGGTCTCAATGACTGTAGCCTGCTGGAGACGAGGCCAGACAACGAGTTCGGATATGGTCAGGCCGACCCCGTCGCCTTCGTTGAGGCCGCAGGCAGCATTGACCGTTCTCTAAATGTCTCTATGGACATCCGCTCGATGGACGAGGTGCTCAACCAGAGCTACCTCTCGGGTACCGCCTCGGGTGTGGCGCCCGGACAAGGCGAGGTGCAGGTCCGCGTCGGTGGTAGCCAGTGGAAGGCAACGGAAGACACCTCTCCGTTAGGTGACTGGGCCCAGTGGGAGATTAAGCTGGACCCGCACAACGAGTCTGGAAACTCAACCATCTACGCCCGCCTGATTGTCGATGACGACCACATTTCTCCAGTGGATGCCCGTAGAGTCATCCTTCTAGATCTGCTAGCACCGGTGGAAGCAACCGATTCGAGCAGCTCGAAAATTCTAATTTTCGGACTATCGCTAATCTTACTACTCCTGTTAGTATACGTTCTTTACAACAGAGAGCAACTTGTTGAGGAGTGGTTCGACGGACAGAGCCTGACTGAGAACAAGCTCAGAAGGATGGTTTCACTTTGCGTCCTTTACTTCGCTCAAGGCCTCCCATGGGGATTCGTAACAGTCGCCTTCGCATCATATCTCTCGGACAACGGATTTACCCCTCAAGAGCTTGGTACTCTGTTCGCTACCGTCGCCTTGCCTTGGACCTTCAAGTGGATTTGGGGCCCCGTTATCGACACGTTGAGCTTACCGCAATTCGGCACCCGTAGGCTATGGATCCTATTCGCCCAGTTTGGGATGGCCGTATCAATAGGGACCCTTCTACTTGTCCCGGATCTGACGAATCAGATCGACCTAGTGATTAAACTAATGTTCGTGCACAATATCTTCGCTTCCCTACAGGACGTCAGCACCGACGCCCTCGCGGTGGACGTTCTTCGGGATGACGAAGTCTCGAAGGCAAACGGGTACATGTTCGCGTCCAAGCGAGGCGGGATGATAGTCGGTGGTGCGGTCCTTGGTGGATTCGCCACGACGATAGGCATCAAGGGCATGCTATCTATCCAACTGCCAATGCTGCTGCTGATAATGGTGCTACCATTGTTCCTCTACGAAAAGCCAGGCACACGGCTGTTCCCATGGTCAAGACTATCCGATCAAGAATTACTAGATTCTGATTTCACGGATTCTTCCCGGGAGTCTGAATTTGAAGTGGATGAAAGGCTTTACTGGGAGGAACCAGAAGAGTCCAGATGGTGGGCGGCTCAGGCAGTGGGTAAATCAACATTTGACCAAAGAATCTCACTAGCAGCCCTGCTGACTATCGTATCCCTAACCATCTTTGTCGCCGGGCTGATATTTGCGATATTTTCAGTTGACCTGACTGTTCCGCTATACGCGAAAGCAAAGAGGATTGCATTCTATGGGATCGTTCTAGCCATTATCACTACCTTGGTCGCTAGAGCGGTCCCAATACCTAAGGTCATTAATCCATTCTTGATATTGCCCCAAGGTTCCCGCAGGACTCTTGCTCAGACAAGTTTCAATCTCACCAAGGCATTCCACCTGAGATCCTCTTTCATGCTGATCTTCCTGTGCCTCCTGGCCGAACTGTATCTTTTCATAGACCCAATCGTGATTGACATATTCATCAATCGGGCAGAGTGGGAGCAGGAGGATTACAACGTCATCGTTGGCGGTATCGTAATCCTCGCAATCATGATCGGCCAGATTGCAGGGGGCATGCTGGGAGAAAAGTACGGGGTCAAAAAGGTGGCAATAATCGGCTTCACATGCCTTGCCTTGTGCAATGCCATGCTGGCGGTTTTGGAGCCATTCTGGACCAACACGGTAGTAATGACGGCCTATTTGATTATCCGAGGCCTAGTCAACGGAGTGGCTTGGATATGCGTGATTGCGGTCTGCATGAAGATGACCTGGAGCAAGGTCGGGGGGACACAATTCACCGCCTATATGTCCATGTTCAACCTCTCGGGCGTAATGGCATACACATTCACTGGTAGGATGCTGGAGATATTCGATAACAATTACAGCACCACAATTTATGTGGGGGCAGTACTCACCATGTTCACAGTCTTCTTCTTGGTCTTCATCGACCCAGAAGAGTGCAACAGAGTACTCGAGGAGAAGGATGCCTTGGACGGAATCCTTCTGGACGATTTGGGCGAGTCAGGATGGTGGGAAAAGGGAGGTGACGATCCTGTCACAACTGCGTGATATCCTCGATTCCGCCGAGACCGACTTCCTGGTCTTCACCCAGACCGTGTGCCCCTACTGCACACTCGCCTTCAGGACCCTCGATGCCAAGGGTCTGAGTTTCACAGATGTTAACCTCGATCACTACGATGGGCTTAGGCAGGCTGTAGTAAGAGAAACCGGACATCGGACCGTCCCAATAGTCTTTGACATGAGAGATGAGGATCCGGTGTTCGTCGGTGGCTCGGACAACCTGCTCGAGTACCTCTAGAGGCTCCAGGACTCTGTAATCCCGCCAGCTATCCTGACTCGCAGATAGGTTGAGCCTGTGAAGGTCACCGTTAGAGTATACTCTCCCGACGGATATGGAATCGTTCCCATAGTCCCCAGCTCGCTCGCACCAGGCCCCCATATGCGCTCCAGAGCGGATACGGATAGGTGGTCCCTGAGGGTGAGGGAGATGGTGGAGGAGCCACTACCACACTCTGCGTCTATGAAGTAGATCATCTCGTCCCAATCCCCGTCACTCGGGTGGTCACTCACAAGGAATGTGTCGCGAACCTCGACGTCCGCCCCAGTGTCCCCCCAGGTATCACTGAACAGGTCTCCTCCCCTGATGAAGTAGACATCCCCTGTGTGCCCCGATCCCTGATCGACCACCATCATTCTGAGTTGCTCAGTTCCCGAGGCATCCGTCCAGATGAAGGAATAGAAGAAACCGACTCCGCTGTCGTACACGTAGTCGATTCGCGAACCATCGGACGCCGTGCCGGCGATGATGGCCGTGCTGCCTGTGACCCCTATCACTGACGCCGTCCACTCAGTGGAGAACAGTGTGAAGTCCCAAGTCCCGTCTTTCTCGATCGGGAATGACAGCACTGGCTGGGCTACACCGTTCTCGAACGCGCTCAGGTCCGAGTGCGTGACCCTGCCGAGGAACGGGTTGTGGTTGAGAACGGCGTGCCGCCTGGCTTCCGTCAGGCTCGAAATTGCCAGCATGTAAGCCGCGCCATCCTCCTCCTCGTCGCTCGCTACGACGAGCCTAGCTGTGTCGTCACTGTAGTCCGGGGTGGAGAATGTGTAGAGCCACCAGTCCCCGACCTGCCAGACAGGGACGTCAATGGAATCGGAATCGATGTCGCCATCCGAGCCTGTACAGCCAGTCATGCCCGCCGCCAGCAAGAGCGTTGCGAGAGCAAACGTCGAGGCCGAGCGCATGATACTCCGTACTCAGCACTGGCCAAGAGGCTGACGCTGCCAGGAGCGCTCAGATAAGTCCAGGCGCGATGACGACCGAGACGATTGACATCAGCTTGATTAGGATGTTTAGAGATGGCCCGCTGGTGTCTTTGAACGGGTCCCCGATAGTGTCGCCAATTACAGCGGCGTCGTGAGACGAGTCCCCCTTCACAGCGCCCTCGATGTGCCCTTGCTCGATGGCCTTCTTCGCGTTGTCCCACGCACCGCCAGCGTTGGCCATGAAGAGGGCCATCAGCACACCGGTCACCAGTGCGCCCGCTAGCAGGCCGCCGAGGGCGGCCGGTCCGAGCACGTAGCCGACGACCACGGGGGCCGAGACTGCAGTCAATCCGGGCATTATCATTTCACGCAGGGCAGCCTGGGTAGAGATGTCTATGCAGGTCTTGGAATCGGGCTTGACACCTTCCTTGCCTTCCAGCAAACCCTCAATCTCCCGGAACTGCCGACGGATCTCAATCACCATTTCGCCGGCTGCTTTACCCACTGAGGTCATGGTCATAGCAGCGACCACGAACGGGAGCGAACCGCCGATGAGCAGCCCTATGACGACCATTGGATCGGTGAGTGATAGGTCCGCTGCCTCGAGTTGAGCTGCGGTACCGAAGGCGGCGAAGAGCGCGAGCGCGGTGAGAGCCGCGCTGCCTATCGCGAAGCCCTTGCCGATCGCCGCAGTAGTGTTGCCGATGCTGTCGAGACTGTCCGTAATATCTCTGACATCAGAGCCTAGCTTGCTCATCTCGGAGATGCCGCCCGCGTTGTCGGCCACCGGACCGTATGCGTCTACTGTCATCGTGACGCCGACCGTGGCAAGCATACCCATCGCGGCCATCGCGATGCCGTAGAGCCCCAAGTCGCCGCCTCCCATCACCTCGTTGGCAACGAAGATACCACTCGCGATGAGGAGTATCGGTATGAAAGTGGACATCATGCCAACCGAGAGGCCTGCGATGGCGTTGGTGGCAGGACCAGTTTTGGACATCTTTCCGATGTAGGGAATGGCCTTCACGGGAATTCCGAAGACGGGCTCTATCCCGGTGTAGAATTCAGTCACAAGACCGATGAGGATCCCGATGACCGAGCCGGCAATCACTGCCTGCATCGGGTCTGTGCCGGTCTCAAGCCCTAGGTAGCCTATGCCGAACCAGCCGGCGACCCAAAAGAGAGCTGCGCCGATAAAAGTCGTGTTTCGCAGTGCTGCAGCAGCATCTCCTCCCTTAAACACCTTCATACTGAATACGCCGACGATTGAAGCAACGTATCCCACGAGCCCGAGGAAGATTGGGAGGGTGATGTAATCGGAGTGCATTCCCGAGGCCTCGGCGATCACCATGGCAGCGATGATCGAGCCTACGAAGGACTCGAAGATGTCGGCACCCATTCCAGCAACGTCCCCAACGTTGTCACCCACGTTATCGGCGATGACGCCGGGGTTGCGCGGGTCGTCCTCAGGGATTCCCGCCTCAATCTTGCCGACGAGGTCAGCGCCGACGTCAGCGGCCTTGGTGTAGATGCCACCGCCCACGCGGGCGAACAGCGCTATCGAGGATGCGCCCATGCCGAAGCCGGCGATATTCTGCACCTCTGGACCGGTTCCAAGCCACATGGCCATCAACGAGATGCCAAGCAGCCCGAGGCCACCGACCGAGAGCCCCATCACGGCGCCTCCGTTGTAGGAGACCTCGAGGGCGGCTGGCTGGCCGCCCGATGCGGCAGCCATGGCGGTGCGTCCGTTGGCACTGGTGGCTGCTCGCATCCCGCTGAAGCCGGCAGCCACAGAGGCCGCAGCGCCAGCCAGGAAGGCGAGCACGGTCTGATTACCTGTATCGGGGTTCACAAAGAGCAATCCAGCTACAATTGCGATGAAGATCGCCAAGTATCGGTACTCGGCGAACAGAAAGGCCATGGCGCCATCCCTGATCTGCTTAGTGATGTCTGCGACCGTATCGTTCTCAATTTTAATTTTCTCAATCTGGGTGTAGAGCAGCACTGCGATAGCGAGCCCAACGGCTGCGGTTCCGGCTGCGATTTCCGGTATATTTTCAATCATGTCCTCACCTGCGTCGCCTCGGCGACCCTAGTTCTGTATTTAATCCAAATCCACCGTATTCAGTAGTATCTGGGAATACGCTCAGCGACCAGTGACGACAGCCGCAAAAGACTCGAGAATCCCGGCCCCATCATGTTCTCGCTGGAACGCCTCGAGTTCCTCACTGGTGATGTGCCCCCAATCGAAGGCTCGCTCAACCCGGGCCTTGGCCGCCTCGGGGTGGAACTGGACGCCCCAAGTCGGCAACGGGATGCCATCATCGTCAGTGACACGGACGGCAGCGATTCTATTGTGATCGGTGCTACCGAGCAGAGTGCAGCAATCTGGTACTGATATCACGTGATCTCTGTGCGTGAAGAGGGCGACCGGCGAGTCCCCCTCGCCAGATCGTCTCGAGGAGAACAGTTCGTCAGATTCCCCATCGTTGGTCAGTGAGAGGTCCCAGACCCCATTGGATAGAGTGTCGGCACGCTCCACGGTTGCCCCAAGTGCCTTGCAAAGGAGCTGGTGGCCGAAGCAGATGCCTAGGGTGGGAACTCCCATCGAGGCGGAGGACCGCAACAGCGAGGCACTGCTTACCATCCAGTCCTCCCAGATCGAGACGTTGTGACGGGATCCGGTGCAGATGACTGCATCCGGGGCGATTCTGCCTAGCCAATCTGCAGTCAGAGTATCGTCACCGTGCATAGGCATGGCGATTCGCCTGAACACTACCGGGTTGCCGCACATTTCGAGATCGCACTCGGCCCAGAAGCCGAAGTCGTCGTCCCAGTGGGGGACATCGTCCTCCGTGATGGCGACCTCACCATTCTCTTGGGCACGCCGCCCCGCTTCCTCCGACTGCACTTGCGGAGTCACCAGCAGTACCTCCACACTTCCCGAGTTAGCCAAGGGACAGACTATCTCCTGATTTCCCCCGTGACCGAACTCAGAACGCTCTACCAGTAGATCGATGAGAAGAACTCTGGTTCCGGCTCCCATGCCACTCCGAGGGGGCAAGTGTTTGAAAGCCCCCCGCTCAACCACGCCTCGAAGGTGACCTCGATGGTGGACAAGCAACTCATCCTAGACTCAGTGGGTCCGGTCCAAGCGGTATTGGACGCTCATGACGGGGTGGTCAACGTAGTAGACACCACCGATGGGGTGATCATGATTTCCCTCGAGGGCGGCTGCACGGGCTGCAGCGCTACCCCAATGACAGCGATGCAAATCTACTATTCCCTGATGAAGCTGGATGAGGTGGACGACGTCGTCTTCGTCAACGGCGAGCTTCCCGCGTACATGCGCTCCTTCATCGACGACAAGCTGAGCTCCGAATAGCCTCACTCCTCCTCGCGACGTCTCTTCATTATCGCATGCGGGTTAGTCTCGCCTTGGACGTCCTTGCCCTTGATGTTCATCATCGAGGCAAGCGCGACTATTATTGCGACCACAGCGAACGGCCTTGCTACGTTCCTCGAGCCCCAAAGCTCCCCCCCTGCATGGTGCAGTGCGAACAGCAACGCAGCAGACAGGACACACATTGCAGCGATTACACGCTGAGCCAGCACCTCGCGCTCGGTCGTACGAGAGAGCGTACCTATGGACATCCAGAGAATCACAGCGAGGCTGCAAAGGCTCAGGGAAACCGTCTGCAATATCTCTACGTAATCCATGATTGTCCGTGGGCACCTAGGCTTGTGTACGTTCTCCCGATTTGGATAACCTCAAGTACTAAATTAATATGATTCACAGTGTGACTAATCCCCGAATGCTCGCGTCCGCGCAGTTCGACAAAAGGCTAATCATCTACTGGTGGTTGATGTCCACTTTCACAATGCTCGTCACGGTCGTCGGGGTGTTATTTATCCCCGTGTGGATCTTCATCGGGTACTTCGTGCACCAGAAGCAGTACCAGAACCTGGGGATGGATTTGACAGACCGCTCCCTGAACGTTCGCAAGGGCTGGCTGTTCAGGAAGCAGCAGAATGTCCCCCTTGACAAGATTACTGACATGGCCGTGATCGAGGGGCCGATTCTCAGCGCTCTGGGTCTCTGCCACCTCACAATCGAGACCGCGGGGGGCAGCGGTGGTGGCGGAAGCGCCTCTCTGACGGGCGTCATTGATGCCCTTGGATTCCGCGACCTCGTCCTCAAGCAACGGGATGGGGTCGCACACCAGGGCATCGGGGCGACCTCTATGCAAACCCAACCATCGCCTACAGAGTCTGTCCTCGTCGAGATCAGGGACATCCTGAGGCGAATCGAGGAAAGATCGCCCGAAGAGTGAGATCAACCGTCGAAGCCAGGGGCAACCCAATAAAGCCCAGTCTCAATTTCCTCCCATGGCAATCTCCCCTAGGTCACGCTGGTCAAACCGCGACGACGCCTCCTATCGAGAGAAGGGGGACGGCCAATCCAAACGACGCACAATTAGGAAGTGGCGCGGGGGGCGAGGCGATTCTGCATCGTCCTTCCTGCTGATTGGACAGCTCACGAGCATAGTCGCCTTGACCCTGCTCTTCCTTGGAGTGAACGCCGTCGAGGACGGTGTTGGTGAGGGAGGCGTGCTTGATGAAGAAGGCAACTCGACAATCTTTGAGGAGTTCCATTGGGACAGAGGGTCAGACGCCCTTGCAGTGACCTTAGGTTTCGGCATGATTTCGATTCTGACCCTATTCAGGGTCACGCTCTCACGCAACTCCCCACGAAGACGCAAGCGAATGGCAAAGTTGTGGATTCTGTCGATGATGGCCGCGGCTTATACAATCGCCTTCTAGTAAGGGGGCAGAAAACCATCTTTCCAACGTAATGCCCTTGAGCGTTGACCCGATGCGGCTGACAAGGAATCGCCATGCATCTAGTAGTTAACCTGACTCTGGCAACCGGAGTGACCGTTTTGTTACTCAGCTCTGTACTGATTGTTACAGGTGCCGAGTTACCTATCGGAGAGTCCAGTTATTCGGATGATTCCGCGACCACATTGGCATTTCATGGATTCAATGGGACCTTGTTCTTTAATGACTCAGAAGACTCCGCAAACCTCGGTTGGGCGGTCTTCCTCTTCGGTGATTACGTTGACCTTGACGAGGATGGGGTGTGGGACCCATGCAAGCAACTCGAAGTTTTTGTATGGGCCGAGGGCACAGAGAAGCCAGCCGACATCAACCACGAGAACAATACATTCCAACCGCTGTGCGAGGCAGGATTCGAGAGGACCGAACTAGTCGATCGGTCGTTTGTCTACGCAGGACAGATCTGCCATCACACCGTCAATGATTCGTTATCGAAGTGCAGCAGAGGGAACTACAGTTTCGAGTCAAACATCTACATCAATCTTGTCGAGGAGCACGAAGAGGTGCCTGAGCCATTCCTTTCAAGTCTGATTGAGTTGGTCATAGGGGGGCTCAGAACTGGTTATGCTTCCATGTGCTGCTCGCTATTGATTTTGGCCTTAGGCGCTGTTCTTGGTTTGGTTATGACAGAAGAGGAGGGGACTGCCTTAGCGAAGGGTAGGTTAGGGCCCAAAGCCGAATGGAGGGCATACTCTCTCTCTCAGTCCGAACGAGGTGCAGATG
The DNA here is from genome assembly GCA_029940695.1 of Candidatus Thalassarchaeaceae archaeon. Classification (GTDB taxonomy): domain Archaea; phylum Thermoplasmatota; class Poseidoniia; order Poseidoniales; family Thalassarchaeaceae; genus UBA36. The sequence goes on from JAPYUP010000018.1 coordinate 9,890, forward strand.
GGCTCCCCAAATCCTTCAGTCGCCATCTTTCGGCTCGCACCACAAAGAGGAAACCCAAGAAGGGAAATGTCAGAGGTGGAGTACACAAAGGTGGAGGACTCTTCTTGGACGGATGGACCGAAGAGGACTCTGACAAGGCATACAAGAATAAGGTCGAGGGCCAAAAGAAGCAATAGGGCGCTTCATAGCAAGGGGTCGAACATGACTAGGAGGCCCAATACCACCACCACCAAGATCACACCTCTAAGGATCCAGTATAGTGATTGCAGCATCATACCACTGTAAGGCTCCCGTTTCCTTCTGAAGTACTCAGGCGGCCCCTCGTCCTTCATGAATCACCTACCTCTTGATGCCAGTGGCTGGCGCCAGCCCTGCCCAAACGCTCTCTCGCTCACGCGGGGCGCTGGGGGCATCTGCCAGCGCTTGTGCTCGCTGGCTTCTAAGCGTTCGTCCACCCAGGTTACCGTAGACGGATTATGGCCTTCAGAAACAATTCTTTCAGGTGTTGCACCGTCCTCTATGAGTGACCTAAGAATGGAATCGAGGATGTCGTATGGGGGGAGGGTGTCTTGGTCAACTTGGTCCGGTGAGAGCTCCGCTGAGGGGGCCTTAGTAAGCGTTGATTCAGTGATTGGAGGGACGTTTCCCGAGGACTCAGCTTCTTCATTGATGGCCTTCGCCAACTCGTAAACCTGAGTCTTGTAGAGGTCGCCCAGTGGCGCGTACCCTCCGTTCATATCACCATACAGAGTGCAGTATCCCACAGCAAGCTCCGACTTGTTGCCAGTGGCCACGGCCATCGACCCTCTAGCGTTCGCCGCCCCCATCACCAGCATGCCACGTATCCTCGCCTGGAGGTTCTCTGCGGCGACTGGATTTCCGTCTTCGAGTTCAACTGCCAGCGTCTCTTCCGCCTCCTTGTGGAGCTCGTTGATCGGCATGGACAGCAGTTCGATTCCCAAGGCTTGCGCAGTCGCGGTCGCATCTTCGATGGAATGCTGGCTAGAGTGGCGGCTGGGCATAGAGAGTCCGAGCACGTTGGAGGGCCCTACCGCGCGGGCTGCAATAGCAGCGCAGACTGCCGAGTCGATGCCTCCAGACAGGCCCAGCACGAGACTGTTGATGCCTGACTTGCGGCAGTAGTCACCTAGTCCCGTGGTGACTGCGCACAATAGGTCAGCTCCGCTGTCAGGTACCGCCGGCTCGCTGCCTGGTGCAACCATCTCGACAAAGCACCTGCAATCCGGCCCGCACTCGCCTTCAGGCGACGCCAGCCAACTGGATGCAGTCGGATCATCGAGGTCTACTAGTAGCACCCCAATGCACCACCCGGGAGCCTGCACGACAGTGCCATCGGGCCACGCAACTAGAGAGCGGCCGTCGAACAGGAGGTCGTCATTGCCACCGACTTGGTTGCACAGTGCGAAGGGATGGCCAAGGGTGGCTGCAGCGGCCCGTACCAGCGCGGCGCGTTCACCTCCCTTGGAAAGGTGGTAGGGGCTCGCAGAGAGGTTGACGGTTAATCCCAGTGCACCGTCATTGTGCTGCCTCTCCGCCAATTGCTCTATCGGATCGGTGCGGTAGTCCGTGGGCACGTCGCCCACGTGCTGCCATGCGTCCTCGCAGATGGTGACTCCGAGATACATCCCGGCGGCGCTGGATAACCCCACGTCGAGGTTTGGCTCGAAGTACCGGGCCTCGTCGAACACGTCATAGGTAGGTAGTAGCTGTTTGCGACAGACCACCTCGCTTGAACCATCAGGGCCGACACGTACCGCGCCATTGGCCGGCTTGGTTCGTTCGGTCCCCGAATCAATCGGCGTGCCTACTAGCGTTAGAATGGGGGATTGAACGGTGCTTGCTGCATCTTGGCACCGCACCACGAACCCTTCTTCGAGCAAGAGATCGCGCGGAGGGTAGCCACACACAGCGAGTTCGCTGGTCCAAGCAATTACAGCACCATTTGCAGCGGCCAAGGCGATTGCCCGTTCAATCTCAGCGACGTTGGCATCGATGTCACCGACGATAGGATTCAGTTGCAGGAGCGCGACAATCTCGCCCATCAATCCTTAGGGGGGAACGGGGGCATTCAAGGTTGCCGGGTGTCGCTCAGTGGCACGCCGCACCGAACTTCTTCAGCCGCCAGTAGTTGTAGGGCCACGGCGTTAGGAAACCGACGACGAGCATCGGAGGGATGACCCACCAAGTCATGCCGATGCCGCCGGTCAGGAACCAGTCGGTCAGCTCCATCGCGATTTCCATTGCCAGCATCGAGATGAAGCTCATACCGAATGCAGTCGAAAGCGCGTTGGAGAAATCCATCTGCCCCCGCATCAGCAGCACTGTTTCAAGCGTGACCGAGGTCGCGAGTCCGTTGATGAGCGGCAGCACCACTAGGAACCAGAAAAGAGTCGTGCCGACCGCAACTTCCAGTGGCCACTGCGCCCACTGATAGTAGCCCAGCGTCGCGAACTCGCCGATGGAACACCCGATAAGGCACCACTTCGTGTTGTTAGCCGACTGTCGCCACACCGAACTATCTCCCCAGTTGAATTCCATGTCTATGGTCCCGCCATCCGCAGAGTAGCCAACTCCCGTGATGGCATCTACGAGAGACAGCCTGCTCACTCCATCGTGGGTCACTATCGCTTGCCCCGTCTCGTGGGAGACTTCAGCGCCCAGAACTCCTTCAAGCGATTCCAGCGCTCCTTTCACCCTCCCCGAACATCCCGTACAGGTCATCCCGCTGACAGAGATGGCTGCTGTCTCGGACACGCTCTGACCGTTTAGACGGTCACTATTGAAACCTGCTAAACGAGAAATTCGCCCTATGGGCGACCGAGGCATATTCAATACAGCGCCGTTGGTCGTCGGCTCGATGGGCGTACCCAATTCACCTGGCGACCTCGACCCTGTCGCCCTAGAGAATGCCTTGATGGAGACCTGGAACGAAGAGGGGACCTTTGAGGCGACCATCGAGTCGCGCCGAGACCACGCCAGTCCCTTCACCTTCCTAGAGGGGCCGCCCACGGCAAACGGCCGACCAGGCATCCACCACGTCATCTCGAGACTGTTCAAAGACATGGTTTGTCGGTGGAAGACAATGGAGGGGCACGTCGTTGAGCGAAAGGGAGGATGGGACACACACGGTCTTCCTGTAGAGATAGAGGTGCAGAAGCAGCTCGACCTGATGTCCAATGAGGAGATCGAGGCCTACGGCATGGAGGCCTTCAACGAGAGGTGCAAGGAAAGCGTCTGGGCCTACGAGGAGGCGTGGCGCGAGATGACCGAGCGCATGGGCTTCTGGATTGACATGGACGACCCCTACGTCACCCTCCACGACGAGTACATCGAATCCACATGGTGGTCACTCAAACGGATGTTCGACAAGGGACTGCTGTTCCGCGGTCACAAGGTCCTGCCCTACTGCCCTCAGACTGGAACGAGTTACTCTAGCCACGAGGTCGCGCTGGGCTACAAGGAGGTTGCAGAACCAGCTGTCTACATCAAGTTCAAACTCATCGACGATGATGCTTCAGTTCTCGCTTGGACGACCACACCATGGACTCTGCCGGGCAACGTGGGTCTCGCCGTCGGCCCCGATGTTACCTACTGCCGGATTCGCATCGCCGAGCCGCCTTCCGACTCTTGGGAAGGGCGTGGTGGTGCTGAGGTCAGAGAGGAGTTGATTCTCGCCAAGGACCTGCTCACAGACGTTCTGCGCCACCAGATCGAGGTCATCGACGAGTTTCCTGGCTCGCAACTCATCGGCAAGGCCTATCGCCCCCTGTTCCCCGATGCGGTTGAGCGAGGCGACTCCGAGAACGCCTGGACGATTGTCGCAGCGGACTTCGTGACCACCACTGACGGGACCGGCGTGGTCCATACCGCTGTGATGTACGGCGAGGAGGACTACAACCTCGGAATGAAGGTTGGCTTCCCGGCTCAGCACACCGTCGGCATAGACGGCGCCTTCGTCGCTGGGACCCATCACTTACTCGACGGTCGCTACGTCAAGGACTGTGACTCCGACATTATCGACCACCTTGCTGATGAGGGCCTGCTGTACCGCGAGCACACCTACACTCACGACTATCCGCACTGCTGGCGCACCGGCCACCCACTGCTGTACTACGCGATGGACAGCTGGTTTGTCCGCATGACCGCTGTGCGCGATGAGATAATGCAGTACAACTCCGAGGTCGAATGGGCCCCCGAGTGGACTGGTACCAAGCGCATGGGGGAGTGGCTCTCGAACATCAAAGACTGGGCGATTAGCCGCGAGCGCTACTGGGGCACCCCTATCCCTGTATGGATTTGCCCAGACTGCGGTCACGAGCACTGCATCGGCAGCATCGAAGAGATGAGCTCGATGAAGACCGATGGCTCGCCCGTACCTCCTGAGTTGCACCGGCCTTACGTCGACGACGTCAGGCTGCACTGTCCCTCGAGTGGCTGCTCGGGCGAGATGGTGCGTGAGCCCTACGTCATGGACTGCTGGTTTGACTCCGGCTGCGCCTTCTTCGCCCAGTGGCACTACCCGTTCGAGAACGAGGACAGGTTCGATGGCTCGTTCCCGGTCGACTACATCTGCGAAGCCGTCGACCAGACGCGAGGCTGGTTCTACTCTCTTCTCGCTCTCTCGACAGCGCTGTTTGACAGTACCTGCTACCGCCGCTGTCTCTCGCTAGGCCATATCTTGGACAAGGAAGGCAAGAAGATGAGCAAGTCGAAGGGCAACGCCGTTGATCCATGGGATCACTTCAACAAAGAGGGTGCCGATTCCATCCGCTGGTACATGACCACGCAGAGCGGGCCGTGGTCCCCCACCAACTTCGACCCCAATGGGGTTCGAGAGTCCTACGCCAAGATGTTCCTCACATTGTGGAACGTCTACCGCTTCCATGCCGACTACGCTGTACTGGATAGCTTCGATGCCGATGACGAGTCTGGCTACGTCGCCATCTCGGAGCGCAGCCCGCTCGACCGATGGGTGTTGTCGAAGGCGAGCGAAATAGCCGACGCTTACCACGAGAACTTCGAGTCTTGGAACTTCCACAAGGCCGGGCGCGGGCTCGAGGGCTTCGTCGTCAACGACCTCTCCAACTGGTACGTCCGGCGCTCGCGCAGACGCCTGTGGGACGAGGCAGACAGCACCGACAAGAGAGCATGCCAGCATACGCTGCACGAGGTGCTGCTAATCGTGTGCCGCCTGATGGCGCCTGTTGCCCCATTCATACCGGATGTCATCCATCGCGGACTAGTCGGTTCCTCGGTTCACCTCGCCGACTGGCCTGTCGGCTCGTCGCTGGTCGAGCGCAACCTGCCACCACGTGACCACGCGCTCGAGCAGGAGATGTCCTTGGTCCGCTCGCTGGCCGAGGCCGGCCGCCGCATCCGAGTCAAGGCGGACCGCAGACAACGGCTTCCCTGCCGCTCAGGATGGATTGTTGGGGCCCCCAATCTCTCGGAGTTCCACGATATCCTCGCCGATGAGCTCAACGTCGAAACGCTGACCACAGAGGATGACCTAGACTCCTTCCAAAAGGTTGTGCTAGCCCCCAATCGCAAGGCCCTCGGTGCCAAGTGCCGCGCTGACCTACCTGCCGTGCTGGCGCAACTAGACCTCGCTGACCCAGAGCCTTTGTTGCTCGAGATAGAGGCCGGAATCGCCGCTTTAGCCGGGTACGAAATCACATTGGATGACATCGAGGTGCGACGCGTCGAGAAGGATGGATTTGCGGCTCACACTCTCTCGCACGATGCCGGTGATGTCTCGCTCGTGCTTGACATGGTTCTCGATTCCGACCTGCTCTCCAAGGGGCTCGCCCGGGACCTCATCCGGCGCGTACAGGCCAAGCGCAAGCAGCTCGACCTAGAAGTTGAAGCGACCATACAACTCTCGGTCTGGATAGACGGGATGGAACTCGCCGGCGACGATTGGGAGCACGTGAAGTCAGAGACGCGAGCAGGAAGAGCTTCGCTCAATGAGGGCAAGTCCCCAACTGACACGGAAACCTTCGAAATCGACCGAACGAATGTGACGTTCTATCTCTCGTAGCCGAAGGTGTCGAAGTCCTTCTTGAAGCTCTTGTAGATGAGTTCCTTGACCTCATTAGTCAGCGGCTCATTAGTCCCCATCCCTCGTGACTTGTTGAGTATCTTAAGTTCATGGAACCCGTAGCGCTGGCGTATCTCCTCATAATCGCTGGGGAGGTCCTCGATCTTGCCCACATGATCCATCTTTGCTCCACGAGAGAATATGATGCTGTGCTGCGTCTTGAAGTGCCTGTCGCACAAGAAGTTTGGAAGCCGGGTGACCTTCCTGACAAAGACCTCGAATGAATCATCATTTCGAAGGTATCCGAACAAGTAGTTAGAGTAAAGGAATAGTGACTCATCTTCCTTGTTGAACTTGTTTTGGTAGCTAGATACTAGCCTCTCATAGGGATTCCTGACGTATGAGAAAGAGAAGTAGGTGCGTTTATTCCTAGGAATCCCCTTGTGCGAAAACTCCTGGGTGTGGTAATGGATGGAGCGATCCCGAGGGAATTCCCCGGCCATCGATGTCTTGATCGAGGAACAAGCTGACTTGGCCACGCTTGCGAAAACAACCTCCTTGTCGTCGAGGACGAAGAAGTCTGACGAGTCTAGGTTGCCATACAACAGCACGTGCCCCAAATCCCTGGTGAACTGGTAGAGATTCCTAAGGGTCAGCCTCATTCGTCATCCCTCAATGAGAGTGGCCCACCATATACAACTGAGCTACTGCCTCGTAGGACTTTGGAATAAGCAGCTCCACACCGAAAAGCGGGTCCGGGTCCGTCGAGTCGTGGTAAGCGATGAAGGCTCCGCCATCTGGCATAATTCCCATGCTGGCGAAGTCAAATCTGATTTCGTTTCCGGCGCCTGAGGTGGAGTCAAGATCACCCAGTCCCAAGTAGGTCAGCACATCAGGCTCGAGGTTTTGGGAGAACTCCCTGACGTGGAACGCAACGTCTACGTCAGGCCCCTCAGCGCTCTGGTATCGGACGTTTAGGACGAACAGGTCGTGGATTCCGTTGCTGTGGAACTCCCACTCTTCTAGCTCGGAGGCCACCCCAGAGAGGTTGTAGGTATGGTTCTGCCATGTCTCGCCTCCGTCCCAGGACAGCATGTGCTGGATGACGGTCTCCCCTGCGATAACGCAGTGTAGGGCAGTCGATGAGTCGAGGGCACAGTACTCGGAGGGCAGGGACGAGCCGTTTGCCGTGGTCGCGGTCCACCAGTTCAGAGAGGTGTCTAGGTATGCGTCGCTACCGTCGTCGAAGTAGCTCGGGAAGTACAGGCCGCCGCTGGGTACCGGGAAGGCTCGCATCTCCTTGTGAGGCTTTGTGAAGTCCCACTCCATGCCAAGCTGTTCGAAATCTAGGTCGATCTCAATCTCAGCGAGCTCTTCGTCCCTGTCCGGGAAGTCGAAGTTGTAGTAGTTCAGCCCATCCACGGAAATCTGCCCACCCCGGTTGGCTACTTGGTGCCAGAAGTTGCTGATTACTAGGCTCGCATATTCGCCACTGCCGTAGATCGTATTGACCGGTCCGACCACCTCGACCTGCCACGAACGGTCGTAGAAGGCCTCCGGCGGGCGCGCGTAGCACCACTTCCACTCCGCATCGTCTTGATCGTAGAGGAAGGCGTAGAACTGGTCAGCACCAGTGACGGAGGGATAGGGAAACCAACCCATGGCGATGATGTCTCCGGTAGTCGTCTGGACTATGCTGCCCTCGCCCAAGCCCTCGGTTCCCGGCAGAGTCATCTTCACGTTGCGGCACTCTGGCCACGTCGGGGTCACTCCGGGAACGTACTCCTGCCAAGTATGGCCACGATCAGTGCTCCAAGTGGGGTACTCGCCTCCAAAGTTGAGGATCCAGCCCTCCTTGGTTGCAGCCAGATAGTGTTCGCAGCAGTTGCCCCCATGCGTGTTCCCATAAACAGTCCACGAAGAGTTTCCCCAGGTTTCATTGTTCAATGGGCCTGCAACGGTGAAGTTCCGCGCATCCTCGTAGGTGTAGGGGGGGTCGATGTAGTAGTAATCGACATCCCACGGGATGGCATCATCACCTGTTCCTACCCCGCCTAAGCATCCTGCAAGGGTCATTACCACCGTCATCGCAATCGCGGCCAGTGGCCGGGTCACTCTCGCAGAAGGCATTGCATACCCGTCACAAAGGGCCTATATCGCACTTTCACAGATTCGGGCTGGGAGGCACAGTGTGGTGACGTTCAAGTCCCAAGGCGCCAAGTCGGCCCCCCCACCCCATCCTCGACGGTTACCCCCATCGCTGCAAGATCATCGCGAATCGCATCGGCAAGTTCCCAGTCCTTCGACTCCCTAGCGGCCTCACGTTGGGAAAGCAATGCTTCCACTCGCTCGGCGACTTCCGAACGAGCGCTCTCCTCATCCTTCACGGTAGCAGCAATGGTCCCCTCATCAGGCAGCAGTCCCAGAACCTCACCCGCGAACTCCGACAGCCATCCGACTATCGCTGATACGCCCGCCTCTAACTCGTTCGAGTCGAGTAGGCCACGCAAACTCCTGACTACTGACTGAACCTCCACGATTGCGATTCGAGTGTTGAAGTCGTCGTCCATTCCGGCAGACAGCCTATCCGTGGCGGCAGACAGTTCCCCGGAGCCGGACCAGTCGCTGCTGCCGAAGCGAGACAGGCCTTCGCTGAAGGCGGCGACAAGCTTCTGCTGGTGACTGCATGCATCTTCCAGCATGACGGAATTGAACTCGACCGGCTGGCGGTATGGGGCGTTGATCAAGGCGTATCGCAGCTCAAGGGGGTCGACTTTCCCCAATGCGTCCCTTATCGTCCAGAAGTTGCCCAGCGACTTGCTCATCTTCTCGCCGTCGACGTTAATCATCCCGTTGTGCATCCAGTACTGGACCACCGGCTCACGCCCTAGGCAACATTCAGACTGGAAAATCTCGGCCTCGTGATGCGGGAACATCAGGTCCGTGCCACCGCCGTGTATGTCGAAGACCTCCCCTAGGTGGCTGAGCGACATAGCCGAGCACTCGATGTGCCAGCCGGGCCTCCCTGCCCCCCATGGGCTGTCCCAGGAGGGTTCTCCTAGTTTAGCCAGCTTCCACAGGGCAAAATCTCGGTGGTCCCGCTTGCCGGATCCAGTTTCAGCCACGCGCCCACCGGCCCCGGCCCTGACCATTTCAATGGTCTGACCGGTCAGCTGCCCGTACTTCTCCGGGGCGGTGTTGATCTCGAAGTAGACCCCATCGTCACCGACGTACGCATGCCCCTTGTCAATCAGGATGGCGACCATGTCGATGATCTCCGGGATGGTCTCGGTGACACGCGGGTAGGCGTCGGCACGTTGGACGTTCATCGCATCCATCACTTCGAAGTATTCGTCGATGTTGCGGTTGGCGACTTCGAGGAAGTCAACTCCCTCCTTGTCTGCTACGTCGATAATCTTGTCATCGATGTCGGTGAAGTTGGTGACGTAGTTCACGCTGTAGCCGCGCTTGCGTAACCATCGCACGATTATGTCGAAAGCTATCGCCTGACGGGCATGGCCGATGTGACTTGGGGAGTAAGGAGTAATGCCACACGTGTATATCCCTACCTCACCCTCGACCAGAGTCTCCAACTCTCGCTTCTCACGGGAGCGTGTGTCGTAGGCCTTGACAGACATCTTGTCATCGCCGACGCAGCCGACGCGCCTTCAACCCCGCGCTGCTTGGACGAGCTCAGAGTACAGAATGTCATGCCCGATTCGCTCAGGGTGCCACTGAACGCCGAGGCAGAATCGCAGGGCGTTTCTCTCCACGCCTTCAATCAGACCATCGTGCTCCGCAAGCGCTGTGACAGTTAGGGAGCCTGCGTCAGCGACGCCCTGGTGATGGGTCGAGTTCACTGTGATTTGCATGCCCATCAAAGTGGCGATTCTCGACCCTTCCTTCGCTATCACTCCGTGCTCGGTCACCACGCCGTCGTAGCCACCATGCCCCTCGTGCTCCGAAATCGAATCGAGGTGCTGATGGAGCCTGCCGCCATGGAGGACAGCCAGCAGTTGCATTCCACGACAAACACACAGCATCGGCTTGTCGCGTTCCAGCGCACCTTCGAGCAGGTTAATCTCAGAGGCGTCCTGCTCTGGGTAGAATTCGCCAGTGTTCGGGTCTGGATTTTGACCATGGGTCGCTGGATCAAGATCAGGACCCCCAGCGATGACGAGGCCGTCGATGCTGTCTAGAAGAGGGCCCGGATTCTCGCTAGGAGGGATGATGACCGGTGTGCCGCCAGCACGTGTTATCGCTGTGGTGTAGGTCGAGGGCAGTATGGCCGAATTCATCGACCAATTGGCGAAACTGGCCTCTCGCACGCAGCAAGTCACCCCGATGATGGGCCTAGTACCGTCGTTAGCCACGCCTGCGTCAGGTGCGATTGGAATTTTAACTTCGCGCAGCCTCGATAAGCGCGTCGAAGATCTCGTGCTGCCCAATCATCTCCGGATGCCATTGAACTGAGATGCAGAACTTCTTGTCCGGATCTTCGACGGCCTCAATCAAGCCGTCCTCAGTCCTCCCAACCACCTGCAAATCGCCGGCATCGGCAACGCCTTGGTGATGCCCGGAGTTTCCGAGAATCCTAGTGCCGACGATGGATGCGAGTTTGGAGCCCTCCTCTATGTGGACCTCGTGTTCGGACCACTCGCCCCCAGTGGCACCATGCTGCTCGAATCCCGGAGTCTCAGGCAGGTGCTGGTGCAGTCTGCCGCCGTTTTCCACGCAGTAAAGCTGGTGGCCCCTGCACACTGCAAGGAGGGGCAGGTCGCGCTCCAGAGCCCCTCGCAGCAGGGCCAGTTCCGAGGCGTCCTGCTCGAGACGCACGTCACCAGTCCTCTCGTGAGCCTCCTCGCCGTAGAGCTTGGGGTTGATGTCGCGCCCCCCAGAGATGACGATGCCATCGAGTGAGTCGAGCAGCGAGTCGTCAACCTCGCCTTCTGGGATTAGTATCGGCGTGCCACCGGCACGACGTATTGCCTCGGGGTAGTTGTGAGGCAGCATCACGACAGCTTGGCCGGGCGTTTCGTAGTCACGCGTGTTAATCGAAGTGGTAATCCCTATTACAGGCCGCACTCAATCACCGGACGCTTCCCTACGCTTCCGAGCGTGCCTGAACGAACGAATCCCCACAATCATGAATGAAATCCCAACCTGAAGAAGTAGGAGATGGGAAATTATTGCAAGCGTTGACATCTCAGAAAACCCAGTGACAACCCTTGCCCCCCCTAGGGCCATAACTAGTGCTAGAACCATAGAGCCATGCATGTAATGGTGACTGTTCTCCCCATCCCTCTCAGACATAGCCCCTAAAGCGAGCATTGGCAAGCCCATGAATGCTGGAATGAGGGCAGTAATGGATGGTGGGTCGGCGCTTTGAACGAAGTATGCGAAGATTCCCCAGACCGTGAGTACCGCACCGTTGACCTCCGCTATTCTCGGGACGGTCATTCCGAGGAAAGTGAACTCGTTGCTCATGGCATCACCAGCGTCATTTTCTATTTGACAGTCACGGGTGACGGAGTTCCGCCGTGAATCTCTGCATCGCGCTTCTGAATCTGCTCCCAGAGCAGTTCGGCAACATCCTTGACATCCATGTCAGCCCCCACGGCGTCCAGACCGTCCTTGACCATTATCGAGCAGAACGGGCAAGCCACAGCTACGGTGTCGCAACCGGTCTCGGCGAGTTCCTTCGCGCGAATCACGTTGACCCTCTTGTCCGCGTCCTCCTCCATCCACATCTGGGCGCCGCCGGCCCCGCAGCAGAACGAGTCCTGGCCGTGATTCTCGGTCTCCATGTCCACTCCACTGATGACGCTACGAGGTTCTTCGATGACCCCGCCAATGCGACCGAGGTAGCAAGGGTCGTGGTAGGTGATGCTGCGTTCCTTCTTCGTGACGACCTCGTTGAAGTATGGTAGCTTACCCTCCACCTGCAGTTTGGCCAAGATCTCAGAGTGGTGGAATACCTCAAGCTCGTCGCCTCCGTAGTCGGCGTACTCCTTGCCCAATGTGTGGAAGCAGTGCGGGCAGGAGGCGATGATGCGCTTGACACCTAGCTCCTGGAAGGTCATCATGTTGGTCTCGGCCAGCATCTGGAACAGGTACTCGTTGCCGGCCCTGCGGGCTGGATCACCCGAGCAGCCCTCCTGCATGCCTAGGATGCCGACATCCAGGCCCGCCTTCTTTAGCAACGAGATGGTTGAGCGCGCGACCTTCTGGTTGCGCTCGTCGAAGCTCGCGGCGCACCCTACGAAGTAGATGTACTCGGCGGGCTCACCCACCTTGACGTCGAGGTCGGCGGCCCAGTCGGCGCGCTCGTGGGCACCGAAGCCGTATGGGTTCGAAGCGGAGTCCAAATTGTCAAACGCGACATTGAGTTGATCTGGATACTCCATCGTCTCCATCACCGCGTTGCGCCGCAAATCGGTCAGCTTGGGCACGTGCTCGATGTACAGTGGACAGACGTCGACGCAGGCGTTGCATGTAGTGCACGCCCAAACTGCATCGTCGGTAATGCGCTGCATCATCGTCTCCTCGGGCTGCTTGCCTGCCAGCAATATCGGGGCGTGCTCGTTGGCGTAGTTGCGTACGTCGTGGATGACCTGCATCGGGTTGAGCCCCTTACCCGAGGCATAGGCCGGACAGACGTCTTGGCAGCGCGCGCAAGAGGTGCACGACCACCCGTCGATGAGTTGCCTCCAAGTGTAATCCGTGTATGAGCTGACTCCGAATGCGTCCATGTCTAGGTCTTCCAGCGGGACCGCCATGCCGTCATCTCCAACGGCGAGCGGGCGCATCTTTCCAACTGGCCCTGCGTCATGGAAGAACACATTTGGGACCGCCATCACTAGGTGCATGTGCTTCGACAGTGGTATGAGCACGAAGAACATGCAAATCGAGAGAATGTGCACCCAGTAGGCGACGACGACCGTGCTATCGGCCAGACTCATGCCAGCGACCCAGTATCCGACGGGCTCCCAGAAGCCCGAGGGCTCGTGAGCTGACTCGACGACGAATGAGGTCATCGTGATGAATAGTATCAGCAATAAGATGATGTTTCCCTCCAACTGCGACTCTCCCTTCAGCTTCTCTGGGCTGAAAACTACCCTACGTACAAGAGCGGGAACGCAGCCGACAAAAGCCATCATGTAGCCGAGTTCAACCATCCCGTTCCACGGTCCGTTCAGCAGCTCCGGGAGGACGTGGTCCGAGAAGGCGTTGGCAGTGGTTAGGTCGAACATATCCGAGGCCAGCATCAGGAAGCCCCAGAACATCAGCACGTGCATAGTGCCTACAACACGGTCCCTCAGCACCTTCTTCTGTCCGAGCCAGCCCTCTAGGAACTCTCTGATTCTCCAGATCCAAGAATCGAATCTGTCGTCTGCAGCTCCCAGCATGACCAGTCGCGTGGCCTTCTGGACTTGGTAGACGAAAAATCCGATTGAGAGACCCCCTACAATCAGAAGGATGTGCCAGCCCTCTAAGGGGCCGTAGGTCTGTAGAAGGGGGTGTTCCACGGCATCAGCCTCGGGTCAGGCTATGCCTGACATCGCCTTTGGAGCGGCAACACGTCCTTCAATCAACCGCCGCTTGGACTTGAACCCAACACTCATGGCCTCAAAGCGGAACGGCGCGGCATGGCCAGCGCCTTCGCTCCTGGCAAGTGCATTCTGTTCGGCGAGCACGCCGTCGTTTACGGCCACCCTGCTGTTGCCGTGGCCATCGACCAGGGGGTTCGGGTCAGCATAGAGGAGTCACCGGATTGGAGACTCGAGGGGATGCCCTTCGACCCGTCTCGCCATCCTCACATCACCCACATCATCCAGAGCATCTTCAACTACGACGGACCTCCGCTCGCCTTGGAAGTCCAAAGCGACCTCTTCTCCGCAGCAGGCATGGGCTCCTCAGCAGCCCTCTCGAATGCCGTAGGTGCAGCATTGCACAACCACCTCAATTCTGACGAGCCTCTGGACAATATCAAACTGGCAAGACTGGCGCATTCGGCCGAAGCCACTGCTCAGAAGGGACGGGCTAGCCCCACCGACACTGCAACCAGCGCACTTGGGGGTTGCGTGGTCGTGTCGGGGGAGCACGTCGAAGGAACAAGACACATCTTCGACACCAGTCTGGTCACGCCCGAGGGGAAGAGGGATTGGTCAATCAACGTCGTCGACCTGCCTCCAGGGATCTGTGAAGCATGGCTGGTACTCGGTTACACTGGTGAGTGGTCACCCACTGGGAGGATGGTCGCCAATGTGGCGAAGCTGATGTCTGAGAAACCTGAGCTTTCAGATGACATGGAAGCAATTGCACGAATCACTAAGGCAGGTCTTACTGCGCTCTCGGCGGGGAATCTAGAGGCCCTAGGAATGGCTATGGACGCCTGCCACGAGAGGCTACAGCGCCTCGAGGTCAGCAACCCATCGCTCGATCGCCTAGTAGAGGCAGCACGCCCACATGCCCTCGGAGCGAAGCTGACGGGAGCGGGCGGGGGCGGATGCATGGTCGCTCTGGCCGAGGATCCTCAGAGGGTGGCGGAGGCAATAGAAGTAGCCGGGGGCAAGCCGCTGACCTCCAAACTTGGAGCAGAGGGAGTCAGAGTAGTCTGACCAAGACCTAGGTCACCATTCTGAAGGTCTGGCTTCGAAATCCCTCTTATATATCATTTATAAGTAAAACTCGGGTCGTCCCCTTGTGCTGACCGACGAAGAACGACTCACTGTGGTGAATGTAGTCGCCTCCACACGCGTCGCGGAGGAACTCGACCTCCCGGACATAGCAATCCAGTTGAATTGCGAGTACGAACCAGAGCAGTTCCCGGGTGTGGTGTATAGGGTCGTCGAGCCAAAGCTCGCCATCCTGATGTTCCGCTCTGGCAGAGCGGTGTGCACAGGTGGAAAGAACGAGGACAACATCCACACAGGAATAGAGAGAATGATCGGCGACCTCAGGGCTGCTGGCATAGAGACCTGGGAAGTGGAGGACGTCGACATAGAGGTCCAGAACATGGTCGCGACCTACTCACTGTTCTATCCAGAGGACTACGGGGCAGTAGCTAGGATGGATGACATCAACACCAAGGTAATCGATTCGAAGGGCGGTGGGATCCGTGCCGCAACCGACGAGGAGGTGAAAGGCGAGGATTCGAGGATTAGAGGTATCCTGAAGGGGGAGCCTCTAGCAGCGCTGCCCAGGAAGCTCAACCTCAACAATCTGACCTTCCATCTGCCTTTCGACAAGGTCGAGTACGAGCCTGAGCAATTCCCCGGTCTCATCTACAGACTCGACTATCCCAAAGTCGTCTGCCTCATCTTCGGCAGTGGCAAGATGGTCATTACCGGGGCTAGGCACAAGGACGAGATTCTCGAAGCCGTCGAGCAGATTAAGGACGAGTTGGCTGATCTGCTTTAGGATTAGTTAGAAACCAAGTTTCTTGAACAGGCCGCCCTGCTGGTTTGCATGCGCTCCAAGGGGCTCGTCGGATTCCTCGTCGCTCTGCTGCTTCTCCCCTTGGCCTCAGTCCTGTTGATTGAAGTCGGCCAAGGCGAGTCTTTTCTTGGCTCCGCGCGGGTCGCCGAAGCCTCAGTCAAGACGACGAGCGTCGTAGACGTGCCCGAATGGCGTATCAACGACAACTGGATGTACGATGGGTACCTAGACGTCGCCGACTTCGTCGCTTCGTCCGGCGTCAGCTCCACTGCCGAGACGCTGGAGGGCTCGCTGGAGGTCACGGTCATCGACATGTACCTAGTGGATATCGAAAACGACTCGACCCTAGTCTACGAGGTCGAGTCGATTGGGGAGTACGAGTCCGACGGCCCTGTCAGCATCGATGGCACCAACGGCTGCCTCTACGTCGACATGGACACCACGGAGATCATTCGCGCCTCGGACCTCGCCACGCACACCCAGGAGGCCACCATCGACGTCTACTTCGATCCAGTGTTCTTCGGAAGCTGCTCCTCTTGGCTGAGGCAGGAAATAGGCTTGCTCACGGTTCTGAACACCTATGCCCCTCCCCTCGAGGACTACGACTTCCCAATCAGCGTGGGCGAGTCATGGGGGATGGACTACGAGCAGGACATAGAGTTCAGCGGCACCAGCGACTACGTCCCCATCCCGAACGACACCAGCGACTCGAACACCACCAGCTGGGAGGTGGTCAGTCAGGGGAGCTCAGGGGTCTCCTACTCGGGCTGCTACCAGTCCTACAACATCACGAACTACAACAGCGATGGTGACGAAGTCGGCTACAATTGGTACTGCCCGGCGATCAGGGGGGACATCAAGAGCTCATACCTGCAGAGCTTCGGATTCACTGCAGTGCACGAACTGGTGTCCTACCAGCAGACACAGAGGAACACCGAGGTCTCAATCGATATCGAGTATCCCCTAGCGCCGGTTGACGTCGAGATCTCGGCGTGGATTAATGTCTCAATCCAGGGCCAGCCGGTCAGCAACCAGGCCCTCCAGTTCAGGTACGAGGCGGAACAGATCGTGCACAACATCAACACCTCATCGAACGGATCCTACCACCTGACGTTCGACACCGGGCATTCCTCTGACGACTCCGTTGGAATCGGTGAGCTCGGCAGCCACGGCCTACTGGCTTGGATTCAAGACGACGATATCCTAGGAACGCGGTCCCTGATCATCGATACCGACGTCCACGAGATTGACTTGGTCACCCGGTCAGAGGCGGTCACGGTGCAGCGCCATCGAGGCAACGGCACCCTTACGCTCGATCCCAACGCCGGCTTCAATGCCATCATTGGGGACACGCTGACCTTCTCCGTACCAGTCCTCAATAGGGGGCTCATTTCTTCTCCCGCCTCCTCGCTGAGAATCAATGCGCCCGACGGCTCCGTGGTCAACGGCGACGTGCCCCCCCTAGCCAGTCTCGAGGAAGCCAGGGTCGAGATTAACTGGACCGTACCAGCATCGCAGTCCTTCGGTTACGTATACATCGATTTCGTTGCCGACCCCGAAGAGGAAATCAGCGAGGACGGAAACCGCTCGAACAACAACGGAGTCTTCGTGCTCTACGTCGGGGCCCTGCCGATGGCAAACCTCCTCGTGCTCTGGGAGACCCTCACTCTCGATGAAGTGTCCCTCGATGGCAGCGGTTCCCAAGACCCTGACGGGGGTACGCTGGAGTGCGAGTTCAGGGTCGAGCGGGCGAACGGCCAGATTGAGACGGCGCTGGAGGACGACTGCGTCTACGAATGGAGCTGGAACGACGATGGCGAGTTCGCAGTCACGCTCGTGGTCTCGGACGGGGAGAACGACCACGCATCCACCTCCTCTTCTATCATAGTCCACAACCGACCGCCCGAGATTATCTTGGGGGCGGACGAGGAGGGGGTCCAAGTGACCTCGCCCATCACCTTCAGAATCACCAACAGGAGCGACGCTGATACCCAGACCCCCTCCGCGCCGGTCGACATTCTGTGGGGCTCCGCTTGCAATGAGGGGCAGGTCGGCCTTGCGTGCACGGTAACGCCAATGGCCGAGGGGCAATACACGATTGAGGTCCTAGCTACCGATGATGACGGGGCAACCACTCAGGCCTCTCACACCGTTACCGTCAGCAACGCAGCTCCCCACGACCCCCAAGCAGAGGTATGGATGGGCCCGAACAGGCTCGCTACTGACAGTCGCGGCGTTTACTTCGTGCAGGAGGGAGATTCCATAACCCTGTTGGGTCGGGCTGAAGACTCGAGCAACGACCTCGACTCCCTGCTTCACGTATGGAGGCCCGACGCGGAGAACCAGCCCGAACTCAACCACACTAGCTTCGGTATGACGAGCATCGCCAACCACAGCTACAACGCATCGGGCATGCAACTTGCAACCCTGCAGGTGTTCGACGACGACGGCGAGGGAACCGAGATGCTAATCGTTCCTATTCAAGTCGAGAACGTGCCCCCCTCCATCGCCCCCCTAGCCACGGTGCCTGAAGTCGAAGAGGACGAGCAGGTGGTGATTGACGTCGGAGTCACCGACACCGCGAACGACATGTCCAGCCTCGCTCAGTGCTTCGATTTACACCCTAACGACGATGCGGACTCCGACGGCGACTCGAGAAACGACTGCGATGTCTCTTCCCACCTCCTAGTGCACTCATGGCCTGACGCATCCACTGCTCCTGACTTCATAGTCTTCCATGTGACTGACGACGACGGCGAGTCCGACTCGGTGGAAATTGCCATCGAGGTGATGAACGCCCCACCCACGGCAATGGCCTCTGCCAGCGTCGTAAACCCCACGGAGGGCGATAGTATCGTGCTTTCAGCCAATGGGACCGTGGACTCGGAGCTCGACCTCGAGAGCCTAGAGTTCCACTGGGACCTGGATGTCACAGTCGACTCGGACGGCGACGGTAACCCGGAGAACGATGTCGACATGCAGGGCCGATGGATCGAGTTCACCTACGACTCCGGCGGCATGAAGCAGGTGAAGCTGACCGTGACCGACGATGACGGCGAGAGCCACTCCGTCACCATGGACATCGAGGTTGAGGAGGCCCCTTTCAGATTGGGTGAGAGTATTCAGACGAACCTCCCATTACTCACCCTCATCATCATGGTGTTGGTGGGAATCGGCTACGCCATGCAGCGCTTACTCTCTATCGAGGAGGAATCCGGGGGGCTAACCTCGTCCAAGCCGCCGGT
Organism: Candidatus Thalassarchaeaceae archaeon; assembly: GCA_029940695.1. Classification (GTDB taxonomy): domain Archaea; phylum Thermoplasmatota; class Poseidoniia; order Poseidoniales; family Thalassarchaeaceae; genus UBA36. Next base: position 28,637 of record JAPYUP010000018.1, read on the forward strand.
TGACGTTGATGCGGCCTTCGATCTCCCTGGGCCTGAGCCACTGCAGCAACCTGATGAGGCCATCGCGTCAGTCCCAGAACCTCCCAGCGAGCCAACTGCACAAGACATCCTTCCAGAGCTCGACGACGTGCTCGAGGAGCTTACCGGCCGCAGACCCGATCCCCCCAAGCCCGAGAGCGCGACCGAGGATCCGGTGAGCGAGCAGGGCCCGTTAAACGAGGCCCTAGACCAAGAGGACATCGAAGCACTCTTTGAGGAGTAGACCTCGGGCGCGCCGTGGTCAATCTCTTCAGGCTGCTCGGTCTGCCCAACCCCAACGCCACTCCTAGGAGGAGAGGCGGTCACAGCAAAGTCACCGTCGATCCCGGCCCCAAGGCTGGCAACAAGTTCCACGATCTCGGGGACATTCGGTGGTCCGACCGCACTGAGAGGATGACACAGAAACCCCTCCGCAGGGTCATCTACCTCCAGCCCGACGACCTACACAGACTGCCCCTCGACGGAGCCGAGCAGAACCTCGCGATGGGAGATATGATGATTGTCGACCTGACCTCTCTCAACCACATGCCCAGCCAGCAGTCAGTATGCGGCAGGAGGGTTCAGGATCTGGGCGATCGCACTGGATTGCCCGTGTTCGCCTTGAATGAGACGGACGCGCTGCTCATGATCGCTGGGGCGAGGATGAGGGTCGACACGCACAAGCACAGGCTGGGCACGGCAGAATGGGGCCAGCTGCCCGAGTCGGCCGAGGCCTGAGCTAGTCCTCAGCGTCCTCGAGCCAAGAGTCGAGGTCGCCAGAAGCAACTTCTCTGACCGCGTGCTCGGTGAAGTCCCTATAGGCCACCCACCTAGCGATTTCCGCCTCGTCATCACCGCGCTGCTGCCTACGCTCAATCGAGGCGTTTGCGTAGGCCACGCAGCGATGCAGGAAGGACTCCACCAGCTTGCGGCGAGCGGGAGTGTCCATCTGATCACCTCACCCCTAGAGATTCCACGAGCCCATCGACGTGACCCTTTGCTCTCACTCCGTATTCGACCCATTCGAGGGTTCCATCGCTGCTAATCGCGAAGGTCGAGCGGAGGGTGCCCATGTACGTCTTGCCGTACATGCTCTTCTCTCTCCAGGTGCCATAAGCCTCGTGCAGATCAGCTCCCTCATCGACAATCAACTCGAATGGCAGATCATGCTTGTCGATGAACTTCTGGTGTGATTCAGCGCTATCCGTGGATACGCCAATCACACGCCAACTGCTTCCTGAGAAACGCCCGAAGCCGTCACGGAAGTCACAGGCCTGGGTCGTGCACCCGGGAGTGTCGTCTCGTGGGTAGAAGTACAAGATTACGCCTTCGCCGGAAGCAAGGATTTCCGAGAGGCGGATTGTAGTGCCGTCAGTGATTCTCGCCTCGAAGTCGGGTGCGGCGTCACCCGCCGCCAACTCGGTTAGCGCCATGCTCCCTCGTCATGCCTTCCGCTCATCAAGGCTGGCATCGCTCAAGCCCCCATCTCCTCACGAATGCGCTTCTTGGTGGCAGCCCACGAGCATATCGGACACACCCTCAAATCGTGCCTCAAGGCTGGGCAGCGCTCACGACCGAAGTAGATGATTTGCAGGTGGCGGCGCACCCAAGTCCCCTTGGGAAACACCGCCTTGAGGTCGTGCTCGGTCTTCGCAACGTTGCGCCCGTCGGACAGGCCCCAGCGGGCTGCGAGCCTGTGAATGTGAGTGTCCACGGGGAACGCGGGTACACCGAAGCTCTGGGCCATCACCACGCCCGCCGTCTTGTGCCCGACGCCGGCGAGCGACTCTAGGAAGTCCCAGTCCGGGCGCACGCCACCACCGTCCTCGAGGATCTGTTCGGCCATACGTCGGAGGTTGCGCGCCTTGGTCGGGGCGAGTCCGATTTCGTGGATGATGTCATGAATCTCGTCAACCTGCAGTGCCGCCATCTCTTCGGGTGAGCCTGCTGCCTCGAAGAGCCTCGGCGTGACCTCGTTGACCTTCTTGTCCGTTGTCTGGGCTGAGAGCATAACGGCCACGAGCAGGGTGTATGGGTCTGAGTGGGCGAGGGGTATAGGCGTCTCCGGATAGAGATCGTCTAGCTGGTGCCCGATATGCTCAGCCTTCTGGGCCCTACGCAAGATCAGCCCTCCATCCCCACGTCATTGTCCGGCCTCCATCCGAGGTAGAAGCCGGCTGCCACACATCCGAAGAAAGGGGCGTAGCACGCGAGATAGAGGCTGTTGTTCCATGTTTTGGGGCTGCCGCTCAGTACCCATCCGACGAGCGACAGCAGCACCCCAGGGAGAATAGCGAAGAGGGCGAACACCAACGCGCGGCCCACGCCCATGCCAAGCCCTCAGGAAACACCGTGATGAAGGTTCGTCACAGCCCGAACAGGTCCTCCATCTCGGCGCCGCTCCTAGTGTTGAGCACGTCGGGGGCCTCGAGCCAGCCCTTGCGAGCAACCTGCGTGCCGAACCATACGTCCTGTAAACCATCCACGTCGTGTGCGTCCGGGTTGATGCAAACTGGCACTCCCTGCTGCTTGGCGAACCTGCACAGGCGCCAGTCGAGGTCTAGGCGGTAGGGCGAGGCGTTGATCTCTACCGCTTTCAGCTCACCCTCCGCGTTCAGCTCACCCATTCTGCGGAGCACCGCGTGCAGGTCCACTGGAAACCCCTCCCTACCCTGCAAGATTCTCCCTGTGGGGTGGCCGAGGATGGTGAACGTGGGATCCTCGACGGCGGCAATCAGAGCCTCCGTGTTCGCGATCTCATCACGGCCGCGCCAACTGCCGAGCGCGTGGACACTACCGACCACGTGCGAGAGCGAGGTACGGACCTCTTCGGGATAGTCCAGGCTACCATCGACGAGGATGTCGCACTCCGAGCCGTGCAGTAGTCGGAAGTCAGTGCCCTCGTCAGACCATGCCTCGTTGAGCGACCGAATGACCTTCCCTTGAACGGCCACCTCGGCGGAAGGCACGCCTATCTGACGTCCTCCTATGTTCAGGACCTCTGAGTGATCGGCTATCCCGAGGTACTCCCAGCCCAGGGCCATAGCGGCATCCGCCATCTCCGCGAGTGTCGCTGTCCCGTCGGAGGCGGTGGTGTGGTTGTGCAGCGCGCCTTTGAGGTCGCCGGGCTCGATCAACCTCGGAAGGCCACCGGACGCAGCAGCCTCAATCTCCCCCGTGTCTTCTCGGAGCTCGGGCGGCACGAAGTCCATACCGAGGTGACCGTAGATGTCGGACTCGTCGGTGCATGGCAGAGTATGTCGGGCCGCCTCCATACCGATGGTATCGCCAGCCTCTTCCTCGGGGAAGAGGCCGAACTCGTTGAGGCGCAAACCGCAGTCGATGGCGGCCCGGCGCATCCGAATGTTGTGCTCCTTGGAGCCTGTGAAGTACGCGAGCGTGAACGGGAAGGCGGCGAGCTCCACTATGCGGACTTGTGCATCGATGGTGGCATCGCTGCTGCGCTCGACTAGCGCCTCGGAGAGCTGCGAGTCAACCGAGCCACCCCCGACCGAGCCACCTAACATCGAGGCCTCGAGGATGAGGCTGACCTTCGACTCGCCGTGCCCCTTGACCTCGGCGATGCCGGGAAGGGCGAGGATGGCATCTGTAATCGCATCATGGTCGCTGGGGTCCGCGCCCACGACGATGTCGAGGTCCCCGATAGTCTCCCTGCGTCTGCGGGCGCTGCCAGCGAGCTGGGCCCTGCTCACCCCGTGAATCTGCGCAATTCGTTCCTCCAGAGCCTGCCCGTAGAGCAGGCCGACGTCCATCCTGCTGCGCCCTTGATAGCGGCGCAGGAGCTCGATGCCCTCGAGGTACTTCTGCTCGCTCTTCTTTCCGAACCCCGACAGCGGTGCGACGTGCCCCTGCTGGCACGCGATCCCCAGCATCTTCACGGAGTCGATGCCGAGCTCATCGTAGAGCAACTTAACCCTCTTGGGGCCGAGGCCGGGGATACCTACCATCTCTATCAATCCAGGCGGAATCCTGCCATACAGGTCCTCTAGGCCGCCCCAAGTGCCCTCCAGTACCGCTTCCGAGATCAGCCCCCCGATTCCCTTGCCGATTCCCTTGACCTCGGTGAGGCGCTCCTCGAGCACCACTGTCAGCAGGTCCTCCTCCAGCGATGCGAGGGCTCGACTGGCGTTCTGGTAGGCGATGACTCGGAAGCGGTTGGCGCCATCCAGCTCTAGTAGAACGCCGACCTGCTCGAGGACTGCGGCGATCTGAGACTTGGTGATGAACTGGGGCCCTCTCGAGCGTGCCTTGGGGAGGGTCCATCCGGATACCTTGACCATGGCGGGAACAAGCCGCTACCGGCCTTGACTCTTCCCTGCAATCAGACGTCCTTGCTCATGTGATTTTGCCTGTGGGACAACATAAATAGTAGCAAAGCCAACCCCGGTTATATGAAACTGCAAGTAATCATCGTGGCACTACTCCTGCTTCCAGCACCTCTGGCAGGGTGCACAGGGGAGGAGGCGGTGCCCACCGGCTGCACTGACGTCCGAGCGAATAACTACAATGAGACCGCCATCGATGATGACGGCTCGTGCGACTTTGACCTCGATGACGACGGGGTGGCCGACTGGCTCGAGGTGCTCGGATGCACCGACGAGGCCGCGTTCAACCACCAGTCGGGGGCCACCGAGGAAGACGGCTCGTGCGACTACGACTTCGATAACGATGGGGTGCTCGACGCCGACGAGGTCCCGGGATGCATGGACTCCACGGCCAACAACTACGCAGCCACGGCCACTGACGACGACGGCTCGTGCGACTACGACCTCGACGATGATGG
>JAPYUP010000018.1:33558-33724 GCA_029940695.1 Candidatus Thalassarchaeaceae archaeon
CATACTGGATGCCGACGAGGTCTCTGGGTGCACCAGCTCCACTGCCAACAACTACAACGTGCACGTCACAGACGACGACGGCTCGTGCGACTACGACCTCGACGATGATGGCATACTGGATGCCGACGAGGTCTCTGGGTGCACCAGCTCCACTGCCAACAACTAC
>JAPYUP010000019.1 GCA_029940695.1 Candidatus Thalassarchaeaceae archaeon
CATACTGGATGCCGACGAGGTCTCTGGGTGCACCAGCTCCACTGCCAACAACTACGTAGCCACGGCCACCGACGACGACGGCTCGTGCGACTACGACCTCGATGATGACGGAGTCAACGATGCAGACGAGATCTCTGGATGCACTGACTCGGCCGCAAATAACCACAACACCACCACAACAGAGGACGACGGCTCCTGCGATTACGACCTCGATGACGATGGCATACTGGATGTCGACGAGGTTGCAGGCTGCACCAACTCCCCTGCTAACAACTACAACCCCGATGCAACCGACGACGACGGCTCGTGCGATTACGACCTCGACGACGATGGGATCAACGACGAGGACGAGATATCTGGGTGCATTGACTCGAATGCCGACAACTACAATCCCGAGGCCACCGACAACGACCACTCGTGCGAGTACTTCACGTACCAGGGGAGCATTCTCGAAGGCTATGACTCTGGGCAGCTGTCGTATGATTCAGCTTGGGGCCGTCTGAGAGACGTCAGGGAATGCACTGAGGATGACATAGAGGACGTCGAGAACTCCCCCTGCGAGATCGTCGAGATGGGCATCGGCGACGCATCGACCTTCGACCCCCACGATGCCTACGACTCGGCCTCAGGCGACGTGATAGAGAACGTCTTCGATACGCTATTCCGTTACGAGGGCGATGTCAATGGCGACGTAGTCATCGCCTCAAGGCTCGCCACAGGATTCACAATCAGCACAAACGACATGGAATACACCTTCAACCTCAGGGACGACGTCCACTTCAGCAATGGCGACCTGATGACCGCTGAGGACGTCGTCTACTCGTGGTGCCGAGTGATCTCTTATGGGTCACCAGATAGCCACGTGGGCTGGATTCTGGAGCAGAACATAGATTGCGACAGCCTGGAGGTTGTTGACGACACCACATTCACCGTCACTCTGTTCCAGCCATACGCAGGTTTCGTCTCCACGATAGCATACACCGTGGGCGCCGTGGTCAACAAGGACCTTTGCGAGTCGAACAACAACAGCGGCGACCACTGCCACGAGTGGATGGACGAGGCGCCCCTTGGCTCCGGGACCGGTGCGTACATCGTCGACGCTTGGATTCGCGAGGACCGCATCGTACTGACTCCAAACTGGATGTACTGGGAGGAAAGGGCGTTCAACCTCAACAGGATTACTTCCTCGATTGTCACCGAATCCTCGACGAGGCTGATGGCCTTCTCTCATCACGGCAGCAATGGGGACCCCGAGTACAACTACGAGGCGGACTTCGGCAGCATCAACATCGAGGATTTGACCGAGTTCTGCTACATCGACCACAACGGCAACGGCGAGTTCGACGAAGGCGAGGACGACAATCTGGACGACAAGCCGAACGTCAGAGGCAAGGACGGATACATCTGCACCTACCGGGAGACGTACACGACGACACTGGCGGCCATGAACCTGGAGCCAAAGGACGGCGATGGAAACTACATCATCAACCACGACTGCGATGATGACGGCTCTGATGACTGCAACGTCATGGCAAACAGCTCAGTACGCCTCGCCATCTCATACGCTTTCGACTATGTTACGGCCAGAACCGAGACCTATGACCACTCTCTGGCGGCACAGTATGGACCCATTCCCACTGGATTCCTCTACGACTGGACCCAGTACGAAGTGTTCACCTACGACCTGACTCACGCTGAGAGTCTCCTAGAGGACGCCGGCTTCATCCGACAGTACGACTGCGCGGAGCTTGCCAACAACAACACAGTGGTGGTTGACGAGGAGAATCGCGACGGCGACGAGTGCCGCCTGCCTCAGATACTCAGGGTTATGGCCAACGAGGGCAACGACTATCGCATCCAAATGGCCAGTCAGTTGCAGCAGTCCCTTGGCACAATAGGCGTTGCCACGGATGGCGATGCCAAACCGTGGGCGGAGTATCTCACGATGTACTACACAAGCACCTTTGAAATCCGCTTCAGCGGCTGGGCCCCTGACTACCTCGACCCCGACAACTACTGGTCCCCGTTCGCTGCCAGCAATGATGCTGGGGGGGATGCCTACGGCACCCATTACAACAACCCAGCCCTCGATTCGCTGCTTGTTTCAGCCAGGACCGAGACCAATGAGACCGCCCGTGGCCAGCTGTATAGCGCTGCCTTCGAGCTCTGGGTGCAGGATCCGAACATGATCATCATCGGCCAATACAACGGAATTGGCGTCAAGCACGACGACTTGTGCTCCGGTCCCTGGGCAGCCATAGGCTCGGCACACTGGTTCGATTACGACAAGATTCCAGTGGTCGACGACGTCCCCCAAGGGTCGTGCTGAGGGACTCTGAGGACAGCCGTAGTCCTCTGTCTTTCACCCTTCGAGACACCGAAACCCGGTTAATCGAGACCCCGTCTTGAGCATCGTGCAGCGATGCGGTGCAGAGGAGGTCGCCGCCGCGCTCGATTCCGAGGACGTGACCCTTCTGCTCGTTCTGCGAGACTCAGAGGACATCGAGGTCGCGCGGCTGCGCTCGCTGGCAACCGAGATGGGGATTCCTGTGCGCGAGGGTTCGCGTAGCGATCTGTGGAGGATGGCGAGGGTGACCGAGGGAGGACAGCCGCCCCACGTGCTGGCGCTGGTCGGCCGCAACCCCGATGCCAGCGTCGAGCAGTCACTCACTGCTGGCGGCCTAGCGTGGCTGCTGGCCGGTGCGCGCTACCCCGTCAATATCGGCTTCACCATCCGCACCGCGGAGGTAAGTGGCGCCAGCGCCGTGTTTGTGGACGGCGAGCTGAGCCACAATGAGCGCAAGGCCGCTAAGCGGGCCTCCATGAAGGCGCATCGATTCATGCCAGTACACTGGGTGGATGGGGGGGAGCTGGTCGAGTCCGCCAAGCAGGCAGGCTTCCGGGTGGTCGCGCTCGAGGACACCGGGACCGCCGAGCCTTGGGACGCGGACCTGACTGGCGATGTCCTCCTGGTGGTCGGCGGTGAGCACGATGGCATCCCCGACTCCATCCTAAATGTCTCCGATTTGGTCGTTCGAGTCCCCATGGCCGGATTCGTGCCTTCGTACAACCTCCAGGCGCCCATGGCGGTGGTCGCGACTGAGGCGCTGCGCCAACGCTCGCTTTAGGGTCAGATGAGCGCTCGCAGCTCCCTGTTGATGATCATCCTCTGGATCTGGCTGGAGCCCTCGAATATCTGGTATATCTTCGCCCCTCGCATCCTGCGAGCGACCGGATACTCCTCCGAGTAGCCGTAGCCGCCGTAGACCTGGACGGCGTCGGTGGTGACCTCCATCGCCATGTCAGCAGCGAAGAGCTTGGCTTGAGCGGCTTCGAGGGTGTTTCGCTCGCCTGAGTCGACCTTCTTGCCCGCCTTCAAGCACAGCAGCCTCGCAGCCTCTATTTTGGTGGCCATGTCGGCGAGCATGAACGAGATTGACTGGTGCCTCACAATCGGCTGGCCGAAGGTCTGGCGCTCGTTGGCGTATGCCCAAGCCTCCTCCATCGCTCCTCTGGCGTTGCCCACCGCGTTAGCCGCGACAATCGGTCTGGAGAGGTCGAAGGCCCTCATCGCGTTCATCCAGCCGCCGCTTTCCTCACCCCCGACAAGGTTGTTATCCGGGACGCGAACGTCAGTGAACGTGACCCCTCTGGTGTCAGAGCAACGCTGCCCCATGTTCTCTTCCTTCTTGCCGAGCTCGACCCCTGGCGTGTCAGCGTCCACTATGAATCCGCTCAGCCCGTGGTACCCGGCAGACTTGTCGGTGTACCCGAGGACGAAGAACCAGTCCGCATACCCCGCACCCGTTATCCACATCTTGCTGCCGTTGATGATGTACTCGTCGCCGTCCTTTACCGCCTCGGTTTGAAGTGACTGGACGTCGCTTCCCGCGCTGGGCTCGGTGACGCAGTAGGCTGCTATCGTGCCCTCAGCAGTCCTTCCCAGATAGGTCTCCTTTTGTTCCTCTGTGCCCCCTGTGATGATTGGGTATGATGCCAGCATCGTGCTGCCGCACGCGGTGGCGAATCCGGGATCCCCCCAACCCATTTCCTCACCAACGATGACCTCCTCGAAGGAGCCCATCCCACCACCGCCGTACTCCTCAGGGATCTTGATGCTCAGCAGGCCCAAGTCGTGCGCCTTCCTGATGGCCTCCCGTGGGAACTCGCCCTTGCGGTCCCATTCAGCTGCGTGCGGTTGTATCTCCTCCGCCGCGAAATCCCTAGCCAGCTCCCTAAGCATCTGCTGCTCCTCGCTCAGGGAAAAGTCGACCACGCATCCGAGTCGAGCCGTCACTATTTGAGGAAGTGGTGTTCTACGGTGCGTCGGATTGAAGGAGCCTCGCACACAGGACATCGTCGTGGAGGTCCCCGTAGAGCTTCAGTCGATGCTCGACGGCGAGCATGGCCAGACCAAGCAGAAGGCGGCACGCCTCGTCATCGACCTAGCGGTCACGGCGGGCGCCTCGGAGTTTGTGCGCGTAGAGCACGCTCACGTCGCTGGGGTCAGCGTGATAACCGGCGGCCACGGGCTGCGACGCTTCCTCACAGACCTCTCTGGTGACCCGCAGGGCAAGGTCACCATTCCGACCACCCTGAACTCCGCGGGATGCGACCGCGAGCGCATTGTTGAGATGGGAATCGAACACTCTGACTTCCTCGAGCAGCAGTTCGAGATCGTCCACGCCTACACTGAGTTGGGAATCGACGCGATCCTCTCCTGCACGCCTTATGACCGTGGAATCGACGCTGAAGGAATCGGATCGTGGGCCGAGTCGAACGCCGTGTGCTTCTCCAATTCTTACACCTCGCTTCTCACCAATCGCGAGTCCGGGCTGTCGGCACTGGCCACCGCGCTCACTGGTTGGGCGCCCTACTGGGGCCTGCACATCCCAGAGAACCGCACACCAAACATACTCGTCAAAGTCGATTGCGAGATGTCCGACGCTACCGACTGGAGCGTGCTGGGCGACTGGATCGGCAAGCAAGTGAGGCCTGAATGGGACCTCCCTTGGGGTCCGATGCCCCGTATCACAGGACTGCCGTGGGCCAGCTTCGAGATGCGCAAGGCCCTGACCGCCGCTGCCGCCAACTACGGCTGCCCAATGCTCTGGGCAGACGGACTGACTGTGGACGCGCCCCCTATGACTGCCTACCAAGAAAAACTTTCCTTTACCCAGGACGATCTCGACGAGCGCTACCGCGAACTCGCTCCCAAGGGGCAAGTCGACCTCGTGGTCATCGGTTGCCCACAAGCCAGCGTCGGCGAGGCGCGCGCAACGGCGGCGGCGGCGCGCGCCAGGATGGAACTCGGCGAGGCGATCCCCAACCAGCGGCTTTGGGTTTTCATGAGCGGACACAACCACGACCTGATCTCAGCAGACGGCACTCTGGACCTATTGGAGGAAGCGGGTGCGCTGGTGCTTCGCGACACCTGCCCCGAGGTCACCCCCTACAACCGCTCCCGCTACAACCACCTTCTGACGAATTCACTCAAGGCGGAGCACTACCTGACCAGCGGGCTTAACCGAATGCCTACCAGCGTGGCTCCTATCGAGCAGTGCGTCGCTCACGCATTCGATACAACGCTCGTCGAGGGCCCCCTCCCAGAGCTCGGCGCCGTGGCACCCAAGCCCATGGCAACGGCCAAGGCGCACCGGTCGGGCGACTTCGAATCGTCCGGTCGAGGCATCCCAAGTCAGACCGAGTGGAGTGTGACCGGAAAGGCTCTGGCCACTGATGTGCCGATTACATACCTCGGTTACGTCAACCCGGACACCGGCGTCATTGAGGAGCCGGGGCACCCGCTCGAAGGCGCGGCCATCGAGGATACCGTGCTAATCTACCCGAAGGGCTCCGGCTCCACGGTGGCCCCCTTCGTCCTGATGGGGCTAGTTTACACCGACAGGGGGCCCAAGGCCATAGTCAACCGCGACGTCTGCCCATTGACCCTGCCAGCCGCATCGCTCCTCGGAGTTCCATACGCCCACTGCTTCGATGCCGATCCGACGCTGGAGGTCAACACTGGCGATGTGGTGAGCATGGCGCTCTCAGACGGCGCAGTCACCCTCAGGGTGCTCTCCCGTGCGACCGAGGATTGATGACGACCACTCCCTGCAACCGGGCTGTGACCGCCCGTCCCGACCCCGAGCCCTGCCGCGAACAGGACCTTGGCCTGTTCGAGGTGACACAACGTGACGGCGCTGCTCGCATCGGCCGGCTGCACACCCGCCACGGGGCACTTACCACTCCGATGCTCCTTCCAGTGGTCAACCCGAACCTGCGTACCATAGAGCCGAGGGAGATGTGGGAGCGTTATGGTGTCGATGCCCTAATCACTAACTCCTACATTATCTGGAAGCACGACGACCTGCGCGAGCAATCCCTAGCGGACGGCATCCACTCCCTCCTTGACTTCCCTGGAATCGTGGTCACCGACTCGGGTACCTTCCAGTCCTACATCTACGGCGATGTCGAGGTAGGGACCGAGGAGATAGTGGCCTTCCAACGCGACATTGGGGTCGACATCGGAACGATGCTCGACGTGTTCGGCCGCCCCGACATGAGTCGTGAGGAGCTCGAGCAAGCAGTCGAGGAGACTGCCGTTCGCGCCGCGCCCTCCTTAGCCGAGGCGGGAGAGGCGACGTTGCTGAACGGCCCGGTCCAGGGTGGCCTCCACCACGACCTGCGGGCCCAGGCCAGCGGGCTGATGGGCGGTGCGGAGGGCGTACACCGGGGCTTCTCCGTACACCCCATCGGTGGCATAGTTCCCCTGATGGAGCAGCAACGCTACCGCGAGTTGTTCGCAATCCTTCTGGCTTCTCGTTCTTCCCTGCCCCCTGACCGGCCAGTCCACCTGTTCGGCTGCGGTCACCCCATCCTCTTCCCGATGGCCATAGCGCTCGGGGCGGACCTGTTCGACAGCGCCGCCTACGCGCTGTTCGCCCGCGACGACCGCCTATTGACACCGAATGGAACCGTGAAGTTGGGTAATCTAGAAGAATGGCCATTCTCTTCCAACACGCTCTACGGCACCACTCCCGAGCAGGTCAGGTCGATGGACGACGAGAAGCGCTCGACCATCCTCGCTCATCACAACTTGGAGGTCACGCAGACCGAGCTAGCCCGCTGCCGCGAGGCTATTCGCAGCGGTACGATCTGGCAGCTCGCCGAGCAGCGCAGCCACTCCTCGCCCCAACTTCGTGAGGCATTCGTTTGGCTCCAAGACCAGATGGACAATCCCGACGACGGTCCCATCGGTGAGTCCGTGCTCCGGCTCATCGCCTCCTGCGACCCTCTGCGCGATGGGGGAGAGCCCCTAGGGGAAGACATCGAGTTCCGCCCCCACATTCTCCACCTGCAGGCTCTGCTAGCCACTAGATGGAAGTACCCGGGCTCCTGGTGGGACTCCTCGACTGAGCCACCTATGCGCGTCGTCCTGATTGAGGGGGTATCGCCACCATGGCGCAGCTCGGCCCTGCACACGGCCATACAGCATCTGATCGAGGAGCCGCGATCCATCATTCTCGTCTCCACCCCGATCGGGCCCATCCCATTCACTTTGGAGGACGTCTCACCGTGGTGCCACCTCACCGGCCCGAACGACATGTGGCTCGGAATCTACGACGATGACGAGATTGGTGAGTCTCTGGGGGACCTAGGCTTGGGTGACCTACCGGTTACCAGAGCCACGCCAAGCCCCCCTCCTGAAACCCTTCCCGATCAGACGGGCGCTGTGAGGAAATGGCTCGACCGCTGCTCCATCGTCGACAAGCTGGCCCTGCTGTGTGCTGTCAACCCCCTTGAGGCTTGCAAGCTGACCGAGGGAATGAGCGCCCGTCGTTCGCGCACCGATCGAATGGTCAACGTGCACTCTGACGGTGCGCACATCCTCTCTCCCCGGCTCACTGATGGCGGGATATCACTCACCCTAGAGGGCGCTAGGAGGCTGAACGAGCTCCACCGCGCGGCCCCTCCCGAGTTCGGTGTTGACGGCACAGACGAGGTCTTCGCTGGAGTTCCACGAGTTTGCATCATCGACGATGCAATCCCATTCGTGGGCAAGGGCAGGAACGTCATTCAGGGATACGTATCCGGGGCCGACCCGCACCTGACTCTCGGTCAGCCTTGCCTTGTCGTCGATGCTCGGGGACAACTCGTCGCTCACGGGACACCACTAGCCACCCCACTAGAGATGGCATTCTTGCACAAGGGCATCGCAGTGAAGGTGCGTGATGGTGCGATGAAGGACGCCAAGTGACTCGGAGCGTTCCGGGGATTCATTCAAGTGATTGGCGCCCAACCGTGCAACGACTCCCATAGGGAGTCGAGGCATATCCATGCTCGAGGGAGATGCGAACCCAGTCATTACGACCAAAGCCCTGCACAAAATGTACGGCCCACACCTCGCGCTAGACGACGTCACCCTCGAGATTCCCAACGGTGCCACTGGTATTCTCGGCCCCAACGGCGCGGGTAAGTCCACCCTGTTCAAGTGCCTGCTGGGTCTGATCGGCACCACCTCAGGAGAGGGAACCGTCCTCGGCTATGACATCAGGCTCCAGGCCGACCTAATACGCTCCAGGATCGGCTACATGCCTGAGTACAACGCTCTGGATCCAGGACTCTTCGCTGTGGATCAGGTGCGCTATGCCGGCGAACTCCTCGGGATGAACTCAACTACTGCCACCCAACGAGCCCACGAGGTCCTTGAGTACGTCGGCCTCAAAGACCAGAGATACCGCAAGATGGAGACATTCAGCACCGGTATGCTGCAGGCGACCAAGCTCGCCTGTGCTCTGGTACACGACCCCGAGATTCTGATTTGCGACGAGCCCACTAACGGCCTCGACCAGAGGGCCCGCAGTTTCATGCTGCAGACTCTGAGAAGAACGGTCAAAGAGGGCAACCGAACCGTTCTGATGAGCAGCCACGTCATGGACGACGTCCAAGAGGTATGCGACCGAATCGTGATGATTCACAAGGGGCGCATTGTGGTCCATCGCAGCATCGACGAGCTCGTCAGCCAGGTCGAGCGAGAGATCGAGATTATGGTCTGGGGTGGCGCTAGCAAGATGGAGCATGAGCTCATCTCTAAGGGCCTGTCAATACGTCGTTTGGGCCGCGTCATACGCATCAAGTTGGAAGACGGCTCCACTATCCAGAAGGTCCTCGAAGCGGCCGTTTCGGCCGGTGTGCAAGTCCGCCAGATGAGAGAGTACGAGCCGGACCTAGAGGATATATTCCTCCTGATCATGGACAAGCTTGGCGCCCGGATTAAGGGGACCTCTGACCTCATGACGCCAGAGCACACCGGAGGTGAGTGAGTCCCTGAGGACGAAGTAGACATCGAGGGTGGCAGGACCCTGATGGAGGTCGCCTTCGGAGCCGGTGACGGGGACGAGGACGCCACTGCCGTGGTAGCTAAGCGCCAAGCTAGCCTTGGCACAATCTTCGACCAGAGGTACCGCCCCTGGGATGGCGAGCTCGGACCGAGGTGGATGAGGAACTACGCCATTTACAGGCACCATGTCTACGGCCTGTTCACGAGTAAGGGTCACCGGCACTACCATCCGATGGTCCGCCTGATCATCCTCGTTATCTTCCTCGGCGCCCTAACTCCGGTCCCCATGCTCTTCCTGTCATCTCTCATCGGTGGAGAGGACGGCGGCTTCCTCTCCAAGATGTGGGGCATCAACCGGTACAACTTGTGGGGTCAAGTGCTGGGTTACTTCCCTCGCAATCTCTGCTTCTGGCCTCTACTGACCGCGCTCGTCGTCGGTGGGATGATCTCAGATGACAGGCAGCACGGCACGAGCGCAATCTACTTCTCACGCCCCGTCACGAGACTCGACTACGCGGCCATGAAGTACCTCAGCGTCGCCGTAATCCTCGGCTTCGTCATCGTGTTCTCCTACTTCGTGTACTACACCAGCGCAATCGTCTTCCGCAGCGAGGGCTGGGCCTACCTGGCCGATACGCTGCCCATGTTCCTGGCTGGAATGCTGGCTGGAATCATCCTCGTAATCACCTACACCTCCATCGGACTCGCCCTCTCCAGCATCAGCCAGAGCCGCTTCTTCGCCGCCATCGGCTTCCTCAGCGTGATTTACGGAACCAAGCTGGTCTCGCTGCTTGTTCAACTGCAGTTCGATACCACGTTCCTCTACGTCCTGAGCCCCTACGACTGCTTAGCGCACCTCGGGCAGTTCCTCCTTGGAATCCCGTACAACTACGACCACCCCCTCTCCTTCTCGGTGGTCTCGCTCATCTTCATGAATGCCATTTCGATAGGAATCCTGATGGCCAGGGTATCGTCATTGGAGGTGACGAGAGAATGACGGAAGAGGTTCAGAAGTCACCTGCCGTGCTGATAGACCAGGCCTCGAAGTGGTACGGGCAGGTCATCGGGATTAACGACGTCTCACTGGCAGTAGACGGGGGCGTCACGGGGATCCTCGGGCCCAATGGCGCTGGTAAGTCCACACTGTTCAAGCTCCTGATGGGGCGGCTGAAGCCCAGCCAGGGGTCCGTGCGCCTGTTCGGGGTGGATCCATGGTCGAACACCGCCCCCTACCGCCGAGTCGGTTACGTCAGCGAGTCGGAGCGACTCTACGACTGGATGACCGGTCTGGACTTCGTGACCACTCTGGCCCGCCTGCACGGCATGACCAGAGAGGAGGCGACCGAGCGCTCGGCCCACGTCCTCGACTTCGTCGGGCTAGCCGATGTCATGCACAAGGAACTCGGCAAGTACAGCAAGGGGATGAGGCAACGGGTGAAGATTGCCCACGCTCTGGTCCACGACCCCGACTTAATCATCCTCGACGAGCCGCTTCAAGGCTGCGACCCCATCGCCAGAACGAGCATCATGAGCGTAATCAGGGAGCTGGGCAACCAGGGCAAGACCGTGCTAATCTCGAGCCACATCCTCGAGGAGATAGAGCGAATCACCGAGCAGATTGTAATACTACATAACGGTCGACTGCTAGCCATAGGGAACCTGCATGCGATTAGGGATCTCTTGGACAAGCACCCTCACAGGATCCTAATCAGATGTGAGGACCCGCGCAGCCTAGCAAACCTATTTATCAAGGAGGAGCCAATCTATGGCGTCCGGTTTCCCAGCGAGGGCCAGCTCGAGATTCAGACCAACAACCTCTCGGCCGCCCACTCGGTGCTCCCTTCGATAATCGTCCAATCCAAGCAGGCGATTTCCACCATTGAGAATCCCGACGACAACCTCGAATCCCTCCTAGGATACCTGATAGGGGGTGCCCAGTGATGGACAGGAAGGGACTGGATCTGACGAACACCGTCTGGACTAGGTTGGATCGCAAGGCTGGGGCTATTGTGGAGCTGACCGTCAGGCAGCTCAGTCACCGTATCTCCACTTGGGTGGTCCTAGGCGTAGGAGTCCTACTCATGGTGCTTCTGCTCGCCTTCTACATAGACTCCGTTAGGAACGACTTCGAGCCCATAGACAACGACGGCGACAGCGTCGACGAGGACAGCGACGGGTACCCGCTCGGTCAGGAGATGAAGTACGGGACCAGCGATTTCGACACCACTGACTACCCGGGTTCGAGCGAGTACGTCAGCGAGAGCTCAATAGGCTGGAATGATGGGCTGAGGTCGTTCTATGGCAACAAGACGTGGAGCGGGGAGGCCTTTTTCGATCCGGTTTGGGTGGATCTGGAGTACAAGGGAGAAGACTATTGGTCGAACATAGTCGACTGGAACGAAACGGAGGACTGCCCGGCGGGCCAGATATACGTTGACTGGTACCCAATCTTCGGCACGGCCTGCGATATCGGGGACGGCGCGTACTACATCTACGGAGAGTGGAGGGCGGAGGGGACGGTGTTAGTCCCGGAGCAACAATTCCTCCAGTGGGGCTACTACACCGAGCCGTTCGAGGTCGTACCGGATCCCCCAGAGATGTACATCGACGAGGATGACATCGACTGCTTCGACTCAAATGGCGACCGCGTCGACTGCCCCGCGGCCGACAGATTGTCGGGCAGCCACGGCTACGACGACGACGGCGACTGCCTGAGGATTGGCTGGTTGCCGGGCCAAGAGGGAGACTGGTTCCTCGAGTGGGACAGGAACACCGATGACAGATTCGACGACGACAACAACGGCAACGGCATCAGGTGCGACGTCCTCTGGGAGGTCGATGCGGACGGCAACGAGGTGCGACGGATCACTGCGGATTCCTACGTAGACGAAGACCCGAACGACGAGGCGTACATCGGCGAGCTCGGCCACCGGACCTTCGTCATCGGCGTCGGCAAGATGGCGTTCGTCATCCTCCTCGGTCTCTTTATCCCGCTCTTCCTGTCCTTGGGACTGGTGAGGGACGAGACCGAGAGCGGCACGCTCCACTTCCTCCTCTCCAAGCCGATACACCGGGGCGAGTTCATCCTCTACAGACTGATGGGCTACATGGCAGTCTCGGGTAGCTACGTGCTCGCCCTCTCCCTGATTATGGGCATAGTCACCGCCACGTTGGGTCCCGGCGACCAGATCTTCAGGCTCTCCGACCTTCCTGTGTGGCTGGGGATAGGAATAGCCACCACCTTCGTGCTCGCGGCCTACGGGGCGGTGTTCAACACCGTGGGCCTAGTTTCCCCCAAGTACGGCGTGTACGCCTGCATCGTGTTCGGGGTGTGGGAGTTCATGATGGGCACTTTTTCGATTATCAACCCCAACTGGACCATCTCGAGCATCTCTATCACCCACTGGGCGCTCCAGATGATCGATGCCATCGTCCTGTTGGCGTGGCCCGACACCCTGCAGTGGGCGGAAATCGGAGCCGCCTACGGCATCGAGAGCTCCCTCTCGATCTTCTGGAAGCCCCCCGTCCACACCTTCGGCACCCAGTCGGCTGCTGTCGCCCTGCTTGTCAGTGCAGTCATGCTTCTGTCCGTGACCGTGGCGATGGTGGCCGTAGGCCAGTCTGTTTTCAGCAGGCGCGAGATCATGTGAGGGCGCTCCATGCACGAGGTACCCCGAAGGTTTGAGGGCGACTTCTCTTCCCTCTGGCGCCTCGATGTGATGCCACCCATCCACCGGCTGTCATGGTGGTGGTACTGGGTAATCATCTTCGTTCCAGACCCGAGCAACCCCGGGCGCACCCGCCAGCTGATGACGCTGTGGTCTACCAAGGAGACCGAGGCCATCCGCGTCAGCGGGCACTGGTGGAAGCCGGGCTCGAGGATGCACAAGGACGAGCACGGCGGCTTCGTCATTCCGGGGATGGTGTGCGCTTGGTGGTACGATGGCGAGACGATGCACGAGCCCCTGACGATAAGGGAGTGCCGGATGGCCGTCGTCGGTGATGATCACCCGCTCTGGCCGGGCGAGGGCTCAGGCGAGGGGGCCGGCGCCATCGTCCCAATCGAGCGAGAGGACATTTCGCTGGGGATGCTGCCGGGGAACACGGGCATGTGGATGAGTCTGTCCAGCGACCGTGAGGCCAGAGCTAAGGGCGCCCCATCGACCTTCGAGGCCGAACTGACCCCGTGGTGGGGTCCGACCAGCTCCCTTACCTACAAGGAGAACGAGTACTCCTTCGGTATGGGATACGACATCCTGAGGCTCCAGGGAGCGAAGTGTACCCTCAAGGTCGATGGGGAGTCGGCAGAGGGCACTGCGTACTTCCAGAAGGTCACCGTTCAGGCGCCGACCACCCCGTGGTTCTGGGGCATGCTGCACTTCGGCGATGGGTCGTACCTGGACTGGTTCATGCCCCACGTCTCGCCGCTGTCCAGCGCGATGGATGACAGGCCGTGGCGTCGTAGGGACTTCCTCAGGCGCCCGGACAACGGCGCGGGAATCTTCCACGACAGGACGAGAGGCAGGACCGAGAACTTCGCTCGCTGCGAGGTCGAGCTGTCTCAGTCGGACAGGGGACTGAGAGACCACCACGGCTACCTGTTGCCCGAGTTCAGGATTAGGGTCTGGAACGGCAGGACCCAGGTATCTCTAGATGTCCGCGCGGTCAGCAGGGCGAGGTGGACCTTCGACCAACCGACTAGAGGTGGCATGGTCAGCCACCTGACCTACAACGAGTACCCCCTCGAGGTCACGCGCATCGCCATACTGGACGAAAAGGGCCTCAGGACCATCGAGGACTACGAGTGGATATATGGCAACGCCGAGCACTCATGGGGGTTCTTGCACTAGAAATTCGCATTCCGCTAATGTATTCAACTTGAGACTGAGGCGGCAAAACGAGAGGGGAAGGAATGAGCGACCTAGTCAACCAATTCGGGGCGGAGGTCGATGCGGAAGAGGTTCGCTACCACTTCAGTGAGATGACCGATGCCGAGACTCCGATTTGGATCGGCGGACCAACTCACTTCTCCATGTTGGGACGCTACGTGCTCATCGCGCTAGTCCTCCTCGTCCACATGATTTTCTTCTGGGCTGCCAAGGGAGGTGACTTGGAGGGTGAAGGGCAGTTGAACTTCGTCATCGGCCTTGTAAAGCTCCTGTTGGACATCAGCGGAGTGACCGGTTTCGTCATCGTAATGCTCGTATTCGCCAAGATCAACCATTACCTAAACTTCTCCACCTCGGAGGGGTGGACAACTAGATGGCTCGTGCTTAATGGCTTGACTCCTTTTCTCATGGTATTGGCAGACTGGTCCGGCGCGTTGCTCGGGGTTTTTTTGGAAGACGTTCCTGACACACCTCGATGGCTGGATTGGTATTACCTAGTGCTCGGCATCGCCTCCGCAGGCTCCGCAGCCATTCTGACACTGCTGTATCGGAGAGCGTTCATGTACGCCATCACTGACAGGCGGATACACATCCGCAAGAAGTTTATCTACTTCCGTACGAGCATTCACGGTATTTCCTTTGCAGACATCGAGAATCTAAAGGCAACCCCCTCGATTATCGGTCGCCTACTTGGTTTCGGCGACGTTTTCTTAGTCACTGCCTCGGGAATGGGGCTGGAACCACAATCTTCCGAGCCCGGAATCTCTTCGAGGTTGTTCGGCTGGTTCTTCTTGCAGCGTAACAGAACCACACCCCTGAGCGACCCAGAGGGTTGCCTATACGGAATCAAAGATCCTATGTCGATATATCAACTGATTAACGAGCTTATGGATACCAGCATCGGACCGGCGGGCTCGTTGCCCCCAAGTTCTGATGGCGATTGAGCGAGGGGCGATTCCGCACCGTTCATAACGGTCAGACCGTCCAATGAGTGCGAGGGACAGGGGTGTCAGGTGTCGATGTTCTGACGCAGGCCGCCCAGAGCATCACTCAGGGCGACTTCATGGGTGCAATGGGGCTGTTTGAGGGCCACATCGAGACCAACCCGGATGATCCTTCCGGCTACCACGGGTGGGCCGAGGCCGCGCTCTTTGAGGTCCAGGAGAACGGCAACATGGACGAGAAGGGAAACGACCGAATCAACGAGGGCCAGATCGCCGCCTACTTCCGCAAGGCATCGGGAATGGACCCGGAGAACGCCGACTACCTCGCCGCGTACTCCAACGCCCTGATCGAGTTCGACCGCATTCCGATGGCGATTCGCCAGTTCAAGAAGCTCAGGGAGTTGGGCGAGAGGTCAGACGAGGTCGATGTTTCCTTCCACTTATACGAGGCAGCGAGGCTGCTGATTGATGCTATCGACCTCAAGACCAACTTCGACCGGAGCGAGGACTTCGCCCGCCAGTTCCTGCCCGTGTCTGTGGAGTTCGCGCTCCTTGGTCTGGGCTTCACCTCTGCGGAGGAGGCGCTCGAGTACCTCCAGACCGAATGAAAGGAGGGGCATGCGCTTGGACAGCGACCGCTTCTTGGTCGCGCTGGGGTACCACGGCCACGCCTTTCACGGCTCGCAGGTTCAGCCCGACGTCCGCACCGTCGAGGGCTCCCTGTTCCAGGCTCTCCGCAGACTGACCTGGTGGGGTGACGGCTGCTTGGAGATGTCTAGCAGGACCGATGCGGGGGTCAGCGTGAGGATGTGCCTAGCGCGCATCGACCTGCCCGCATCCGTGTCCGGAAAGGCAAGTGAGCAGTCGATAGTCAGGGCGCTGAATGACAACCTCCCTTTGGGCATGGTAATCCTAGCTGCGAGGAAGGCCCCCTCTGGCTCGAAAGTCAGGTACGCCGAGTTCCGCAGGTACTTGTATCGACTGGAGGCGATCGAGGAGTGGCCGTCCAATCCGGATCTTGACCTAATCCGGAGTGCCTGTACGCTAATCGAGGGACAGCATGACTTCACCAACCTCTCGAGGGCGGAGGAGGGCAGGGATCCGCTGAGAACAGTCGACGAGTGCGCCCCGTGGTGCGCTTCCGACGGACGCCCTGTAGGGTTCTCGATCAGCGCTCGCTCGTTCCTGTGGAACCAGGTCAGGAGGGTTGCCTCTGCCATCTCCGGAGTGGCATCGGGCAGGGCCACACTCGCAGAACTGGAGTCGGCCCTGAGCCGACCCGAGGCAACAGTCGATTTAGGGAGGGCGCCTGCTGACGGACTGGTATTGTGGTCGATAGCCCATCCTGACTTCGATATCCCCACCTCGGACGAGCTGCCAAACGCCTCTGCCTTCACCAAGCGTCCCGACGATTCCAGGGAGTACCGTCGCTGGCTCGCGATGGCGGGCTATGAGATGGGCGCCCTGCTCGAGCGAGAGTGGCTGGCTAGGTTCAGTTGAGATTTATCTGGACGACGTCCCCGTCCTCGCATGGCAGCCCCTCTCGCAGGAAGGTACCTGAGATGATCTCGGCGGTTTGGGTGTGCCTGGTCAGGTCGGGGATTAGGACCGCACAGTCGATCCAAGACCCCTCGTCCCGGGATATCCTCGCGACGAACGCGGTCGCGCCTCCGAATGACCTGCCGTCCCGCTCGAAGCCATCGATCCTCAGCGGTTCGGGTTCAGCGGGAGCCTCGCCCTCGTCGAGTCCCGAACTCACCCGCAGAGACCCGTAGTCCTCGAGGCATTCCTCTGGCAGGTCGACGTTGAGCGTCCCCGGCCAGGCACCGACGCCCAGAACCCGCTTGAATTGGGTCTGGTAGTGCTTCTGCGACATGAAGACGTGGGCACGACCGAGCCCGCTGCTCACTACGCCGCTCAGACGCACGACCACGGCCGGGGAAGCCCGCACATAATGTTCGGCATCCACGCTATAGCCGGAGTACCGACGACTGCTCCGCCACCGACCACCCCAGCTCATCCACCTTGTGCGCCTCCTTCGAGGTGCTATCAAGCACTGGGTTCGAGTGGTTCATGTGCACAAAGAGCACCACCGGGTCATCCTCCTTTCGTTCGCCGAGCCTCTTGAGAGTGTCTGTGATCATTGGATGGGGGATCTGCGAGATGTCTCTCCCCGGAAGCTCCGAGGCATCCCAGAAGGTACCGTCTAGCAGGGCGATGCCCACACCCAGTTGTGAGAGCCATTCCCTGATGCCGTCTGCCCCGTGCAGTTCTAGGGTCTGTTCCCAATCGTCGTGGTCCGGGAGGAAGAGCACGGACGAGTTGGGCCCCCTGACTACCACCGCATGGGTGTCCGCCTCCTCGTCACGGTGCGGGACCGGGACGAACACGTACTCGAACCCGCAGTCCTCCGAGGGACGGAACCCGACTCCAGGCTCCACTGCGCAGCACACGAACGGCGAGGACAGGCCCCGTTTGACGACTACGTCGATGACACTGCTGCTGGCGAACAGTGGGACTCCGCCCATCCCCATCACCTCGATGCCGAACTGCCCGAGACCGTCGATGTGCCCGAGGTGAGCGTGAGTCAGGCAGACGGTGTCGGGTCTGAGGCCCGCATCCAGCCATAGGGCGGACGACCAGATTGCCAGTTGCTCTGACAGGCTCCTGCTCGCTTCAATCAGATGCAGGCTGCCATCCGCGCCTCGCACTCCACAGGCCACCGGGTTGCGTCGCAGGTTGGGGTCCGCGAGTGCGGCGATGCACCTCTGGCACGAGCAGCCCGCATGGGGGACCCCCCCATCCTGTGCCACACCGAGAATCACAAACTCCACGGCATCGGCATCCATCGCCCTGCGGTATCCCCTTGTCCCATGAAGCCCTCGGATGACTCGCCGGGCCTCGCTCCGATGAAGCCATGAACGGGTGTGGCTTCTGCCGGCCATGGCCGTGGACTTGTCTTGGATGCGTGAACGCTACGAGGAGCTCCGCTCTCAGGGTCTGGACTGGAACCCCCCGACGCTAGAGGCAGCGAGCGAGCCCCGCTGCCTCATCAACGGCAGGGAGATGATAATGCTCTCGGCCAACAACTACCTCAATCTCACCACTCACCCCAAGGTCGTCGCGGCAGCAGTCGAGGCAACTCGCAAGTATGGTGCCGGCTCGGGCTCGGTGCGCGCTATCGCTGGAACCATGGACCTACACCTCGAGGCCGAACGCCTCTGTGCTGAGTTCAAGGGGGTCGAAGCCTCTCTGATCTACTCCGCGGGCTACACCGCAAACGTCGGCCTGATTCCCACTCTGGTACGTGGTCCCGAGGATGTCATCATCTCTGACGAGCTCAACCACGGCTCCATCATAGATGGCGTCAGGCTGACCAAGGCCTCGCGGGCGGTCTACCCGCACAACGACATGGCAGCCCTCGAGCGGGTCCTCGGCGAGAACGAGGGCTCGCAGCGCAAGCTCATCATAACCGACGGCGTGTTCAGCATGGACGGCGACATCGCCCCCCTCGACCAGATTGCCGACCTTGCCGAGGAGCACGGAGCCATGACATTCGTCGACGACTGCCACGGCGAGGGCGTGCTAGGCGATGGCCGTGGCATCGTCTCCCACTTCGGATTGCAAGGGCGTGTGACCTTCGAGATCGGCTCGTTCTCCAAGGCCTTGGGGGTTCAGGGTGGGATCGTCGCTGGCAGCGAGGACGTCCGGACCCACGCGCTCAACCACAGTCGCTCCTGGCTGCTTTCCGGAAGCCAGCCACCCGGGGTAGCCGCAGCACAGAAGGCCGCCATTGAGGTCCTTATGGATGAGCCGGAGCACGTCGTTAGGTTGTGGGATAACACGGATTACTTCCGGGGCGAGCTGGAGTCTCTAGGGTTCGACACCGGTCTCAGCGAGACGCCGATTATCCCAGTGATGTGCGGGGAGAGTCGACTGGCACAGGAGCTTTCCGAGGCCCTAGGGCGAGAGGGCGTCATGGTGGGCGCGATAGTCTTCCCCATGGTCGCTCACAACAAGGCCAGGGTCCGCACGCAGATGTCCGCGGGCCTGTCCCGAGAAGACCTCGATGTGGTACTCGAGTCGTTCGAGCGCTGCGGGCGCGAAGTAGGGCTGATCTGAGGGATAATATGGTGGACGCGGAGGACGGTCTGGGCCGATGGCCAGTAAATTGCGAGATACCGGTCCAGTGGGGCGATATGGACGCCCTCAACCACGTCAACCACACGGTCTTCATCAGGTGGATGGAGACGGCCAGGATGCACTACTTCGTCGCCTGTGGCTTCACAATGCTGTTGGAGGAAGAGGGCATAGGCCCCATCCTAGCTGGGCTGAAGGTGGACTACCATGCTCCAGTGACATTCCCTGACGCAATGACCATCCAAACCACGATGACCCGGATTGGAAACTCTTCCTTCGACATGGGCTACAGGATTGCTAGCTCGGCCAGAGGCGGCGAGACGGTCGCCACGGCGACCGTGTACGGCGTCGTCTTCGACTACAAGGCCGGCAAGGCGACGCCGATTCCAGACGAACTGCGAGCCAAGGTCCTCGAGCTCGAGGCATCAGTCACTTAGGCCAGGCATCGCCGACGACTTCGTCAAGCTCGCTGTCCATTGACGTAGCCTTGTCACTTGAAATCTCATAGATTGTTCTGGCCATTCCCTCGAAGGGGGCCAGGTCACTATCAAGGCGGCTCAGAATCCTCCACCTTGGGGCGTAGGATATGTGGACGTAGACAGGTCCGGGCAGAATCAATAGGGCCATGCCTACCCAAGTAATCGCACCTTCGAGGCCATAGAACTCTCCGATGCCTAGGATTAGAAGCCCCAAGAAGGGTAATGGGAACAGGTACCGCCGGCGATCCTCCAGTCTGATGGGGGGCCACCTGAGGACTATGGAGGCAAGGAGGGATGCACCCCCAAGCAGAGAAGTGAGGCCTATTAGGAAGAGAGTTTGGACGGGTAAGTCCGCGATTGTACCGAAGTATACGGCTAGTGGTACTAGGGCGATGCCTATCAGAAGGCCGTAGAATCCTCCGACCAACACCGGATTCGCAACTCTTAGTGGGTAACGCAGGAACAGGCTGCTCAGTGCGCCCCCCTGGAGCATGTGCCTGTGCTCAGAGTCGAGCCGTTCCAGAGCCTCCTGCCAACGGGTCACGGCCCACCCGCCGCCGGAACTCCTCTTTGGTCGTTTTGGATGTGAAAGCCCATGTTCGGACTAGGCCCAGCCGCCCAAGATGCTAACTGCGCCAGTGTCCAGTGTCCACCCCGGCTCCTTCCAGTCTAGGAGCCCTCTGTCAGGGATTGGGGCCTGTTCATGTATGCACGTTGACGTCCGAGTACGTTGTCGGAGGAATTATGATGGACACCTCATTCCGTGGGCTCTGGGACGTAGTATGACAGAGGATGACTCGCTTTTCACCATCTCGGAGAACCATCTTGACACCGGTCTGCGCGGCATTCCCGTCGGGACCTGCCTCACATCGCATGTTGACCCGATCGAAGGCGTCCACTACGTCGGCTACCCAGTCGGCGACCTAGCCGACCTTGAGGAGGAGGACGTGATTTACCTGCTGATGCACAAGACGCTTCCCAGCGCCAAGGAGTCTGCCGAATTCAGGACGGAACTAGCACATCGAGGTGAGGAAATCCCGACCGGCGCCCTCAGGGTGCTGGAGACGCTGACCGCAGGAAGCGGCCATCCGATGGACTGGCTGGCTATCGGCATCATGGCATTGGGGGCTGCAGAGACCACCGGCGATGCCAAGGTCGATTCGATGAACCTCATAGCGAGGATGCCGGAGCTGATGGCCAGAATATTCCTGCTGAGGGGGGGCAATCCAGAGAACCTCAGGCCACGGGAGACAAAACTCGGCCTGGTCGAGAACTTCGTGCACATGTTGGGCATTAATGGCGATGGGGCCGAGCGCATGAACCGCGTGCTCCGGTTCTTCTTCATTCTCCACATGGACCACGGCGGCGGCAACCTCTCGACCTTCTCTGGCAAGGCCGTGGCATCTGGTAAGGCTTCGGTCTACGCCTCACTGGCCAGCGCTATGAACGCCCTGTCGGGGCCACTGCATGGTAGGGCCAACCAAGCCTGCTTGGAGTTCGTGCAGAGGATTGGGACGTCTGACCATGACGAGATTGAGGCCTTCGTACGCTCAGAGCTCGCCGCACGCCGCCCAATTTACGGATTCGGGCACGGCGTTCTCAGGGCAGAAGACCCTCGTGCAAGGCTCCTAATTGAACTCGGCTCGGAAATCTGCCCCGATGACGAGAACTTCCAGACCGTAACCGCTCTGCGCGAGGTGGTACCACCAATTCTCCAGGAGATTCCCAAGATCAGCAATCCATACCCTAATGTGGATCTGGCCAGCGGCAGCTTGCTGCATTCGGTCGGCTTCCGCAAGCCTGACTACTACACGACCTTCTTCGGGTGGGCCCGTGTCGCCGGAATCTGCGCACAAATCCTCGATGAGAGGAATGCTCGCGACGGTCGCGGTGTGCCAATCTATCGGCCGAAGTACATCGCTCGCGACCAACCACGCCGCCGGCTCGAGTGATTACGCGCTGTGAGCCTTTCCTGCGCCCCTGTGGCCGACGATTCGTGGGCTTCCCCACAGCAGGCCCCCCTCTGCCTCTGCAGCCCATTTGTCCTCTGAGCCAGACCAGAACATCCTCCGTCCTTGCTCCGTGACTAACTCCTTCCTGCGCTTCTGGCCTATCTCGGGCCAAGTCGGTAGCGAGGACGAGGCCTCTCCAATCAGGTCGGCGAGATCACCGTCAGCAGCCGAGTTCAGACGTGTCCGCCACTCCTCGTCGAGTGGCTGGCTGGCTGGCCGGGGCCAGCGCACGCTGCCATCAGGCAAAGAGACGATGTCCGGGTTCATGTGGTCTGAGACTAGGGAGAACCCCGCCTCAATCAGTGTACTCTCGAGCTCCAGGGGGGATGGCCAAACGAATGCCCCCATGCCCGCTCGAGCCTTGTTGAGTCGCACAAGCCCCCTTCCACGAAGACCCACTGGGAGCCCGGGATTAATCCAGCGAGTCCATCCATTTAGGAATTCGAGGGCTAGCCCCATGACTGGCATACTATTCTTTCGCAGGTATCTGACTAGTCCGGGTACTGAGATGCAGGCGAAGTGGGGTGCCCCAACGGCTCGCTTTACATTCCAGTCCCCCCAAGGTCTGAGATGCGGCATGAGGCGAGTGATTGGCATCCCAAACTCGGCGGCTTTCGCCACTGGTCCGATTCTAGGGGAGAAGCTGTACACGAGCGCCGACCGGTCGGGCAAGTCGAATGACTCCAGCTTGTGTTCAAGCAGCCCCATCATCGATCTTAGTTGCTCATCGACCTCGATACCGGCAATCGGGTGCGGCATCTTGAACTCGATATTGGCGGTCTTCCCACCTGCCTGCCATGCTTCAGTGTAACGACTGTTGGATAGAAGTTCATCGAACGTCGCTACTCCCCGAGAGCGCACCTCGTCGGTTCCGAGCATCTCGATACAACGCTCAGTTTTGGGGGCGGTACCGGGAAGCAACTCGTCATGGTAAATTACGAACTCGCCGTCGTTGCTCAGTTTGAGGTCAAACTCCACCCCGTCGGAGAACTCCATCCCATGCTGCAGCGCGGCTATCGAGTTCTCTTTCGGTTGCTCCCAGGTTGCCATAGTTGGCCACGCGAGTGGCAATCGGTCCAAGAATACACGGGCAGAAAATTTTCGATTCCCCCCAACGCTCAAACCCTTCAACCTCCAGCGTCACATAGGTAGTGCCATGTCAGACATCATTGAACTAGACCGCGCATCAGATCCACAAGCAGTCAGAGGATATGCATTCTATGACTGGGGAAAGTCAGCCTTTGAGACGAGTGTCACAACCGCCATACTGCCACCGTGGTTTGCCTACATTTTTCTGAAGGCCAACGGACTGGAGACTACCATTCTCGGCAGTGACGTCACCGCGGACGCGGCTTGGGCCTTTGCGGTGACCGGCGGAGCGCTCCTCGTTGCCATACTCGCGCCTTCCTTCGGCGTCATCGCCGACCGCCGCGCCATCAAGATGTGGTGGTTGAGGATTCTGACCTACCTAGGCGCTGGGGCGACCTTCCTGCTTGCCTTCGCCCCTATGTTCGAAGTGAGCCGGCAGTGGGTATGGCTGATCATCATGTTTCTGATGGCGAACGTGGGTCTGAATGGTGCTGGTGTGTTCTACAACGCGCTGCTCCCTCACATGGGGACAGACGACGAGATGGATGGCATCTCGAACAAGGCATTCGCATTCGGTTACCTCGGCGGCGGGATTCTGCTTCTGATTCACCTCGGCATGGTGATGGGAATAACCGGAGACTGGGTTATTCCATTCGTCATGGCCTCTTCCGGTGTTTGGTGGTTGGGCTTTGCGATGCTCACCTTCGCATGGGTTCCAGAGCCACCCATAGAGAACGAGATGGAGAGCTTGGGCATTAGAGAGTCCGCGAGTCTCGCAATCAAAGAACTTAGGAAGACTTTCGGACAAGTAGACCGTTTCAGGACCCTGTTCATTTACATGCTCGCGTACTTCTTCTTCATCGACGGCATCAACAGCGTGACCGCCCTAGCGGGAATCTATGGGGTCACCGTCCTAGGCCTAACTACGACCGCCTTGATCCTGACTATTCTGGTAATCCAGTTCGTCGCAGCACCATGCGCAATAGCGTTCACGAAGCTGGCTGAGAAGACCTCAACCCACTACGCTTTGACCTTCTCGCTCGTCATGTGGGTAGTGGTAGTGCTGGGCGCCATGTCATTCGCTCCTCTGACACTCGATGAGCATGAGGAGTACGACATCCAGTATACGTGGGATGACGAAACATCTGCCTACGAGGCCTCGGTCGGCGCTAGTGCCTACGAACACGGTCTTTCAGAGGATGATGAGGAACAGTCCTGGGCATCCGAGTACGCCGGTATTCTGCCAATATCGGTCAACGAGGACTATGATGAACGAGTAATCTACGAGTTCGACGACCCCGAGGACGATGAGTCTTCCACTACCGTCACCGACACATCGAGAATATCTGCTCTCGCCCAGACATTCGATGAGAACAGCCGCTTCAGCATGAGCGTACAGGGCGGAGCCTTGGGTGGAACCACTGCATTGGGGGAGAATCACCCGACCAGCCTAGGAGATGGCCCCCTCGATGCAATCCCCGACGCTGTACGCAGCGCTGTGTGGGAGCCTTTGGGAATGGGCGTTTTCTGGCAGTTCTTGCTGTTGGGCTGCATGGCCGGAGCTCTACTGGGTGGCTCACAAGGCCTTTCTCGCAGCATATTCGGCCAGATGGTCCCCGAGACGCGAAGTGCCGAATTCTTCGGCTTCTTCGGCTTCTTCGGCAAGGTGGCCGCATTGATGGGACCTCTGCTCTATGGGGTAATGACGATAATGTACGACAGTAGGGTGGGGATAGCGAGCATCTGCGTGCTTATCATCATAGGAACACTCATGATGAGACTGGTCGATGTCGAGGACGGCCGTCGTGCCGCGATGGAAGAGGACGCAAGAAACCGCGGGCTGACGATGGAATCCTGAGGTTACTCAGACCTGAGTTCCTCGAGCGCCTCGATGACCGCGGTCTGGGTGATGCGACCCCCTTTCTCCCGCAGCCTCGCAGCAACGATATTGACTTCCTCTCCCTCTGCGCCCGCAGTCACAGCCATGTTCCTGACATGGAGCTTCATGTGCCCGGCTTGTATTCCCCCTGTGGCCAATGCGCGCAGGGCCCCCAGATTCTGAGCTAAGCCAGACGCCGCGATTACCTTAGCGAGCTCGTCAGCGGTCGTTACGCCTAGCAGTGCCACGTTTGCCTGCGCCGCGGGATGCACCCTGACCGCCCCCCCAACCAGTCCTACGGCCATCGGCAGCTCGATCGATCCGACTAGGTTGCCATTATCGTCCTTGGACCACTCTGTGAGCGAGCCATAGGGCCTCTCGTAGGCTGCGTAGCTATGCGCACCGGACTCTATGGCCCTCCAGTCTTGGCCACACGCTATGGCCACGGCTGATATTGCATTCATGATGCCCTTGTTGTGCGTAGTGGCACGAAACGGGTCCGCCTTGGCGAAGTGGTAGGCCTGTACGACGCCCCCTATGACTTCGGAACCCTGCCCCGGGTCATTGCCCGAATCCGACATCTCCTCAGGCGTGAATATTGCGCTAACTCGCGCTAAACGATGAATTGCGAGGTTACTGATGATTCGCAGAATCACCGTCCCACCAGTCAGCCCCTCTATTGTCGGAGCAATCGTCTCCGCCATCGTGTTTACTGCATTGGCGCCCATGGCATCCCTGCAGTCAACCAGTATGTGCATGATCACCATAGGGCCGGAATCGGTTTCCAATACTCTCGCGTTGATGTCCTTGCAGCCCCCTCCGAACTTGATTAGAATAGGGTCAACCTCATTGCAACTGGCAACTAGGTCGTTCTTCGATGCGATTATCGCGTCTTTGGCTGCTATTGGGTCCTCGCAGTCCACCACTTGTATCTGTCCGATCATTATCGGGCCGTCATTGTTCGAGGTGAATCCACCATTGGCCAGGCATCGCTTGGCCATGTTGCTCGCAGCTGCCACCACGCTCGGTTCTTCGAGGACGAATGGGATCACATAGTGGGCACCGTCGATGACGAAATTCGTTGCTACCCCAATTGG
The DNA here is from genome assembly GCA_029940695.1 of Candidatus Thalassarchaeaceae archaeon. Taxonomy (GTDB): domain Archaea; phylum Thermoplasmatota; class Poseidoniia; order Poseidoniales; family Thalassarchaeaceae; genus UBA36. The sequence continues at coordinate 25,873 of JAPYUP010000019.1, forward strand.
CAGGGAGTATGTTCCGACAACGTTCTCAATCATCCTGTCCGCTGCTTCCTCATCCAGCTCACCAGTCGCCCCCCACGCCTCAATCTGCTCCGATGTGAGCCCCGCAATCTCCGCAAGCAAGGCCCTTCTCTCCGCCACCGAGAGTTTGTAGAATCCTCTAAGACGACTGTTCTCTATGGGCATGCTCTTCTGTCTATTTCCTAGTGACTCGGGCTTCTAACCTTTTGTGAATATACCCGAACCCCCTTGAAAAAAGCGTTAATCCAGTAGTTAACGCTTTGTTAACGCATTGTTGAAGCGTTAGTTACCCGTTAACCCCTCATTTAACAAACCGATTCACTAAGCCGAACAACTTCCGATTCACCCCTCGGATTTCCTCAAATACCCGTAAATCCGCCCTCTGGGAAGCGTGAGGATGCGTGAACATTAAGAGTTCAAGACATCGCTGATGGCCTATGGTCGTGAGCGACGTCTCGATGCTAGACATACCTCCTCTGCGGGGAAATCCGTTCGACCTGCGACCCATCGAGAGATCCAGGGCAGAGGATATCGTGGCACGCGGTGAAATCCTCACTGTCTGGAGGGAGCACATGCACTCGCAGTCGCCAAGGATGTTGCTCATCGTCGGAGAGAGGGGGTCTGGCCGAACCTCTCTGATTAATGTCCTCTCCTCGCAGACGACTAGGCACTTCGTCAGCCAGTACTGGCATGACGAGAACCCCCTAAAACGCGTACTGAGTGAGATTTCAGTTACCTTTGGTGGTCACACGGTGCCGCAGACCATGCATCAGACGGTCGAACAGCTCGTCGAAACTCTGGACATCGAGGATGGACCACTTCCCCTAATCGCCCTCGATTACCCCTCAAACGTCGACATCACTCCCTTCCTGACTCTGATTGCACCCATACTGCAGCGCCTCAGGGCTCTCGTTGTGGTCGCCCTCACCAATGCGCAGCTTGCCGCACTCGAGGAACCCGTGCAGGCCCTCTTCGACAAACCCGTACACTTGGAGCCACTAACGAGCAGTCAGATACAGAGTTTGGCAGACAACAGAGTCAGGAGAATGGCGAGGGAGAAGTGGCCGATTAACCTCCGATTGCTCGATTCAGTGCGTGCGAGCACGGGGGGCAACCCACGAGATGTCATACACCTCCTCCGAGATCTAATCGATGAAAAGCGAGGCACGGGCGCCGAGGGCACTTTTGAGAGGCTGCTTGGTTGGAATGCGCCCTTCAAGCCCGAACCAGTTCAGGCTGCAATAGTGGAAACCAAGATAGAGGAGAAATACGAACCGCTCGAAGAGCCTCAGTTGCCTGTTTCCGTCGAGGAAGACGAAATCGAAGACGACTGGGACGTCGAGCCTGATGACATGTGGGGGGACGAAGGCCTCGAGTCCGGAGAGGATGCGGAGCCGGACACAGAGCCCCGGGAAGAGGACGAGGAAGACAATGTCCATCATCCTGCCGAGCAGGGGGACACAGAACCCTTCAGAATCACCGACTGGGCGCCAGAAAAAGGAGGTTTCATGCTAATGGAGGAAGGCACCGAGCCACCCCCCAAGCAGTCGCGGTCAGGAGGATTCTCCGGATTGATGGGCAGGTCTAGGCAAGTCTCAGACCACATGCCCACTGGGACTGACGACACCCCAATAACTGAGTCCCATACGCCCAGCCCGCCTTCAATCACACCCCATGACTTCGAACCGGAGCCAGCCAATCCTCCCAAACAGAGGACTGCACCGAAGTCCATCGATACGTCAACCACCTCTACCGCCGAGAGTCCCGTTTTCGCAACCGAAGGGGAGTTATGGACTGTAGACTCAGACCTAGAAGATACCCTCCCTGAAATTCCAGATGATCCGCTCGAACCCGAGGCCTTCGATACTCTGGAACCAGCGTTCGAAGAGGAGTTTCCGAGTGACCCGGGCATCGTGGAGGAAGCCCCACCGACCTATGCACCAGTCAACATAGGCCCGAGATGGGAGTCTGCGGATGCCCTGGACGAGGCCCACTTAGGCTCTATGAGCGATGCTGAGCGACTTGTCGTCTCAATCGCAGGCCAGCGTGAGATATCTCCCTCGGACACTGAAATCCAAGCCCGTCTCGAGGTCGGCCGTCCCCGATTATCCCAGATTTACAACGCCCTCCAGAGGTCGGGCATCCTATCGGCCCGTAAGGAGGGCCGCAGTAGGCTGTTCAAGCTGAGTGACGCTGCGGCAGAGATGCTCCCGTGAGGTGCCTAGATGGACGACACCATCACGACCGAACGCATTGAGAGATATTTCTCCCTCACCGCCGAGGCAAGGGCGAAGGCGACTCCTGCAACGCGAAACCCAGAGGACGAGATCAGGCTGCGTATTATGGTGGGGATGTGCGACGACTACGTCGCAGATGCCCGTCACTTCATGGATGCAGGGGATTTCGTCAGCGCATTCGGGGCGATTAACTACGCTCATGCGTGGCTCGATGCCGCTGTGAGAATCGGCCTGATGGATGGCCACGGCGACGATCGGCTGTTCACGTTGCCCTAGGGGCTTACGAGGCGCAGCGCTGGCCCTGAAGTGACCTCGATGTAGGATCCTCCGGCATCGATCAATCGCTCCTTGAGCCTTCGATCGACCGTCAGCACAGGCCACGAGTTCTCTACTGCCAAGGAGACGAGCGTATCGTCGGTGTGGTTTACCTCTGCTGCAGCGACGGATTCAGCACGTCTGTCAAGCAGGTCGAGCAAGAGCCCCCTCCTCTCGCCATCCAGTACTCCCAACTCATCCCTGACGCTGCCAATGAGAAGCAGACTTGCCTCTCCGACCACGTCACCAAGGGCCGAATCGAGATTCAGGCCTGCATCGACCAGCGATACCCAGCCACAGGTGTCGACCAGTACTCCGACCATGCCATCAGCCTGTGATGGTTCCATGACCGATTAGACGCCAACGTGACCCGACCCTTCTGGATAGGGTAATCTTACTGCCCTCCTTGGCACAAATAGGGAGTCTGAGATCGAGTGTCGCCTTCTTGGCTTTGATCGCAGATACGGTACCTACGCTGGTCGCCGTTGCCGAGTTTACCATCAACATCTCGTTTGGCTGCAGCGGACGGATTCCCCCTTCTTCCTCAGTTCCGCTAGCGACCATATTCTCTAGCAACTGGAGATCCAGGCTCAGCACCTCCCATATGGGGGGCAGTTCGCCCTCTCTGGCCATGACCTGGCCAGATAGGTCGTCAGCCTTGGTGGCGAGTGGGTCTAAGGGAGTAGCGATTCCGCACAGCCCCCCAGCATGAGCGGTTTCTAGGTCGATGCCACCACCCTGGATACCTCCTATGGTCGTCCTGAGCGGTTCCCAACGAGTCTTGCTGCCATCCTGGATCCTACGCCCGGGAGCAATCAGGATTCTGTCACCGACGCTGAAAGAACCCTCGACTATGCTGCCACCGATGATCCCCCCCTTCAGGCCCTCAGGCCTGATGCCAGGTCGATTCACATCGAAAGAGCGGGCCACATACATCAGCCCTCCACCATCCTTGGAGCGATCGGGCGTAGGAATCGTGCCCTGAATCGCCTCAATTAGGATGTCGAGGTTAACGTCATGATGCGCAGAGACGGGGATGATCGGCGCATTCTCGGCAATCGTGTCACTGATGAACTCCCGGATCTCTGAGTAGGATTCAATGGCCCGCTCCCGGCTGACGATGTCGATTTTATTCTGGACAACTACGATGTTCTCGATTCCGGCGATTTCCAGTGCAGCGAGGTGCTCACGGGTCTGTGGTTGTGGGCACTTTTCCGTCGCCGCCACAAGTAGCAGGGCCCCATCCATTATCGATGCCCCGGAAATCATCACTGCCATGAGAGTCTCGTGACCAGGCGCGTCGACGAATGACACGATTCTGAGCAGGTCCCCATCACCCCCTTCACCGTCCGGATGCTTCCCCTCAGCATAGTGACGGCCATCGCTAGTCTTGTAGAATGCCGTGTCTGCGTAGCCCAGCTTTATGCTGATGCCTCGCTTCTTCTCTTCAGAGTGGGTGTCTGTCCACGTCCCGGAGAGCGCCTGAGTCAGAGTCGTCTTGCCATGATCGACGTGACCAACCATCCCGATATTCACTTCGGGCTGATTGGCAATGGTCATTGTCAGTTCATCACCTCAGTCGTCACTCCTCTTCGCCAGAGGGCTGATCGACAAGGGGTTCACCGTCAATTATCCCAGCGAGCGAGCGCTTGCCGAACTCGACGACCTTCAGATTGATTTGGCGGGTGTCATGGCTGATTACATTGCCACGGAGGTTCCGGCGCTTACGGAGCCCATCGTACTTGTAGCGGTATATCTTACTATTCTTCTTCACGTACTTCTTGCCCTTGTAACCCACGCCAGCAGTGATTAGAATCGACTTTACCCCTCCCCCATCTAGGTCCGGTCTCATCGGCCTTCCTGTGGTGTCCGCGCCACCGGTAATCTCCAACTTGTATCCTGACAGCGCCTTGTCGCCATCGCCCACGAACATTCCGTCCACAGAGTCACCAATCCTCTTGCCTAGGAAATGGTTGTAGTTCGCCCCAGTGATGTCGACGGCGAATGATCTCCCCTCCGAGGCTGCGGCCGTGTCGTTGACAACGGCCTTGAAGGACTGCTCACCTGCCATCTATTCACTCCGGACGGCATCCCGACATACGGCCCCTATAAGAGCGGTTCGGAGTCGTCGCAGCCGCTCACTCAGGCATGCAACAAGTCTCGCTCAATCCTGCTCTCCAAAGCAGCCGGTGCGGTGTTGGTCATAGTGATGAACTGAGTCCTGCCCCTTCCTTGCGCCGAGTTATCAGTCCTGCTCTCTATTAGCCCCTCGGCCTCGAGGTGCTTCATGTGCTTCCAGAAGGTCGTGTAGCCGAGAGGCTTGGAGTTGTGCTCCTCGCATACCAGCTCGTACAGTTTTCGAGCGTCTCCGCTGGTTATTTCCTCGGCCTTCTTGAGCCTCCTGCATATTCCTAGGAGGACCAGCTTCTGGTGCTTGCTCAACTCGTGGACCTGGCTCGGCTCGATAGTCGCCGCCCTACGGGTGCTGGGTCGCACGTCCTCGGTTAGCACGTCACCACGTCCGGCTTTCTCGGCTCGACGAACCGCCGCTTCGAGGAGTTCGATGGCTAGACGGGCATCGCCGCCTGCCTCTGCAGCAAATCTCCCAATCTTCGCCAGCGTCTCGTCGCTCACAGACCCCGGTCTGCAGGAGGCCTCGTAGCGCTGCCTAGCGATGCCAATCAGCTCACCCGCATCGTAGGGTGGCATCACCAGTACGGTGCTCTCACCGAGCCGAGACTTGATGGCTTGCTCAAAGAGGTTGAAGAGAGAAGGGTCCTGACTCACCAGGATTAGCGACACCGACCCCAACTCGTCCTGCCCCTCGTCGATTCTGAGCAGTTTGTAGATCAGGTCGGAGCTGTCTCTGCGAACCAGAATGTCCACCTCGTCGAGGACCAGAAGCAAGTGATTGCCATGCGTATTCAGATTCCTGCGAATGGTTTGGATGATTTCTCCAGAACTGAACCCGCGTTCCGGGTGCCCCGAGTCGAGTGACAGGGCGATCTGCTGCAGGACCTGAGAGGTGGAGGGGTGGTTCCTGCAGTTGACGTGGGCGAGCACGATTTTCCTGCGCCCCTCAAGCTTGCTGCTCAGATCGAGCCCGAACCTGTGCGTAAGAACGGTCTTGCCCGAGCCGACATTACCAGTGACCACCGCTCTGCAGCTGACGCGGTGGCTCTCTATGCCTAAGAACATGGACGCCAGCTCACCGAGCTGAGCGTCTCTGCCAATAAGCTCTGGCGGCGTCCAGTCGTAGGATAACGGCTCCTTGGTCAGCAGGACCTTGCCCGCCCCGATCCTGTCGAGATAGTCCGCCATCGCTGTATTCTTCCTCTCGACGTTCTTAGACATATTCGGTGCAGTGCGCACGCGTACGGGCACCTGCGAAGGTAACGCTTGGACGATGCCCTAATTTTCGGTGTTTTGATAGGCCGAGGCGGACTAGGCGGTAACGGAGGCGATTGTGTCAGATTGAAGGACACCTTCAAGGAACCTACTATTCTAGGTTTGACGGGCGCCACAGCGCTAGCTGTTTTCCAGTTCCTCAACAGCTTCGGGATGATGGATGACATTGCGTACCGACTCCATCTGTTGGAAACTGCGAGCGGCCCCAATGAGAAGTTTCTGATCATCCCCAAGAGCTTCGAGGTTTGGGGCGTTCTGGAACTTAGCATCCAAGACTACATAATCGTGGGTTTTCTGATTTACACATTGATTGGTCTACGGGTACACAGACCTAGGGAGCAGGGGGCGTACAAGCCAATGAAGAAGAGGAAGCGGCTAATCTCCGTTAAGTCTAGGATGTGGCTGAGGACGGGCCTAATCTCGCTGCTCATCGGGCTGCTCTCAACTGTTAACAAGACTGGCAGAATCGCAGCATTGGCGAATAACATCGACGGCGAGAACAGAGAGGGGAGGTTACGTATTGTAGATGGCGGACCCGGCTTCGAACTACTGGAATGGGCGCCACAGGACTACGCTGAACTGACTATCATATACTTCCTGTTCCTCTTAGGTCTGCGTAAAGGCATCAAGATTGATACCTCCCAACTCACAATCATAGACTCGGGGACCCATATCGAAAAAATTTGGGTTAACTCCGACCAAGCCGACAGGCTCCAACGCACCAACGTCGAAGAAGGCGCCTCTCGAATAAACAGGGCATTCACCGACCTCGTCAATATGCTGGGAGCTGCAGTCTCACTCAATCTCGCAGCTGCGGCACTAGAGGATGGAAACGTCAAGAACGCATTCAACAAATGGAAGAACCTTACTCATAAAAAGGGAAAGCAAGCGAAGGATTGGAAAGGCCTCTCCGAGTCGATCGATGACGTTGGAAAGTTCAAGCAACGAGACGAGGAGGAGTAATCCGCGAATCGGCGCATTAAAGCCGAGCGAGGGCCACGCGATTGATGGGGGGTGCAAGGGATGGTAGACGAACTGACTCGTGAGGAGGTCACTCAGAAATTGGAGCAGATTTTCACCGCAGTGCTTGATGGTGACGATCTTGAGAAACAGATTTCTAGTATTCCCAAGAGATTGGACAAGTTTGAGGGCCGGTGGGGCGGGCTGATTGGCTGGGCCGAGAAAAAGTACGAAAAGCTGGAAACCGATGAATCTGAGGTCACGGATGAGGGTAACTCAGAGGAAGAAGAGACTGCGGCTGAGAGCGAGACTCAGGAGAAGCCGGCCAAGAAGAAGAGTAGAGGAATGTTCTCCAAATTAGGCAAATCAAAGAAAGAAGTCGACCCCCCCCTGGACACCGAGGAAGAGGGGCCCCAAGCCGAGGAGAAGCCGGCCAAGAAGAAGCGTGGAGGTTTTTTTTCCAAGCGAGGTAAGTCAAAGGAAGAGGACGGGACAACAGGGGCAGCTGACTCTGATGATTCCGAGGAAGCCGTTGATGAGCCGACCGATGAGCCAGAAGAAGCCACAGAAGGCGAGCCGGACCAGGAGGAACACGACGATTCTGCCGACTTGATGGGTGACGAACCACCACTCGAGAAGGCTGCCAGACTGTTGGAAGAGGGAGATTCGGAGGGGGCACTTG
>JAPYUP010000037.1 GCA_029940695.1 Candidatus Thalassarchaeaceae archaeon
CTCTGATGATGCGCCAAGCAGCGGACATCAATTGGGCCGACAAGGAAATGGCACTTCCTGCCTTCCTGACCATCTGTCTGATGCCGTTCACATATTCCATCGCGGATGGAATCGCTTGGGGTATCATCAGCTATGTGGCCATCAAGCTCGGAATGGGCAAGATGGATGAGCTGAACCCAGTCATGTGGACACTGTTCGCATTGATGGCAATGTTCTACTTGGGACCTGGCGACCAATCGACGTTCCAGTACCTACTCGGTGGACTCTGAGCGGGAATTACGTAACGGGAAACCCGGGCCCAACGGCATAGCCTGAAGGCCCGGGCCCCTCCTACAGCAAAGCGGGTAGCATGTCTGACGAGTTACTCCAAAACCTGAGAGGCGCCATTCGCACGGTGCCGGACTTCCCCTTAGAGGGGATTATGTTCCGGGACATCACTCCAGTGCTAAGCGATCCAGGCCTCATGTCAGGCATCATAGATATGTTCGCTCGTGATATGGAGGGTCTGGGTTGGCGGCCCGAAGCGGTCGTCGGCCCAGAGGCCCGGGGATTCATCTTTGGTCCCCTTCTAGCTAACCATCTAGGAATCGCATTCATCCCAGTTCGCAAGCCAGGTAAATTACCAGCTGATACCATTCACGCCGAGTACAGCCTTGAGTATGGGTCTAACAGACTCGAGATGCATACTGACGCCCTACATCCCGGTCAGAAGGTTGTGATAGTAGACGATCTCTTGGCCACTGGTGGGACGGTGGGCGCCTGCATCGAACTATGCGCTGCACAGGGTGCTGAAGTGCTAGGTTCACTGTTCGTCATCGAACTCTCCGGTCTCGGCGCTAGGAAAGCACTCTCACCTATCCCTATTCACGCCTTGATTGAGTTCCCGGCGTGATTATCCTAGCATCCCCCCGATTTCTTCAAAGGGAATCTGTGTTTGCATGAGGTGTTAGCCATGGCGAAGACCCCACCTCCACCCCCACCTCCGCCTCCACCACCGAAGGCCAAGAAGGGACCGCCTCCACCACCGAAGGCCAAGAAAGCACCTCCACCACCCAAGCCAAAAAAGGCAGCCCCACCTCCGCCTCCACCCCCCTCAAAGGCCGAGAAACCACCCGCTCCAGCGAAGAAGCGCCCACCATCTTCCAAACCCACGAAAAGACGCCGGAAAGGCACCAAGAAGGGGCCGCCCCCAGGTCGTGGGAAGAAATCCACTTCCGCCCCGAAGAAGAAAGGTCGTAGAATTAGAATCAAACTCGGCCTCAGGCAAAATCGACTAACAGAGGAAGAGGACACCTATCACGACCAAGTTGGCTGGACAGTTTCCCAGGAGGTCTTGGAGCCACTGGATGCTGTCGAGGAGAAACATAAGCCAGAAGTAGTCAATCACCAGTGTTCGATGTGTGGTTCCATCATGCAGATTCCACAACCAAAGCGCGAGCGCTACAAGGTCATATGCGCCTACTCTGAGTGCGGCCACGAGGACATGATCGGGATTTGATTGCGCCTAAATTCCCATCACACTGAGCAATCTACGTGCTGCAGCGGCGCATAGCACTAGGACGAGCAAGCCCCGGATACCATTCTGTGAGGAAATCTTTGAACCATATCTCGAACCAAGCACTCCTCCCAACATGACAACAACTCCGAATGACCCAAGTAAATCTAGGTCCAGACCAACTTGACCCGATAGACCAGACCCAATCAATCCGGCTAGGGAATTCACCCAGATGAAAAGCGCCGCAGTTGCGGCAGTTTGCTTGGCTGTCGCCCAGTTGTTCAACATCATCACCGGGGAGAGAAAGATGCCACCTCCTATGCCCACCACCCCACTAGCAAGACCGATACTTCCACCAACAGCGACAGCTTTCGACCTCTCGGGCAACTTGACCTCCCTCGATTCCCATTTTCCTACAAACAACCTCCATGCGGCCACCACTAAAGCGGCAGAGAGTAGGAGGTCGTAGACATCCCCCCCCACACTCATGTATCCTCCCAAAGCAGCTAAAGGAACACTTGCTATTATGAATGGTAAAGATCGACCCCAATCATGGTGCCCTGCTTTGTAATAATGCCAGAAGGCCAACCCAGCAACAATCAGATTTAGCGACCACGCGTATTGCTTCAGCCAAACAGCCTCAGCTGATCCGTAACTAGTGAGTGAGAGGATTGCAAGGTAGCCCGAACCCCCTCCGTGACCGACTGAGGAGTACAGCGCTGCCACGATGAAGAGGCCGGCCATAATCAGCCACATCCCACTCGAAAGCACAGACCAGCGACATAGGAAGAACACTTCAACTCAACCGCCACCCAACACCCGTGGAGACCAGCGTCACCCTACAGCGAGCCATCGACCTCGCTTGCCACTCACCTATCGTGAGGAGAACCGAGAGGGTTTCTTTGAGCGACGCTGCTGGCCGCGTTCTGGCCAAAACACTCGCCTCTAAGGTCGACGATCCACGATTCGATAACTCGGCAATGGATGGTTGGGCGGTGCGGGCCGTTGATTGCGATATTCAAAAACCAATACTCTCAATCACAGGCACCAGTAAAGCGGGAGGAGAGACACCTCCGGTGGTAGCCCAAGGTGAGGCCTGCCGAATCATGACAGGAGCACCAGTTCCAGAGGGCGCTGACGCTATCGTGATGGTTGAGGACTCAGAGGAGGTCGACAACACAGTTCGAATCCTCGGACCAGCCCGACCTGGATACATACGGAAGAAAGCCGAGAACCTAAGGGTCGGACAGGAGGCTCTGCAGAAGGGCACCCATCTCGGCCCCGCGGAGATATCCCTTGCTGCGACCATGGGTCATGGTGAGATCGAGGTCGTAGTTCGACCCAAACTAGCCGTCATCAGCACTGGAGATGAACTCATACCCCCAGGTGACGAACTCACTGCTGGGCAGATACACGAATCCAACTCCTACGGCATTGCCGTGTTGATCGAGATGATGGGAGGTCAGGCGGTCCGCTACGATGTCGTTCACGACACTATCGACGGATTACGAGCAACCCTCGACAGCGCCGCCCGTGAATGCGATGCAATCCTCACCAGTGGGGGAGTCAGTATGGGGAAGTGGGATCTTGTCCGTCGGTTGATGGAAGAAGAGGGAAATCTTTCATTCTGGAGAGTGAAAATCAGACCCGGCGGCCCCCCCCTCTTCGGGACTTGGAAGGGAACACCCCTCTTCGGTCTACCAGGAAACCCAGTCAGTAGTCACGTGGTGTTCATCTCTCTCGTCGCCCCTTGGCTCTCTCATTGCATGGAGGCACACCCGGAGAACGGTCCCACCATTGGTGACAGGGTCAAAGTCAAGCTTACTGAAGGCATCAAAGGCGCGCCCGGAAAACTCTGCATGAGGAGAATCAGAATAGAGGCTGGCGAGGACGGTTTGGTCGCCACTGTACACACCCATCAGGGCAGCGGCAATATCCACAGCATGGTGGCCCACAACGGCCTGACATTACTCCCTCCCGACACCGATGCGGAGGCCGGCGACACCATCAATGCACTTTGGTGCCGGTAGAAACCTCATTACCACTCTCCAATACATGAATTCAAGGACATCCTCGCGCACGCATGCTTCCACAAGGAAGTTGAGACATGGCCAAGCGATTGAAGAACGGCGCATCCAAGGATGGATGGATAGAGGTTCGAGGGGCCCGTACCCACAACCTCCAGAACATCGACGTCAAGATTCCAAGGGGCAAGTTCGTCGTCCTCTCAGGGGTGTCCGGCTCAGGCAAGTCGAGCCTAGCCTTCGACACGTTGTACGCCGAGGGCCAACGCCGTTACATTGAGAGCCTTAGCTCCTACGCGAGGCAGTTCCTAGGTCAGATGAAGAAGCCCGACTGCGACAGCATCGAAGGACTCTCCCCTGCCATCAGCATTGACCAGAAGCAGGGCAGTCACAACCCCCGATCAACCGTGGCTACGGTGACCGAGATCATGGATTACATGCGCCTTCTCTGGGCTAGAGTTGGCCTTCCGCATTGCCCTGATTGCGGCAAGGAGGTCGCAAGGAGGACCGTGCAGGAGATAGTCGATGATGTGCTATGGCGATTCGAAGGTCATGCGGTGGCCGTCTGGAGTCCAGCGGTGCGCGATCGCAAGGGGACCCACGCCGACCTATTCCGAGCGCTTGTTGAGCAGGGATACCTTGGGGGTAAGGTGAACGGGCGCGATGCCAATTTCGAGAACCCCCCAGAGCTTGAGAAGAACCTGCGTCACGACATAGATGTCAGAATAGATCGAATCCGACTCGAGAGAGTGACCCGGCAGCGACTCACTGAAGCAGTGGAAGCCGGACTCAGACTAGGCGCTGGTGCTGTGGCAATCGAGAGCCTCAAGGCACCCAAACTGAAGAAGTCCGACGACCCAGACGAGCAGAGGTTCCAGACAGGGCAGGGAGAGTCAATAGCATACTCCGAGGAGTTCGCCTGCCCTGAGCACGGCGCTTTCCTCCCTGAGATGAGTCCACGAGTTTTCTCATTCAACAATCCTCTAGGCGCATGCCCATCATGCCAGGGTCTCGGTGTTCAGAGGAACTTCTCCCCTGATCTCGTCATAGATCGCCTCGCTACGGTTGGAGAAGGCTGCATCACACCGTTTCGCCGCTCAATGATGTCTGGGTGGTACAGGACACAGATGACACAGACTTGTGAGCACTATGGGATCCCACATGATGTCCCGTTCGGTCAGTTGGACGATGAGGCCCAAGATATCATGCTGAACGGCTCGGGTGACACGATTATCACCTTCAATTTTGTATCACAGAAAGGCTCCTCATACCAGATGGTCCGTCCTTGGGAGGGCGTCTTCGCGCGCCTACGGAGAACTTACACGGACACCAGTTCGAATCGGACTAGGTCGCGACTCACTTCGTACATGACCGACGAGCCGTGCCCCGACTGCCGGGGCCAGAAGCTAAACAACGCGGTGAGTATGGTCACGGTGGGTGGTGTCTCCCTACCTGAGATATCGTTCTGCAGCGTCCTAGAAGCCCTCGCAGTTGTACAGAACTGGCGCATCGGAGGCTTGGACGATACCTGGTCAAGACTCGAGAGAGAGGAACCTCATACCCCCACGGTCTCTAAGACCGAACACCTCGATGAGAGATCACTGTTCATCGCACACGATATCATCAAGGAGATTGAATCCCGACTCCGTTTCCTTGCTCTTGTAGGACTCGACTACCTCACTCTCGATCGCCGCGCCAATACCCTCTCGGGTGGCGAGTCCCAAAGAATCCGTCTGGCTACTCAGATAGGGACACGCCTGACAGGTGTGATGTACGTCCTTGACGAACCCAGCATAGGCCTTCATCCGAGAGACAACGGCAGACTGTTGGAGACCCTCAGAGAGCTGACCTCTCTTGGCAACACCCTACTTGTGGTAGAGCACGATGAGGCGACTCTACGACAGGCCGATTGGCTCGTAGATCTCGGCCCAGGTGCGGGCAAGGAGGGCGGTAGAGTGGTGTCTAATGGCAGTCTTGAACAACTTCTCAACACCAAAGAAAGTGTGACCGGAGCTTATCTCTCAGGCAGGGAGAGTATACCCCTCCCTGAAGACCGAGTCATACCGGATGATGATCGATGGCTCGTAGTGACCGGAGCCCGTCAGAATAACCTGCAGGATATAGACGTCAGAATCCCCCTTGGGTGCATTGTTGCTGTGTCTGGTGTTTCGGGCTCAGGAAAAT
>JAPYUP010000020.1 GCA_029940695.1 Candidatus Thalassarchaeaceae archaeon
CTCACCGAGCTCGCCCGTGGCGAGCACGTCTTGGGTGGGCCCGGCGCACTCAGTAGGTGGCTGCAGACGATGGCTAGGACCCCGCTTGCGGAACTAGACGGCATCAGAAAAGAGTCGACCCAATGGTGGCTTCTCTGTGTTGCCAACTCACTCAGACCACTGCTCAGGGGCGAGGATCGAGCGGCTCTGGATGACGAGCATGCCAGAGTGGGATGTCACTCGGGAGATGCCCTGCCACTGGGCAAGCCAGCATCGACCGGAGACGAGTGGCTCCTAGCCACCCTCGGACTGATAGACCTCGAATCGGCGATGGAGGTGTGTGATGGAGAGGGTGTTTCCCCAGCTGCGGTCGTCCAGGCAATTGTCAGGGACCATCGAACCTTGAGGGCGATGCAGGACAGCATCGATCAGGAACCCCCTCAAATGGGTCCGAGTTGGGTCGACGAGCTCACTTCTATGATGCAGTCATCTAGCGTCCGACAAGGCGGCTCCAGCGCAACCAGCAGGGTCAGGGTTCTGAGTCCCCGCGATGCTTTGGGATGCACTGCTGATTTAGTCGTCCTCGCGAATCTTTCCAGCTCCTCGTGGAACCTCAGGGTCCCGAAGGTTGCCTTCCTCGGCGACGAAGAGCGTCACTCGATGGATTTGCTCAGGCCCGACGGACCTGTACGCGACGCCCGGCACCATCTCGAGCACCTGCTCGCTGCTGGCTCAGAAGTCATACTGCTCGATCCGAGCCTCGATGACGCGTCTCCAGCCGCCGCGCCAATCAGAGAATGGGCCAGCGTCAACGACCCCAATGACGAGGCGGAATCCCTTCCTTCCAGTCCAGTCAGTCCCCGCGACTTCCGACAGTCGGATGGGAACCTGCTGAGAAAAATGAGAGCCCCTTCTCACCTTCCAATCAACCCCAGCGCGGTTTCTATTTCGCTGGACCTGCAGTTGCAGCGCGACCGCGACAGGAGACAACCCAGTCAATCTGGGGCTGACGGTTACCTGCCTGCAGACGCTGCCCCACATCTATTTTCGTTCGAACGAACGGACCTCTCTCGCAAGGTTCCGAAGGGTATCAATCCCCCTCGCGCTCATTCCAGATGGCCGGTGATTGGGGGCCACACCCCAGCAGGCAAGAGGACACCAACCATCGACCCCCGGCCTTTCTCCCCCCTAGCCTCTGGCTCGGTAGTCAGCGACGCAAGGCACGGGCACTCTCTTGGAGCGGAACAGGAGGTCGGAATCTGGTCAGCCAGCAGACTCCACGACTGGCTCAAGTGCCCTAGAATGGGGTGGCTATCGAAAGGACTCAAGGCGGAGCAGGAGGAGTTGCAGGCCGAAGATCTCGATCCTCGAACACATGGAGACCTCTTGCACCTAGTCCATCACGACATGCTGTGCGAGATCCTCGGTTTTGCCATCGGGGAAGAGCGAGAGTTCGGGGGAAACGGGGCAATCAGGAGCGTCGCTCAGTCCGGAGTCAATGAGAATGAGGTGATGCGAATGGCTCTCGAGGCTCTCGATTCAAGAGCCCCGTGGCTCGACAGGACCGATGCCGTGTCGACCCACAGGCTGAGGGTACTGACTGGAATGGACCGCGATGATTGGAACGGCTGGTTGGCTGACCCCAGACCGGTTCCTCCTGCAGGGAGAGTCGGTACCATAGTGAGGGCCGAGAGCAAGCTGGGTGATGCTGCCCCCGTGTCGCTAGAGTGGAGCATGACGAACCACGACGAGGTCGGAATCGAGGTCTCCCTCCCCAAAGAGATGGTTGGTGGAGAGGAGCTCCCTCCTATCCGGGTGCGAGGCTACATAGATCGGGTTGATCTACTGCCGTTTGATGAGGATGGGAACGTATGGATCGATACCGAAGGCGATGAGAGCATCGCCCCCATCAGGGTCCACAACTCGGGATGGAAGCCACGGAGACTCGTTGCAATCAGAGACCTCAAGACATCAGAGTCGAGGGCGGCCAAGGATCGCCATTCCGACGGCCTGTTGGATGAGTTACAACTAGCGCTCTATGCAAGAGCGTGGGAGATTGCCCATCCCGGTGACTTGGTAGCAGCGACGGGAATCTCCCTGTTCGGTCACAACACCGAGCACAGGCTAGAGATTTCCTCTTGGTACTCCTCTTCCCATTCAGGGTTGAATGTGGGCACACGAACAAATCTCACTGCCAGCCTGCACAGGTTCGCTGACGAGGGACCCTCTCCAGCCAGTGACCATCTCAGGGCATGGCTGGCACAGCGCCTGTCCGTTGCTCTGGGTGTTGCGGCCCGGGCGGCTACTGGCAACGTGCACCCGACTCCTTCGAAGGGGGTGTGCAGGTACTGTCCGGTCAGCAGCTCCTGCCAAGTCAGGGTGGAGGATGATTACTGATGCGTCTGAACACAGCACAGCGACTGGCTCTGAATCTGGATGCTCACATCGTCATCGACGCTGGAGCTGGCACAGGGAAGACCAGCACCATCGTCGATCGTGTCATTGAGCACTATCTCACCGAGGACCAGCGAGCTACGCGCCTCCTACCCCAGCCGGAGCGCCCACTTAGGCTCCGAGGTGGAATACTCACCGCCCCTTCTTCCGATCGCATGGACCTGCGCGAGTGGGGTGGCCTGCTTCCCGGCGAGGTCGTGCTGCTGACCTTCACCAACCGGGCAGCTGACGAGATGAGAAACCGCCTGCGGCGCAGCATCTCGAGGCTGCGACCCGGGCCGAGGGGTGATGACGGCACTCACCGCACGGACCCGCGAATCAAGCACGAGGGCTTCGGCGAACAGCTGCTGACACTGCTCGAGGACGCCCCGATAGGAACCATCGACTCGTTCCTCTATCAGCTGGTGGCGCCTTATCGCGGCAGACTGGGTGACGCCCTCAGCCGCGAGAACATCTCGGATGCAGGCAGGATACTTCTTGTCGAGTCCGCACTCAACACCTTGTGGAGACTTCCGAGCTCTGTATCGTACATCGGTGACGCCGTGGACGCAGGGATACCCGCTCACATTGCCTCTGAGGTTCTCGCTGCGAGGGATAGGATAGCCAGTCATTTCTCGGGTCGCAGGTCGGCCGCTGGTGTCCTGCGCAGTCTCGTTAAACGGTCCGTGTTCATTGACGAAACTGCGCGTAGAATCATGGACGAGAATGGCAGAATTTCGCCTGAGCTGCTGCACCGGCAAATCATAGCATCCATCAATCCCAATGATATCGCCGAGCACGCGAATGAGGTCCACGGAATCATCTCAAAGTTCTGCGAGCTAGTCAGGGAGAACATCGCGGTACTAGCCGTAGGGGGATGGCCAGCCGAGTCCCGAATGGCATGCTTGGATGCCTTGGATAAGGCAGGCCCACCAGAGGATGCATGGGGGCAACTGACTTGGCTGAGCCATATACTGGTCTGCACGGTCAGTCCAGCCAGCCTGATGGGTCCGAAGCCTACGTTCTTTCCGCTCAATCAGTTCCCTGCCGACTCTTGGACCCCTGGCATCGGAAAGTACTCCAAAATTTCCGACAAGAGCACGAAGGTGCGTGTACGAGACAGTATGAAGGAGCTCATATCGACTCTGAAGGATACGTGGTCAAGTGGACAAGGCAAGCTTATCCTGCACTTCTCGCGAATCGCACTGCTGCTGGACGACTCCTTGCCCCCAGAGACCCCCGCCGATTGGGAGCCCCCACTCACCCCACTACCCATACCTCTCCCCGAACGCCTCAACAACTCCAAGCCCGAGCGGCATTACTTCACCCTCGAGGCAGAGGTGCGCAACCTGCAGGACCTATACCTCGTCCATTTGGGCTTCCAAGGAGTCATGCGGAAACTCAAGGAGCGAGAAGAGGTACACGACTTCGATGACATTCTGAGACTAGCGGGAGACTTGCTTCTCGCCAACTGTCCAGCCATATGCAGAACATTCTACCCCTCTTCTATGCAGAGAGCCCTAGACTCAATGGACGACAGCCCATGGCGCGACGACCACATTGACGCGGCCTTCTCCGCACTCTCCAGACTGGAGGCAGATCCGAGCAGAGCGGGTGCCTCCGCAGCCCATCTAGGTGCCATTCGCGCAGACTTGGAAAGCAGGTACGGGTTGCTGAGGCGAATCAGGAAGAGGTATAGGGCATTCATCATTGACGAGGCTCAGGACAACTCCCCCCTGCAGTGGAGGCTCCTGTCGAGACTGTGGGGCGAGCGTGAGACTGAGGAAGGCGACCCGCAGACCCCAGATACCCCATGGCAGCCCACCGTCTGCTACGTCGGCGACGTCAAGCAGAGCATCTACGCCTTCAGGCAGGCCGAGGTCACCGGTTTCCTGGAATTCGCTAGGATACTCAGGACGATTAATGCTCACGAGTTCAGCACACTACCCGAACTAACTCGCAACCCCGCACTAAGGCGGGAATCCCACAGTCGTGACCCGCGAAACGACCACACAGCCACCATCGTGACTGCCTCTGAGCACATGGAGAATGGGGGCCGCGACTTGGTCACTTGGATTCCCTTCGATGCGACCGACAGTAACCTCCCTCCCCCCAGCAGTGAGGAGATCCAGGCCCGCAAGGAGGGCATGGTTTTGCTAAGGGTCAACTATCGAACCGAGGGCGGGATGCTCAAGACGATGAATGAGTGGTGGAACGACGTCTTCTCCCATAGGCATCGTCACTTCCCCAACTGCGACTTCTATGCAATCCCTCAGACCCTGCACCCGAGCACCGAGAAGCAGGACAATCCCGGTTCGATAGAGTGGCTATGCCCATTGAGCACCGGAGGTGACGACGACCCATCCACAGACCTTACTATTCCACTGGATCCCTTCGGTCCTGGCAAACCAAACTCCCTAGAGAGACAGGCGATGCTAATCGCCTTGCGGGTGCGGAGCTTGATTGAAGCCTCTCCTGTCAGAGTCCGTTCTGCGAACGGGCAGTGGCACCAAGTCGATTCCGGGGGGGCGGTCTTGCCAAGTGACATCATGATTCTACTACCTACGAGACCCAAGTTAAGGGACATCGTCATCAGGCACCTCCATGATCAGGGGATATCTGCTCAGGTCGATCGTGAGGGGGGCTTGCTCAACAGACCGGCGGCCCATGCCTTGGAAGGACTGCTTCAGTTCATCGCCAGACCGCGTTCTCGTCATCACGCTGCCTGGGTCGCACGCTCCGTCCTGATTGGACTCAATGACGCGCAGCTGCAGGCTTTCATAGGCGACTCGAAGTTGGGGGATAATCTGTTAATCAGACTCTTGGAGCATACAGTCAACGCGCGTCAGCGAGCGCTGGTGTCTAGGTGGCGCGAGCTCTCCAACTCTTCACGTCTGCTCGACCTGCTTGAGGAGACAATCGATAGGTCTGACATCCTCACCGCACACCCCGACCCGGTATCACGACAGGACGTAGAGCAGTTTGTCGAGGTCATCCGCGCTCTGTCTACCGAGGCTGGGGGCGATCCGATGGTCCTTGCAGACAAGGTTCGCGACCTGCGCGAGAACAGTTCAGATTCTTTAGAAGCGGACACAGTTCCCCCTAGCAACGCTGTGAGGGTGATGACAATCCACAGCGCCAAGGGACTAGAGGCGAAGGTAGTGATACTGGCTGACATGTTCTCGAACAGACAAACGAATCTGATGGGCGAAGACACCAGCCGCCTAATCGTCAGCCCAGAACTCTTCGCAGGTAATCCGAAACCGTGGTCAACCGAGAAATCTCCGAAGACCGCTCTCTGGTCGCACGTCAGGAGCCTTCACCAGGCACGCAAGAGCGCTGAGGCCCGCAGACTCCTCTACGTCGGTTCCACAAGAGCCGAAGAACGACTAATCATCGTGGGCTCTCCTAGAGGCACGGAGTGGTGCGAGGGAGAAGGCCTCAGGGTTCCTTGGACCTATGACCGGTCGATGCCCCAGCTCGGTCAGATGTGGATTGAGTCACTGCGTCAGGGCTCTTGGCGACGCGGTGAGACTCACTCCCCGTGGCTCGATGCGTCCGACGGCGAGGATGAGCCGGAAATCAAGGCCCACGGACAACGTATCTTTGACCCAGCGAGGATGCTCATCGAGGCCTCACTGGGAGGGTCCTCAGCACTTGCTGGAATGCTCGTGATTCACCATCCGAACTGTTTCGATGCCATAGATGCCGATCCAAGCGGCGTTCTGACACCCTTACAACGTATCGAGAGGCTCGATGACGCTGCTCGCTCCTCTGACGAGACAGGGACGCCAGAGCTCCCCAAACCCAGGAAGGAGCCAGCCCCAAGGGTCCGAATCACTCCTAGCAAGCTACCGGTCTTCCAGGATTGCGCTCGTCGCCAGTGGTTCGAAACTCGTGGTGGTATGGACCCGAAACCAGTCATTACCTCATCAAGACCATCATCCACAAACGGAATGCCCAAGAACGTCGATCGAGCGACCTTTGGTACTATTTTCCACAGAGTCATGGAGATTGGAATAGGAAATCCTGGACCCGGTGAAGGTGGATCTAGCACCCCACTCCTCGAATCGTGGACTTCTTTTAGGGAGGATAAGATGGCCGACACGGAAATCCATCGAACCGTGTTCCGTGAGCTTCTGCCTCCCGGAGCGGACGAGGAGCACACTGCCAGACTTGTGCAGACCATGGTAGAACGAGTGCGAAACGGCCCTGTGGGGGCCTTGGTATCAGGAACTGATGTGGATGGCCACAGGCTCGAAGGCCTGCGGACCGAGATGCCATTCCACATCGCTCTGCCTATGGACATCGATACAATGGTCCGACATAGATGGAGCCCCGATGGCCCTGAGCCAACGGTGAGTATGACATCATCCACCATCGAGATTAGCGGAATCATCGATTTGGTCCTATGCACTAGGGCATCCGGAGGCTCCTCGACAATACGACCGGTCGATCTCAAGACCGAGGATGTCGATAAGATGTATAATTCCCAGCATACGGGACTTCTGGCTGCTTTGAGCTCTGAGGAGTCCGGTCCGTCATGCGAGGCCGAGGAGGAGATTCTGAGGAAGCACAGAATGCAGTTGGCCCTGTACTACCGCGCCCTAGTGAACATGGAGGGGGCCAGACGCGCAGCGGGCATCCCCCACAGGGAGGTCCTGCCACCGGCCATCCTGATTGGTGTCACAGGAAGGATGGTCGAGTATCCAATGGACTACCTGAACGAGGCACTAGGAGAGCTCGACGAGTTGCTGGCCCGCACGGCTCGCATTGCAATGTCCACTAACATGCCTCTCTCGAAATTCACCAGACTCTCGGGAGAATCTTCCTCTATCTGTAAGAAGTGCCCATTCCACAGAGGACAACTACCGGTTTGTGGGCCCGCCGCAGACGGGTGATAAAGAACGAAGAGTCCATGAGCGAGGCCTCCGACAAGGCAGCATGACGTTGGACCTAGAATCGATGATGCAAAGAAGCGACGAACTCTGGGAAGATTCTATCCTGCCCAGCCTGTCCGATTTCATCGAGATAAAGGCACTTTCACCGCTCTTCGAGCCAGACTGGGCCGAGCTCGGTGAGTTGGATGCTACCATAGATATGTTCTGCGACTGGCTCGACGACCAGACCTTGTCGGGAATGAGTTACGAGACCCATCGCATAGAGGACAAATCCCCCGTCCTACTCGTCACCATCGAAGGCACCGGTCCGGGGGAGGTCATCTTCTACTCGCACCTCGACAAACAACCCTCCAAGCCCGAGCTTTGGTCCGAAGGACTCCATCCACTGAAGGCTGTTCGCCGGGATCCTTGGCTCTATGGCAGGGGCTCTATCGACGACGGCTATGGGGGTTACCTATGCGTAACTTCGGTCCGCTTGCTTCAGGAGGCGGGCATTCCGCACCCACGTTGCGTTTTCCTCATCGAGACTTGTGAGGAGTCGGGCTCCTTCGACTTACCACCGTACCTAGATGCCCTATCTGAGCAACTAGGTGACCCGGACATGATTGTGGTATTGGACAGCGGAGGCCCGGACTATGATCACATCTGGATGACAGAAGCCCTCAGGGGCTTGGTCTCGGGAACGCTCTCGGTCCGTGTCTCACACGAGGGCATACACTCCGGTACTTCAGGTGGCTCGATACCCTCCTCCTTCAGAATCCAGAGGATGCTGCTTGACAGGGTCGAGAACGCCACCACGGGCGAGGTGCTGATTCCGGAAATGCACATCGAGGTCGACTCCAATATTCGTGACAAAGCAGCGGCATTAGCCGAGGTCGTTGGAGACAGCGTGTGGAGCCAACTTCCCACTGTGGATACCTTAGTCCCCGTCGCCGATTCGACCGAGGACATGATCATCGCGATGAATTGGCAGCCGACCCTTTCGATTATTGGTGCTGATGGCATGCCACCAGTCCAAGTCGCTGGCAACGTCCTGCGTACCAACACCGACTTGAAACTCAGTTTCAGAATTCCTCCAGGTGTCAATTCCGAGTCAGTTTTGGCCAGAACCAAGGAGATTCTCGAGGCCGATCCTCCTTACGGTGCAGAGGTCACTTTCACCTCGGACTCCTGCGCTGATGGCTTCCATGCACCACCTTTGGAAGGAGAGGTCAGCACTGCCATCCACAAAGCCTCGAAGCAGCTTACTGATTTGCCACCCTTAGCATCCTGGACCGGTGGCACAATCCCATTCATGGCC
This sequence comes from Candidatus Thalassarchaeaceae archaeon, assembly GCA_029940695.1. Classification (GTDB taxonomy): domain Archaea; phylum Thermoplasmatota; class Poseidoniia; order Poseidoniales; family Thalassarchaeaceae; genus UBA36. Next base: position 8,614 of record JAPYUP010000020.1, read on the forward strand.
ATGATGCAGGGTAAGTATCCAGAAGCCATGTTCCTGTGTACGGGCACCTCCGGACCAGGTAACAATGCCCACGGCCCAGACGAGAAGATGCACATTCCCTCATCGAAGAGGCTTACTGCGGTCCTCTCTGCTGCTGTCGCAGCGATTCCCGAAAACTTCGAATAACTGGTTTACCGTTGTTTTTGGTGCCGCCGGGGTTATATCGGGTGCACTTGTGGACGGTGAGAGATGATGGGCGAAGGAGATAATCCTAGCGTCACGCCAGAAGACCGCATCCGTCAGTTGGAACAGCAAGCAAAGACGGACGAGGAGGCCCTCCAGAAGATGCTACTGGCCTACAAGAGTGCCGAGGCCGATCTTGAGAAGATGAACACGGAAATCGAGGTCTTGAATCAAGATATCGTCGACAAGGAGCAGTCGAAAGAAGCACTAGATAACTTGCTTAGAAACATACGGAGAGAAAAGGACGAGATGGAAGTCAAGTTGGCGCAGGCCGATACGAAGATCCCGTACCTAGAGAATGAACTGGATAAGACGAAGGAGATGCTTACGAGGGAGGAAGCGCGCACGGGGCGCATCATGGAAGTGGCGGAGGAAATCCACGACGAGAACAAATCCGCGCAGGCTGAGTTGGTCGCACGCGACGACTGGTACGTCCAGCACATGCAGGTATTCGAGGACCTAAGCAAGGCCATGCAGACTAGGTTCGAAATGATTGACCGCGCAGTGGCAGCCTCCAAGGAAATGGCGGCACAGACCGATACCTTCCGAGAGATGAGGGAGTCAGTCATCGTGGCCATCAAAGAGAAAGAAGAGCAGGCGTCCGAGGAAGAGGCCGCCGAAGAAAAATCAGCCGAAGAGGACGAGGGCTGACTGCTCGGCCGATTCGACTATTCATCACAAGACGTGACCCGCCTCTAGGTCAGCCTGTCTAGCTACCTCGATGCCCTCCTCGAGGTCTACCATGAAGAAAAGTGACCATCCCAAGAGAATGACCGCGACAACGCCGACGATAGCCATCCTGCTTCCCATCGTCGCTGCGAATATCGCGTAGATTATCGGTCCGAAGACCGCCGCAGCCTTACCGATGAACCCGAAGAAACCGAAGAACTCGGTGGTTCTAGAGGCAGGGATTAGCATGCTGAACATACTCCTGGACTGAGCACCTGCAGTACCCATGACAACACCGACCATCATTCCAAGCATAATCCACTGTAGGTTGACCCCGAAGTTGAGGGGCTGCCAGACTTTGTCTCTGACGAGATTCGGCCACCAGTCGGCCAAACCACCCTCGATAATGGTCGGGTGCTCTTGGCCGACGGAACTCATTCCCCCAAGCCCCCCTCCCTTGAAGGAGAATGAGAACCTGTGATCGGTCATACCCCCCATAGCTTCTGTCAACGAGGTGGCCTCCCCGATTGAGATTGACTCCTTGACAGAGTCATCGTCACTCCAGCGCTCCCCTTCGCTCATCGAGTCGAACATGTAGGGGAAGAAAGCAACTCTGAATGCTTCGTCCCCGCCACCAGTCTTGCTGACCCAGCCCTTTACTCCCTTGTCATATAGAGTCGTGAGATCGTATTCTTCTGTCTCTTCGTTGTAGTCGTACTGGAAGTCGTAGCGTTCGTGGTCGTCAGCCAGTTCAAGGGGAGCGAAGCCAACTGCCAGCAAGGCGACTACGGAGTAGACTCCTAGAGCATATCCAAGCACCCTTTTGGTGCCAAATCGGCCCGCTAGCTTGCCGCCGACCACGGTCATTGGTATGGCAGTGATTTCAACAGTCAGCAGGAGTACGAAGTTCATGGTCGGGTTGAGCCTGAGCACCGAGTCGCCGAAGGCAGTGGACATACTGTTGATGGTGTTGATCCCGTCGTAGAATAGAAGGTACGAGGCCAAGAAAATAGCCAAGACCTTGAACTTCCTGATTTCACCAAAGGTCTTCCTTACCTCTCTAATTCCATCCAGAGCGGCCTCGCTCATCGAATGGTACTGCGTGGGTTTGGGAATCTGCGGCTCGGGAGTGTTTCGGAACAGCGGCAACCCGAATCCTAGCCACCACAAGGAGCTTGTGACGAACACGAAGGTCAGGATCCATGGGCTCCATGCGCTAGTCATGCCGAAGAAACCGGTGATTCCAACGACCAGATGTACAACCAACAATAGAGATCCGCCCGCATATCCGTAAGCGAACCCCCAGCTCGAGACATGATCCATCACTCTGCGATCAGCGAGGTAGGGCATGAAAGCGTAGTAGATTACATTTCCACCGGCGAAGCCGATGTTCCCAATCACCAGACAGACTGCTAGGAACTTGTAGCTCGAATCCCCCTCTATATGGGGGGCCACCCCCATAAGAGCGGTGAAGGCGACTCCGACCAGTGTGTAGATCCAGAGAATCTTCTTCTTGATTGGCATCCGGTCGGCAATGGCTCCCAGAAACGGACTGATGATGGCTACGAAGATGCTCGAGGACGCCAGAACTACTGCGTAGAAAGTATCCCCAGTAATCTTGATGCTCCCGTATTCCGTCCCACCTCCGGTGGCTAGTTCAAACATGTTGGAAAGCAACGCAGGCACGACTACCGTAATGACCGTCAGAGCGAAGGCCTGGTTCGCCCAATCGTACCAATACCAGCTGTTCAGAGCCTTCTTCGAATCAGGGTCCATCTCGTCAATGATTTTCCTAACCAGTTCATGGTGCTCCAAATCAGATTCGTTATCGGAGTGCACGGTTTAGCGGATACATTGAGAAGTTTTAGTGTCGTCTACGACATCTAGTGTCACTAAAGAGTGAGAGACGCTCTCGGTAGGATGAAGTGCAATACCCGAAAAGCCGTTGTATGGCCAATGCCATCGGCCTTCTTGGGGACGGCTCGAAGGCCGTCAAAATCCATCATCTGATCAAGGCCCCCGAGAACACCCCCGCATCGATATCTTTCCGCGAGTCGTGGGATGCAAGCAAGCCAGTTACTGTTTACAAGACTCCAGAGGCGCTTCCCGACGGGACCCCTTGCACCGCTGTGACAGTGATTCTGAGAACCAAGGGCTGCGCTTGGTGGTGGAAGTCCGGATGCACCTTCTGCGGTTACTTCAACGATGTCCGTGACGATGTCACTTCCGACGACATGTTCTCCCAATGGGAGGAGGCCAAGCATCGAACCAACGACTTCGAGGCTTGTGATATGGTCAAGGTGTACACCTCTGGTACCTTCTTCGAGGACAGCGAGAACCCTCCTGAGTGGCAGGAGGCGGTGCTTCGTGAGACATTTGAGAGAGGACTGCACCTAGTGGTCGAGGCACAGGCTCAGATGTGCACGCCCGAGAAACTGGCTTGGGTCGCTGAGTGTCACCCGGGATGCACGGTAGCTATCGGACTGGAGGCATACGATGACAAGGTACTGAGATTCCACGTCAACAAGGGCTTCTCGACCAAGCAGTGGCACAAGGCCATCGACATGCTCAGGGACAACGGCCTTCGCGTCAAGACCTACCTACTATTCAAGCCCCCATTCATGTCGGAGGGAGATGCCCTTGTTCATACGACATCGTGGTTGCAGCAGGTCGCCCCATACTCGGACGAGGTCTCAGTCAATCCGATGAACATCCAGAGGAATACGGTGGTGGACCGCCTGTTCAGTAACCGTGAGTACCGCCCACCCTGGCTGTGGTCACTGGTCGAGATGATTGTTAGGTCCCATGAGGAGATTTCCCAACTCGACTGCCGGCTTATCATCCATCCAACTGCAGGGGGAAAGATTCGTGGCGCACACAACTGCAAGGTCTGCGATGGAGACGTCGTCGCTGCCATCGAGCGTTACTCCGTCTCAGGAGACGTCGGGGAGTTCTCAGGACTCGTTTGCTCTTGCAAGGCAGTTTGGAGGGCTGAGTTGGACAACGACTTGAGTCTACCAACGCCATTGGGAAGCGGGACCTTCAGGAGAGGCAACCCGATTGACCTAGCTCGTGCCCCTTGAATCACAGGGAAACCACAATTCGCCCAATGCTTAAGGGCGAATCTTCGCTGGTCGGAGCGGACAACGTGACGATGTCTGGAGTGCGAGTATGACCAATGACGACGACGAATCAATTGGAGAGTTCTTACAAGGCGAGCGTGAGCCCCCGTCGTCGTGGCTCTTCCTCGTTCTCGGCTTCGTCGCGACCCTGATTTTCTTAGTTCTGTACGGCATCCTTTACCCCGGCAGCGACCTACCAGTAATCTCGTCGATTCTCCCTGTCTTCGAGGGAGTCTTCGACTCCGGGATTTGGTTCTTCATCCTCGGTGTGATAATTGGGGTTTTCGCCATCGTTGGCACTATGCTAACGGAGGCCACTAGCGAGTGAGGTGATACCATGGACCTGATTACTACGATGTTCTTCTATTGGGTCGCTATATTTGCTGTTTATGTGATGCTGAACCGTGGTATCTGGGTGTTCACCGATGTCAGTAAGAGCATGAGCCTGTTCATGCTTGAGAAGGCCCTCGGCCCAGCAATCGATTTCGCAGAGGGCAGACAAGGCTCCGGTGCCAAGGCTTGGATTATGCAAGGGGCCTTCTGGCTCATCTTTGCTTCAGCCCTCACCTTTTGCGGCCTTTGGCTAGGCCACGACCCTACGGCTCTGCACAGCCTAGGGTCATGGGGCTACTCACCAACCTCTGAGACCCTTCTCCTCGCAGGCAATCTGGTTGCTCTGTTCGGAGCTGTTGGGATGCTGCTCATTGGCGCGGGATTACACATCGTCCCGACACTAGGGGGGACCCAACTCGCTAGCGAGCGCAACGCTGCGCTGATGTCTTTTGTTTGGACTCTCTCGGTCTTGATTATAGCAATCGGGGCTCACAAACCGGTGCTCCTAGGTCTGAAGGTGCTCTTTGTGGGTACCGCCTTCCAAGCCCTCGCCCTAATCGCCGTCATCGTCAATCAACTACTGACAGCTGCCTCCCGCACTAGGAAGATGGCTCTACCAGCCTGGCTCATCATTATCGGTCTAGTCTCTGATCCCATCTCGACGGTGATTATAGCCGTGACCGGAGGATTGGGGACAGGTCTAGGGCAATGGCTGCTCGTGAGGATGGCCGCAGGGGGATTCTTCTTCCTGCAAATCGCTGGAGTCAGCCTCTATGCGGCCTCGCAAGGCACCGGTAACCCACTGTGGTCGAGGTCTCTGGCCGCCGTCACGCTGCTCGGTGCACTGCTGACGCTCAACCCCATGGGCGATACCTCGGGGAAGCTAGCCGCTGATTTGCTCGGTTTCGATGTCGGAGCCTTTGATCCAACCAGCAACGATGTAATCGCAGGCTCGTTCCTCATGGCCCTCGCTGCGATTCCAATCATCGCCCTCTCCTCCAACATTCTCGTCACAATGAGGGGTGACGACGCCTTTATGGAGAATCCTGATTCTCCAGGAATGCCCGAGATTAACATGGGCGCCCTGATGCTCATCCCGCTCGGAATAGGCGCGCTCTTTGTTCAGACCGACGCTCTGACAGGAGGCAACGAGTTGAGCGGAATCTCCTCCACACTTCTTCTGCTCGTGGTGTGGCTGTTACTCGTTCCGCTCTCCCTTGGATCGACCCTTTGCATCTACCCAGCGATCACCGGCAGGAACCTGCTGTCAACGAACCGCTCTCGTTGGGCTTTCTGGATGATGGCCGGGGGCGCTTTCTCCGGACTAATCATCACCATGATGGCCGATTTCTCGGAAATGGCCCTCGTCGAGGCCGCAGTAGAGGATGATAGCACGATTTCCAATGAACTCAGGGCGATTGGCTCGATGCTCTTCTACGGTACGGTAATCGGCGCAATTCTTCACTGCTTGAACATGATTAGCGGCATATTTCGAGGTGCCTTTGTGGACGCGCAAGCAACCCCTTCTTCGAGTTCCATCGAACAGACCTCTTACAATCTAACAGCTGGGACGACGGTCAGGAAGATTCTCGCCAGCGGAGCCAACCTCGACACCGAAATCGTCCCTATCTCACAGGATGAAGGCACCGGAAGCCCAACCGAACTGTAATGTGCGAACCACCTCCACCACGGGGAACGCAGTCTGGGTTTTGGGGTGACGAGCATGCGAATAGGCCTCGTGGGCAAGCCAAACGTTGGAAAGTCAACCGCCTTCTCAGTACTGACCGAGACCCCTGTCGAGATTGCGAACTATCCCTTCACCACCATCGACCCCAATGTCGGCGTGACATGGCTGCCATTGCCGATGCCATGCGCCTGTGCCGAACTGCGCTCTCTCAGAGAGGCAACCGGTCGCATGGAACCGACTTCTGTGGATGATCCCAGAGGGGGTAGCGTCTGCAATCCCAACTCCGGTTCCTGCAATGGGCACAGGCGATTGGTGCCTGTCACCCTCGTCGACGTCGCCGGACTCGTCCCAGGTGCACACGAGGGTAGAGGCAGGGGCAACCAGTTCCTATCGGATCTCGCAAGATGCGACGCCCTCTTGCAGATTGTCGATGTCTCAGGATCGACCGACATTGAGGGCAATCCGGTCGGCTCTGGTGGATCTGACCCCCTCGAGGAGCATCGCTTCCTGCTAGACGAGTTGGACGCGTGGCTACTAGGAATCATACGTGTGGGATGGGATCGCGCTTCGCGCAGGGCTCAAGCAGAGGGCGAGCGTGCCATCAAAGACCACCTCCTAGACCGACTCACTGGAATAGGAGCAACCGAAGTACACGCGTCCGCAGGTACTGGTGCGGTTCACCGAAACCATCCAGCCGCAGGAGACCCCCTCCGGTGGGGTGACAAGGAACTCCATACCATGGCCTCAGCAGTACGCACGGCCATGTTCCCCATCTCGGTCGCTGCTAACAAGGCCGACAAGTCAGCAGACACCTCATTCGCTGAACTATCTTCGATTGTCGAGGCAGAAGGGGGCCTCTTGGTGCCTACCAGCGCAGAGGCCGAACTAGCATTGCGCCGAGCCTCTTCCACTGGGTTAATCGAGTACTTTCCAGGCGACGCTTCGTTCGAGATTACCGAGAATGGACAGCAACAGCTCTCCGATGCCCAGAGGAGCGCGTTGTCGTCAATCGCTGACTCGATAGGGTCTTGGGGTGGGGGCGGATTGGTGGGCCTGCTAAGCCAAGTCGTCTTCGGTCAGCTGTCACGCATTGCTGCATACCCCGTCCAAGACGAGACACATTGGGTGGACGGTGAGGGTAACGTACTACCAGATGCCATCCTCGTTCCCCGTGGGACCACTGCCAAGGGTTTGGCGTACTCCGTCCACTCGGACTTGGGAGCCGGTTTCATCCGGGCGCTCGATGCTCGCTCCGGGAGGGCCATCGGTGCGGATTACGAACTGTCTGACGGTGACATCGTGAGCATCCAGGCGAAGACCTGAGTGAGAATTGACTCATTATGCAGACTCGATGACGACCGTGTACGTCACAACCGTCCAGGTGATGTCGAATTCCTCGTCAGAGTCAATAATCTGCCCGATGACGGGGGCCGGGGGCGAGCTGATGTCTGCAGTAATTGTAGCCGCCCAAGTGCCGCGCCCCAGACCACCATCTGTCCAGCGGTCGCGAATCTCACTCTCGCTTTGTCCCTCCTCGGTGTACTCAGTCCCAGTGTAGTTATCGGTGAGGTCCCATCTCATAGTGAACCCAGCATCACCACCAGAGCACTGCCCTTCCATGGTCTGGTTCTCCAGACCATCTAGGCCGCTGAGGTCGCTAGTACCCTCGACGCTGTCGGTGAAACCAGGGCCCGGGTCGTCATTGTCGAAGCACGAGACTGAAAACTCGACGTATCCCACGTTTACGTTCGGTTCAGTCATCAAATCGAAGAACGTATCGTGGGTTTCGCCGTCACCAAGCACGACCGTCTCATCCAATGAGGTCTCACTCTCCTCAAAGCTAACAATGAGCGTTCCAGTCAATCCAGGCGAGCCCCCCCCACCGATTTCCTCGTCGATTAAAGAGGGCATCACGGTGAAATACGCCGGAAACAAGACTAGAAAGGCGACGGTACCCGCGAGGGTCTTGACCTTCCGGGGAGTGTCGACAAGGTCTTGGAAGTCCATGGCTGCGTCGTAGTTCGGTCGCCCGCCCCCCTATCAAATCCTCTCCCTAGAGGGACCTGCAGTAGTCATTCCGACTCCGCCTCGACATTTTTCCAGTGCTTGATGTCAATCCCCTCCCTTACGAATTGCCTCCTGGAACGGCGGAACTCGGGGAGGAGGTAACCGATGATGGAGCGCTCCCAGAAGCCCCACTTCCATGGACACCTCGGTTGGAGCGATAACCACTCACGGAGGAAGGACTCCCATGCCAATCCATCGAACAATTCTGGAACATTGAAGGAAACGAACGACATCCTGCCAGCAGAACCGGGAACGTAGCTCCAAGAGCGAAGCGACAACCCTTCCCCCTCACCCTCATCAACCACAAGTCCCAGTACCCTAGCACGCTTGGCGAGAGGGACAATGATAGCCCATCTGTGGACCATGGTTGTCTCTTCGATCCTGTGCATCCGCCAGCCACGCGACTCACCGATTACGCGCATCGCGCGGATGGCGTCAGTTGGCGTGATGCTGACTGGTATCTCTAGCCGCCGCTCCATGGGTCTCGGGACACCCTCTAGGCTCTCGCCCATAGCGGCTCCGCGTCAGTTTCGTTTCAATCTCGTTCCAATCTCGTCGATTCAGCCGAACAGGGAGCCCAGACCTTCGAAGCCGCCGGCTTCTTCTTCAGCTTCCTTCTCAGCGACTTCTTCCTCGGCGGGAGCAGCCTCAGTAGAGGCTCCGCCAGTAGCCGCAGAGGGGGCAGCCGAAGCGACTGGGGCAGCGACCGCAGTCGCCATGGCCTCGTCAATATCGACTGAGCCTAGCGAGGCAACGAGGGCCTTTATGCGCCCCCCATCGACCTCTACCCCAGCGGCAGTCAGCACTGAGCTGACAGCGTCTTCGCTGATGTCCCTATCTGCAGAATGCAACAACATTGCAGCATACACATATTCCATTTCATTCACCTTTTTTTTTAACCGAAGAGATCACCGAGTCCTTCGAACCCGGTGTCCTCCTCTTCCTCCTCTTCCTGTTCGGTCGAGACTCCCTTCTGGGAGGTCGCTTCCGATTTCGTTGCCTCAGAGGGGGCAACATCAGCGCTCCGAGCCACGGCACCGAGTGCCGCTGCTAGCTCGTCATCGAGCGCTGAGGAATCTAGTTGTCCCGCTAGGGACAGTGCACGTGAGCGTGCTTGTGACAAGAGGAACGAGGCGGTCGCATCGTTGACGATGTCCGCCTTGATTGCGACCGCCATCGCCTCGTTGGACGCCTTTGAAATCAGAGTCGTCGTCGTCGTGCTCGAGAACCAGCGCATGTTGCACGCGATGTTGAATGCCCCAGAAGTGGCGTTGATGATGTCGTTTCGGAACCCGTCGGTGTCGAGGTCCAAATCCGAGGCAGGGAACATGAATCCGTTCTCTATGACGCCAGTAAGAATCAGACCAATCTCAATCGGGTTGATTTTTAGCTTTGTGAGCATGATACCAAGATCGGCCGAGATCTCCTCGCCTTCCTTGACTACAGTCGTTGTCCTTTGAATCGCCACCTTTCCCCTGTCGATCTTGGCGGGGATGCCAACGGCGTTAAACTCGCCCACGATTGGACCTGGGCCGAATTCAGTCGGACCTTCCTCGACAACGATGTCGAACGGGGCCTTGTCGCCCTCCTTGGCAGGTCGGCCTTGACGAGTCTTCTCGAGCTCACTGAATATTTCGAATGCGTTCATGGCCTCGCTGTGGACAACGCATGGCTGTTCAGCATTCTCAAGGAGGGACTCTAATTCCTCCGCGGAGCGCTCAGCTTCCAGCCATGCGATCCTCATGAGTGACTTCTTCGCCATGGTAATGCTCATCCGATCACGCAGCGTGTTTCGCATGTCTATCATGTTGCTGGCTGGAACGCCTGCTACGTCGATTACAGCGATTGAACCCTCTCTGCCGAAGATATCGGCCAACTCCGAGACGCTATCTTTCTTCCAACCTGCGACCTTGGGAATCATTCTATCACCTCTACCTTGATGGCAGGTCCCATTGAGGTCTTGACGTAGCAGGAGCGGATGTTGCTCGCACCACGATCGAGCCTTCTCGTCACCCTGTCCCACACGGCAACGGCGTTGGAAGTCAAAGCGTCGATTCCCTGCTCCTTCGAGCCAACAGCGGTGTGGAAGGTCACACGGTCTCTGGACCGGACGATTGCTGTGTCCTTCAGTCCAGTTGCCAAAACACCTGGCTCGAGGGTGGGCGGGACTGGTCGAGGCATCTTACCCCTAGGACCGAGCACGGAACCGAGATGACGTCCAACCGTTCCCATGTGAGGAATCTCAGATAGGAAGAAGTCGTAGTGCTTGGCCATCTTTCTGGCCTTCTGGCGATCGCCACCCAAGTCCTCAATGGTCGATGGATCGATTACGTCAATTCCAGCCGCCCTAGCCTTGGTGGCCATCTCGCCACCTGCGAACATGGCGATTCGAACTGGCTTGCCCCTCCCAGAGGGAAGTCTGATCTCCTCCTGAATTCTGTTGGTAGGAATCTTGAGGTCGACGTCTCTGATGGTGAAGGCCATCTCAACAGTCTCTACGAATCCCCTCTCTGGGGCGCCGTCAATGGCCTGTTGAATTGCTGATTGTAGATTTCCCTTCATTTTCTCTCACCTCTGCGGTCCACGAGGTCCCCCTCTCCCGCAATTCGTGAACTCTAACTGAAATACTCGTTGAATTCCCCCTCGCTCATCGCCTTGAGAGCAACCTTTGGTTCCATGCCCTCAACTCGTACTCGCATCGCTACGCACGTTCCCATGACTTCACGGCAGCGCGCGTACGGAGTTTTTCCTGTCAGACGGTCCTTCTGAGTCTCAGCGAGACTCTTGACCTGATTCATTGTCAGGTTCTCCGTGGAGGCCTCCCAAGAGCCGTTGCACGTCTTCTGCCCGAGTGTCTGCAACACCTTGTGAGGAGTCTCGTTGCGTGCCGACATTCACTTAGCCTCCTTTTGGTGCGACCCGCCGACCTCCTTTCCCTATTTGATGATGGTGCACCAAACTCAGGGGGCCGCTCTGCGGTCATTCGACGCGTTGGGTGACCCTTACTTGGTCAGCGCGGACCGTCAGGGCGACGGGGACGGCCGCCTCGAAGAGCTCCACGGTAACCTCCTCCTTGGACTCGGTGACACGGGTCACCCGAGCAGCTTGGCCTCGGAAGGCCCCGCCTGAGATTTCGACGATACAACCCTCTTCGATTCCAGAGGTAGCGGCTTTGGGCTCAAGGTAGGGGAGGACGTCCTCGAGCGGGGATTCGCCACCGAGTACCTTGCTGCAGTTCTTCAGTGGGGTCACGCCTACTCCGACCCTACCAATCAGCTTCTGGACGTGGTGGAGAGCGGCAGCCTCGATGAAGATGTAACCCTTCATGTAATGGGGGCTCAATACGCCGAAGATCTTGTCTTGGATATCCTCAAGGGAGCCGGTGCCGGAGAGCCTGGCTCGAATTTCTCCGGCTACGTTCTGCTCCTGCCCAATCGACGTCTTGAGGATGTAGAGATAGGAGGCGACGTCGCCGTACATGTCTCGGAGTTGGGGTGTTGCGTACTCCATATTTTGTATGGTACCCGGGTCGACCCACTCGTGGTTCTTGTACAGGGTACCGGGCTGAACCTCGGTTTCGCTGGTGAGAAAGAGGATGGGGGTAACGTCGTTTAGACGGTTACCGAACTCCAGTCCGCGTGCCATGCCCGAGCGGACGAACTCCAAGTTCTCTGCAGGGATTCCGGTGCACTCAGTGACTCTGGCAACGACGGTGTCAGTGTCGCTGGGTTCGCCGATTCCGTAGATGCCGTCCCAGGCACCAGGGAAGTCTGCGACTTCGTCGGCTCTCTGCATGAGCAGCACTTTCTCTGCACTCCGTAGGTATACGGTGAAAGCCTCCGACATCCCGTCACCTCACCCCGTAAGCCAACCGAAGAACGGAGGGAAGACGTTTACCATCAAGGCTAGTATGACGAAACCGATTGCGCCGAGCACGAACATCCCTATGCCGCAGACAATGATAGTCTGGCGAAACTCCTGCTTGGACGGCTTCTTAGCCATCTTGAGAATCCTTGCGTAGGAGCCAGTCTGGAGGCCCTTCACCCGACCCTCTATCTCGTCCTGCCAGGACTGGGCCAGTTCCTCTATCGGACCGACGTGGGACCTCTCTACAGCCATTGCTACACCTTGAAGCATCCCGGCGACCTACAGACTCCATTTAAGGACAACGGGAAAGACAGCATTGGACCATCGAGGGGGGCATCCACATCTCTAACTTACGAATTCGACAGTTCGACTGCGTAGGTTCCTCATTTGTGTGTGCAGGGAAGCCCCATGAATCTGCTCGCTCTTGACGCCTGTGAGAACCAGAAGGACTCTGATTTCGTTGCTCATTGAACTGTCGGTTGTTACTCCCCAAATCATCCTCGCGTATGGATTGATTTTTTCACGGATGACCTTGGCGCACTGCTCGGCCTCACCGAGAGTCAGTCCAGGACCTCCGACCACGTTGACCAGCGCTCCCCGCGCATCGGAGATGTCGATGTCGAGTAATGGGGATTGCAGTGCCTCCTCGGTCGCCTTCTCGGCACCCTCCTCAACGGTGGCCTCACCCAGACCAATCATCGCAACGCCTCCCCCGTTCTCCATGACCGAGCGGAGGTCTTGGAAGTCAAGATTCACCACACCCTCCTTGGCAATCATCTCAGAAACACCGGAGATGCTCCTCATCAGGAGCTCGTCGGCCACCCTGAAGGCAGCGTCGAGAGGCAGGTCACGAACCCCTTCGACTTCCAGCAGCCTCTCGTTTGGAAGGACGATCACGGTGTCGCAAACCTCTCTCAGACGCTCCAGCCCCCACTCGGCGTTCTGGCGGCGAACCGCTCCCTCAGAGAGGAACGGATAACTCACTACGGCGATAGTAAGTGCCTCCGAGGACTTTGCCAGCCTCGCGACGACGTGGGCACTCCCAGTTCCGGTGCCGCCGCCGAGGCCTGCGGTGATGAACGCGAGATCGCATTCCTCAACTTCGGATTTCAGTACACGTTCAGACTCGTATGCCGCCTGCTCGCCCTTCTCCGGGTCGCCCCCCGCCCCCCTGCCACGGGCGGAGCGACCAATCAGGACCTTGTTCTCGACGCTGACCCTCAGAAGGTGCTGGGCGTCGGTGTTGACTGCCATCCCTTTGACGTAATCACCATCGAACAAGCCCTCCTGCTCGAGTCGGGCGACTGTGTTGGATCCACACCCACCACATCCGAAGACTCGGATCTTCGGCTGTAGCGATTTCAAGAGGCCCTCAAGGTCCGGGTCATCATCGACCTCGGAGCTGGAGGAAGGATACCTTTCATCTCCCTGAAGTTCGAGAACCCTTTCGATAAGATGCTTCACAGCGCTCAGGCACGTCGAAGAGAGGATAACCGTTGCCCCCGGCCCGACGTTCCCAAGGCGTGTTTTCGTGGACGCCCAGACCGGCCATTCAGCCTAGCAGCCCGTTACGGGTTCTGATGAACCGGACTACGAAGGTGTAGACACCACCCCAAGCGGAGATGGCTAGCGCGAAGGTCATCCCATTGAGTTCGCCGTTGCCCAGCAACAGCCAGTGCGCTTGCTCATGGACCTCAGAGACATCGATGCCCGTTCCTCCCACCTGTGCCTGCCAAGCAGCGGCTAGCAGTCCAACTATTGTAAGAACTCCGCGGTCGATACGAGAGAATCCACCGTAAATCCTGTCGAGTCCCACCGACTGGGCCTGCGTCCCCATGTAGGATCCGAAGAGGGTCAGAAGGCCTGCTAGTAAGCCGCTGCTAAACTCGTCCACGAAGGCCGCATTCATTCCCAGAGCCACCAGCAGCCCCACGTCTACGACGCGGTCGATGGTGTGGTCGAGGAAGTCACCGTATGGCCCTTCAACACCCTGGTGTCGCGCCAAAGCACCATCGAGCGCATCGAGGAAACCCGCAATCAGACCCAGTGCCACCCCACCGACGATAGCCATCGCGCCTCTGCTGTCGAGTTCTGCGCGAGCGAGCAGATAGAAGGCGGCGAGGGCAAACACTAGGCTGGCCCAAGTCAGCAGGTTGGGATTGAGGTCGCCCATACTGCGGACCAAGGGCTCGCTCGCCTTGGTCCAACGCTCCCTCAACTTCTCTAACACGCTATCCCTCCTGAACCGCTACCCAGTCGATTACCGATTTGTGGCCCGTCGTCTTGAAGCCATCTGCTATCCAATTACCCAGAGCCGCGACAACACGCTCGGCGGAGTCGAGCGAGGTATCAAACTCGATCCATGGGACGTCACCGCGAGATTCGTTCCAAGCGCCCCCAAGCAGTTCCCAATCACAATTCTCCGAGATCTTCGCCTCCGTGTAGCCCCTGGCGTTCAATCGACTTTCGAGCACGTTGGGAGAGCAACGCAGCACGACAACGGCGTTGACAGGGAGGTTGTGCGAGAGATGGCCATCGACGACGGTGATAGTGTCAGAAGGCGTTTGCCACTCCTCCTCTAAGGATGCGGACAACTCTACTAGGTCAACCGGACGGGCACCATCCAATGGATCCACGTCCCCGATGCAGCCGTGACGCTCGGCCAGTTTCTCGACCGATTCCACAGCCAGCCCAGCGTCTGCGAGCAGCTTAGCCACCGTCGTCTTGCCTGTCCCGGGAGTCCCGGTCAGGGCTAGTCTGCGAGCACCCTTCACAAGACCTCCGCCACCTCGGGATGACATGAACGCTCCGTGAGGTAGGCGCAACATTGACCACGCCTCGGCCGCCGGGATGCAACGGGCAGAACTGTGAGCGAAGGTGAAATCACTTGGATGCGAGCCATCAATCCCAAGGAAACCAAGCTGAACCTACTGCTGCTCTTCGTCCCCATCACACTCTACTTCGCCTACATGTCAGATGACGAGACGATTGCTTTCTTCGCCTCGATGATTGCCATCATGCCGCTCGCCTTCCTTATGGGGAGGGCGACCGAGGAAATCGCCATAAGGACCTCGGAGGCGGTCGGAGGCCTGCTCAACGCGACCTTCGGAAACGCCGCGGAGCTCATTATCGCATTCTTCGCCATTGTGACGGCCTATCAGGCCGGCGCAGGCACCACGACCGAGTCGACTATGGTCCAGATCGTTCAAGCGAGCCTGATTGGCAGCATCCTCGGCAACCTCCTGCTGGTCATGGGCCTGTCATTCGTATGGGGTGGCATCCACCACAAGGAGCAGTCCTTCAGCGATGCCCAGGTCAACGCCAACGGCTCGCTCCTACTCCTAGCAGTAATCACTCTGGTCGTTCCAACGGTCTTCCACGCGACGGTCGGAGGCGAGGAGGGTGCGTCCGGCGTCGAGAGTCTCTCCCACGCTGCAGCCATCATCCTCCTCGCCATGTACGCCCTCTTCCTACTGTTCCAGCTCAAGACACACGCTGACATGTTCGCAACCGACGGCTCTCATCACGAGGAGCCTGAGATGTCCATTCGAGACGCAGTGACCCTGCTCGTAATCGCTACCGTGCTTGTCTCTTGGATGGCAGAGATCCTCGTGCACTCTCTCGAGACGGCAGCCGAGGACGTCGACCTGCCGTACCTCTTCATCGGAATCATACTGCTACCACTGTTCGGCAACGCGGCTGAGCACTTCACCGCCGTCTCGGTGGCTGCGAAGGACAAGATGGATCTCTCGTTTGCGATTTCGATTGGCTCGAGCACGCAGATAGCGGTCTTCGTAGCCCCGCTGATGGTCGTGCTAGCTTGGGCGATGGGCGTGCCACTGACTTTCGAGTTCGGAACCCTCGAGACCGTCGCCACCTTCCTCGCGGTAATGATTGTCAACGCGATTGCAGCTGACGGAAAGAGCAACTGGCTAGAGGGTGCTATGTTGCTCGGTGCCTATGCCGTGCTTGCTCTCGCGTTCCTCTACCATCCTTGATTCGGTACCTGCCCTCGGGAACAAGCTCCTTGTCGAAGAGTAGGCACACCCTCGTGGGTTCGCACGCTTCTTTTTGCCCGGCACGAGCCTCCTTGTGGTCAATATTGTCTGCACTGGAAGTGCCCTGTTTCAGGAGGTCTGCGAGGAGAGCTCGCCAGGGGAATCCGGCAGCCCATCTCTTCTGCTTGAGCAGGGGGGTTGATTCATTCAACCAGCCCGGGCAAGTATATGGGCGGTCGGGGAAGCGGTTTTCGAAGAACATACAAGAAGTCATTGGACAAGAAGAAAACTGACGATTGCTCAAATTGCTACAAACCCTATTACCAAATAATTACTAATTCGATTCAGAATACAATCAAAGACAAAATCAGGGATGATTGGAATGAGGAATCAAAACCCTCAATCTCTAGTGCCACGTGCAGGTGCTACGACTTTGTACTCAGTGACTCTGAAATGTCAGATTGGAAAGATGAGCTACTGAAGTCTGCCATTAATGTCGAGATCTCAAAGTGCAACAAACGCACTAAGATTAAGCTAGTCTCAAACGGAAAGGAAGTCCACCGAATGTATCTCCGAAGACTCAGGGGCGACTCATAGGCTACCCATTCGACCACGGGTGATACATAGGGTTCGTAGGGATGACCCATTCAATCAGTAGTGGTTTATTGGAGGTCTGTGCAATGACGCACTGGTCTCACTATTCCAGTTCACGCCTCGGTGTGATGGCCATCGCGGCGGCAGCCAGCGCGACTATTAACGGGGCAATGCCGATTCCTAGCAACCCCTCGTTGTCGGCAACGCCGTCGCCGTCTGCGTCTGATGACTCCTCGCTGTTCAGCGGGAAGTCGTCGAGGTCGTTGGGTTGCCCGTCGCCGTCAGCGTCGTCGTCGGAGTTGTCGCCGATGCCGTCACCGTCCGTGTCGGTGGTCTCGTTGGCGTCGTTCGGGAAGGCATCGTCGTTGTCGCCCACGCCGTCCCCGTCGGAGTCAGCGGTCTCGTTGGCATCGAACGGGAACACATCCTGATCGTCGTATACGCCGTCCCCGTCGCTGTCCTCGGCATCGTCGTCTATCCCGTCGCCGTCAGCGTCGGTGTCGGCGTTGTCTCCGGTGCCGTCGCCGTCGGTGTCGACCCACTCGGTCTCATCGTCGGGGAAGGCGTCGCCGTTGTCCCCATATCCGTCGCCGTCTGTGTCAGCTGATTCGCTTGGGTCCCACGGGAAGGCGTCGCCGTTGTCGCCCACGCCGTCCCTGTCGGAATCGTACTGCTCGTCCATGTCGTCGGGGAAGTCGTCCGCGTTGTCGCCCACGCCATCTGCATCCGAATCTATCAGAGAATCGCAATCGTCTGGAATCGTGTCGCCATCAATGTCAACATTGTCGTCAAACCCACTGCAGAAATCTGCATTGTCCTTGACACCATCCGCATCAGAATCATCGATGCACCCATCCCCATCAGAATCCCATGGAATGGACTCTTCATTGCTGCAATTATCCATCCAGGATTCAACATAATCACCCG
>JAPYUP010000021.1 GCA_029940695.1 Candidatus Thalassarchaeaceae archaeon
TCCGTTTGCGACGAGGTCGATGCTCTGCTCATATTCGACGAAGTGCAGACTGGAATGGGCGCGACCGGCAGGATGTGGGCTCATCAGCACGCCGCAGTCGAGCCTGACATGATCGCCTTTGGAAAGAAGTCTCAGGTTTGTGGGCTTATGGCGAGCACACGCCTCAAGGAGTTCGAGGACAACGTCTTCGAGGTCTCGAGCAGAATCAACTCGACCTTCGGCGGTAACATCACCGACTTCGTGCGTGCCCGTCTGATACTGGAGACCATTCGGC
The DNA here is from genome assembly GCA_029940695.1 of Candidatus Thalassarchaeaceae archaeon. GTDB lineage: Archaea > Thermoplasmatota > Poseidoniia > Poseidoniales > Thalassarchaeaceae > UBA36. The sequence goes on from JAPYUP010000021.1 coordinate 275, forward strand.
GGGATGACTTGGTGAGGAACGCTGAGGTCGTCGGGGCCGAGTTGATGACGGGTCTGGAGGAGTTCGGCAACTCTCACGACATGGTGAGCAACGTGAGAGGTCGCGGACTCTTCGCCGCTTTCACTCTGCCGAGCGCTGAACTCCGCGACAAGTTCAACTCAGCCTGCCTAGGTTCGGGCATGCATTTGCTCAACTCAGGCACGAACAGCATCAGGATGCGTCCGAGCCTAACTTTCTCATCCAACGAGGTCAACGAGGGCCTGAACATCCTCGAAGCCGTAGCAAACAGTATTGAGTCCACAGTTGTAGCCTAGTTAGTAGAATGCCTAAGATTGTCCACATCGACGGAGTCTTTGACGAGTTCCGAGTAGCCCTTGCTGATCGTTTGCAGCGTGCGGGTGCCGACCTCGTGCGGGACATCGAGGGGGCCGATGTCACTGTAGGCTTGGGAGGGGGTGCGAGCGGGGACATTGTCGTCGTACCTTTGGATTCGCCTCATGGGGCTGCCAAGCTGGTAATCCGCGTCCATGATTTGATAGTCCCTTCAGGCGGTGGAGAATGGGGGACTGGAATCCTCAGCGGTTGGGTCGAGGGAGTCAAGAGAGGCAATATCGAAGACCGCCCCAATAATACCAAAGCACGTCATTGGGTCCATGTCAGGGACGTCGTTGACGCTCTGACTATCCTCATTATGGCAGAAGGGAATCTAATTGCCAAGGGTACGATAGACGTGTGCGGCAGGAGGGCATGGGCGGAGCAGGACGTAATCGAAGAGATTGGGTTGTTATGGCAGCGCTACCTCAATGCCATTCACCACACTCACACGCTCGAATCGCTCTCCGACGTTCCGAGTCCTGTCAGGGCGAGCGATGCGACCCATTCCAATAGGCCAGACCTGAGACCGTTGCACAACGCGCTCATCGATGCAGGCGGTGAGGGCTGGCATCCTCTGGTCCCTATGCGCACGTCCCTGATGGAACTAATCGCGCTTAGTGGTAGATGACGCAGTTTAACGGCTGTTCTTGTCACCTTGAACCTTGACGCGAACGTCTTGGGCTATTCCCTTTGCCGCTTGCATCACCTTGCGCACACGCGTTCCAGCGGCGCTGTTGCCGTTGTCGTGCTTATCGGCGTCGCCGAGGGCTTCTGTTAGGTCGTTAATCATGCCTTGTACCATGTCCTTCACTGACATGAGCCGGCCGAGTTGAGGTCCGTTATTAGCCGTTACCCCGGAATTCAGCCTATTCTACCAGTATAGTTGAACAAATCAGCACCTAGTATGGGGAGGAGGACGCTGGCCTCTCCCTCCACCACGACCTGGGGTGCTTGGGGACGAATCTTGCCCCACGAAACCGCCTCGCGAAGACGCGCCCCCGATAGGGAACCGTCGTGTTCGGAAGCCGTGGTTATCGAGACCGCCGAGTCCATTCCCCCTCTGAACTGATTCCACCAGATCACATGATGCTTCGAGATCCCACCCCCGACCATGAGTCCATGGCTCTCTTTCGCAGTCCACGTCAGGTCGGAAAGCACCTGCTCGTCAGCTAGTAAGTCAATCATGAAGTCAGGACTCCTCTGCCGATGCATGAACAATTGAGACCCGATCGATCCGTCGGTCAAGCCTGGGACGACCATTGGGATTCGGTGCTTGGCGACCCAGTGGAGCAGTGACGATTCGTCCTCAATGCGATCTCCCATAGCCCAGCAGAGCTCTACTGAGCCAAAGCCAAGCCAAGGGTTATCGCTAGCTACAGTCGAGCGTTCACCTTCTATTTCCCCCAACCAAGGAAGCACGACTTGCTCTATGATCTCACCGTAGCAATCGTTGGGAATGACGACGTTGCCGAGCCTGTTGAGCCCCTCCTCTCCCAAGGCGACGTCGTCTAGGCTGAAGTCACCGTGGAAATAATCACGGTAGGTACGAGCGATGTCATGGTCAAGAGTGCCACAGGTCGTGATGACCACGTTGAACGCCTTGCGCTTGAGCGCCTCGATGAAGAAGCCGCGAGTGCCGGTCGCGCACAGGCAAGCTGGGAATGAGATCCAGTTGAGAACCCCGTCCTGTTCGACCTTGTCGATGGCCGCGCGCAGTATGTCGCGAGCACGAGCTAGCTTGGTTGCCGTGAAACCACCCGCGCGCCCCATCTGGTCGATGAGGGCGCCTACGTCGCTAGCGGCTGAGAAGTCATAGTCTTCGACGGGGATGTCGAAGTCATCCCGCGAGTAGTCGGCCATGGCTCCTCGCGGCGCTCATTTACCTTCAATTGGTCGCATTCTGTAGTTTGAAGATCCGGTCGCGCAGGCTAGCCGCTCGCTCGAAGTCGAGCCGGGATGCGGCTTGACGCATCTCCCGCTCAAGGCGAGTGATGAGATCGGTAGTATCTCCCCCCTCCTCGCCCTCCAGCGCCACGTAGGCCGCCTCCACCCATTCGGGCTGGCTTACGTTGTCAAGCACGGAGTCAGATGTGTTCCAAATGCCAGCTCCCAGCTTGAACTTCTGAGCGAAACCCTCCAGACCCTTCTTGCCCGGAGGCTTGGCCACCATGCGACGACCTCCCCCCTTGCCAGTTCCTGCGACGCCAGAGAACAGGTCCTCGAGCTCGACCCCCATCACCGGAAGCGCCTTTTCTATTGTCTTGGGAACGATGCCATTCTCCTCGTTGTAGGCACCTTGCATCCTCCTACGCGTGATGGTCTGGCTGATGGACGCCTCCATCGCCGGCGATATAGAGTCACCATACAGGATGACCGACCCGTTCGAGTTCCTAGAAGCCCGACCTATGGTCTGCAGCAGCGAGCGCTCGTTGCGCAGGAATCCCTGCTTGTCGGCATCGAAGATCACCACCAAGGAGACCTCGGGGATGTCTATACCCTCACGCAGGAGGTTGATTCCCACGATGACGTCAATGTGCCCCAATCGAAGCGCCTTGATTATCTCTGTGCGCTCAAGCGTGTCAATCTCGCTGTGCAGGTAGTGAGCCTTGACACCAACTCGCTCGAGGTACCCCGCGACCTCCTCTGCGAACTTGATTGTCATCACCGTAACGAGCACGCGCTCATTGCGCTTGACGCGCTCGTTAATCTCGCTGAGCAGGTCCTGCATCTGTCCCTCGGTCGGCCTGACCTCGATGCTCGGATCTAGAAGACCGGTGGGGCGAATCTCCATTCTAGTCACTCCTTGAATCTCCTCCAGGATCGTCTCCATAGTGACCCTCTCGCGCGGCTTCTCCTGCTCCGCAGCCCGTGCACCACCACCGCCCTGAATGTGCAACAGCCCCTCCGGTATCTTCTGTCCAGTCACCTCGACCAGATGCCTCAGTTCGCGCTCTCCCGGCGTCGCGCTGACGTACATCATTTGGGGCACGAGATCTTGAAACTCATCGACGCGCAGTGGTCGGTTATCGTAGGCCGAGGGCAGGCGAAATCCGTGGTCGACGAGGTTCTTTTTACGGGAGAAGTCACCACCGTGCATGCCGCCTACCTGGGGCAGGGTGACGTGCGACTCGTCCATGATGACGAGGTAACGCTCGGCACCTCCGTGGAACTGCACTGCGTTGCTCGCGAAGAAGTCGAGCAGGCAGTATGACCGCTCGCCGCGGCTTCGCCCGTCGAAGTGCATCGAGTAGTTCTCGACCCCCTTGCATGAGCCGACCTCGCTGAGCATCTCGAGGTCGAACTTGGTACGCTGCTCGAGCCGGTGCGCCTCGAGGTCCTTGTCCTTGGACTCGAACCAGTCGGTGCGAGCGTCGAGCTCGGCCTCGATGTCCTCGAGGGCTCGGTTGAAATGCTCCTCGCTGGTCATGTAGAACACCCGTGGGTGGATCCACGCCTCTTCGAAGTCGTCGAGCGGCTCCCAGGACACGGCCTCGCACACTTGGATACGCTCGATGCCCTCCCACCCGAAGCAGATGCGCAACGGGTCGTCCCTGCTGGGCATCCATATGTCTAGTACCTCACCGCGAAGCCGGATGTCGCCGCGTGTGATTTCCCCTGTCGTGCGGCGGTACTGCAGGTCAACCAGTTCGCGGACGATCTCCTGTGGGTCGGCCTGCTGTCCGACGTGCAGTCGGAGGTGGTTCTGCTGGAACACTTCGGGGGGGTTGAGCCCGTAGATAATCGAGACCGTGCCTATGGTGATGACATCAGGGCGCGAGACGAGCGATGCTACCGTGGAGAAACGCTCCTGCTCGATTCGCTCGTTCATCTGTAGTTCCTTGTCGATGTAGAGGTCCCGACCGGGGATGTAGGCCTCGGGCTGGTAGTAGTCGTAGTAGCTGACGAAGTATTCCACCGCGTTCTCTGGGAACAGCCCTGACATCTCCTGCCATATTTGACGTGCCAGCGTCTTGTTGTGCGAGAGTATCAGCGTTGGGATTTGCAACCGTTCGATTACCTTGGCCATTGCGAATGTCTTGCCCGAGCCGGTGACTCCGAGCAGCACGCAGCGCTCCTGACCAGCCTCGAGCTGCTCGACCAGCTGGTCGATGGCCTGCTGCTGGTCCCCAGCGGTGTCGTACTCTGCGTGCAGTCGGAACATCGTATGACCTCAATCTTCCAGTCCATCAATGTAAGACTCTACGAACATGAGACTAGCCAGCAATGCCCATCCTGTTAGCATCGAGGCACGGAAGAGAGTCTTCTGAAACCTCTCCATCGCCTCGTCAGACTCCGTTGCATCCCGGGCTCCCTTTGTCATCACGAAGATGTTGATCAGCGCCATCACCACCGCTGAAGGAACCCAGAGCGTGTAACGGAAGAACCGCCGGTCGGTGAAGTCGTGCATCCCTGTTAGTAGGAAGCACGCTAGCCAGCCGATGGTTAGAGCCACACTCAGATTCCTAGTGGCCCCATGACCGTAGCTCGCAGGGAATGAGCGAACTCCCTGCTTGCGATCCGCATCCTGATCCATCAAAGCGTAGTTGATGTCGAATGCTGCGATCCAAAGCGCTACTCCGAAGGAGATGAAGAAAACCTCTGGATACCACAGGAACTCGGTGTGCCCATCCAGCATTCCAGTGATAGCAGCCCAGCCGTGGGTATCGGCTGCTATGGCGACCCATGCGCCGGCTGGAGCGAGTGCCAGGCACAGCCCCACCCAGAAGTGACATATCCAGGAAATGCGCTTTGTATACGGGTAAATCACGAAAGCCAGCACCGGTAGCCATGCCATCTGTAGGGCAACCACGTTCAAACTCCATGCAGCAAGAAGCAACATCGAGAGGAAGGCTCCAGCAAGAATCCAAGCAGTTTTCACGGACATGGTGCCCGAAGGAAGGTGCCTTGCAGCAGTACGTGGGTTTTCTGCATCGATGTCACGATCGATTATCCGGTTGAGTGACAAGGCCAGTCCTCTGGCCCCAACCGCGGCTATCAAAATCCACACGATGTCCATTTGCTCAGAGCCGAATTCATTGTCAGCTAGAACGAAGCCAATCAGGACGAATGGCAGAGAGAACAGCATGTGCTCTATCTTGACGAAGTCCAGAATCTCCTTGATTCCCATTAGTGTCCAACCTCCGCTAGCCATTTGTCGACCCGCTCTGCGAGTTCGGGCTCGTGCAGGGTGACGGCGGGCCAGCGGCGAACTGGAAGCGGACCGTCGTTGGATGGAATCGGCGCGGTCGCGTCCCATGCGACTCGTCCTCTGGCCTCATCGAAGTGCAGGTCCCGCCCGACATCGAAGCGGCAGAAGAGCTGCCACAGCAGTCTCCTGCGCCAGTCCTCGCTTTCTAGGTCGGCATCAGCGTCGGTGATGAACAGCCAACGCAGCTCCCTTGCTCCTTCGAGGCCCCAGATGACGTTGCAGATGGAGGTGATACGCTGGCGCTGCTGAGCGGCGAAGTGCTCGTCCGTCTCCTCCATGCTCTCCTCTGGCTTCGGCCCACCCTGGATGCTGGTTGTCACTACCATCATGGACGGTCGCAGCATCCTAGCTTGCTCGATTCCGTCAATGGCGGATGCCGAGGTCACAATCGATTCGCTAGTCCCGAGTTGCTCCACCTCGCCTTGTGGGTCGCCCGAGGCAGGGGTGGTCGCGTCGATGAGCAGCTTCGTGTGGACGTTCTCCCAAGGGGCTGCGTGTGCAAGCGTGTCTGCGACCATGCCTTCGAGGAAGACGAGGCCATCGGGTATTCTTACCTTGGTGTTCAGGGCGTCTAGTAGTGCCTCGAGGTCCTTGACCGGGTGATTCTCGTCGACTGCCACGATGACCTTCTGGAACATCATCTGCCCTGCGCCCAGAAGACCTAGCGCGGTCTTGCGCGCCTGCCGTGGGTAGCGCTGCTTGGAGGCGAGGATGGCCAGGTTGTGAAAACCTGTCTCAAGCGGTAGGAAGAGGTCTGCGACATCCCTGTGCTGGAACTTGAGAACGGGAAGGAGAGATTCGCTGATTGCCTCACCGAGGTACCCGTCCTCCATGGGGGGAACTCCGACGATCGTCATCGGGACGCTGGGGTCCTTCCTGTGTGTAATTGCAGTGACGTGCATCACGGGGTACTGTCCCTCTAGCGAGTAGTGGCCGAAGTGGTCCCCGAAGGGCCCCTCCAGACGTGTCTCTTCGGGTACGGTGTACCCTTCAATGACGAAGTCGCACTCGGCGGGTACCCACAGGTCGTTGGTGAGGCATTTTGTGATTCTGAGGCTCTTTCTTGTCAACAGGCCAGCGAACTCGTACTCCGACAGGTTGTCCGGCAACGGCGAGATTGCGCTGAACATAACCTCCGGAGGTCCGCCCAGGCAGATGGACACTGGCATCCTGCCGTCTGAGGCATCGGCGTGATCAGCTCCGTGCTTGTGGGCCTGCCAGTGCAGGCCGACCTCTGTGGGGCCGAAAACTTGGCTGCGGTAGATGCCCATGTTGTGGACGCCGGTCTGGGGGTTGACTGTCACTACGAGCGGGAGGGTCATGAACGGCCCGCCATCCTGCGGCCACGTGGTCGGAATTGGAAGGCGGGTGACGTCTGGACTCTCAATCCTGACTTGTTGGCACGGCCCCTTTGAGACCTTCTTTGGAGCCATAGCCATAGCCTCGCTGAGGAGCCCAAGCCCCCTCCACGGGTACATCACGAGGTTACCAATGTCCGGCTTCATGAGCTCGACCATGCGCTCCCCGATTTCGCTGGGCTTCTCGACCCCCAGGGCCATATTGGTCCGCCCCCTAGTCCCGTAGAGGTTCATAGCAAGTGGGAATCGACTAATGCTGCCGTCCTCGAGGCGCGGTTGATCGAATACGACCGCGGGTCCCCCGCGCTTCACAAGGTGGTCGGCGATGCACCCCGCCTCGAACATGACATCGACGGGATGGCTCACCCTCAGCAACTCGCCCTTGTCCTCTAGCGCCCTGAGGTAATGGGCGAGGTCCCTCCATGCCACGCCATGCGGGAGGCTTACCCTAATGAGAAGGTTCGCTCGCCACCGAAGGTGGCGCGACCGAGGGCTTCTTTGATGTCGTCGCGACCCGCTAGACCATGGCAGGGGGTGTGACGGCATGCGACGTACTTGTCGTCGGAGCCGGACCTGGTGGCGGTAATGCGGCACTTCAGTGCGTTCGTCAGGGCCTACACACGATGCTCATCGAGGACCATTCTGAGATTGGCACCCCTGTGCACTGCGGCGAATGCATCTCCGGCCTCGCCTGTGAAAGCCTCGACCTTGACCTGCCCGACCACGTCATCAGCAAGAGGGTCCACGGAATACGCGTAATCTTCCCAGACGGCACCGAGAAGCGACTTACCGAGGAAGGATACGTCCTAGAGAAGCACCTGTTCGAGCGATGGATTGCTGATGAGGCAGTGTCCGCAGGGGCTAGCGTCCATCTCAGTCACAAACTGTCCTCGATGAAGCGGGTGGAGAACGGGAGATTTGCCGGCTGGATGTGCGATGGAAAGGGCGAGCAGTTCCCAATCCAGGCCAAGATAGTAATCGATGCCTCCGGCGTCGCCGCAGTGTGCTCGAAGACCGTCAAGCTCGAACAGGGAGTACCACTGAACACCATGGGCAAGGTCGTGGCTGGGATGCAGTACGAGATGCTCGAGGTCCCGACCGATGGCTATCTGGACTTCTACATCTGGCCGAAGTACGCCGAGAAGGGGTATCTGTGGATGATTCCCAAGTGCGACGGCAGAGCAAACGTCGGGCTAGTCACAGAGGACCGACCTCGCGCCAAGAAAGCTCTAGACGAGTTCATTGAGATTACCCACTTCAAGGAGCTCGAGCAAGTCCCCCCACCTTGGAAGGAAAAGGGCAATCCAGCATTCGGTGGCACAATCCCGATCTCTGGTCCCTTCGAGAACACCCACTATGATGGGCTGATGCTGGTCGGTGATGCAGCCGGCTTCACCTCACCTCTATTCGAGGGCGGCTCGCACCTAGCGCTGAAGTCAGCAGTCTATGCGGCCGAGACCGCCGCTGCTGCCATAGCGGAGGGCGACCTCAGTGCAGAGCGACTCGCCATATATCCCAAGCTCTGGAAGGACGAGTTCCCACCCTACGACAAGATCCTGCGAGGCAAGAACGCGCTGTTCGACTTGACTGACGAGGAGATGTCGCTGATGGCCCGATGCTTCCCAGACGAGATGTCCAACATGGGCGTCTCAGGCAAGGCGATGGTTGGCCTGAGGTTGCTCGTCAGGAGACCCGGCCTCTACTTCAAGCGGATCGTCCCGGCAATGCTGGCATTCGGATACAGCCGGGCGAAGTACTACGGATGGTGACCCCTTGCTCTCGTTGCTTGGGCAGGCCTTGCTATTCCTTGCGGTCCTGACGAGCCTGCATCAGATCCTGAGGCCAGACAGGGGAGGCGACCCGATGGTCCGCCATGTCACCATGGCCACTCAGGCAGCTCCATTCGTGCTGCTAGTCGCGGCCTTCCTCGTAGGGGCCACGACGCTGGACCTCGTTTCGAGGTACGGCGGGGACGGACTTCCCCTTCTCTACCGCATCTCAGCAGTCTGGGGCAGCAGGTCAGGACCCCTGCTGATGTGGGCTGCGATCCTGGCAGTGGTGACTTGGTTCATGGCGGCCGATTCCGACCCGATTCCGCTAGAGGTCCGCCTAATGCACGGCTGGATCGCGCTCCTGCTCGTCCTCTCCTTTCTCCTCGAGCCGTTCGCCGGCTTCGAGGGCACTGCGCGTGGCGAGCTCAACCCGCTGCTGCAGACGGACCTGATGGTCATTCACCCCCCCGTAGTCTTCACCTACTACGCGCTCTGCCTCGCGACAGCCAGCGTCGCGCTCGCCGGGGTACTGAGACGTGACCAGTCCAAGGACATCCACGCTGCCCAACTGCATTGGGCGCGCGCTGCCTTCCTGGCCGGGGCGATTGGCATCGGGCTGGGCGGGCTGTGGGCCTACACGGTGCTGGACTGGGGCGGCTACTGGGCATGGGACCCCGTCGAGACTGGATCGCTGCTGCCATGGCTCGCGCTGCTGGTCATCATCCACGCGCGTGCTAGGCCAGATGCCGAGAACGCCTTCTCTGCATCCCCAGCAATGGGATTAATCGCCGGCGCCCTCGCCATGCACGCCACGCTTGTCACCAGGGCGAATGGCGTCTGGGCGTCAGTGCACGCCTTCGTCGCCGATGGCGAGGGCGCGCTGCCACAGGACCCCTACCTCAGGGTACTACAAATCGCCGATTTCAGCCCCGTGGGAATCGAGATATCGACCTACCTGGTCGCTCTGGTCGCTCTGGGCGGATTCGCCGTTCTGCACCTCCACAGGGAGCAGTCACTCAGCCTCGCAGAGCGTGGACGGGCCTCGCTGGCCGAGACGAACCAGGGCATGGCAATCGCCCTCTTAGTTGCCTATGCTGCCGTCGGTCTGTGGATCGGCTCCACAGCGATCCTTGCAGTCGGCCTGACGCTCATGCTGCTTCTGGTGTCCGGGGATGCCGAGGACCCCCCCACCCACTGGGTTGCCGGGGGGGTGATCCTGATGCTGTTCGCCAGCTGGGCCTGGGTGGCTGAGATCCCGCAGGCGGTCGCTGGCATGGCTCCCTTCCTTGTGACCTGGCTGATCTCGGACGACGAGGACGACCTCTCCGCCTTCGCCCTCCCGTTCACGGACGAGTCGATGCGAACCAGACTCGCCAGAGCCATACCATGGTACGGTGGAGCGGTCTTCCTGCTGCTCACCTGGCTGCTACTCACCGTCGAGATAGACGGCACGAACCTAGCCGCCCACGAGTTCTACGGCGCACCCCTCGTAGGATTGCTCGCCATCGGCCTCACCCTGTACGCATGGGGCAGGAGCATCGAAGCAAGACGCGGCTGGATGCTAGTGGCAGTCGCTCTGGTGACTTCCATCGCGCTCGCCGCCCTCTCCGAGTCCATCAGCCTGCCAGGGGACCCCCACCTCGACATCACCTCTGGAATCACTAGGGGCGCACTGGCCCTGTTCCTGCTGTCATGGCTGGTGTTCGCGCTTCCCCCCACCATCCAGCAGCTGCTGAACACGGCCAACAAGACGCTGCCCCGGCTTAGGAGGGACGGACTCAGGGTGCCGAGCAACGCCGCGCGCGCTAGGCTTCTCGGCTCGCACCTCGCGCACCTAGGAATCCTCCTGCTCCTCATCGGGCACGTCATGACCACCACTCTGGTAGACCGCTCGGACCCCTCTCACCTAGTCACCCTGGTGAAGGGCCAGCCGATCGAGCACCGCGGCTACGAGTTGGTGTTCACCGAAGTCGAGATGATTTCCTCAAAAGACGATGGATACGACTATGCCATCGGGGATGGCTACATTGGGGTGGTGATAGAGGTCAGGGAAGATGGCGAGAGGGTCGCTGAATTGATGCCCGGCATGCTCAGGTTCGTCTCCCCCAGCGGCGCGGTCACGGCGCGCTCGGAGGTGGACAGGATGGTCGGCCTGACCGGCGATACGATAGTGATACTCGACGTATTCCAGTCCAACGAACTCCTGAGCTCGATGATGGTGGGGCAGACCAGCGATGTCGACCGCGTCCGGGTCACCGTCCACCACCTGCCCGGCAGCCACCTCGTCTGGACAGGGTGGGTCCTCGTCATGCTGGGCGGCCTGCTGGCCCTGGCCTCCAGCAGACCGATGGGCTCCGATGACGAGGAATGACCCTGAAGGGAATGACATCGAACCCCCTTAAGCCCGAGTCACGCAGTAACCCTACCGTTTGTATGAAAAAGGGGGAGCGGGTCGCGTGGCCGCCCGAAGTGGTCCAATGGATAGCGGTTCAATCGTACACATCGACTACGACCTGTTCAATGCAGGCACCGAGAAGCTCATCGAGACCACGAGGGAGGATGCTGCTAAGGAGCACGACCTCCATGACGAGAGCGGGACCTACTCACCGATGATCACCATCGTGGGCGACGGACGGCTGATCGGCGGCTTCGAGACTCACCTCGCAGAGGCAGAGGCTGAGAATGACTACACCATCGAGATTGAGCCCGAGCAGGCCTACGGCGAGCGTGACGCTAGCAAGATCGAGACCATCTCGCAGAACGTGCTGCTTCGCAGCGTCCGTGACTCCAACACGCTGGCTATTGGCGCACCAGTCGAGATCGGTGGGCGCACCGGCGTCCTCCAGTTCATGAGCGCAGGGCGCGCGCGGATTGACTACAACCATCCCCTAGCCGGAGTCACCCTGCGCTACGACTACCGCATCGTCAAGGTCGTCGAGGAGCGCGAGGAGAAGATCCAGACCCTGATGAGAATGAACACCGGCAGGGAGGACTTCGAGTTGGAGTTCGACGGCGACGACCTCACCATGACGCTGCCGGAGGAGATGGCCTACGACCAGAACTGGGCCTACGCAAAGTTCGCCTTGGTCACGACTCTGCGCGAGCACGTGGGCGTGGGCAAGGTAGTGTTCCGCGAGGTCCACGAGCCTCGGAGGATAGACGAGGAAGAGTGACTACAGGATCCTCGGGATGATTATCGGGATCACTAGCACTAAGAGGATGAAGAAGCTGCTCATGTTGCTAATCCGATTGGCAATTGCCTCTATGCGCATGGGGTGCATACCGCCTCCCAGTCGCAGCCTTCCGTAACGACCAAGCGATATTTCCCCGTTTAGCACAGAGTGAACTCCGTCTCGTACGAGGTGCCCGCCATCGAATGGAACCATCGGGATGAGGTTGGCGAAACCAAGCAAGAAGTTAATCCAAACTAGCCAGAACAGGAAGTCAAACAGCATCAGCATGCCGTCTGTGCCCAGAGTCGATGCAACCAACCCGTCACCAACTACGAGCATGGCGCGCTCCTCGAGCACCATGGTCTGACCATTCAGGGCAATGGGCGTCTGTAGCATTATCAGTGGCTCGATCAGGGCTACAATAGCGGTGACCCCAAACGAGTAGTCTCCACTGACGATGTAGGAGTACCCATCGACGCCAGCCGTACCAGGACGAACATCGTAGATTCCCAGGAACGCATCGCCCGGTTCGGCCCCCCCGCTCTGCTCGATGCATTCGTCATCCCCTTCGCACAGTGCAGAGACGTGCTCGTAGCGGTCCCCGAGGGTGATGTCGAGATCTCTGGATTCACGGACCCCTTCCTCGGCAGGGCTCGAGAGCACCGTGAACACCGCAACGTCCCCAGCGTAGAGCGAGTCCATCCTCTCGCTGAAGCCTTCGTAGTCGTTGAAGCCAAACCCATCGATGTGGGTGATTGTCTCGTAGGGCATCAGCCCCGCGCCCTCGGCGGCGCCCCCCTCCACAATGCCCCTCGCATGGACCCCATCGTGCTCCGCAACCAGCCCGCTAGACACCGCAGAGAGGAGAATCAGCGTCACGTAGGTAGCGAATATGTTGATCGATGGACCCGCAGCGAACAGCCTCATCCTATCACGCCTTGGCGCCCTCGTCATCTCCCTCTCCTCAGGCTCTGCAAAAGCCCCTATCGGAACGGGGCCCACCAGTAGAAGACCAAAGCTCCGCAGCCTCATGCCGTGGGCCCTTGCCTGAATACCGTGGCTGTACTCGTGTATAATCAGAGCGACGATTAGCGCTATGGCGGGCCACCAGAACGGAACGAAGCTGGTGACCCCTGGAATCAGAAGCAGATCACTAGTAGGAATGTACTCATCCGGAGGATGCAAAGCAGTCTGGATGGCGCTGACGAAGAGGAGCAGGATGACCCCAATCATCACGAGGAAGCACAGCCAAATCGACAGTTCCCCGTAGGCCCGCCAGAACCTCCTGTTCCTTGAGATTCTTTCCAGCACATTCTTGCCACGGCCGGTTCTGAGCATCAGAATGATTCCAAGCACTCTCGTGGCATCTATCCGATCCAGCGAACCCATCGACTCCAAGGTCACCAAGGCAACGTACCAAGCCCCGATTAGCACCAACAGAAAGAGGGGCACTCCTAGGAGGAACAGCGCGTAAAGCAGGAGCATTGGTAATAGGAAGCTGACCTTCCTTCGTCCTCCCCCCTTCATGCTTTTGGACACCCACTCACCCCACTTCAACCTGCGTCTCGGCATCGGAAGGGAAAATACGCAACACCGAGTCAGACGTTCGTGGCCGGCCGCGGACTATCCGACAACAGGAGCTTCAACCGACGCATAGATTCGCTTGCAAGAGAGTGTGAGAGCGTCAGGAGACTGCTTGACCAAGCCGATCTCTCAATTATCAGGGAGGGACTAGAGTCCCTCAAGTCCAGCCTTGATGCTATCGAGAAGAAGCTCTCTGGGCTCTAGCCAGAGACCGACTCGCTGATTGAGGTGCTCGCTCCCGTCCCTATGACTCTCGCACCGTCCGACTTGCACACGAGCGCTAGGAAGCGGTGCATGGGCATTCCCTCATGCCAGTTCAGATGGGGAACCTCTCTCCTTGTCAGAGGCAAGGGGGGGATGCTCCTTGAGAGGTGCCTCAGTTTTCCGGTCAGTCCTTCGACGTCGACCCTCATCACTCTCCAACTGTCTCCTCTCACGCCCTTCAACCTGAAGGCGTACAACGGCAGCAGCCCACACCTCTCGCCAGTGGATTTCAGCGCCTTGTACTGCACCATCGTCCTACCCGAGAGGTAGATCCTATCGCTCTTTGATGATTTGACCTCTATCGGGAAGCACATGTCGCCCCGTAGTACGAGTAGGTCGCCGGTGCCCTCGGAGCCACTGCCTGCCGCCCGGACAACCAAGAACGGCCGCTGGATGACCTGCATCGCCCTAGCCCGTTCGACTTCGGTACAGGACCTGGTAATCGCTCTAACGCCGTTCAACTCACCAGCGAGCACGGCTCGCAACTCTCGCTCGTAAGTGCTCCCCACGGTTGTTTCCCGTTCTCAGGGTTCTTCAGGACATTGGTGAAGACTCACTGAATCTTACCCTTTCGGTAATCTCTGGTCCTGTCTACGCCTGGAAACTGGTCCTCGCTTTCTCTGTAGACCGTCTTCATGTTCTTGAGGAAGTTGTCTTCGTGAGTTACGATGTGCACCATTCTTACTCCGGGATCCTCCTCGCCGTCCATCCATGCGAGGATAATCTCCATGGTCATTCTCGCGACCTCCCGGTGGGGGTAGGCGAAGACGTCCGTCCCAAGGGGGGGCAGCACGAGGGTCTCCCTTGGTTCGAGTCCCCTGAGCTCCTCGAACAGAGCCTCATAGGAATTCCTCAATAGCTCTCTGCGGAAGGTGTCCTGAGTAGGCCTCCTGCAATCAGGCCCAACCACGTGGACGAGATGGGAGGCTGGAAGATCGAAGGCAGGAGTCGAGACGGCCTCGCCCACACTGCAGGGCTGTAGATTGGACGTCCTCCTCTTCCTAGCAATGCCGGCACAATGCTCCCTCAGTCCCTCGCCAGCTGCTTGCTGCATGCGTTCGTCGAGACCCTCTCTGCCGGCGAGCCTGCTGTTAGCTGGAATAACCATCACATCCCCTTCGACATCGACGACGTTGCCGAACAGGACGCGAACCTGCCCATGCTTGCACTTCCTAACGATTACGACATCGGCCATAGGTCTTCGAAGGGAGGCCATCCGATATGTATTCATCGTACCATGGCGATTTACTAGTGTTAGGGAAGATTTCATGCCCCCATACTCCCCGCGCCCAAGCATGTCCTCGGGCTATGTTCTGATTGATGTCGAGCCGGGCTCCGAGTACGGCGTGTTCGAGCAGGCGTCAGCCCTGCCATTCGTATCCGACGCCCAAGTTTTGTTTGGAGACCACGACATGATTCTCAAGATTGAGGCCGAGAGCATGGGTGAGATAGCCCGCTTGGTCGTTGAGTCTGTACGCTCCATCAAAGGCGTCACCAATACCAAGACACTCGCGTGCGCTGAACTTTGAAAATGCACAACGGCTTTTCGAATTTTGTCAAACTAAGGCGCAGTATTGCGATTATCCCCCCTCAAGTTTAATACCTGTCAAGTCTCGCCTGCCCTCGAGGCAAACCAATATGGGAGATAAGAAATACTTCGTGTTAATGAAGAACGGAAATGACACTGCGCAGGTGTTCCACAGCAGGCAGCCGAGGGGCGCAGCCCTCAAGGCGGCATCTCGTGGCGAGACGGACATCCACCTAAGAGAGAGGGGAACCAACCGCGTTCACGTGTTTCAGGGCTGGAAGAAGATGGTGGCGAAGGGCGCCAACGCCCCCGCATGGCTGCCCGCCATGATTAACAAGGCCAACGTCAAGAAAGTCCGAATCGACCGAAACTGAACCTTGTAGTTGGTTATCCAGCTGCTCGAACCCGAGGACAGTCGGGCGTCGAAAGGCCGAGTGCGGTAGCTTTCATCCCTTCCCACGCGCTCTTTCGACGCGCTTCCTTTCCAGTTTTCGTGCGTTTTCAACCCGCCCCTTCTCTTTTTCCAAGGCCCTCCTCGCCACTTTCACATTCGCGTCTCCGACATACAATCGGGGACTCGGTTTGGGCAATTTCTCCTTGACGCCAAGCATCCTCGCTACGATTGCTAGCGGGTCGTAGAACTCGGTCACAACCCGCTCCTTGAGTGGGATGATGGCGTTGTCGGTGATCTTGATTCCCGCCGGGCACACTTCAGTGCAGCACTTGGTGATGTTGCAGTATCCGATTCCGAAGTCGTCCTTGATTTGGGGGATTCTGTTCTCTGTATCCAAAGGGTGCATCTCGAGTCCGGCCAGTCGGACGAAGAAGCGAGGCCCAGCGAACTCGTCGAACTTCTGATGCTCCCGCAGCACATGGCAGGTGTTGACGCAGAGCATGCATTCGATACAGGAGCGGAACTCCTGCAGCCGGTCAGCCTCCTTCTGATGGAACTCCCAGTCGGAATCCCCCGGCCCGTTGATAGGGACGATTCGCCTATCTGTTTCGTAGGCCCAAGAAGTGTCCGTGACAAGATCCTTCGTTAGTGGGAATGCCTGCATCGGCTTGACCAAAATCGGCTCACCATCACTAACCTCTTCCATGATGTCATCCATCCGGGTCATGCACATCAGCCTAGGCTTGCCGTTTACCTCGGCGCTGCAAGAGCCGCATTTGCCGGCTTTGCAGTTCCAGCGGCAGGCTAGATCCGGCGCTTGCTCGGCCTGAATCCGGTGGATGACATCGAGCACCACCATGCCTTCGTCCAAATCGACGGCGTAGTCGACCATTTGCCCGAACGGGTCTCCGTCGGCATCGGGCTCTCCCCTGAAAACCCTGAAAGTCACCTGATTACTCATTCTCGGTCCCCCTCGTGCAGGTCATCCGCATCCAGAAGCGACCTGAGTTCCTCGGGAATCTCAGGATAGGAAGCGTAGCCTATGTCCATCGATCCATCCTCACCCATCGAGATTACACTGGTGGACTTACCCCAGTGCGAATCATCGGTATGGGGGTAGTCGGCGCGGGTATGCGCTCCCCGACTTTCCTCGCGCCTGTGTGCGGCTAGCGCACACATCCGACTGACGTCAATCATCGCGCTAAGTTCGAGCGCCTGGTGCCAACCCGGGTTGTACGTCCTGATTCCGCCTGGGGAGGTATTCGCGGCTCGTACCTCCAGTGCATCTAGGTCGGACAATGATTCCCCAAGAAGCGAGCCGGTTCGGATGATACCGACCTTCTCCTGCATCATCTCGCGCAGATTGCTTACGACGTTGGCCGGGTTCTCGCCGCCCTCGCGCTGCAGTGGGGAGAGGGTCTCGGCTACGACATCGTCGATCTCTAATTGCTCAATATCGGCGAAGTAATTCATATCATTGGCCGCTTCAGATGCCTGTTCGCCGGCTATCTTGCCGAACACGATGAGGTCAGAGAGGGAGTTCCCACCCAACCTGTTGGCGCCGTGCATGCCTGTTGCCACCTCGCCTGCGGCATATAGCCCGGGAACCGATGTCTCCTGTGAGTACGGATCGACTCGCACACCACCCATAACGTAGTGGGCTGTCGGCCCGACTTCCATCGGGTCGGTTGTGATGTCGACGTTGGCCAATTCTTTGAACTGGTGATGCATACCGGGGAGTTTCTTCTTCACCTCCTCGGCATCGCGCCAAGAGATGTCTAGGTAGACACCACCGTGTTCGGAAGCACGTCCGGCCGCACGCTCGCTGTTGATTGCCTTGGCGACCACGTCGCGCGTCAGCAGTTCGGGCGGCCTGCGGTGTGTGGCGAGTTTGCCGGAGATGACCTCGTCGACCCAAGCGAGCGCCTCCTCCTCGGTGTCGGCGAACTCGTCGGCGTACATCTCCGGGATGTAGTCGAACATGAACCGCTTACCCTCAGCATTGCGAAGCACCCCACCCTCGCCGCGAACTCCTTCGGTGACCAAGATGCCCTTGACCGAGGGCGGCCAAATCATTCCGGTCGGGTGGAACTGCACGAACTCCATGTCACCCATCTCGGCCCCAACCCAGTAGGCCAGAGCGTGACCCTCGCCTGTGTATTCCCACGAGCCTGAGCAGACCTCCCAGCAACGGGTGATCCCTCCAGTTGCGAGGACGATGGTTTTGGCCTTGAAGACGTGGAGCGAACCGTCGTTACGGTTGTATGCAAAGCAGCCCGAGATGCGACCGTCGGTCTTGAACAGTCGGCGGACTGTGAACTCCATGTACACGTCCATTCCCATGTGGATGCCCTTCTGTTGGAGGGTGCGAATCAACTCTAGGCCGGTGGCATCGCCGATATGTGCCAGCCTCGGGTAGGTGTGGCCGCCGAAGTTGCGCTGGCTCGTCACCCCCTTAGGCGTACGGTCGAACACCGCTCCCCACCGCTCAAGCTCGCGGATGCGATTCGGTGCCTGCTGCGCGTGGATCTGTGCCATGCGCCAGTCGCCGAGGTACTTGCCCCCCTTCATAGTGTCACGGAAGTGGGTCTGCCAGGTGTCACGCGGGTCCTTGTTGGCGAGCGCGGCGGCAGCGCCGCCCTCGGCCATTACTGTGTGTGCCTTGCCTAGCATCGACTTGCAAATCATTGCAACGCTGACTCCAGCACGACTCGCTTCGATGGCAGCCCTGAGACCAGCGCCGCCGGCGCCGATGACAACCACGTCGTGCTCGTGGGTGACAATTTCGTTCATCACGGGCCACCCCAGAGGATGAAGTCAGTTAAGCCGAACATCGGATCAGTGCAGGCGTAGATGTAGAAGTCAGCAATCATCACCCAGAACAGGCTGTAGAGGGCCCAGTCCCTGTGATTCTCATTGAACAAGGTCGAGAATCTCCACATCCTGTACTTGAGGCGGCTCATCGGGTTGGCGGTCCACTCGTTTGCACCACCACCGACCAAGTGGCGGAAGGCGTGGCAACCGAAGCAATAGCCAGTGAGCAAAATGAGGTTGACCAGAAGCATCATCGAGCCGACGCTGACGCCGTAGGAATGTACGTTTGCGGCGCTGTGGAAGTTGACCGACATCCAGACGTCATAGGACAGAATTGGCAGATATATCAGGGCGACGTACATGAAATAGCGATGCAGGTTCTGGACCAATAGAAGCCCAGTCTCGCCACTGTATTCGTCCCAAGGCTTCGAGACCGCGCATCCGGTCGGCTGCTGCATGAATGCTCGGTAGTACGCTTTGCGGTAGTAGTAACAGGTCGCCCTGAAACCTATCGGGAAGATGAGGATGAACATCGCTGGCGACATCCAAGCTAGTTCGAGTGGCACCATCGAGCCCAAGCCATCGCCCCTAGGGATTACCAAAGGGGAGAACAGAGGGCTCAGGACGTGGCTGCCCTCGCTTTCAATCCACATAGTCTGGTGCCCGGCGCTCCTGCCAAACTCCTCGAATATCCAGAAGTCGGCCTCCATCATGCCGCGCCATGTAGAGTAGACGACCATGATCCCGAGGTAGGCAGCCATGGCCGCCGGACCCTTCCACCAGTCATCTGTTCGATCGGTTTTGCCGAATCCCCTTTTCATCGGGAGCTTCATGCTCTGGCCCAACTGAATGCACCCCGTGCCCTATGGGCACGGCCAAGGCCCCATAAGGGATTGCATCCCCTTTCCCCACTATGTCTCAGTGCAAGGTTCAAGGCACTTGACTCCAACTTGGACCCAACATGATAGGCGATGACATAGAGACCTCAATCTGCCCCAACTGCGGTCACATGCCCGGAGCATGGCTTCCGGGACTTCCATGCCCAGAGTGCGGCGAGCTGATGCTCTAAGCGAGCGCTGAATAGTCAGCGTCGGCTTCCTCGATATGGACATCGTCGACATCCATCTGCGCCAGTTGGAGCTTTCCCGAGAGCTCGTCATTGACAGCGTGCCAGTAGGAATAGGCCTCGATGACCCAGATACCGGACTCGCGGGTTCCGTTGCCGCTACCCTTGACGCCACCGAACGGCAGATGTGCCTCGGCACCAGTGGTGGAGTTGTTGATGCCAGTCATGCCGGCCTTGATTCCGGTCTTGAATCGATATGCTTCGAGCCTGTCGTTGGTGTAGCAGGCGCTCGACAGGCCGTAGGGCGAGGCGTTGGCGAGGTGCAAGGCGTGATCGAAATCCCTCGCCTTAACAATCGTCACCGCCGGCCCGAAGATTTCCTCGTGGAAGCACTCCATGTCCTCGGTCACGTCAGCGTACACATGAGGCCACATGTAGGTACCCTCGGAGGCATCGCCAAGGAAGTTGGCCGGTTTGTTGTCCTCAGTGATTATCCCATCACCCCAGAGCTTGGTAGCGCCGTCCGTTTCGCACATCTCCAGAGTAGAGACGAAGTCCCTCGCGTACTTTTCCGAGAGCATCGGGCCATAGAGGACGTCGTCATGACGCATCGAGTCGCCTATTTTGGTAGACTCTACCTTCGACATGAACTTGGACATGAAATCATCGTAAATGTCCTGGTGGACTATCAGATTGCCAAGGCTCGTGCAGCGTTGTCCAGCGGTGCCGAAGGCCGCCCAATAGGCGCCCTCCACCGCGTTCTCCATGCTTGCCGAGGGCATGACCACGAGTGGATTCTTGCCCCCGAGTTCGAGCGAGCATGATACGAGATTACGACCGCAAATCTCCCCAATCATCTTGCCTACTGCGGTGGAGCCGGTGAAACTGATCTTATTGAGGAGGCCTTCGTCGACTGCGTCAACGAGGTATTGTCCAGCACCGCTCCCCCGCCCGTGGACGAGGTTGATTACGCCGTTTGGCAGACCAGCCTCGTGCATGATTCGTGTTAGCATGAACGAGAGCAGCGGAGCGTCCTGCGGGCTCTTCCAGACGCATGTATTTCCGCACATAATGGCGGGAATCATCTTCCAGAATGGGACAGCTGCAGGGAAGTTGCAGGCGTTGATGATACCACAGACGCCCAGTGGGCGGCGGTAGGTGAATAGCTCCTTGTCGGGCAGCTCCGAGTTTACTGTCTGGCCATACAGCCTTCGTCCTTCAGACTGGAAGAACAGGCAGGTGTCGATTGCTTCCTGAACAGAGCCAGCACTTTCCTTGAGAGTCTTTCCAATCTCGCGTGTTTCGACACGCACGATATCCTCCTTGTGCTCCATCAGCAGCCTGCCCATGTTGCCAATTATCTGCCCTCGGGTGGGAGCTGGCGTGGCCGCCCATCCCGGAAAGGCATCGCGCGCAGCGCGCAACGCGTCGTGAACATCTTGCTTGGCCGACTGAGGGAACTCTCCGAGGCGGTCGTCCAGCCATGCTGGGTTTCGACTCTCGAAGGTATCACCGTCGCTAGCGCCTCTTAACTCACCGTTGATGATGTTGTATCCCTTGATGCTCGGGTGGCCGTTCGGATTGTCGCCGCTCATTACCTCAAACCCCGCTTCAAGTACGTGGGTCATGCCACTGCGAATGCCGCTTGTGTCATGAATCATGCGCATCGCACCCCCCTTTTCTGATAACCATTTTACATCGAGTGATATCTCCCTGTTGGTGGGTTTAACAACCCCCATAGTCAACAATGTTGTGTCCGGGGCGTATCGAAGTGGCTGAAGATTCATCTGAAAACCTCACGCTTAGGGTCGCCAAGGCCATCCCCAGCGACGTCGGTCACGGCCGCGCTAGGGTTCCCTTCGACAACGACCTCAACCTGAAGCCCGGCGACATCATCGAGATCAAGGGAGAGAGAAGGACCGCCGCCATTGTCTGGCGCTGCAGACCCGAGGACGCAAACTTGGGAGTAATCAGGATAGACGGCATCATCCGCAAAAACGCAGGGGTGAGCTTGGGAGATCGTGCCGAAATCAAGAAGGTTGAGGTCCAGGCCTGCCAGAAACTCGTTCTGAGCCCAGTGATGGCCAAGCAGCAGAAGGTCAGGTTCGGCCCGGGCATCGAGGGCTTTGCCCGCAGGGGACTCAATAAGCGCCCGGTTGTGGCGGGTGACAGGATTTTCATCCCGGGTATGACGCTGTTTGCAGAGGCACTCCCATTCGCTATCGTGCAGACGACCCCCAAGGGTATCGTCCAGGTTCTCCCTGACTCCGAGATTATCATTAAGGAGGACGCTGTTGACCAAGAGGAGCAGGATTTAGTCCAGACAATCTCCTATGAGGACATCGGGGGAATAGGCGAACAACTCCAGAAAGTCAGAGAAATGATTGAACTTCCGCTCAAGCATCCCATACTGTTCCGCCGCCTAGGCATTGACCCCCCACGGGGCGTGCTCCTACACGGCCCGCCAGGTACAGGGAAGACACTCATCGCCAAGGCAGTGGCCTCGGAGACCAAGGCCCATTTCACCTCTATCAACGGCCCAGAGATCATCTCGAAGTACTACGGGGAGAGCGAGAAGCAGTTGCGAGAGATCTTCGACGAGGCGGCTGCCAACGCTCCTGCTATCATCTTCATCGACGAGTTGGACAGCATCGCCCCGAAGAGGGAGGACGTGACAGGCGAGGTCGAGCGACGCGTCGTCGCACAACTACTAACTCTCCTCGATGGAATGGGGGGCCGTGAAAACGTCGTGGTCATCGGCGCGACCAACCGACGTGACGCGATAGACCAAGCGCTGCGCAGGCCAGGTCGCTTCGACCGTGAGTTGGAGATCGGCGTTCCAGACAAGAACGGAAGGGGGGAGATTCTCGGTATTCACACTAGGGACATGCCAATCAGCGACGACTTCAACATCGAATGGTTGCTCGAAAACACCTACGGTTTCGTTGGAGCTGACATCTCTGCTCTCGTGCGCGAGTCGGCCATGAAGGCCCTGAGAAGATACCTCCCTGAGATTGATCTGGACGAGGAGCAGATACCCCCTGAGGTCATCGAGAAAATGGAGGTCCGAATGAGCGATTTCCAGGAGGCGGTCAAGGAGATCGAACCCAGTGCACTGAGGGAGATTTACATCGAGGTGCCAGAGGTCACTTGGGATGAGGTTGGTGGCCTCGAGGACATCAAGGAGCGCCTCAAAGAAAGCATCGAGTGGCCACTGACGATGCCTGAGAAGTTCGTTCACTTCGGCATCAATCCCCCGCGTGGTATCATGCTCTTCGGGGCGCCCGGTACGGGCAAGACTCTCATCGCCAAGGCCATAGCGAACGAAGCAAAGGCGAACTTCATCACCATCAAGGGACCAGAACTCATCTCCAAGTGGGTTGGCCAGTCTGAGAAAGCTGTCCGAGAAGTCTTCAAGAAGGCCAAACAAGCCAGCCCCTCCATCGTCTTCCTCGACGAGTTTGAGAGCATCGCTGGTATACGCAGGAGCAACTCTGGGGACGGCTCCGACGTCATGAACAGGGTCGTCAACCAACTCCTCAGCAGCATGGACGGGGTCGAGGGCATGGAGGGTGTGATTGTGGTCGCAGCGACGAACCGCCCGGAGATGATCGACCCCGCGCTGCTTCGCAGTGGGAGATTCGAGAGAGTGCTCCACATCCCGCCCCCCGACAAGGACTCGCGGAAAGCCATCTTGAGGATTCACGCCGACGCCATGCCGATTGGGAGGTTCAAGATAGACGAACTCGCCTCCAAGATGGACAATTACACCGGCGCTGACATCGAGGCGGTTTGTCGAGAGGCAGCCCTGATTGCCATGCGCGAGGATAAGAAGACGGTGTCGAAGAAACACTTCGAGCAGGCAATCGGACGTGTGAGGCCGTCTGTGAACGAAGATATGATGCAATATTACGGCCGTATGGAGTCGATGCTGACAAGCGGCCTTGAGTCCGTTCGCAGGAGTTCCGGAGGGATGCCGGGCATTGAATCAATATGAGGGAACCAGATGCGTACTACCTTCGGCCAGGAGATTCTAACTAGGAAGGTGGTGGACGCGGCGGGCGACCTACTCGGGCACCTCGCAGACTTCATCGTCGACGTCGACACAGGCAACATCGTGGCAATTCTAGTCGTAACCGAATCAGGAATCGACCCCAACGAGCTACCATGGCCCACCTCTGAGGGGCTACTCTCAGTGCCTGTGGAGGAGGTCGCCAACGTCGGCACGGTCGTAGAACTGTCCCGTTGAGGCGATGCACCTTCCGTTCATGGTCGCATAACGGTCTTAAGACCAACTTCTGGCTCGTCGCGACGTAGTACGTCAGAGGGGGCTCGAAGCGATGGACTGGAAGCAATTGTCACGAAAACTGACATCGAGGAGCGGCAGAAGGACGACGCTGGTCGTTTCCTTCTGGTCCTTGCTAGCCATCCTGGTCCTGTCGATTGCGATGACCTACGTGGTCCCCGGTCAGACCCAGCAGTCGGCATACGGGGATGAGTGGAACGATCTCGGCGCCTTCCGAGCTGAGTTAAACGACATGGGCATCGAGACTACCGCACTAGTCTCCAGCCCGCTCCTACTGAGCGACATCGATCAACCAGAACAGACCGTCTTCGTTATCTCGGGAGTCGAGAGAGACACCATCTCCCTTCCCAGGTTCACCGGGGACGACGACGTGATCCAGTTCTCCGAGGGCGACGGCTACACCTCCTCGGAGATAGTGGCCATCCAGGATTTCGTCAATCGAGGAGGCACTGTGATGCTGATGGATGATTTCGGCTATTCGAGCAACCTCGCAGCCGAGTTCGGTCTTGAGTACACGAATCACAGGCTCTATGCCGATCACAGCTACGACAGTACCCTCGGCTCTGACTTTGTTTGGGTCAACACCTCATCTGCGTTCAACTTCACCTCCGCCCCAGGGACGCAGACGCAAATCAACCCCTGCTTGAGGGACCTCGACAAGGACGGGGTAATCGACGTGCTGGACAACGATCCGGACGACCCAGAAGTGGGCGCCGCTCTGGTCAACTCGAGAACCTCGGGCCTATGCGCACACCGATTCCTCGGAATCGACGAGGTTACGTTGGAACCAATTTGGGACTGGTCCGAGGAATACGAGCTCCTCACCAACACTCCATCCGCATTCGAGAAGGCGTCCTCGTACAACCCTGCAGAGCACAGATACGTCATTGCTAGGACGACGCCGGACTCATGGCTTGACAAAAATGATGACGGGAACTACACCATAGGGGGGTATGCAGCGCTAGGGATACAGGGCGACGAGCAGGGGCCCTTCCCAGTCTATGTGCGCTATTGCGACAAGATACTCTGCAGGACGGCCGACTCAGGAAGGGTCCACTTCATCTCCGATGGTTCCATCTTGATCAACTCTCTCTACGACCCCAACTTCGAGTCCCAGTACCTCGGCCTAGTTCCGGACAACGACAACAGGAAGTGGGTTCTAGATATAGTCGCAGAGGCCCTGCTCCTGAATGACAACGGGACCTCTCCGAGCGAGGATGCCCTCGTAATCTTCGACGAGAGCCGCCACCAACAACCAACGTTGTTTGGAGACACCTACAACCTCCTATACTACCTCCTGATTTACTTCACGAACGACTGGATGGCCATGCTGATCCTATTCCTCACACTCTTCGTTTTCTTGGAGTCTGTCCTAATCAGGAAGGAGGATCCGGAGGACTGGAAACACGTCTTCAGGGTCGTCTACTACGGGTTCGGCGATGCCAAGCGCTACGAGTACTACCAACGTTCCGAGAAGATTCGTCAGGTGCTATTGACCCGAGTGAGGCACATCAACGCCCTAACTAGAGAGGAGTTCGATGCGCTACCCGCGGCCGAGCTGCAGCAGATGGTACGTGACCCCGTGCTGATTCGATTCATCTTCGAGGATCGCAAGTATCGTCCCGACGAGCTAGTAGGCATCGTCAAGCGCATCAAGCAATGGGGGGCAAGCGGGTTGGAGGGTGGATGAGCAATGTGGACTCGTAAGGCAGCCATCATGCTGGCAGGGGG
>JAPYUP010000038.1:0-2733 GCA_029940695.1 Candidatus Thalassarchaeaceae archaeon
AACCACTTCCCGTAGAGATCGTACTGCAACTTGATTGCGGCCACTAGTAGGACTGCATAGAGAGACCAAGCGACTATGGTCTTGCCCATGCTAACTGGGATTTCCGTCAGCATCAATCCATCAAACAATATGCACGCCGAAATGTATACCACTCTACCGAGCGTAGTCAGAAGCCCCTCACCCCCTTGGGCCAGAACTCGCTTCACTCTCTCCTCTCTGCTCTTGTCGGAGGCCTTCTTCAACCTCCAGAAAGCTGCCTCGGCCTCCTCCTTATTGTCGAACATAGGAGGGGTGTTCTCGACCATTTCTGATTCAACTTCATTCTCTTCCATTCTTGTCCCTCAGAGTACGATTGTAGTCGGCTCGTCGTCATCCTCAGGGTAAATCTGGGCATCGTCTAGGGTTGGTAGTTTCATCCCGGGCCCTAGTGGGAAATGACAGGCCACTCCATGGCCATCGGAATCGATAATCTCCAGAGATGGTTCCTCGACATCGCAGAGACCTTTCTCGGCTATGGGGCAACGAGTGTGGAACCTGCATCCCGACGGCGGGTTAGCTGGACTGGGGACATCGCCACTCAGAACTATTCTCTCCCTAGAGGTCTTCTCCAGAGAAGGTTCAGGAATAGCCGACATCAGAGCGTGTGTGTAAGGATGGGCTGGCTTACTGAACAAATCTTGTGTTTGGGCTATCTCTACTATCTTTCCGAGGTACATCACAGCGACTCTGTCGCAAATGTGGTTTACAACATTCAGAGCGTGAGTGATGAAAACGAAGGTGAGACCGTGCTTCTCTTGGATTTGCTCAAGCAGGTTCAGAACTTGCGCCTGTACAGAAACATCTAGCGCGCTGGTTGGCTCGTCGAGTAGGATGAACTCAGGATCCAGAGAAAGTGACCTAGCCAAGGCTATCCTCTGCTTCTGACCACCTGAGAACTCATGTGGGAATCGATTCATGTGCTCACGCTTGAGGCCAACCGAGTCAAGCAATTCCGCCACCCTCTGAGTCAACTCGGCGCCCTCGGACAACCCATTCACCTGGAGTGGCTCACCCACTATCGAACGCACCGACATTCTCGGATTCATCGAACCTCCGGGGTCCTGAAACACAATCTGGAGTCGCCTTCTGAGATCCTTGTTTGACATATTTCGGATGTCCTCACCATCATAGTGGATAGAACCCTCTGTTATCGGTATGAGGCCGAGCAAGACTCGTCCCAGCGTGGTCTTACCACAACCTGACTCACCGACAATTCCGAGAGTCTCTCCGCGCATTACCTGCAGGTCGACCCCGTCAACTGCACGGACGTAGCTCTTCACAGGAGACAACATTCCGCTCTTGATGGGGAACCACTTCTTCATTCCCTCAATTTCTATGAGGATCTCGTCGTTTTTGCTTTCATCAGGCATTTCAGTCAACTCCTTCCAATCCATACTCTGCAGCGAAGACGTCGAACGCAGCCTGCACTTCTGCGACATTCTCGCCAATTGAATCGGTGTGGTGGCAGGCTGCGAAGTGGCCGGGTTCGACCTCGTTCATAGGAGGGGGGGTAGAGATGCATTTCGCATCTGCAAATGGACATCTGGGGTGAAACCTGCAACCGTCGAAGTGCAAGTTGGGGTCCGGGACTTGACCCGGGATGATTGGTAGCACGTCCCTGCGGTCAGCACCTTCGTCAATTGTGGGAATGCTGTGAAGCAGGCCTATCGAGTAGGGCATCCGAGGCCTAGACAGAATATCCTCTATGCTGCCTGTCTCGACAACTGACCCAGCGTACATCACGGTGACCGCATCACACATCTCAGCGATAACCCCCAAGTCGTGCGTGATAAGCAGGATTGCCGTATCCTTCTCGTCACGGAGGTCTCGCATCAACTTGAGAATCTGGGCTTGGATGGTGACATCAAGGGCAGTTGTCGGCTCGTCGGCAATGAGTAGTTTCGGCTCGCAAGCCATCATCATGGCAATCATCACCCGCTGGCGCATCCCTCCCGAAAGCTCGTGTGGATACATCTTCACGACCGCGCTAGGATTTGGAATCCTGACATCCTCAAGGATACCGATTACCTGTCTTCTGTGTGCAGGATCGAGTCCCAGATAGTTCACGATAATGATTCCTGGGAGTGCTAGAAGAGTGGTGATTATGACCATAGCGAGGAGAGCTGAGAGCGGCATCCAGAGTAACAAAAATACAATCAATAAGGTGGTGAATACAAGGGGCGTTTGTAGGAGTAATGAGTCTATCTTTGAGACACGAGGAATTTGCGACCCATCTTCGAGGCTGAGGTCGCTCTCCGTGATGAGGGGATTGTCGTGGCTCTCGGAGGAAGGAAGACCGCCGTGAGAAAATCTGTATATGGCCGACTTCCCGAAATACACGAATCCATACGCGGTTCCAATTAGGATAATAATACCAAACCAGCCTAATACTTCGATGATCAAGAAGATGCCTTTGAAGATGAATACGAATGGAGCAGCAATACCAGCTGCAGTGGGATCTGCGAAACCGCGCAGATGGGCAAAGAGGACAAAGGCGAGAGTTGAGAATGTGGCTATCGAAGATTGTGGCTTTGAAGAAAATGCGTCAACCACTAGAGTGGCGGGCCTGACAAGTGCCTGGCCGACTCTGATGTAACGTGGAGTCTCGGGCTCGACGAGCCTATCGTGCTCGCGCATTACCTCGGAAATCTGCTTCTCCACTGTGTAAAGTGGGTTGAGGGCCGTCATGGGCTC
>JAPYUP010000038.1:2833-4112 GCA_029940695.1 Candidatus Thalassarchaeaceae archaeon
GCTCCAACACTCCTAGCTGCCTCAACGAATGCCATCTCCTTGACATACAGAACCTGACCCCTAATCAGCCTAGCATAGCCGGGCCATCCGGTGACAATCAAGGCGGCCTGTATCTTCCAAAGTCTGTCGAAGTCCTTGATTACGACAATCTCCCCTCCATCGCTCCCTGAAAATTCGTAGAGGACCACTGCAGCAACGAATATCGTAACAGTCCTGAATGAGAGATACCTCCAGGGGTTGGTCCAATCAACCGTGTTCCCTAGGCGCTCCCCTGCGCCATCGAAGCTTGCTTTCTCGATGAATTTCCTGTCTG
The DNA here is from genome assembly GCA_029940695.1 of Candidatus Thalassarchaeaceae archaeon. GTDB lineage: Archaea > Thermoplasmatota > Poseidoniia > Poseidoniales > Thalassarchaeaceae > UBA36. The sequence goes on from JAPYUP010000038.1 coordinate 3,147, forward strand.
CTAAGACTAACATCCCTAGGGTGAATATCACCCCAATGCTGGCGGCAATTCTCCAGTTCCTACTGTCTGAGAAATCAATTAAATTGGGCCACAAGAAAAAGCAGAAAATGACCAGGGGAATAAGATAGATTACCTTCCTATACCTCATCAATGGACCCTTTCCTTGGCCGAAGAGTTGGTCTCCCACGATAGTGGATGTTAGATATTCTCTGAATACCATAGCTAGGAACAATAATGGAAACAGGATACCCAACCAGATTGGAATAGTCAGACTGGTCATTTCTGGAATTGCCGAGACGACGGCCATTGCTAGAATCAATCCAGGTATGGCGAAGAAGACATCGCATATCCTCATGATAACCTCGTCGATTCTGCCGCCGAAGTAACCACTCACGCTGCCGACGATGGTCCCGATAATTACTGTCAACAGGGCCACTGTTATCCCTATCTGGAGAGAGACTCGTGAGCCATACAGGACTTTACTGAACATGTCCTGACCCTGATGGTTGGTTCCGAAGATGCAAGTTTGGTAGCCTTCTGGCATCCACGAGACATACATGGCCTCGTTATCGAACGAGTAGGTTAGCCAGACCTTGTCTGTGATTGACGAGTTGTTGTAAAGCTCCTCGGACAGGATTAGGATGGAGGAGTTATTCGGATCTACTCTGATCAATGAGATGTCGAGGTCGTAGCCTAGGTTATCCTCCAAGAGGATGAGTTCGATTACAGATAGGGTGTCACGGTAGTACCTGTTGTCGTCCCCAACCTTGTTGTCGGACTCGGCGATTACGATCTCCGAGAAGAGGGGGGATCTGGTGTCCACGGTAATCGACTGTTCGTGCCAGTCACACTCCTCAGAGAAGGGATCTTTTCTCTGGGGCTCGTAGTCGATGGACCAGAGCCACTCATCGTCTTGCAGGTTTCGGTAGGGATGCTCGACTGCTATCTCATCAGCTAAATACGAGA
>JAPYUP010000039.1 GCA_029940695.1 Candidatus Thalassarchaeaceae archaeon
GGATGCCCATTCTGGTCATGAACATGTGCATGTCCTGCTCGATTGATGTGGCCTCAGCCGCGATCTGCGTGACCGGGTAAATCAGGGTGGCAGTTAACGTCAATAAGGGAAATGCCAGTATGAGAATAATGCCCTGATAGCCCGCTATGACGTCGCCGACTGAGTACCATACGGCTATCCCTGCAACTAGCCCTAGAATGGTTGCGGGCAGGGTGAATAATAGGAGGTACCTGCTGAACGGCATCCCCAGTCGAAGCAGGGCAATCTGCCATGTGCCTAGCTTGTCCTCCACGCCGACACCCGTTACCTAGTGGTTGATTCCCGTCCACGTCTCGACTGACGATGTAAACCGATCCCACCCCTCCTTGAAGTAGATGTCGAGCAAGTCGAAGACGTCGTCGAAGTGCGTTAGGTTCCTGTCCACCATCTTCTGGAGAACTACAGTCCTGCGCTCCAGCTCGTCGTAGATGTCCCTCTTGCTACGGAAGCCCATCCTAGGTGCGATCTTGTTCTCGAGCATGTCCGACTGGAACATGCCACGGAAGTACACCTCGTCGTTTACCGGGTCCCACTCGAACATGTTCCTAGTTAGGATTCCGTCTGCGGTCTTGTCGAAGCCGATTACCTCGCTGACTCCGGTGATGCGCCTCGCGATGCCGCCACCGGGTGCCTCGACGACCTCTTGGAAGATGGCGAAGTTCAGGTTGTCGAAGAAGCGGGCTGGGACGTTGATTGGATCACCTGTGAACCTCTGAATCAGCTTGACGATGTTAGATGCGTGGAAGGTCCCGACCACGGGGTGACCGGTCTGCATGGCTTGGAAGGCGATCGCTCCCTCGACGCCCCTGATCTCGCCAATGATGATGTATCTGGGACGTGACCTCAGCGCCGCCTTGAGCAGATCGAACATCTCGACTCGGGAGTCTTCGTTCTTGGAGTCGCGCGTGATGAGTCGCTGCCAGATGGTGTGGGAGACCTTGACCTCGGGCGTGTCCTCTGCAGTGTAAATCTTCACGTTGTGGTCGACGAACGGGAGGATTGCGTTCAGGGTGGTCGTCTTCCCCGAGGCCGTCTCCCCGGACACGAGCATGGACATTCCGCTCTCTAGGCCGAGCCAGATGTAGGCGGCCATCTGCGAGGACAGGGTCTTCCACTGGATGAGTTGGATAATCGAGATTGTCTCCTCGGCGAACTTGCGAATCGTGAAGGACGAGCCTTGGATTGAGACGTCGTCGCTGTAGATGATGTTGATTCTGGAGCCGTCGAGCAGGGCTCCGTCGACAATCGGCTTGCTGTCGGAGACGGGCCTACCGATGCGCTCAGACATCGACCTCAGGTACTTCGTCAGGACCTCTTGGTCCTTGAAGGCGATGTTGGAGGTGAGCATCGGGAACACCTTGTGGTCCATGTTGATCGCCGAGAGCCCGATCGAGTGGATGTCCTCCAGCATCTCGTCTGCGAGCAGCGTCTCCAGTGGGCCGTTGTTCACGAGGTCCCTGACCACCACGTACTTCAGCCGCTCGAGCTGCTCCTCCGTGACCTTGATGGGGGCCTCCCCGAAGCCGAGCAGCTCACGAGTCTGGTTGATGAATGGATTGGAAAGTATGGAAGTTACGGTGGTAGTCATTTCGTCCACCATCTCGTGAATCATCGCAATGAACTGCTCGTCGTTGTCGAACCTCTCCTTCTGTGGCGCGTCCCTCAGGAGGCGCTCGACTATCTGGTCCCTGATCTCCTCCTCCTCCTCGTCGATGGTCGGCTCCAGGCCGAACCAGAAGGTGTTTCCAGCACCCTCCGCCCCCTCGGGAGGCGAGTATACGTGAGCGAAACAGGGGGGTCTGGTCGAGTAGATTAGGTTGCGCGGCGAAACGGCCCTGGCGTCCCTGTCGAGAGGTCCGTAGTAGATTGGTCTAGAGCCGTGCTTGGCCTCGAAGTCCTCAATCCAAATGCGGATGTGTGGATACTCAGCCATGAGACCCCCGAGGTCCCCGGGTTGGACCTTCATCACGTGCTTGGTGGATTCATTTTCTGATTCCTGCTCGGTGACCATGTTACCTCACCACCTCCAATCACGCCACCGCCGTGATGTCAACGATGAAGCCCATCTCGGGCATCACCTTCCAACCTATTCGTTCGGTTACTGGGCCAGCCGCTCTCAGGAATCGGGTCACGCACAGCGTCCTGACCAACTGGCCGCCGACGACCGAGGTAATCATGTCCAGCACCACCTCAGCGGAGTTCTTCAGCTCCCTCAGGAGCTTCGGGTCAATCTCTTCCGGGTCAATCATCAGGAAGAGCGTGCGGCCTTGGGCCGTGTACTGCCTAAGCATGGAAAGCAGAACTGGGCCCGCAATCTCAGTGGGTATCATCTGGGATGCCCTGTCGATGATGACGACCTCGGCATCCTTCAGGGCGGGAGACTCCAGAAGCTCTAGGAGGTCTACGGGGTCCTCGACCTGCTCGGCGATGACGCCGAAGCTCGACATCAAGTGGAAGTCACCGTCGTCGATCCTCTTCTCCATGAAGTAGCCTATGCTCGCAACCTGCTCGAGCCAGCCTCTGGTAGTCAGTTCGGTGGTAACCAGTGACACCTTGATGTCGTTGGCAGTCATACCGAAGGACATCCTCTGGCCGATGATGCTCTTACCGGACCCGATGCCGCCACTGACTATCACAAGAGCGCGGTTGGGAATCGCCGTCCCGAGGCTCTGACCGAGGCTGTCCTGTATGACGCCGAACTCGAAGTTGTCCACGTTGTCAGGCGGCAATTTTTACCACCTCCCTCAGTACGTCCACACCAGCGTAACTGCCAGATGTCGATGTTACAGTTACTGTCAGATAAACGTCGTATGTGCCATCACATGAAGGACACCCGCTGGCCGGGAAATAATCCGGTTTTGCGGGCAAGGCCGAGCCCTCAATCGTGAACTCAACTATCTCCCCAGGCAGCCATTGTGTAACGCAATTGCATTTCGTCACAGTCATCGCACTCCCGTTCAGTATGACCCCCACACTGTCCACGTCCAAGAAAGTGTCCCCCGAGTTCTGAAGGTAGATTATCGCCGTTTCGTTGCCGGACCCACCGTCGACGCTCGCGTGATTCGCATACCATCCGATGTTGATTGGGTCGCTGGCCAGGGAGACTCGTGTTTTCACGTCCTCCATCCCCTGTTTGCCTCGCTGGTCTAGGACCCCGGACATGTCGTCCCAGCTCTGTAGAAGGACGCCGGAGACCAGCGCTGCGACAATCAGCCCCGCGATGAGCAGGATCATTTCCGATGGTCCGTCACCCACTCTAGCACCTCATGTAATTGTCACCGGAACAGCGGAGCTGTGTTCGTACACCGCTAGGAAGGCGCGATTCGGGTCAGCGTCAATCGCATACCCGTGTACGTTCGAATCGAGGGGGAATGCATCGCTGGAGATCTCCTCGCCCGGGAATATGAACAGGCTTGAGCCGGAGTAGATGAACGAGAATTGGAAGGGGAAGCCTTGGGTGTATTGCAAAGTGTCAGAGAGGGTGATGTAGATGTGGCTCAATTGAACTGCCTCGGATCCAAGGTTGCTGATGGTGATGGTGTTCTGATCGTGCAATGAGTCGATGTCGAGGGTGGCAAGACCGTTCTCCACACCTCCACATTCGCTAATTTGCACTGATTCGTCTCCGGTTCCGTAACCATTTCCAGCGTCAACGATGGTGGCGACGGTGACTGCGCCAGCGACCGCAGTGACGGATACCGTCAAACCCGTGCCAGATGCGTGTGTGGTGGTGCATGTGTCGGGGCCATCAGCATACCCGGTACCGGGGGTGTCGCCGAGACTGATCGCTAGGACCGGGCCTGTCGCCTCCACCTTGTCAGTGACAGAATCAAGCTTGATCTTGGGATTCGGGAGCTCGTATTCCGCGACCTCGACGGAGTCGTCTATGCTCTCTATCATGGAGACGGTGGCCATGCCAAAAATCATGATGAATATGGTGCCGACCACCATTGCTCCGACGCTTGACCCTGACACATCTCATCCCTCCCCCTAGGAAGTCTCCTGCGCCCTCCAGGCTTCGATCAGCGCGGCGAAGGTCAGCAGGGTCCTGTTGTCCACCGCAGGGGCTCCCT
>JAPYUP010000003.1 GCA_029940695.1 Candidatus Thalassarchaeaceae archaeon
TGACAAACACCTTTGCCGACGCCCTCGGGTGCGACTTCAAGCGTGTTCAATTCACCCCGGACCTGCTTCCCGCTGACATCACGGGAACGAACATCTACGACGCCAAGAAGGGCGAGTTCACCTTCAAGCCGGGACCCATCTTCTGCAACCTGCTACTCTCTGACGAGATCAACAGAGCACCACCTAAGACGCAGGCTGCCCTTCTCGAAGCCATGCAGGAACTGCAAGTCACGGTCGGCATAGTTACTCACAAGCTGCCGTCGCCATTCCTGACTATGGCAACCCAGAACCCCGTTGAGCAGGAAGGCACCTACCCGCTGCCTGAGGCCCAACTCGACCGCTTCATGATGAAGATGATGGTCGGATATCCGGACAGGGCGGACGAGGACGAAATCCTCCAACGCAGAATCGCTAGGAAGAAGGATGAGGTCGATGTGAACACCATCACAGAGCCGGGCATCGTTGTGAAGATGCAGCAGTCCTGCGAGGAAGTCTACGTCGACCCCGCAATAAGGATGTACATGGTCGAGATTGTCGCGAGGACCAGAGAGGACCCCCGTGTTTTGGTAGGCTCATCTCCTCGTGGTTCGCAGGCGCTCCTGAAGACCAGTCGAGCCGCCGCGGCGATGCGAGGCCGAGACTTCGTTACGCCAGATGACGTGAAGTCCATCGCAGAACTTGCTGTGGCTCACCGACTGATACTGAAGCCTGAGCACCAGATTAAGGGGCTTGAGAGTGGCAAGGTCATACAGGAGATACTACGTCAGGTCCCTGTCCCGACGGTCTGAGGAATCCACTCGGGAGTAGGGAGCAATGGCATGGAGCAGAAAGTCAGCGATGTTCGCATCGCTGTCAATTGCCATGTATCTGCTAGGCCTCGTTCTGCGTAACCAGCAACTCGTAACCGTCGCCGTCGTCTTACTCTCATTCCTAACTTGGGCTGCCATGAGGACCGCCCACGGCGACGTCGCCGCTACTGGAAGGAGGATTGAGGACATGAAGGCGGACGAGGGGATTCAACTCCAGAATATCGCCGCCCTGCGCAAGATCTCAGCAGCCCGGGTCTTTGAGGATGGGGAGATCGATGTCACGCTGCGACTGCAGAATCGCTCAAACCTCTCCAAGGTCCTCGAACTACGCGACCGCGTCCCCGAGGTGATGAGAATCAAGAAGGGGGCCAACTACGTGCTAATGGAGATAGGTCCCAATAGGGAGACCGAGATCTCCTATACCATCGAGACTCCACTTAGAGGATTCTATACCGTAGGGCCCGTTTGCATCAGAGTCCAAGATGAGTTCGGGCTGTTCCACAACGAGCGTGAGATTCAGCTCTACGACGACTTCCTAGTGTTCCCCAAGATGGAGGATATCAAGGACGCGATGATCAAAAGCAGGGTCCCGAAAATTTTCACTGGGGCTGTAAACATCAGAAACCCCGGTGAAGGCTCGAATTTCTACAACCTCAGAGAATATCTCCCCGGGGACCCGATGAGGAAGATCAACTGGAACGCTACGGCCCGACAGGACGGGAAGATGATGGTGAACGAGTTCGAACGTGATGCAGTAAGCGACGTAATCCTCATCGTCGACAGCAGGGCGGTGAGCGAAACCGGTCCAGTTAGCCGGAACTCACTCGTCTTCAGCACCCGCGCTGCAGCTAGCCTCTCACAGTTCTTCCTCTCTCGCCGTGATTCCGTTGGATTGGTGGTTTACGGTGACGAGATAGTGTCGGTTGACAGAGACACTGGCAAGAAGCAGTTGTACATCCTTCTGACAAAGCTCGCCGGTGCCATGGCTAAGGGAAACACCCCCCTCAGGATTGTCACCAACCGCATCATGCCCCACATCCACCGTGGAAGCCCAATCATCATCCTTTCACCCCTCGAGGACGACCCCACAATCGTAGATGCGGTACGGGACCTCAGGGCTAGGAGCTTCGAAGTCACAGTGCTCTCACCTAGCAGCCTCGAGTTCGAGTTCGACGCAAGGAGACTAGACAGGACGGGGTACGAGGTCCTTAAGACCGAGCGCGATATTCTGATGACTGAGCTTCGCGGCTTGGGGGCATATGTGATGGACTGGGAGCCGGACATGCTGCTGTACACGGCTCTTGCAGGAGCCAGAGGATTCTGAGGTGAGTTGTGATGGCAGAGCAGAGCGATGCGAAGGGGCCTGTAGACACCTCTCACCTGTATGAAGGCAAGGTCGTCCGGTCTTCTGCCCCAAGTCGAAAGAGGGCCGCTGGCACCCTTAAGAGGGACACGGAGATACCCGAAGACGCCGTTCCAAAGGTGCTCGTTCCGAGTTGGGTCGAGACGATTTTCGGTGGGCCGGTGGTAGCGAAGAGGAATTTTCTAGCTCCCGACAGAATGGTCGTTTCCCTCCAAATGAGGTCGTCAGCCGCCCTCCTAATCCTTTGCTTCCTCACCTTCATGCTTACTCCAGTGTCCGGGACCGCGTGGTTCGCCGTCACGAACGCCATCGGAGTAAGTGCATTGGGTATGGTAATCCACCTGGGACTCATTCTGATTGGACTGGTTGGAGGCTTCTATGGGATCTTTCAGCGTGATCAGCGTGCGATGCTGGCATCGTACGTCGCACTCATCCTCGTGACGATAAGGTTCGCTGGAAGCAAAGTTGAGTTCGGCTTGAGTTTCCTACCCGAGGGTGAAATCTCACAGAAACTCCTTCTAATCCTTTATGCCATCTTCCTAGTCATGTACATAGAGATCTCAAGCGGAATAATCAGGTTCTCCATCCTAGACACTTCCATTCGAACCGGAGAGGTCTATGTGATGAATGTCAACAAGATCACCAGTAGATACGGGCGGGCTCTGGGAATCACACCCGTGATAGCGGGATTCGTGGCCATGATAACGCTCTTCATCAACCTCATCATCCCTGCCTTCGTAGGAATCTTCGACGAGGTGGCTGCGAACAGGCTCAGGGAAAGTGTCGAGTTGACTAGCGTCTACGGAGTCGCCCTTGGAACGATACTGGTCTTCATGGTAATCGCATCCATGTTCGCAATCAACCTGCCACTAAGGATTCAACAGTACCTTGAGCGTCAGTCGTGAATGGGCAAGAATCCCCCCATCATGCCAAGGTCGCAAACCACTAACATGGCAACGGCCTCAACCACGGGAGCAGCCCTAGGTCCAATGACCGGATCGTGCCTGCCACCAACTTTGAGCGCGCGCGTCTCATTACTAGGTAGATGCAGTGTGAACTGCTCCCGTGGAATGCTGCTCGGAGGCTTGAAATGAACTCTTACGTGGATTGGCGCACCAGTTGACCGTCCTCCCAGCGCCCCATCAGCAGCCCCATTATCAGACCCCTCTAGAACTGGTGATTCAACGCCCGGGAGCCATGCATCGTTATGCTCTGAGCCTCGCATCCCAGACGATTCGAAACCAAGTGAGAACTCGACGGCGCGGGCACCCGGAATCGCCATGAGGCCGCGCGCCAATGCGGGTTCAATGCCATCGAACCAAGGCTCGCCGACTCCAATGGGTAGTCCTTCGATTAGGAGTTCTACGACAGAGCCTATGGTGTCTTGGTCCTTTCTGACTGAATCCAAGTAGTCGGAGATAAGGAGGGCGGCCTCGGGGTCCCTGCAGTTAAGACGCTCCATGTCGCTATCCGGGAGCAATGGTATTGAGCGGTCTAGCTCAAAGAGGGGACTGGAAGTAATCGCACCTACGCTATGTAAATGAGCGTGGCACGTCCAGCCAGCAGCATCGAGCATGCCTCGCACTTGGCTTCCGGCGGCCACGAGGCCAAGGGTCAGGCGAGCGGACTGCGAGCCCCCGCCCCTAGGATCGTTTGTCCCACCCGAGCGGATGGATTCCACCATATCAGCATGGCCGGGCCTCGGATGGTCCGGAAGAAACTCGTAGTCAGAAGAGCGGGCGTCCGAGTTTCGAGCCATCATCAGGATAGGCCAACCAGTTGCCCGCCCCTCGTAGATTCCAGAAAGGATGTCGCAATCATCTAATTCAGCGCGGGCCGAGAGAGACCTGCGTCCTGGCTTGCGCAAAGCGAGGTCCTTCGCTAGAGTCTCAGGGTCGATCTGTGTTCCGGGGGGAATGCCCTCGATGAGCGCTCCGACGCACGTGCCATGGCTCTCGCCGAACAGAGTCACCCGCAGCCTATCTCCCAGAGACATCCCCATCAGAACGCCTCCTCGCTAATCGTTTCGGAGGTGACGAATCTGGTTGGGATGACCTCGAGGCCAGAGTCTGATAGGTTCGAAAACAAGGTCTGTGAGTCTTGGGGATAGCAGACGACAGCGATTGCCGGGCCAGAGCCGCTGATGCCAGCTGCGATGGCACCGGTGGCGATGCACAGGTTGCAGATTCTCAGGGCCTCGAAGTCGTCGGTCGCTGCGGCCACTGCCATCCCGTTCACGGAAAGTGCCTCTAACGGGGAGCCATTGGCAAGAGATGCCAAGGCCCTCTCGAAGAGCTGATGGTGCTGGTTGAACGAGACAGGTTCGATACTGGACTTCCTCTCTCCACGCAAACCGAGTAGGACAGTCAGGCCTTGCTCCAGCTCGCCTTCGAGCAATACTGACTCGGATGCAGTCCGAACGGGGTCGACTAGTTTCCATCCAGGACAGAGAGCCGCCCAGACATCATCCATGCTCCCGGTGAGGGTGCACTTCGCCCTCCTTTGAGCGGCGACGGCTAGGTCTGCAATCTCGTTGTCTGAAAGGCCGGCCCACGCAGATTCGTTCAGTGCTCGCAGAGCAGCACACGCTACCGAGGAACTGGACTTAAGCCCCTGGCCTAATGGCAATTCGCTCTCGACGGCCCATCCACACACACTCGCAGAAGGGAGTTCAGCTGAGCGCCAGCATGCCAGTACAGCATCTAGCAAACCGTGGTCATCCTCCTCGACGGCACTGGGCTCATCGAGCAGACTCACGGTGGTCAGGAGATCCACCCCCACAGAGCAGCCCTTGCCCAAGCCAAGGGCGTGAAGAATCGAAATCCCTCCGTTGGCAGTTCCTATCCCCAATACGGTCATTTCTCGACCATCCTCCCTTCAAGGGCGAGGCCCATGTGCCTCATTCTTCGGTCACAGAGAACGGATATCTCGTCCCCAGCAGCAGCATCAGTGATTGATATCTGCCCTCCACTTGGAGTAATTAGGCGAACCGTCTCTGCCTGTTGGGCGATAATATTCCCCTCGGAGTCTCCCGAGAGGTATCTGACCAGAAGGAATGGCCGGCGCTCGATCTTGAGGCGGCCGATGGTCGCCGACCTCCGGGAGCCATCAGAGGATATGATAGCGACATTCTCGCCGGCGCTAAGCTCGCTGAGGTACCTCGTCGAGCCATCGGCCATGAGCACGTACGAGTGGACTGCCCCCGCGTTGACCCTGAACGGCCTAGTGGGGACATAACCCGAGGGAATTGTCTCTCCGTGAACTAGGCAGAGCACTTCGACGACCGAGCCGATGGCAATACCCTCGTCATCATCCAGCCTCTCGATTAGATCTATGCACACCCGCTCGCCGACCCCACCGCTCTCAATCGAGGTGATTGCGGCTGTGGTAATGGATGCAGGAGCTGAGTCGGATGAGTCGCTCGAGGGCTCTCGGGATTCTGCCATTTCCCTAGCCGCCCCCCACAGGTCTTCTGTGATGAGAATAGCGTCAACCCCATGCTCGAGGGCAAAGGCAGCACCTGCGAGGTCAATCTCGTTGGCAATCGCCACAGCTATTCTTGTCCCACTGCCTCTGGAAACGGCCACGAGATTCTCAAGCGGAATCATCGTCCAATCCGAGCATCTGACTAATATCCAAGGCACCATACCGATGAGTGAGAGGGTCTCTTCCTGCGCCCGGTAATCATCGAGAATAACCTCTGCCACGTCGTGCGCCCTACCCTCCCAGACTCGAGTGAAACCGTTCGTGTCATTCTGTCCATCAATTGAAGCGTCGAGCCAGAGTTCCATGTTCTCACTTCAGATGGTTCGCTGCCTCGGACGCGCTCTCCCCATTGTGCACAATGGCACTGAGGGCCCTTACGTGAGATGTTGGGTCTTCGGCTCCGAACACCTGGCGTCCTATGCACACCCCGGCTCCGCCAGCGCCCATCGCCTGCTCGACGATACCCAATAGCTCGGCGAAGGGAACCTCCTTGGGCCCGCCGGCGATGAGAACTGGAATCGGAACAGCGGAAGCGACTTCGGAGAAGGATTCTGGCGAGCCGGTCCAAGGTACCTTGACGACGTGGCAGCCAAGTTCCCACGCAAGTCGGACAGCGTGAGCGACGCCTCCAGTGGGGTCGTCCGGATCGAAAACCAGGTTCGGGCCTCGGGGGTAGAACATCCCGAGGACGGGAAGATCGAACTGATAGGCGTCAGTAGTCAGTGCACCCATACGCTCAATCATGTCTGCCTCGGTGTCCTCTCCGAGGTTGACTTGGGCGGAGAGCCCCACAGCGCCTCGCAAGAGACACTCCTCGGCTGTAGCCACGCTGACCTTGTCCTGAGAGCGCGCGCCTCCGTGCACAGTGGAGACCGAGACGTGGCACACGAAGCCCCTCCAGCCGGTGCGGTTGGCGTGGTGGCTGACGGCGCCCTTCTGCAGTATGATTGCGTCTGCGCCGCCGGCGATGGCAGCGTCGACAGCAGCATCGGTGTCTTCTATGCCGGCTTCGGGATATTTCGAGGCGCCGTGGTCCATCGGGACCCAAATCCCTCTGCCGCCGGGCAGGAGGTGCTCGAGGCGCTCGGCGAGCGTTTCGGCCATGCATTCCCGCCAGCGCTTCATCACTTGAAAGGTGACGCATGGGCCTTGGGCTGTAAATCAAAGATTGAGGTCAACAATAAGAGGTGCGTGGTCGGAAACGACAAGGCCCCCCTCACGGAGCACCTCGGCGGAGCTGAACAGGGACCTAGCAGTGGCATTGGCTAGCACGTAGTCGATCCTCCAGCCGCGGTCCAGCTCCCTCGCGCGTCCTCGGTTCGACCACCACGTGTACGGTCCCTTGCGTGTACCGACGTGGATGCGGAGCAGGTCGTGCCAGCCACTGTCGAGAAGTCTGGAGAACCACTCACGCTCATGGTCTAGGAAGCCAGAGGTCCGGCGGTTGCCCGAGGGGTTCCAGATGTCGTCCTCGGTGTGGGCGATGTTGAGGTCGCCGCACAGAAGGACTGGTTCGTAAAAATCGACGAATCGCTCGGACCAGACCAGCATGTCCTCGGTCCACCGGTCCTTGTACAGCTGGCGCTCGAGGCCTGACGAGCCATTCGGCAGGTACATGTTGACGCAGTGCAAGTCTCCATGCTTTGTGTGGAGGACCCGGCCATCCGGATCGTGGTCCTCATCCAATTGAGTGTCGATGCCGCGTCCGACCTCGACAAGTCCACTTCTAGAGCAGGTCATCACTCCCGAGTAGCCCTTCTTCTGAGCTGGGTGCCAGAGGACATCGTGGCCCTCCGGGGCTTCCCAGTCGACGGGCATCTGCTCGGGCAGAGCCCGCGTCTCCTGAAACAGCCAAATATCCGCGTCGATGCGCCTGACGAAGTCAGTCAGCCCCTTGCGATGCGCTGCTCTTATGCCATTGAGGTTCCAAGTCACGACGCGCACGGGCGTGCCTTACTGTGAGAGGTCCTTGACCTTCTCGACGAGGTCCATCCTTCTGATTCTCCACATCCCGTACGGAGTGAGCATTACTGAGATTGAGACCACGGTTCCAATCAGGAGGACGGCCACGGACAAGTCGGGCTGCACGGTCATGTAGAAGGCCCATTGGACGAAGGAGGAAATCAGGGCCTGTGTCCCGATTACGGTGAAGACGAACGCTAGAATCCCCCCAATCATTCCGATGGCGAAGTGCTCACCGAGCATCATGCTCCCTATTCGTCGGATTGGGGCGCCAAGGACTCTCAGGGTAGCAATCTCTCTGTCGCGCTCAGCGAGATTCATCAAGAGGGTGTTGAACAGGACCACGATGGCGATGATGACGCCCAATGCGAGGATTGCGCTAAAGAACACCTGTTGCTGCTCCAGTATGGTTTCGAAGCCTGTGATCAAGTCCTCCTTCTGGGTTACTCCCAGAGACATCTCGCCGAGCTCGTTGTTGACCTCAACGCCATCGGGCAGAGCAATAAGGACCGAAGTAGCCTCGATTCCGATGGTCTGAGCGAGATCAGCCCTGTGGAAGTAGACGGTTCGAGAGATCTCGCCCTGAGTGATCCCGGTAATCTCAATCTGCATGGGGGACGAGCCGAACATCACCGTCTGAGTCTGGCCCACGTCCCACTCTAGAAAGACTCGCAATCCCTCGTCGATGAGGACCTGAATCGTGGCGGATCCCGCTTCCGGGATGCTGCCCTCCTTGAGGTCGAGAACCATCATCGCATCATCCTCGGTAGACAGCGTGTCTAAGCCATAGGCGAGAAAGTACCTCGGGTCGTTCACGGGGTTGCCCGGGAACAGCAGCATGGACTCGTGAGCGGCCCCCCTTTCCTCGGCCCAGTCGATGACAGCGGCTTCTCCGCCGAATGGGACGTTGACTTGGGCGTCCCAGTTCTGATTATCCTCTATGCCGCCCAAAAACGAGTCTTCCATCGTGGCCATCATCAGAGTCATGCTGCCGAATATGAGCATCGAGAGCCCGACAGCCACGAATGTGAAGGCAAGTCGGGTTGGCTTCCTGATGCTCGACCTGATAGTCAAGCCTATCGTAGCGGGAAGGCTGGAAGTCAACTTCTGGATTCTCCGGGAGGACAGCCTGACCTCGTGCTGTCCGCGCATGACCTCCAAGGGCTGGAGCCTAGATGCCTGCAGGGCGGGGAATATCCCAGAAATCAGTACGATCAGCATTGCAACGCCGACTATCTGCAGAATCAGTGGCGTTACGTCCGCCGTATTGACGATTGGGATGCCGATTATTTCCTCGTAAATCCCTAGCATCCCCGGGGCGCCAATGAAGACTCCTAGGATAGCACCGATGGAACTGCCGACGAGGCTTATCAGCAGGGGTGCGATGACGTAACCGGGAATGATGGCCCCCCTAGGTATACCCAAAGTTCGGAGTATCGCTATCTCCCTCGCCTGCGACTGCACGAGTCTCTGGAGGCTCAGGAAGATGGTGATTCCCGCGACGATGGCAATCATAGCCGTGACTGGGATGTAAGTCTTCATCGCGCCCTCGGCGTCGGCGCGAAGAAGCTCCACTGAAAAGACGCCCGAGCGGTCGTAAACGAGCGAGGAGGAGTCGTCGACCTCTGTCATGACACTTGTTATGCCCACCATCAGTGTGCTGAGCTCCTCGCCCTCGACCTCAGTCGTCGACTGGAGGTCGTACTCGGGTGTGCCCACGACGTCAATCAGAAGCAGGTTGGACGCGCCAGAGCTGAGGTTGGCGAGGCGCTCGAGGCCACCGGCGGATAGGTACCCAGTGGCGAAGGTACCGGGATCTGCAGGGAAAAGACTCCCCTCCGGAGCGAAGTACAGGTAACTGGGGATGTGTCCTGTGCCCACCACAGTGTAGTCGAGGCTACCGAAGCCGGCTCCTATGGAGATCGTGTCCCCGATTCCCACGTCTAATCCCGTCGCCATGCGCGCGTCAATGACAATCTCGTCATCGGCGGACGCCACCGTCCCTGAGCAGCAGTCGTGGTCCGGGAACCAGATTCTGTCGACGTGGCCCTCGTCTATGCCATACCATACCGCGGGAACGAGGGCTGTCTCGCCCCCATCATCTGTGTGGAACAGCAGCCCATCGAGCTTCAGCCGAGGCTCGCACTCGTTCAACACAAGCTCGGACTCGGGCCAATGGTCCGCTATGTCCGTGCAGATGGAGTCGGAATCATCTCCCTCCCACATTCCACTAGGGTTCTCGACCCAGACGTCAGGCAGGTTGGCTCCGCCATCGGTGTCTGCGTAGATGACGTCATAAATACCAGAGGCAGTGTGAGCGTAGGTCGCGAAGGATATCCCCGCGAAAACGCCGACCACTACCATCAGCACGACCGCGATGAGTCTGATCTTGGTGCGCCACAGGCTCCTTGCGAGTCGTTTGGTCAGCAATGCGTACAATGGCCCACCTCACCCGACCGGCACGTCCGAAACTATCTTGCCGCTGTCAATCCTGACCACCCTTGTAGCGAACGTAATCAGGGACTCGTCGTGAGTCACGAAGACGCAGGTTATGCCCTCGGTCTCGCAGGCCTTGACGAGAACCTCCATTACCATCGCGGAGGTCTTTGAGTCGAGGTTGCCGGTCAGTTCGTCGCCCAGTAGGAGCCTCGGGCTCTTGGCGAGGCTGCGCGCAATCGCGACCCGCTGCTGCTGGCCACCGCTGATCTCGGCGGGGAAGCGGTCTGACTCGATATCCAATCCGACCATCTCGAGCAGGCGTCGAGCCCTGGCCTCGTCCCTTCCGCCCGCGAGTTCCTGAATCAGCAGGATGTTTTCCAGCACCGTCAGGTCCTGTAGGAGGTTGAAGAACTGGAAGACGTATCCGATATTCTCCCTCCTGAAGGTAGTCATTGTTTCGGAGTCGTTCTGTGGTACGGGGGCGCCGTCGAAGGAGTAGTTGCCGCCAGTGGGTGTGTCAAGCGCGGAGAGGCAGTTGAGTAACGTTGTCTTGCCCGAGCCGGACGGACCGAGCAGGATGACTCGATCGCCCTCGTAAACCTCCAGGTTCACTCCATCAAGGGCCTTGATTGTACCAGAAGCCAGCTCATAGTATCTTTTCAGCCCCTCCATTCTGGTCAATGGTTGAGTCATGCAGTCCTACGCATAATGAGCTCTCTTTTGAAGACGCGGGTCTCGTAGAAATTGCTGAGTCCTAGACGGCTCACGCCTCGGAGGCGCCGGCGAAGAAGGCCATCGAATCCCTGAACAACTCCTCCCTGCGGCGCCTCTTGTTGTTCCTAAGGTGGAAGGTGGTGAATGCCAGCGCGAGCAGGATGACGAACGGGATGAAAGCCTCGGCGTGGTAGCGCTCCATGAACTCGATTATTCCTCTCGCGGTATAGGCCCATGTGACCGAGGCTGCGGTGCCTCCGATGAAGCAGGCTGCCAGCACACGCTGGAAGCGCATGCGGGAGACCAGTCCGAGCATCGCGCCAACGAGCACGCCGCTGGCCATGAACGGGATCCACACGAAGACAATCAGACCCCAGAAGCCGTACCGGTCAATTCGGGAGCGGTTCTTCTGGGCGACGTACTCGACCGAGGACAGGATATCGCCCATGAACGGGTTCTGTAGCAGCGCTCCGGGGATGCCCCCGCGCTTCGCCACCATCGCCTCGCCGGTTAGATCCTCAGACCCCTGCTCGACCCTTCCGGCCACGGCCCTGTCAGCGAGGGTGGACTTCTCGTTCCTCGCGCTGATTACGAGCGCCCGCCCGTCAATCAGGTCATCTAGATCGGACTGCAACTGCTGCCTCAAGTCGCCTTGGAGGTGCTGGTAGGTCGGCTTGAACAGGAAGTACGCGAACCTCCTGACCGGGCGGTAGATAACGCGCACGAAGACAGCCTCCTCGTCCGCCATGATGGCTGCCCCATAATCTGCTACGTCGTGCTTCTTGAACCAACGAGCCATACTCTCATGAAACGCCTCCTCGAGGTTCCCGAAGCGACCCATGGACGAGAAGAACTCGCTGTAGTCCTCGGCCATTGGGACCTCTCCTAGGTCGGCGGCGGAAAACTGGAAGACGTGCCAGCCTGGGACCTCCGTCTGTCTGGAGTCGATGCAGACCGCCTTGAGTTGCAACGGT
Source organism: Candidatus Thalassarchaeaceae archaeon (assembly GCA_029940695.1). GTDB lineage: Archaea > Thermoplasmatota > Poseidoniia > Poseidoniales > Thalassarchaeaceae > UBA36. The sequence goes on from JAPYUP010000003.1 coordinate 11,748, forward strand.
CGCATCTCCCCGAAAACGCTGAACTCCGATAGAACATCCTTGATGATGGTGCCCTTGACATCGATTGGGGTCATGATTGTCCTCCTCGTGGTGCTATAGGGAAGGTAGACATCGACTGAGATTGGCCTGTCCTGTATCATCATGGACTCGTAATCCGGACTGATGTGCAGCCTCTCGCTCGCTGACGCGACGGTCTTCTCTATCAATCGCCGCATCTGATTGCTCGAAAGCAGGTCGTCGGTGTCCCTGTGGTAAAGTCGGTGCATTAGCGGGTACTGCACACACAGGAAGAAGATGGACATCCCCAGAGAGACTGCGGCCATGTACCATGGTGGTAATTGGGCACTGCCACCAGTGAGCATCGCAGTCTCCCTGCCACCGAACCACTCAGCGGCCATGAGCACCCATCCCCAGCCGCCCAGTTGCTGTACTGTCCAACAGGCCCTCGGGTCGTCATCGAACTTTTCCATCTTCTTATGAATCTCCTTGGCCCCCCACAGCGAGGAGGTCTCTCTGCTCTCCAAGTGGATTGTGAGCTCCTTAGCAACGTGAACATCTCCGCTTGCATCGGATGAGTATGCACGGGAGGTCAACTCGTGGATTGTCAGATTGAAGAGGTCTGAGGTATCGTCAGTCCAGACGAACAGTTCGATAGTGGCGTCGTACTTCCCGTCCTCTAGGGAATCATAACCCACAGTCAACGACAGGTCACCCACGCCACCGACGCCGAGGACAATTGGTTCGGAGCCGTTGGATAGCGTCAACAGCATGATTGAAGATGCCGTAGCCGGGGCGTTTTGGCTGTGAACGCGGAGGTCTTGGTCTTGGTCAACCCATGTCTGGAACCAAATCTCCGCGGTCTTGTCGACGCAGTCAGATGGATCGAGAAAGGTTCCGGAGAGCGTGTCATCAAGCGTAATCGAGTTCTCAATCAAGAGTCCCGATGAAGCAAGGAAGACGGAGCCGAAGAAGAGGGCTCCGGCGATTAGGCCGAATACCAGAGTATAGTCGTCAAAGGTCCGAGGGATGACCGTGTTGACCATGAAGTTCTTTTCTGGATTGGTTCTCCTCTCGCGAATCCTCTCGAGCTCCAAGTCGATTCTGTCCTCCTCTATTTCCCCATCCAAAGCCTGAATCCTCTCCGAGTCGATACCCCCGTCCTCATCAACTCCAGATGCCTCGGAGGAACCCCGGGAACCGTCATCGCTCGACATGTTGATAGCAGGGGCTGAGGGACGTATATTTGTAATTTGCAAGGTGGCTCGAAAACCCACGGGGCTTGATTGATTTTCTCATCTCAACTATTCTCATCCCAACTAGCAAACAAACGCATCCCTGACTGGAAATTGCTTAGTTTGAATGACAATTTTAATGTCCTCCTACAGAGTAGGAGGACCATGCCTAGTGGTAACGGGACGCGTATTCACCTGTCTCTCCTCCTCACTGTGTTGATGCTGATGCCAACTATACTGGCACTCGCGTCATTCACCCACGGGCCGAAGGATATAGGGGCGGAGTCAAGTCCTTCGAGATCATCGGATAAGAATCCAGAGGCATATCTCGGAAAGCTCGGAGTTCCGCAGACTAACGATGTTTCCCACGGTTGGAATGTAGAGGGGAATATCGGGGAGGCTGCTCTTTACCACAGGACGGCCGCATACGTTCCCATTCAAGATTGGACCGCGAAAACTGGGGAGAGGATAGTCTCTGGCTGGCATACGTTGGGTCACGACTACCCCATTCCAAGCGACTGGAAGTCCGAGTTATTCGACCTCGGGATAGATTGCCAGACCTTCTTTGCTCCTCAAGGATTCCACTGCAATGTTCCTGAATTACCCCCGGAAACCCTGATGGAACACGGTGTTATCGGCATATTCAGACTTGACCCCACAGACAAACTAGCTCCGGACATCTTGCCCATAATGAAGTTTGGACTGGATAGTAGTGCGATTAAGGAGGGTGACTCGTTTATCCTCAGAGTCCTTATTGCTGGTCCTGGTTTAGACCGCATTTCATTGGAAAAGGAAGTTGAGATTAGGGATTTCTTCTCTGAGAGATTCGTCACAATAGTAGCAAACCAGGACGAAGTGAATTGGTTGGTAAACCAGAATTATGTCGAGTGGGTAGAGCCCGTGTATCCTGACGAGCTCATGAATGGTGAAGCTACGGAGATCATGAATGTAAATTGGGTCAGGGATGGGACAAACATGGGAGGGGCTTTGAACGGCTTGACCGGGGATGGAGTGATCATAGGTGTGATGGATTCCGGCTTGGACGTCGCGGGTGCGTGTACAAGCCTCTCTAACTGCAATTCTGTCAATTCGGGCACAATTCATCCGGCGTTTGCTGGAAGGCTTGCTTATGCCGATTCATTCTGGGGGTCGCCTGCGAGGGAGTCATGGACGGAGTGCCAGGCTGGAGATGACGGCCCCAATGATCAGCATGGGCACGGGACCCACGTAGCCGGTTCGGTCTTGGGAGACGGATCGAACTCCGAGGAGGGCTACGATGGGACGGGCTCGGCCCCGGGGGCCCAGTTGTACATGCAAAGCGTCGCCTGCTGGCATTACACCTCGCAAAAAGGATGGAAATATTACATGTTCACCCCGGATGACTATCAAGATGATATTTTTCAGCCCGCTTACGATGCGGGAGCGAGGGTCCACACGAACTCTTGGGGAAGTGCCCCAAGCGGCAACGAATACACCCTCGATTCACTACTAATTGACCAGTCGGCTTATGCAATGGACGATTTGTTGATCCTATATGCAATGGGCAACGATGGAGAGGACGCGAACCTGAACGGCGAGATCGATCTGGCTCTATTGAACCCGCAGGCAACGGCGAAAAATATCCTGTCCATAGGTGCCTCAGAGAACTTCCGGTGTGATATATATTACTACACGTGGAGCGATGTCGGATATGGGGCGGCGCCGATAAAAGATGATTTGTTAGCCTGTGAAACAGAAGGGATTGCCGCCCTATCCAATCGAGGGCCGACGGAGGATGGCAGGATAAAGCCAGACTTGGTGGCCCCGGGCACGTTTATCGCCTCGACGAGGTCCACAGACACCGATGAGGACGGAGACCCGGTAGAATACACGTGGGGGTACCCCGGCGGGAGCTCGGATTACTACGCTTACAACACCGGGACCTCGATGGCAACCCCCTTGACAGCAGGCGCTGCCGCCTTGGTGATTGAGTTTCTGAATGATCGCGGCGACTACGACTGCACCTCGCCGACCTACGATTGTCCTGCTTCGGCATTGCTGAAAGCAATGATGTCAGCTGGGGCCCATGACATGGACGGCCAGTACCAGACGGGTGGGGATGGGAAGAACAGCGCTGTGGATGCAGCCCCTAACAATCACGAGGGCTGGGGGAGGGTAGACATCCAAGGGGCAGTGGGAAGCTCGTTTACTGATGGGATCGAAATCACCACATCCGAGAGCCATTCGCTGAAGTTGGAAGTCACCCCTGGCACGTCTGAGTTTCGCGTGGTGCTATCCTGGAATGACCCACCCAACTCCCCCAGTGCGTTCTACCAACTAGTCAACGATCTGGACATAACGCTAAAAGATCCAAGCGGAGATTACTTCGACTACACCAATGACGATGTGAACAACCTGGTTGGCATCACTGTCGAGAACCCAGACGCCGGTGACTGGGAGATTATCGTTACCGGCGTTAGCGTCCCGGAGCCAGATTCGGGCTGCCAATGCCAAACCTACTACCTAGCTGCTAGCGACGGTCTAGCGATTACTGACATGAGGCATCCTGTGTCTGACGGCCTATTCTCGGGAGAGCTCCTTCACCATGCTGGCTTCCAATCAGGATCGATCTTCACCGAGACAACGATCGCGACAGGTGACGAGCACATCTGCACGATCTTTCATGACTCCTCCCTGCAGTGCTGGGGGGACAACTCGCATGGCCAACTTGGTGACGGTACTACCACGGACCGCCAGACCATGACCCCAGTGGGACTGGAGGCTGGCAGGACTGCAGTCTCAGTCAGCGCTGGGGCCTCGCACACCTGCGCGACCCTAGACGACTCCAGTCTGAAGTGCTGGGGGAAGAATAACCAGGGACAGCTCGGGGATGGGACCACCGCCAGCTCTGCGTCCCCGGTCAGTGTCGGACTCGGGGGCTTCCCAGTTCAGGTCTCCGCTGGCTTGAAGCACACATGCGCTGTGCTGACCGATGCAAGTCTGGAATGCTGGGGGGACAACAGCCACGGCCAACTCGGTGACGGGACCACCACCGACAGTAGCTCACCGGTTGCAGTCAGCTTCAGCGGCGGGCAGAAGGTACTGGCTGTCTCGGCCGGTGGCAGCCACACCTGCGCAGTGCTCAACGATAGAAGCCTGAAGTGCTGGGGCGAGAATGGCGATGGCCAACTGGGAATAGGCTCGAGTGTCGACAGTAGTTCCCCCGCTGACGTCAATCTCGGAGATTATGTCGTCGCTGTTTCGACTGGAGAGTCGCACACCTGCGGCCTCCGAGTCGATCAAGACCTCAAGTGCTGGGGTGGCAATGGCCAAGGACAGCTCGGAACTGGTGATCAGGTCTCGCAGGACTCCCCCCCATCCTCCTCCATATTGAGTGGCATCATCTCGATTGACTCTGGCAGCAAGCACAACTGCGCCATCGACACCGCCCAAGTTCTGCATTGTTGGGGTGGTAACTCAGATGGCCAGGTCGGGGACGGGACCACGAGCACTGTGACCTCCCCTAGCACGATCGGCATGGACACGAATCCTGTACTCGGAACGATTGCCGTTGTCGTAGGCGACTCCTACTCATGCGCCACAGCCAGCGACGACCTGTTGAGGTGCTGGGGAGGTGCGGATGCGGGCACAATCACAATCGGATTGGCGCCGAGCCAGTTTGAGTTACCCCGGTGGACGTACATCAACTCGGCTGAGCGTGATCTGGACAATGACGGTTCCCTGAATCTGTTCGACACACACGGAGTGGGAGACTCCGATGGGGATGGTTTCCCCGCAGGGCCCAACGATATTGACGATGGCAATCCTGCCATAGCCAAAGAATGCAACGCGGGGTCCTACGGACGGTACATCTGCAAACAAGCCACGGTCGGCTTCTACGTCGGCACTCAGGGCAGCCTGGTGATGACCCCCGCCAGAGCTGGTCACTACGTCGACACGAATGGAGCTCAGGCCGATACGCCCTGCGGGATAGGCACGTACCAAGAACTGACGGGGCAGACCTCGTGCGACCCTGCGCGGTCTGGGTACTACGTCGACGGTATCGGGGCATCCTCCGACACGCCATGCTCGGGCGGTACCTTCAACCCGAGCACTGGTTCTCTTTCGAGCATCGACTGCATTGGTTCCGAACCCGGTTACAACGTCCCCATTCTGAGCCAGATATCAACTGGATCTTACCACACCTGCGCCGTACTGGATGACGGGTCGGTGAGCTGCTGGGGCGACAACGCAAACGGTCAGCTCGGGGACGGGACTAGGGCAGGACACACGTCCCCCGAGCCCGTTCTCCTTCCGTTGGGGAAGTCAGCCGTGTTGATCTCTGCAGGATCTTACCACAGCTGCGCCGTCCTCGATGACGGGTCGCTGCGGTGCTGGGGCAGCAACGAGTTCGGACAGCTCGGGGACGGAACCAGCATCGAGAGGACGAGCCCGGTCAGTGTTGACCTCGGTTCGGGGAGAACGGCAGTGAGCGTGTCAGCGGGCGAGTCACATACCTGTGCCGTGCTGGACAATTCCGCTGTGAAGTGCTGGGGGGAGAACAGCAACGGGCAAATCGGGGATGGGACTAGCACAAATCGACTCAGCCCAGTTTCAGTGGACTTAGGCAGTGGGAACACGGCCGTGTCAGTATCCTCGGGCTCATACCACACCTGCGCCATCACGGACGATAGGTCGGTGAAGTGCTGGGGTGACAACTGGCATGGGCAGTTGGGCGACGGCAGCACTGGTGACAGGATTTCGCCCACAAGCATCGAATTGCCGGGAAGCAGTAGCGCCGTGACCCTATCTTCGGGCTCCTTCCACACCTGTGTGGGCCTCAACGATGGCTCCATGTTCTGCTGGGGTTACAATGCCTTCGGGCAGCTAGGCAACGGTGCCACGACAAACAGTAACGTGCCCTCTGTAGTGGGATTGACTGAGTTCGAATCCCCCGTCCAAGTCTCGACGGGGATGTACCACAGTTGTGCCCTTTTCGACAGTGGCAACGTCTCCTGCTGGGGTGGCAACTCAGAGGGTCAGCTCGGGGACGGGAGCCAGATTGACACATCGATTCCAGACACAGTGAACCTGCCTGTAGGTAAGAATGCGCTTTCGATCTCCGTAGGCCAGCGACACTCCTGTGCGATTCTGGATGATGCTACCCTCTATTGTTGGGGCTACAATAACTACGGCCAGCTCGGGGACGGAACCACAGCGAACCAGATGTCTCCGGCCAACATTGACCTGCGACATGGGTCAGGCGCTCAGATACCATGCTCCATTGGGACATTCCAGCCTAACTCGTCCCAGACTTCATGCATCCTCGCAGACAGGGGATACAGCGTCCCACTACCGGCTTCGCTCAATCAGACTGGTTGCGCCAAGGGCTACTACTCGAACCTGAGGGGGCAGGCGACGTGCAATCAGGCTTCGATTGGGTATTACGTGGACGTGCACCTAGCCGACTCGCAAACTGCCTGTCCCCCGTTCAACTCGACTGTGCAACTCGGAGCGATCAACTTCGATCTGTGCAAGCCCGACTTCGACGGAGACATGTTGCCAGACGTGACTGACTTGGATGACGACGGCGATGGCGTCGAGGACCGATTTGACTTCGATCCGCTTGATCCGGAGATCTCCACCGACTCCGATGGGGATGGGATACCTGACAGTCTGGATAGCGACGACGACAACGACGGCGTGAACGATACTATCGACCAATTCCCCCACGACCAAAGCGAGTGGGAAGACGAGGACAATGACGGAGTGGGGGACAACAGCGACTCCGACGACGATAATGACGGACGAGATGACATGTTCGACGTGTTCCCCAATAATCCCGAGGAATGGTCGGACTTCGATGGAGATGGCATCGGAGACAATGCTGATGAAGACGACGACAACGACGGCGTCAACGACGTTGGCGACAACCCGTACGTCAATCTGGATGACGCGTTCCCTCTAGACAGTACAGAGTGGCTCGACAGCGACGGTGACAGCATTGGCAACAATCAGGACGACGATGACGATGGTGACGGTTACGATGATGAAAATGATACGTTTCCGCTCAATCCATCCGAATGGCTCGACTCGGATGGCGACACCTTCGGTGACAATTTCGACTGGGACGACAACGATCCAAACGAATGGCTCGACTCGGATGGTGACCAGGTGGGTGACAACAGCGACCAGTGCCCCGACGAAGAGGGATTGAACGATAGCTTCGAGAACTTCGCTCACAAGTTGGCGCTAGGAAACAAACTCGGATGCCCGCTTTTCGAAGGAGAGATTGTAACAGAGGAAGAGGTGACGGACACACCCTCACTCTCAGACATCGAACTCTTGGATACTGACGGTGATGGGATTGTCGACGTCTTCGATCCTGACGACGACAGTTGCATTTCTGAAAATCCGTGCCTTCCGGGATTCTACCCAGGTGACCAAATACCCGATGTGGAAGATGGAAAGATTGACTCGCGTTCAGGTGATGGGAAATTCTCGAAGGATCCAACTAGACCATTTGGACAGAACACGTGGGTGGTAATCTCACTGAGTATAATGTTCCTCTCGATCATGGGATATCGAGTGTTCAACTGGCATAAGAGGCAGGCCGCCAAGCTGAAGTCCAAGAGAATTCGGCTCGCGTAATTGATGCGTCACCAATGGTGCAGGAGGCAGGATTCGAACCTGCGAAGCACTACGCACAGCGACCTGAACGCTGCCCCTTTGACCACTCGGGTACCCCTGCTCGATTTGACGCTGTGACCATTGAACTTCAATGCAGCGCAATCGAAGAAGTTGTCTTGAAATGGTGCAGGGGACAGGATTTGAACCTGCGAAGCACTACGCACTGGGACCTAAACCCAGCCCCTTTGACCACTCGGGTACCCCTGCTTAGTACCGTGCGACGAATCCCTCACCAAGAAGGCAACGCATGCAAGTTGTTCATCCCCATAGTGTCATAACCGGATTGCCGCGCCGCGAAGTCGGCTCAAATGGCACGAATCGGCATACTCGGTCTGGGTAACTGGGGTACAGCCCTAGCATATGTCTGGTGCGAGGATGGCCACAACGTACTGGGCTGGACCGTAGAGCAAGACGTCTACGAGTCCCTCATGACGAAGGGTGAAAACGAGAAGTACCTGCCTGGCTATGAGATTCCACGACTACAATCCACCATGGAGATCACCGACGTCGCAGAGACCTGCGAGATACTAGTCTTAGCACTGCCCAGCAGCATCATCTTGAGTGTCGTTGACGATCTAATCCCCCACCTTCGCCCATCCCACCTCTTGATCGACCTAGCGAAAGGCCTTGCGCCCGCAGAAGAGGGTGGCTCCGGAATGATTTCAGACGCCATGGAAAGACGACTGAAGGAGGCTGGATTGGCCAATCCAGTCGTCGTCATGACGGGGCCGACCATAGCTCCGGAAGTGGCTCGTGGCGTCATGACCAACGCTCTAGTGGCGTGTCATGACTGGAGCGTGGCGGAGAGGATAGCAGAGCGCCTGTCAACGAATTCCCTAATCCTAACACCGGCAGAGGACCCAGTTGGTGCAGAGTTGTGGGGGGCATACAAGAACACCGTGGCGCTTGCCTGTGGGCTAGTGGATGGCCTCAAGGAATCGATAGGTGGTGACAATCTGAAGGCCGCACTCGTCCTCTCTGGATACAGCGAAGGTATTGGGCTGCTAGGCGCCATGGGGGCTGATCCCAAGACTGCCTTCGGACCGGCCGGCATAGGCGACCTGTATGTGACCGCGACGAGCCCTCGCAGCCGGAACCGCACGCTTGGAGAGAAACTCGGTGCAGGAAAGAGCCTCGATTTGGCCCTTGACGAGATGCATATGGTAGCCGAAGGCGTGCGTGCGACGCGGATGTTCCTCAATAGGTCGGAGAAGTTGGGGCATCATACACCATTCCTCCACTCCCTGGGGAGCTTGCTCGATGGGGACATCAGTGTCGAGGAATCCATCAGACTGATGGTAGAGTCCTACGACAGTCAACGAATGGGGCAGGGTTGATTGCCGGAGCAGTCATCCGAGGGAGTAGGATGCCAATCGGGGACCTGACTGACTTCGAGCTCCGGCTGCTCAAGTGGATTTCAGCATCAGACTTCGTGGAGATTCCATGGTCCACTAAGCGCGCGGCTGAAGCGTTCAAGGTCGAGGAGAATGACGTTTACGAGGCATTAGCCGCACTGACTTTCAAGGTCCGTGACAACATCCAAATCTTCTACGATGATGGGGCCATCAGAATGGTAGCTGACGATACGGCCTAGGCAATTTGTCGTGGGCCGTCTTTCATCTTCATTGATGTTGAGTGTTCACTGCCCCTTTTCAGTATGAAGAGCATCCCTCCCGAGTATGTACACCACGCTAGCACCTCAAGTAGCGACGGATTGCCATTCCATCCAAACAGCGCCTTGAAGATGCTCCCTATGGCTCCCTTCTCATGCAATAGTGGATATTCTTCAGATGAATCGACTTCAGGATTGACATCCCAAACCTCCTCAATGACGACCGGCGCGACGCCGGCCTCCTGAAGCTCATGGAATCCGTGGGCTACTAGGCCTGCTGCGAACAGGATAAGCAGAACATTAGTGATTTTGAAAAGTTTGGAGATGTCAATTTCCATGCCACGAGAGAAGAATCCGTAGGCAAGGACTGTGGCAACGGCGATTCCAAAGAAAACGCCGACTATCGCGTTTGTTCCTTCGGTTCCAGCGCCGATGAATATTACCGTCTCCGAACCTTCTCTCCACACTGAAAGGAACGATATCAGAAACAAACCCATGCCCTGCTTCTGTTGGAAAGCCTTGTCGGCCCATGCCTCCAGCTCTCGCGCCGACGGGTGACGTATGAAGTGGACAATGACAAGCGTAAGAAGCAACGCGGCAAACAACTCAAGCACACCTTCGAACATCGCCTCGTGATCTTCGAAAGACGCCATCCCCCCCCATACCCAAGCAAACAAGGAGGCAACAACTAGGCTGGCAGCTATTCCGGCTCCAACACCAAACCAAATCCATCGGGAAAGTAAGCCACGATCACTGCGCACTAACCAAGTCATCAGAACACCGATTATCAGAGCGGCTTCAACGGCTTCTCTGAATCCTATAAGAGAGCCTGCCAAGACATCGGACCACAGAAACTCGCCTGCCATGCAGTTGCGAATCTTAAACAATATATGAATTTAGGGTACCCTAAACCTCAATAATTACTGCGATAGAATCATGTCCTTGCTAATGACCAGTAGTTCGTTGAACAGAGTTCGGACCGCCTCGGCACTTGCCTTTACTCTGACCCTCAGCATGTTGTTCCCGCTCTTTCCTCTACAAACCCCTGGCCCCTCACTGGACGAGGTTGAGCAGCGGCGTGAGCAGTTCGGAGGAGGGGGATCGTTAGAGGAGCAGTGCAGTTCTATTACCTTCGAGGACATGTTCATCTACGACCAGGCAATCTTCGATATTCAAGTCGACGAGGACTGGCAGACGGCCCAAGTCGCTGCTATGGCTTGGATTAACTGGACGCTGGCCGACGAAATCAGAGACGACCTTGATGAGTATCTGGAGGGAATCATTCCCTCTGGGGGCGATGACTGGCTGTCGACTGACGAAGTGGGTGCAGTGATACTGATTGCTGCAGACTGCCTTCAGTACAGTCTCACCAGAATTGGCATCCGCGATGGGTCTGCTCACCGGGGGGGAGTGGGCGTGGACTGGAAGAATACCACTTGGCAGAATGATGGTATGAATATCGCGGAGTACAATGGTGTCCCCCCTAGGCACGCTGAAGGTAGGGACTGCCAAGGATTCGATCAGGGAGACTGCTACGAGATCCCGGTTCGACCTTCAGTGGAACGTGACTGTGATACAGAAATCAACGAGTCCGAGGGGGCAGACGAGTGCAGAGTAATCCTCTGGCTGAATGCGACGCTGGAGATTCAGGGTGTTTCGAACCCCAATGATTTCACAATTGCCTTCAACTCCTCCAACATGAGCAATGCCAGACTGGACTTCACATTCCCGTACATCCAAGACTTGAGGCTCGACCAATGGGAAGAGTGCGAGGGTCGGTACGTCGGCATTGACGAGGACAACCCGGGTGGGGGGTCAACTCCCCCCAAGGGTAGCTGCATAGGTGACGGTTCTTCCCAGTACGAGTTGAACCAAAATGGAGACGGGAGCCTGACCTACACCCTATTCCCAGCCCTCGAAAGGGGAGTCTGGCCATACGGCGAGGATCTCTTCGCCGACTTCACCACTTCCCCCATACCTGTCGACGGCCCTCCAACCTGGACCGATGCAGCACCCGATGACGGCTCCTGGTTCCCAGTCGACGAGGATGGTCAGAGGAAATGGATCTCATGGCAGACTCTCTCGACTTGGTTCTCCGATGAGTCTGGTGTCTCGAAACTGAATATTGATTGCAGTGCCGGGGACACTGGGGAAATCTCACAAGGCATCGACCGTTCGTTGTGGGTAACCTTCGAAGAGACTGTGAGTATCACCTGCGAGGCAACTGACGAAGCCGGACAATCATCAGGAAACAGATCCTGGTACGTCGGTGTGCCGATTACAGTGTCAACTAACGAACCAGTAATGGACTTCGTTCTGTTGAGTGACCCACATCCGTTTACCATAGAACTTGCAAGCGAATGGGAGGTAACCGGCGTGGAGGTTGAGGTGGGGCTAGTGCAGGGAGGTCAGCCAATAAATATCGAGTCGGCTTCCTTGTATGCAGCGGCGTGGACTGTTGAAATCGAAGTTGCATCGGCGAGTATGCAACCAGGCGATGTTTTCGTTTGGGTTCGCGTTACCAGTCTTCAAGGTCACTCAATGGAAAAAGTATACGACTTTGGAATCAAGAAGAGGGGGTCTCCCCCATTGGTCACTGTGAATCCGGTCGACTGGGACGGTCAGCTATGGAGGATCTCCGGACAATACAGCGACCCGGACGGGGAATCGGTTACCTTCACTTTGTTGATTTCCGAAGATAATTCCCATGAAGTCGAAGTTACAGTCACTGGAAACTCGTGGGAAAGCAAGTGGATAGACTCGTCGTTGTTGTCACCGGGAAATAATAATCTAATGCTTATTGGGTGCGACGAGTCACTCATGTGTACAGAGGAACATGTCTGGCTTGACACCGCTTCAATGCCGGAAGACGGGGGCGGATTTTCCAATGATGAAGAATCTGGAGGAGATCCAATTCCCTCGTTAGGGATATTTTCTGTGGTGATGTCTGTCTTCGCTGCACTCATGTACACGCGTCGTCGGGACTGATCGCATGAGCTTCTCGGGCCGGGTCACCGAGGCTTCTCACGAAGGTGGGCTACTCGCGTCTTTCGAGGGACGGGCCCCCCGATTGGGTGCGAGCATCAGGATTACAGGTGGCAAGATCCTAGGTAGGGTCGAAACAGTACTGGGTCCAATCGAAGAACCCCTGATTCATATTCATCCCCTATTGAGGGGAATCGATGCAAAGGCAGCAGTTGGCTCGCCGGTCGAAATCGCCCCCCGGGTCAGGTCGGGACAAGGTCGCGCAAGAGGCAGGACTAGCAGCAAACGAAGTGGGCATCATCAGGGTCGCGGCGATGCTAGGAAGGGCAGGCACGTTACCAAGCGTCATGGAAGAAGGAGTGAAGCGAAGAGGGGCCCTAGCAAGCGAAGCGGCCCGCCAAAGAGAGGAGGGGTTCGCAGGGACACAAGGAGAAGGGGGGCAAGCAGGGGCCGGCGCTGATTGGTGGGGCGCACCCCAGCATTCTTCATCGGATTGCTGTTGCAGCGAGTGTGGCGAAGAGCGCTGAGATGATATGGATCGATGCGTTGGAAGTCGAGCAGGGCGGAGACCGAGATTCGGCGATTTCGCTAGCTAGGGACGTCGTCGAAATCGATGATACGCATGCAGATGCATGGATGGCAATCGCACAGTGGAGCCTTCCTGTAACGGCGCGAGGGAGGCAGGACATGCCTGATCTCGCTCAGGCAGCGAAGGCCATGTCCGCGCTGCGAAAGGTTGTGGACCTAAATCCCGACAGTGCTCGGGCATGGGAGTTGGGTGGCACCCTCTTAGTAGACCACTTGGGCATGCTAGAACACGGTCTGGAGTGGTGGGAGGACAGGAGGGAGATGGCCCCCAAAGACATCATTCCCCTCATCGAGCAACTGGCGATCCTAGTGAGACTCGGCTACTTCGATGAGTGCGCAGACAGATTAGAAATATTGTATGGAGATGATATCGACATACCACCCAACAGGCGTCTCGAGGCGCGGATGGAGGGTGTCAGGAAGATGGTGGAGAGAGCAGCGAGAATGGAGGCGGACGGTGCCTTCGCCCCACAGGATCAGAAGGACGAGAGATGGGACATAATCAGGAGGATGAAGAAGAGGAAGCCGATCTCGCAGACCTTCTTCCTGCTGACCTTCGTTGCGCCGATAGTATTCCTCCTGGGCTCTGCCGCCATGTACGCCTTCGGCTCCACTACCCTTGGCTCGATCATGGTCTTCTTCCTGATTCTAACATCGTACTTCGCAATCAGCAGACTATCAATAGGGCTGCTTCACAAACTGAATCGTCATGCTCTTGACCTCGATCGAGCCATGGACTGCGAGACCACCGTTGGCAAGGTCTGCATCCCCGAGGAAGTCAGGGGCTCGAAGCTATACAACTCGGTCCTTGGCAATAGGATGCCCGCATTCAAGGAGAGGATTTCGCTAATACAGGAGTCGGGGGAGAGGGTGCCGGGCAAGTGGGAGTTGCACGTCCCTTTCTGAGTGGTCAGCCCCCGTCGCCCCTCTGCTGGGCAGAATACGGGGCGTAGTACTGTTGGGCATACTGGCGTGCCGTCTGCTCGTCATAGCCCTGAGTTATGAGTTGCTGGACGTAGATCTCGATGTTGGCGTACTGTCGAGCAGTCTGCTCATCATAGCCTTGGGCTAAGAGCTGCTGTACGTAAGCCTCGACCGGATCCATCTGCTCCACCCCTCCGAAGGACTCTACTGAATCCTCCTCTGAGACTCTTCCACGACTGCGGACCAACATCGTAACGAGAACCACTAAAATCAGAATAATGGAGGCGATGCCCCCAATTACGACCATTTCCGTCACTCCGCTGCTGCCCTCGGCGCAGGAGGCTGGATCCACTACGCAGGGGTCTAGCGGCCTAGGCAGAGTATAGAGTTGAATCTGGTCATTGACCACGTAGGAGCCCTCTGTAATCCTGATGTAGACCAATCCCGCGCTGCCAAAATCCTCTAGGTACAGATGGGAGATGTTCAACGAGAGCGTGTAGGAATCACCGTCGCACAAACTTGCCTGTCTGTCGTATCGACCGAGCTCCTTCTGGGTGGTCTTGGTAGCCTCTCCCTTGTCGAAGATTGAGGTGTCATCGAGAGCGATTTCGACTGTCACGTCGCATTCGCCCCCCTCATCGTTGTCGACGATTACTCCGGTGATGTTGATGATGTCAACGGCTTCAAGCGCGTCGAACCGATGCCCGTCAGCAGTGGAGATGCTGTCCATCTCGTTCTCGGGCTCCTCGTCCCCAAAGAGCTCTCCGACCACCTCGAAGAAGATTCTGAATGGGGGCGTTGAGTCGAGGTTTCTCTGATCAGTTACAACGAGTTCGAGCATGATTGGATTATTGTTCGGGGTGATGTTGCTGAAGGTGTAGTGCCAGTCGTATTGGCTCTTAGGGAGAATGACTTGGTGATCTTGGTTGCCATCGCCACTGACCGACCAAGTGTAGGTTTTGATACCGGTCCCGATATCGCTGCTGTTGACAGCTGAGAATTTTATGTCGGTGGTGCCGGTTTCAGTCAGCCTGACTCTGTACTTGGGAGAGTCGATCATTATCCAGTTCCCATCGCTGTCCTGTTCTCCGGTCGGTGTAGGTTGGTACCCTACGAACTCTAGGAACTCGGTGCTAATGTCGTCCTGCACGATGTCGATGTGCGCCACGGGGGCCGAGCTATCTGCGGCGATGTCGTTTGTGTAGATGGAGACGTTGGTAATCCTAGTGTGGCCTGCGGCATCATGCAAGTACAGCCAAATCCTCCACTCTGCATCTATCTTGCAGCCGAGGTCAGCATTGTCGTCTTGGACGCAGAAGGTGGCGTTGACTGAGCTCGTCGCGTCGACTTGGTGCATGTGCCAGTTGTCATCTCCTAGAGTCTCCCCATCCCATCCGGTGACGGTCTCATTGTTAGCCGACTCGATGGTCCAGTCTGCGAAGATGCCGGCCACGTTGGTCTCGAAGTCGAACTGCAGGGACGCCCCGCTCTCTATCGCTTTCTTCTGATACGCCGCGGTGAGGACGTCGATTTGCTGGACCTGTCCGTCGATGGTCAGCTCGAAGCCTTCTCCTGCAATCTCGAAACCGTTCGGGTAGGGCGTGAGGTGGAAGTCCAGCATGTTGGACAACAGCGGGAAGTTTGAGTCTCCGTAAGGCTGTGACACTGTTGGGTTCTCGACGTCGATGGTGGTGACGATGAGCCCGCCCTGGTAGTAATTGCATACCGCTAGCAGGGACTGGCTCGGGTTGACGGTGTCCCTGATGAGCGTGTGGAAGGTTCCGCCATCGCTAACTCTCCCTCCTTCGCTCTCCCCTGCCGGGGCGTCGCTGCAGACGAGTGGCAGGTTGTCCGCGTTGACTTGGTTGGTGTCAAGTCCGGAGAGCGCGACGTGGGAACCACCGTTCACGCCTGCGAAAGCAGATGTGCCGACGCCCGACATGATCGGGTGGAAGCGATCCACGAATGTGAGGTTGTTTGAGTGGATCCTGCGGTCGACGGTTTGGTTGACGTGGTCCCTCATCACTATGTCCATGTCGAAGGGAAGCCTCTCGTTGTCGGTCCCCAAGCTCAGATACTCGCTTCGATATGGTCCAAGGTGGATTTGTACGGTGCCACCGTCCTGCATGTAGTCAACTAGGGTCTCCGTAAGAGTGAGTTCCGAGTTCTGGGGGTTGGGTGTGCCCAGCAGCTCGTAGTAGTCACCGTACTCGACGTTGTAGTCCGTTTGCCATGGGAGCAGGGCCTTAGAGTAGTGCTCTAGCCAATCCTCCGTTCCATAGGAGTTCCAGTCATCCACCTCGAACTGTGTGTAGGTCTTGTTCATGGCCTGCAAGTCGCTCTTCACGCGTTGGAGTCTGCTCTGGTCAGTTGGGTCGGAGAAAATGGCGATGTCAACGTGGTCATAGAACTCGATCTCGAAGAACCGTTCGTTGCCCGACTCCTCCCCGCCTTCACCTAGCGTGGCGGAGAAGCTGATGTTGTATCTGTGACCATCGAACCACTGGTTGTACGGGGACGTCCAATTGGCCTGCCCCCGCTGGTGTGGGTCAAGCAAGAACGGGCCGTTCTCGGCCGTCTGCTCAAACACTGTCTGCCCGGTGTCCTCGTCGACTATCTTCATCGTCAGAACGTAGGTTCCTTCGATAACCCCGTTCAAGAGTGGTACCGAGAAACTGTGGGATGCCGGGCCGGAGGGGTTTGATGCGTAAACGCACTCGTAGATGGTGTCAGTGACGCAGTCCATCACGTCGGGCTGTAGGAGGGTGATGTCGGCGTTGGCGATGCCGAAGAGGATTGTGGATACGTTGTTCGCTATGCTCATCTCGGGCTTGTCAAACCACTTCGAGGTGTTGTCGGTGTTGTCGTAGAGTGTCATCAAGTCGATCCTGTACAGGCCGTTATCGAAGTCATGGGTTCCCATATTGATGGTCCGCCTCTGTGCGGCGTCCATGCCTGAAACGCTCTCTAGGTAAGAGCCGTCGTCGGTGAAGGTGTAGTCATCGACGCGGATGTTGTCTAATGCGAAGCCCGCGTAGCCTGCGTTGCCGTTAACGCCGTCGTCGTTGGAGTAGAAGCGCCATGTGAAGGTAACATCCGAGCCCGCGAGGGTGGTGCACTCGTCAGTCCATGCGAATGAGTCAGGGCTAGTGGTATTCAAGAGATGGACGTGGGTTAGGTCGATTCTGGCTGAGCCTACCATATCCTCGGAGTCGTACCACTGCACCCAACCGTCCTGGCCAACTCCGCCCGAGTGGTCGCCTGCGTACTCCACCTCCTCGTAGAGTCCGTTCTGGTCGAAGTCCTCACAGTAGTGGAAGTACGTCTGAGTGACGCTGTTGAAGCCCGGGCGCAGTCCATTGGCGTTCAAGTCCGTCCAGCTCCCATAGATCACGCCCTCGTAGACCTCCCCGTCCCTGGCCCAAGTCGCCTCAAGGTAGGCGAAGTCGCGAACGGCCTGTACGTTGCCGTTCCTGTCTGCAATATGGTCACCCTCAGCGAAGTAGTTGAATGTCAAGAAAGTGAAGTCTGCGCCACTGTCCGCGATCTCGATGGGTTCCAATGTCATTGTCTCATTCCAGTCGTCGCCGTACCCTTCCGAGGGGTGGCCGAGCCAGTAGGCCTGATTCTTGAAAACGCCTTGGTTTTGGGGGAGCATCTCGTTGGAGCCCGAGGAATCATCTAACCTACTACCGTTTTCGTTGCCGTCGTCCTCCCAAATAGGCTCGAAGCCGGAGAAGTCCTCGGCGGCTATAAGCTCAGGCAGGGCGTTGTATACCTTGGCCTCGACCTCGAAGTCGACGACGGTGTTGCCCCAGTTCTGGACGCCTATGGTGATGTCTCGATCGCCCGAGGCGTACAACTCACCGTTCTCGAGGTCTATCCACGGCTCCTCGATGAGTCCGGGGTCGTACAGGTTTCTGACAGTCAGCTGGAATCTAGTCTGGTCGTTGGTGCTGTCCTGGTCGGTGTAGCCACTGGGGTTGGAGAGAGTGACGGAGATGTAGTAGGTCGTGTTGTCTACGAAGTCAGCGGTGAGTTGAACCGTCTGCGACTCACCAGCCGACGCGTCAGTCAATGTCAGCGTCTGGCTCTCGACGGTAGAGTCGCCGAACGTAACATCCCTCTTCCTGATGGTGATGTTGTCGAACGCGAAGCCGTCCAGCCCGGAGTAGTCGGCCGCGCCTACGGGGCCCACGGTGCCCTCGAGGCCGCTGCGGAAGCGGAACCTGATGTCGATGACCTGCCCGGCGTAGGGCGTCAGGTCTATCGTATCAGCCGCTTGATCCAATTCTCCGTCGTCCCAGCAATAGGCATTGGGGAAGCCATAAATCAGGTAGGGCATGGAACACGAGTCCCGGATTCCCCCGCCCTCAGTGTAGTTGTTCCACAACGAGGATTGCCAGTCACCGTAGAAGTCATCGTTGTAGTCGTTGTACTCCGGGTCGGGGCTGCTAGAGACGCGCTCCTCGATGCGGTACTTCCGCTCGTTGTCCCAGCCGCCGTACCTCCAGACAGGCTCCCAGCCGGTGCCATCGCTCCACACCTCAATACTGCACGAGTCCTCGTACAGCCACCGTTCAATCACGTCGTAGGGCTCGGCTAGGAATAGTTGGAAGAAGCCAGCGCTACAGATTGCATCGAGGTCAAGGAAGGCGGCGTTCGCCCCGGTCAGATCGACGTCCTCGAGGATTAGGGCCTCGTCCATGTGGTTGTAGTAGCCGGTGCTGTTGTTGCCGTCGGCCTCGGAGTGCTCTACGCCCGCCCAGAAGTAGTTGGTCGGGTTCTGCCTAGTCTCCCATGGATAGTAGAACACCTCATCCCAGGACTCGTTGTCCTCGTCGGGAACGGTGCTGCACGAGGACGTGCCGTTGTGCCCGCACTGGTAGTCGCTGTTGTTGAAGTGTACGACGTCTCCCTCGTAGTAAGTGGTGCCATTAATCCAGAACCTGTCCTCGTCTATGTGCCACGAGGAATTTCCCTCCGAGTACTCTCCGGTGTAGGAGTACTTCTGGAGCTGGGCGCCGTCGAGGTTGACGTTTGCCGATTCTGATTCGAAGTCGTTGTGGTAGACGATCGTGTCCGTGCCACCTAGGACCTCCTTGACTTCGAGGTCGACATCCACGCTGCCGCTTGCGATGGGGTTTAGCCCAGTGTTCTTGATGGTCACATTCACCCATCGGTTGCCCTCGCCGACTATGCTCTGGAAGGTCGCCGGGTCCATCACTGAGGGTTCTATTGTGACTCTGGTGATGCCTAGGTCGTAGTTGTCGAGCACGAGCACGGAGAGATAGTCGCCCTGTCCAGCGTACCCCATGGTGTCGAGCCACATCGCGTTGTTGGAGAACCTGTAAGTGTAATCCGCCTGCCCGATGACCACCTCTAGTGCGCTGTCCGGGCCGCCCTGCAGCTGGCCGGGCACGGCCATGGTCGGGCGGCGTCCGACATCGAATGAGAGTGGGGACAGGTAGCCCGGACCGCTGGGGTCGGCGAGAAGGATTTGGACGGTGTTCAGCGCCCTGAGGTTGGGCCGGAGCAGATAGGTCTGGTTCTGAGAAGTCGACTCCTGAGTGTCTAGGAGAGTGAGCGATGTAGGTACGAAGAAATCGACCTCGCCGTCTCGGTTGACATCCGAGATGGTTACCGAGGCGCCCATGTAGTTGCCGTACGGAACGTAGTTCTGGGTGTCCCAGCTGCCGCCGTTCTTGGTTGCGTAGGTCAGGTTACCGGTGATGCCGTCCACGGCGACTATCAAGTCGATCTCGTTCGTGTCGTCGTCAGGAGTGGTGTCGGCTATGTCTATGCCAAACAGCTCGTAATCATGCTCGACATCGAGCGTGAATTCATGCATGGTTCCGGTGGAGGTCGGGTCCATCGGGTTGGGGTAAATTCCAGTGAGGCAGTCGTACTCGAGAACGGTCATGTTGTCGAAGGTCCCCCTCGAATAACCCACGCCCGCGTTGTAGGGCGGGGTCCTGAGCAGCCAGATGTCCTGGTCCTCGCACTCGCCGGGAAGCGGATCTCCAGTCAAGGGGTTGGTCTGTAGGTCCTCGTTCCAGTTTCCGAACATTATGGCAGTGTAGTATCCATTGGTGAGAGGGACCGAAATAGGGGCGTGCTGGTTGGATGGTAGGGTGTAGTCGGGACCCTTGTAGATCTGGATGAATTGGTTGGCGAAAGTGGAATCAGTCGATACGAAGGCTACGTCGGCGTAGCCATCGTTGGTGATGTCGCCGACATCTAAACTGGAGAGGTAGGGGTTGATGACGGTGATTGTCTCGAACATCTCCTCCCACTCGTTGACCCTGTCGTCGCAGTCACCTTTCAGCACAGTCAGGTTGGCGGGCCTGATGAAGGACTCGTCAGTGAACCTAGCGTTCTGCTGGTAGTAGATCACGTCGTTGACCTCGTCACCGTCAACGTCGGCTATCTCGACCAGAGTGCCGTCGGCAACGTCTCTGAACCCGGCCCTGAAGGAGTCGTTGTTCGAGATTAGCACGTCCTGGCGATCGCCGAAGCCACCCGAGCCGTCATTGTAGAGGAAGCTGATGAAGTGGCCCATAGCACTGCCCGAGGCAATGTCGTTATGGCCATCGCAATTCAAGTCGCCAATCGAGATGTGCAGTGGGTCGCGCTGCACCGCGTACTGGGTGGTGTGCGATGCTGAGGCCAAGGGGGCCATTGCGACGAACAAAGAGGTCAGCATTAGAAACACTAGTGCCACGGCCCTCCTTCCCTCTCGGAGGCGACCGTAGGAAGGCTCTGCGCTATGAAC
Source organism: Candidatus Thalassarchaeaceae archaeon (assembly GCA_029940695.1). Classification (GTDB taxonomy): domain Archaea; phylum Thermoplasmatota; class Poseidoniia; order Poseidoniales; family Thalassarchaeaceae; genus UBA36. The sequence goes on from JAPYUP010000003.1 coordinate 32,533, forward strand.
CATGCCGACTCGGACTTTCGTGCCTCTCTTATGCATTGCCTAGTGATGACTTTTCGCGGCATCGGAAGGACGTACTCGTATTCCCTTTCACTTGTGTGATTTATTGAGACGCAAGCCAACTCGGATTGGGCGAGTAACTGACCTCGGCTCCGCCGTAGACCTTATCGAGGCGTCCCATCATCCAGAGACGGTCTAGGAAGATCTCCAAGTCGACCCCCTCCCGGTTCATTCTCTCACCAATCACAAACTCGATTGTGCCGATTGAGAGCGATGACTGTCCGTGTTCCCTGACAACGAGACCGAGCAGAATCTGGAGCCAAGCCTCGGCGAGTGGGTCCCCAGAGAGGTTGTTGCTCAGGGGTTCCGGGGCCTCTATCTCCTCGAGGAACTCCATGATGGCCCTGATATCGGGCTCTGACGGCTTAGTTATGCCCTTCTCGTTCGCCCCTGCCTCGACATCCAAATCCCCTATCACCCTTACCACAGAGGGGATTCTAGATGGGTCGGGAGGTGGTCCGGGCAACCCCTCTTCCGCTTCTATCTCATTTTCCTCCATCTCAACACCTGACGAGGCTATTGTGGCGGCTTGTGTGTTCAACCTATTGCAAGGTTGCGGAGAACGGTTTGCAGAATGCCCCCGTTCCTGTAGTAATCTACCTCCACCGGGGTCTCGAGCCTGACGACGGCTTCGAAGGAGAAATCAGTGCCGTCGTCACTCTTGGCTGTGATACTGATCTCGGAGAACGGTGCGAGGTCCCCCTTTACTGGGATGTCGAAGGCCTCTGAGCCGTCAAGACCCAGAGTCTCGGCGTTCTGGCCCTCCTTGAAGGCAAGGGGGAGGACACCCATGCCAACTAGGTTGGATCGATGGATTCGCTCATAGGAGGTCGCGATGACGGCCCTGACACCGAGTAGAAGGGTTCCCTTCGCTGCCCAGTCCCTGCTGCTGCCCGTCCCATACTGCGAGCCGGCGAGAACGATCAGAGGGGTTGCGTCATCACGGTACCTGTTGCTGGCCTCATAGATCGAAGTCACCTCCCCAGTGGGGAAGTGGGTAGAGAATCCTCCCTCCGTGCCCGGGGCAATCTGATTCCGCATCCTGATGTTAGCGAAGGTGCCGCGTACCATCACCTCGTGGTTGCCCCTGCGGCTCCCAAACGAGTTGAAGTCTCGCGGATGGACCCCCTTGTCCATCAGATACTGTCCAGCTGGCCCATGATGGGGGAATGCGCCTGCGGGGCTTATGTGGTCTGTTGTGACCGAGTCGCCGACCTTGACTAGGACTCGTGCCCCTTTGATCGGCTCGATGGGCGCCGGCTCGGGCTCGATTCCTTGCAGGAAAGAGGGCGGTCGGACGTAGGTAGAAGTGTCGTCCCAATCGTAGAGGGCGCTCGACTCACTGGAAATGGCATCCCATCGCGGCTCGCGTAGAATGTCCGAGTATCGCGCCGTGAACATCTCCGGGCCAACGACGCTCCTGACGGTCGAGATAATCTCCTCGTCACTGGGCCAAATGTCAGTGAGCATGACCGGGTCGCCGGAGGCAGTGTGCCCAAGAGGGTCGGTCGAGAAGTCGATGTCGAGGGTGCCCGCTAGGGCGTAAGCCACCACCAAGGGCGGGCTAGCGAGGTAGTTCGCCTTGACCTTCTGGTGTATCCTGCCCTCGAAGTTTCGGTTGCCTGAAAGCACACTTCCAACGACCAAATCCACCTCATCAATTGCTGTCTCGATTTCCTTGTCGAGTGGCCCCGTGTTGCCGATGCAGGTGGTACAGCCATAACCGACGACTCTGAACCCCAGTGCGTTGAGGTCATCTGTGAGGCCGGCAGCGTCGTAATACTCCGTTACAACCCGACTTCCGGGGGCTAGGCTGGGCTTGACCCAGGGCTTGATTGACAGCCCCAAAGCCCGTGCGTTCCGTGCGACCAGCCCCGCGGCAATCATTACGCTCGGGTTGCTGGTGTTCGTGCAGCTCGTGATTGCGGCGATGACTACGTCGCCGTGCCCCAACGTTGAGTCGAGCCCGGTGATTGCGACGCTGGCGTCGTTCTCAGAGGGGTCGACTCCGTGGCCTTGATGACCGATAGGTGCATTCAGGCTAGACCTCCAGTGCGATTTCATCTCGGATAGGGAGACCCTGTCCTGAGGTCTTTTGGGACCGGCCAAAGAGGGGTTGACGGTTGCGAGGTCGAGCGACAGCGATGATGTGAACTCGGGAGTTGGGGTGGATTCGGAGTAGAAAAGGGTCTGTGCAGCGAGATAACGCCTGACGTTCTCAACGTGCTGGGGGTCACGCCCGGACAGCAACATGTAGTCGAGAGTGGTCTGATCCACCGGGAAGAAACCGCAGGTAGCGCCGTACTCTGGGGCCATGTTGGCAATCGTCGCACGGTCGGGAAGGCTGAGGTTAGCCAGACCAGCCCCGTAGAACTCTACGAACTTGCCCACGCAGCCGTGCTCCCTAAGCATCTGCACGATTCGCAGGGTCATGTCAGTAGCGGTGACACCTGGTTGCAGCGAGCCCGTGAGTTCGAATCCGACGACCTCCGGAAGCAGCATAAAGATCGGTTGGCCGAGCATCACTGCCTCGGCCTCAATCCCACCGACTCCCCAGCCGAGGACTCCCAGGCCGTTGATCATCGTAGTGTGGGAATCGGTGCCGACGAGGGTGTCCGGAGCCCACATTCCATCCTCCTCGCGAGCCACGCTAGCAATCCACTCTAGGTTCACCTGGTGAACGATACCACGCCCAGGGGGCACAGCACGGAAGTTGTTGAGGCTCTGCTGACCCCACTTGAGGAATTTGTAGCGCTCGAAGTTACGCTCGTACTCGATTTCCAAGTTGCGTTCGCGCGCGTCTGGGAAGAGACCTGATACGTCAACCTGCACAGAGTGGTCGATCACGAGATCGACGGGAATCTGTGGGTTGACTCGAGAGGGGTCACCACCGAGCTCCAGCATGGCGTCCCTCAGTGCAGCGATGTCCACCAGAGCTGGAACGCCAGTGAAGTCTTGCAATATAACGCGGTTGGGGCTGAAGGGGATCTCCTCGGGGAACATATCGGGTGACCAAGATGCGATGCGCCTAATATCATCCTCATCGATGAGGAGGCCGTCGCAATTCCTGAGCACCGACTCGAGTAGAATCCTGATAGTGAAGGGAAGGTTGTCCAATTTACAGATTCCTACACTCTCAAGGGAGTTGAGGTCCGTGAAGAAAGCAGTGGAGCCATCGGATTTTTCGAAGGTGGAAAGCGCTCCGAATGGGTCGATTGGAGACATCCGTCCACCTGTTAACAACTCTCTGGGCGTGGTACATGAAGTTGACCGTTAGCCAAGTGGGTCGGAGACTATGCCATGAGATGGGCCATCAACAGACGGACGGATTCGACGGGGGCGTTGTTGGCATCGGTGGGAACTTCGCTCATCGCATTGACGTGCTCCATTCCGGATATCACATATCCGAAGACCGTGTGGCAGGACTGCTGGGAGCAATCTTTCCCCTCCTCCCAATCCAAGTGTGTTGCCTGACCGTCGTCAGGCACGATGTAGAACTGGCTGCCGTCGGTATTGAGGCCGCCGTGAGCAGCGGCAATCGCCCCCGCTGTGTGCTTGAGTCCATTCTCATGTTCGTATGGTATCGACCAGTCCTCCAATGAGCACTGGTCGAGAGGAATCTCCTGACCGTCGCACCAGCCGTAGTAATGAGCGGAGTAACCTCCCCTGCCCTGTTTATTCTCGATGTCCCCCCCTTGTATCATGAAGTCACCAATAATCCTGTGGAACTCGGTGAAGTCGTAACGAAAATTCTCAACGTGGGAGACGAAACTCTCCACGTGCAGTGGAGCATCGCTCTGGTAGAGTTCTATCTCAATCTCGCCCTTCATCTCCTGTCCGTCAACGGAGTATGTCACCTCAAAGACAACTATCGGGTTGGGATCCTCCTCGGTGAGTAAGTCTGCCACGACCTTGAACGAGACCAGTACCAGAACGAGCGAAGCCAACATGGCGAACAGGCCTAAGGGGGTAGGGTTTCCTTCATCGAAAATCTGGAACCCAAGCCCAAGGGAGACGGCCTTCTCGTCCATCATCGATGCAAGTTTGTTCAACCTCCTGCGAGTCTCCTTATTTTTGGGGTCAAAGGCCAGAGCCTTGGTGTAGTCCTTGTGAGCCTTCTGCCAGTGGCGCTTCTGGTTTGGCTCGTCGATTCGCCCAAACTCCGTATTGGCATCTGCAGCGTATCTCAGGGTCTTCGATTCCTGCGCCTTATTCTCTGCAAGGGGCCAAGCGGATCTAAGGACGTCGAGAGCTTGCTCAGGCTCTTCGTTCTCAGTCAATTCGATGGCATTATCCCACGCTTTCTGCAGCTCCGCCGGTATAGGCATCGGCTGGGCGACCACGCCATCATTGAAAATTACAACGGATGACCGACAGAGATGAAAACGGGGGTTTTACCATGGTAACCCATAAGACCCCCGCTCAATGCCACATCACTTGAGAGCGGACCGGTGGATAGTGACTCAGCGCTGGGGACAACGAAAGCAATGAGAAAGATAGTCAACGATTTCGTCATTAACATCGCAACCGCAAATGGCACTGGGTCGCAATCATCCAACCTCACACTATTGCACTCGATGTTTGAGATGGGCGTGCCAGTCAGCGGCAAGAATCTCTTCCCGAGCAACATCTCCGGTCTGCCCACTTGGTTCATCATTAGGGCCAGCGATGCGGGTTACCAGGCTCCCGGCGACAAGACCGACGTCCAAGTGATTATGAATAAGGACACTTGGCTGAAGGATCAGGAGAAGGTCGAGCCTGGAACGATAATCATCTACAATGAGGACGTCAAGCTCCCGGTGGAGCGCGACGACTGCATTCTTCTGGGCATGCCGATGACCAAGATGGCGAGAGGAATCAACCCCAAACTGGCACGACTTATGGCCAATATGTACTACGTCGGAGCTCTCGCCCACCTCCTCGACATCGAAGAAAGCGCGATTGGGGGGGCGGTATCGAGTCAGTTCAAGGGCAAGGAGAAGGCAATCGAGTTCAACATGCGCGCCATATCGGAGGGCAGGGCCTATGCTGAGGAGAACTGGGACTTCGAGTGCCCCCTATCCGTCGAGGCGCGGGACAAGGACCCAGACACCTTCCTCATCGAGGGCAACGATGCGACGGCCCTAGGTGCAATCTATGGCGGAATCAACTTGCTCTCTTGGTACCCGATAACACCCTCGTCATCCCTCGCCGAATCAGTCATCGGCTGGCTTCCAGAGCTCCGGACCGATGGTAACGGAGGCTCGACCTGCGCGGTCGTCCAAGCTGAGGACGAGCTTGCCGCTGCGGGGATGGTGATGGGTGCCGGGTGGGCCGGCGGAAGAGGCATGACATGTACCAGCGGGCCGGGAATCTCGCTGATGTCGGAGTTCATCGGGCTTTCCTACTTCTCCGAGGTGCCAGGCGTCATCTGGGATATCAACCGCGTGGGGCCATCGACGGGCTTGCCCACACGGACCCAGCAGGGTGACCTGTCGATGCTCTACGAGGCGAGCCACGGTGACACCCAGCACATAGTGCTCATCCCCGGCACGGTGGACGAGTGCTTCGAGTACGGATGGCGCGCCTTCGACTACGCCGAGCGTTTCCAGACACTGGTATTCGGCTTCGGCGACCTCGACCTTGGGATGAACCGTTGGGCGACCTCAGGGTTCGAATACCCAGCTCAGGAGATGGATCGCGGGAAGGTCATCCACACCCAAGAGGAGATGGACGCCATACCGAATTACGGCCGGTACAGGGACGTCGATGGCGATGGTATCCCGTACAGAACCCTGCCCGGAAGCGGCCTCGACCCGATTCTTTACCGAGGGACCGGGCACGACGAGGACGGGGCCTATTCGGAGGACCCACAGGTGTACAGGGACACAATGGTACGCTTACGGAACAAGATCGATGGAGCGCGCGAGCACCTTCCGGCACCAGTCATCCGAGAGGAGGAAAAGAAGGAGGTCGGCATAGTCTTCTACGGCTCAATGGAAAACACGATAGTGGAGATCGACGATCTGCTAGAGGCCACCGGCCTCTCGGTCAGCACCTGCCGCGTGAGGGCCCTCCCCGTCCACCCCGAGGTCGAGTCCTTCATCGACCGGCACGACACCAACATCATCCTCGAGATAAATCGAGACGGGCAGCTCTATGGCATCCTGCGTAGGGAGATTCCAATCAGACTGGTACCTAAGCTACACAGCGTCGCCTACAGCGACGGGCTGCCACCGAGGGCGCGCGTGTACGCGGGCAGAATCCTTGAGATGCTGCAGGGGGTGGCCACATGACTGCGATGAAGCTGAACGTAATCGATCTCGAGAAGACTGAGTACACTGGAGGTAAGTCCTCGCTATGCCCGGGGTGCGGACACGACCAGATTTCAAACGTGATCATCCAAGCCGCGTGGGAGAATGGTATCGAACCCCAGAGAATCGCAAAGATGAGCGGAATTGGGTGCTCCTCGAAGACGCCTGCCTACTTCCTCGGCAACAGTCACGGCTTCAATACCGTCCACGGCCGGATGCCCTCGGTGACCACTGGTGCCAACATGGTCAACAAGGAGTTGTCATTCATCGCGGTCTCAGGGGACGGCGACACCGCCAGCATCGGTATAGGGCAGTTCATACACGCCATCCGAAGGAACGTGGACATGTTATACATCATCGAGAATAACGGTGTCTACGGTCTGACCAAGGGGCAGTATAGTGCCACTGTGGAGAAGGGCTCGAAGAAGAAGAAAGGGGCTGTGAACGAGCAGCCCCCAATCGACCTTTGCGCCATGGCGATTAATCTCGGGTGTAGCTTTGTCGCGCGCTCCTTCTCAGGCAGCAAGAAGCAGCTCACTGCACTGGTAAAAGCAGCCATGAGCCATAGGGGGATGGCGGTGATTGACATCATCTCCCCCTGCGTGACCTTCGCCAACAACGACGAGTCCTACCGATCCTACAACTACGTCAAGGAGAACGACGAGGTCCTCCACATCCTCGACTATATCCCACACTTCTCCCCCATAGAGGAAGTCGACGTCCCCGAGGGTGAGTACCAGGAGATCCAGCTCTTCGATGGCTCCACGCTCAGGCTGGAGACTGTAGGCTCTGACCACGACCCGAGAGACGTGGTCTCAGCTCTGCGCGCGGTTCACGAGGCCGAGCAGGCGGACCGGCATGTCACCGGCCTGCTGTACTATGACTCCGACGTGCCAACTGCCACCGACGCCCTCGGCCTTACTGACACTCCTCTGATAGCCCTGCCAGAGGACCAGTTGCGCCCCAGCAAGGAGAGTTTAGAACTCTTGAACGCCGGCTTCAGAGCCGCATGAGTGGCTACATAGGGTGCTCGGGTTTGTTGAAATATCCAGCCCGTCTCCGTGCGCTGCCAGTCCCTTAGTGTAGAGGTCCATCATACGAGACTCTGGATCTCGTGACCCTGGTTCGAATCCGGGAGGGACTACCAATCGCCTCGTTCCCCGATGAGTTGATTTCGTGGACTCGGTCACCTCCCACTCGTGGCTGCCGTCCTTTTCCCACCAAGATGTTTCATAGAGACTGGTAGAGGAGCTGCGAGACCCAACTCACCATCATTATGATCATGAACCAACCCAAGGCGGCCTTGGCCCATCCCGTTGGTTCCCTCTTAGGCGGGAACGGGTCTATCCCGACGTCAATTGCATCAGCGATTATCTTGAGTTCTTCCTCGATGGTCTCGGGTGGCTTCATCGGCCTCACGGCTCCGAGGTCGGGTCCCATCCTGAGACGTAAGACTCCTCGAGCGCGGCGAAGGCCTCCTCAGTTCCTGACAAATCCACCTCTAGCGCGGCTAGGTTCTCCGATATCCTGGCTGGGTTGCTGGACTTCGGTATCGTAACCGCGCCCGCGTCCAAGCACCACTTGATCGCCGCTTGCGCGGGCGTGCACCCGAGCGAGTCGGCGATCTCGGTGATTCCTCTCTCGGAGATCTTGTGTCCTCGGGCCAGTGGAGAGTAGGCCATCACCGTCGCTCCCACTCCCTCAGTGGCCGCACGCAGGGCCGGGCGCTGGAGCCACGGGTTGACCTCGATTTGGTTGACGGAAGGCATCACGTCGGCGTAGGACAGCATGGCGTCGAGGTGGTGCGCGCCGTAGTTACTGACCCCGATGGAGCGCGTCCATCCGTTGGACAGGCACGCCTCCATGCCCTGCCAGACCGAAGCCCTCGCATCAGGGTCCTTCGGGGGCGAGTGCACGAGGTAGAGATCCATTTGATCGAGCCCGAGGTTTTCTAGGCTCTCCTGACAGCGCTGAATCGTGTTCTCGTAGCCAGTGGCATGAGGAGTTCTGAGCTTAGTCACGATGAACAGGTCTTCCCGAGGGAGGCCGGATTCACGAATCGCCTCGCCGACCTCGTGCTCGTTCCCATACGCCATCGCGGTATCTATCAGGCGATAGCCCTGCTCAAGAGCGTACAGCACCGAAGACTTGCACTCACCGGGATCACCCATCAGGTAGACCCCGAGCCCGAACATCGGCATCTCGGCCTCGTGGTGCCTATCGCCAGTGCTTGTGCTTGTGTTAGCAATTTTAACCGGGGCCATGGCCAGCTTAGGTTCGCTTTCGTATTCAATCGTTATTGTAGCGAGTTTGAAGCGCCGTACCTCATCGAGCGACCGTGAGCGAGTTGCCCGAAGGTGTTGAGTTCCCCCCTTCGGAAGTAACAACACCTCGTCCATCGGCTTCGGTGATGCTCAGCAGGGAGCGCCCTGACGGGCACGAGGTCCTCCTCGGTCATCGCGTCTCGGAGCTGCCAACGTTCCCAGACCTGTGGTCATTTCCCGGAGGGGGAATCAGTAGGATCGACAGGAATACCGCCCAAGCACATCCTGAGTGGCTCTCGGAGCGCGGTGAAGACCGTCTCGCCACCATGGCCCTCCTGAGGGAGATGGTCGAGGAGATAGGCATCGCCCCGGACGGCAGCGGCGGCTTCGTCGAGGTCGGCGCAGACGTCAGGGATCTCGTCTGCGGCGACAAGTCCGGATGGCTCGAGGCGATGGAGTCCGGCAGGCTCTCCGTGGAAGGTTTCCACTGTCAAGTGATTACGGAGAGGACCACACCCCCCCAGGCCCCGGCCCGCTTCCACAACCTGTTCTTCCACGTACCGATAGGAGACTCTGGCGTTCTTCCCAGCTTCCCGCCCGGACGCACCGAGTTCGACGAGTTTCGTTGGTGGAGGCCCGTGGACCTGCTCTCATCTTGGGAGAGCAACGAGCTGCGCCTCCCACCGCCCATAATCACCTTGGTGCGCGATTTGATAGAGGCCATCGAGCACGAGGGTGATTTGCAGTCGGCTTGTGACTCGCTGGCCGCTGACCCCCCCTCTGGACGGCACAGGTTCGAGTTCGCCCCCGGCGTCGAGTGCATCCTGATTCCGACTGCCACCCTACCACCCGCGACCCACACCAACTGCTACGTCCTCGGAGAACGGGGCGGAGAGCGCGTGGTGGTCGACCCCGCGGCGAGGGACGACGAGGGCCTCGAGGAGCTTGAGTTGAAGGTCCAGGAGATATGGGATGATAGCAGCTCAATCACGGCCACCATCTTCACCCACAGACACCCCGACCATATCGGTGATCTGGCTCGCATCTCGGAGATTTACGAAGCACCGATATGGGCCAGCGAGGAGACCCATGATTCGATTCCCAGCAGCACTCGCGACAATGTCCTCAGTGAGGGTGACTCGTTCGTACTCAAGGGGCAGAGCGGCGATGTCCGTTGGGATATCATAGGGAGCCCGGGGCACTGCCCGGGGCAGATCTGCCTAGTTAGCGATGCCGGGATAGTGTCCGGAGACAACTGCTCGACCGTCGGTACCATCTTGGTGCCTTCGGGCGAGGGTGACATGGGGGCATACATCTCCGGTCTCGAGAGGCTCCGCGCTCTGAAGCCCAAGGTCCTCTTTCCTGGACACGGTCCCCTGGTTGCTAATCCGGAGAGGCTCCTGACACAATACATCGAGCACCGCAAGGCGAGGCACCGGAGGATTCTGGAGGCGGTCAGGGAAGGAAGCTCAGACCTACTCAGCATCGCCGAAGCGGCCTACTCGGACAGCCCAGAAGCACACCCAATGCTTGCGCGGGACCAAGCGCTGTCACATCTGAAAGAGCTACAGAGAACCGGTGACGTAAAACACGACGATAGTGGTTATACAGCAGTCTAATCCGGGTCAAGATTGAAACATACCCTTCAATAGCACGCAATGAAATTGGGGTCTTGCAGTGGCTGAGGATGATCAATGGTGGAAGAAGGACGAGGATTCTGACACCTCCAAGGAAGACGTCGAGGATTTGCTGAATGAGGCTGAGGCCAAGCGCTTACGGCGAGAGGAAGAGTTGGCAGAGGCGGAGCATGAATTCAGGGTCTCCCAATTGAAGAAAAAAGCAAGGGACCTCGAGCCAGAAACAGTGACTGAGGACGGAAATGTGGAATTAAGGATCAAGGCCAATCATCATGACATGTTCTACGCACAGGGAACGATAAACGGACATCAAATTCAGTTTGTAATAGACACGGGAGCATGGGGCTGCTGCATGAGTCAGGAGACAGCCAAGCGCGTTGGATGCAAGGAAGGCGAGGAAGGTTGGAGTCAAACAGCCGCAGGGAGGGCTAGGCAATTCAAGACAATATCCAAAGAAGTCAGATTGGGAGAGATTGTCGTTCGCAACGTAGAGGGGAGCATACTTCCTGGCATGGATTGGAAGAAAAATTCGGTAGTTGAAATTGTTGGTAATGATGGGTACAATAGCGAAGTTGCCCTCCTAGGAATGGATTTCCTGAAGCATCTCGATATGGAAATTGACGATGGTGTGATGATCCTCAAGCAAACCAGAACTGAAATAGCCGCCCAAGAAAGAACCGAAATAGCCGCCCAAGAAAATAGGGGAAGTGGCGGATCTGAACACTGGCTCCTTGAGGACCCCGGTTACACTATCGCAGCCGTTGTCCTCGCTTTCGGTCTCATTGCAACCGCCTTCACGGGAGTAATTGCTGCGGGAGGGGAAAAGGAATGGGCGGCCATGGAGGCCGAGGTTCTTGCGAAATACCCGGGATTCGACTGGGTGGAGCACGAGGACTGCTACACGGATGATTGGGGGGATGAATACTGTGACCTCTGGTACGAACTAGATTGCTGGGCCGACTTAGACGTCTCATACTCCGTTGACAATACCAGCTACTCCGCCGAAGTGGATCATTTTCCGATTACAATTTACGACGACTACACTGATGCGGAAGACGACTGTTTGGAATACGTCGAGAGTGGCACTATGCCAATAGGGAGTTTCGTTACACTGTACTACAAAATTGAGGATCCCAGTGAAGTCCGAATTGATAGCGGGGATTCATTCTTTCCTTTCTTTTTCTGTGGAGTGATTCAACTTGCCCTTCTAATCATCGTGCTAGTAGCGGCTCGAATCGATGTAGGGGGGCCTAACGTGAATTTCTCGTTGGGCGGTCCCGGGTACTACGGCGACCCGAGTTACTACAATCGGCCTTGGCACAGGAGGCCATGGTTCCACCGCAGACGCCATCATCACCATCATGGACACCACAGAAGTAGCAGAGTCACTAGGAGCTCTGGTGGACGCAGGTCTGGTGGCGGTGGCCGATCCGGCGGTGGTGGCAGATCTGGTGGCGGTGGCCGATCCGGCGGTGGTAGTAGGTCCGGCGGTGGTGGAAGACGCGGCAGATGACCCCGTATGGCTTCGGCAACGCTGAAATCCCAATCTTACTACGGGATTAGTAGATGGACGACCTGTGGAGCGGCGCGCCTGTAATGGAAGGGGCCAGTGTGGAGGAAAGGTGGGTCGAGGTAGCGCCAGCAGTCTCCTTGAGAGTTCTCATCTGGAAACCGAACGATGCGGCTGCAGCTGGGCATAACCCAGTGGTGATGGTGCCTGGTTGGGGCTCCGTCTTCGAGGGCTGGAGGCCGCTGGTTACCGAGTGGGTCAAGCGCAGGCCACTGTATTACATCGAAACCAGAGACAAGGGTAGCGCGAGGATAGATCGCCCGGTCATGAAGTCTGACTTCCCCATGAAGAAGCACGGAAAGGACATCGCAGCGGTCCTCGAGGCGCTGGGCATCGACCAATCGGAGGTCGACTGGTACTCTTCATCGCTGGGCGCGACGCTATTGATTGACGCATACCAGAGGGGGGTGCTCGGAGGGCGAAGCTCGGTACTGCTCGCACCCAACCCAGACTTCGACTTCCCCCTTTGGTCTCGTATCATGATTAACTTCCCGCTACCAATGTTCTTCTACCGACGCCTTGTAAATTTCGTCGCTTGGGTAGTTGATAGGAGGACCAAGGAGGAGGGGCAGAAGATTCGCTACCGCAGGGCCCTGCTCGCCCAGAACGTCAGGCGCATGCTACTGTCAGCTAGGGTCAACCTCGGCTACAGCCTTCCAGCCGATCTTTCCGCAATTGAAGTCCCGTGCGCAGTCATGGCTGCCTCGTCCGACACCCTGCACGGCATTGACAAGGTCCATCAGGTAGTCGATGCAATGCCAAACTGCCTGCTCATAGAGGTGCCTTCGAACCAGTACGCGCATGAGCCCGATGTGCTTTCAGAGATTGAGGAATTCCAGTCCTCCGTGGCATTATAGAGGGTTCTCGCAAAGCGATTGCCTGATGAAGGGCAGCCGAGCCGGCCGACTTGAGCAGCATGCGTGAGCAGTCGTCGTCGTTCGATATCGCTCGCATTGTGCGTGAGCTTTCCGAAGTGGTCGGGGCTCGTGCACGCAAGGCCTACCAGCCGCACTACGAGCAGGTCGTTCTGCGGCTTAATCGTAAGGGGCTGCCATCGACCGATCTCGTCATCGTCGGGGGACGGCGCGTTTACACCTCCGGGCGGGACAGGCCGATGCCGTCGAAACCGTCCCAGTTCGCCATGGTTCTACGTAAACACCTCAACAACTCTCGGTTGGTCGCAGTCGAGCAGTACGGCTTCGACCGGATAATCAAGCTGACCTTCGAGCACGGTGGCGGACGCCTCAGTCTCATCATCGAACTGTTCCGCGACGGCAACGTGCTGCTGCTTGACAACGAAGGAGTCATCATCCAGCCTCTGACGCACGCCAAGTATGCCAGTCGCTCGCTCAAGAGGGGAGTCTCCTACACCCCCCCTCCCGAGACCGTGGACCCACGTCAGATGGACAGGGCGGAGCTTGACGAGCTGCTTGACGGCAGTGAGCACGACCTCATCCGCACCCTCGCCGCCCGTGCTAACTTCGGGCGAATCTATGGGAGTGCGGCCTGCTCCATAGCGGGACTGGAGGAGAAGGCAGCCGCCAGCTCCTTGGACTCTGGGCAACGCGATGCGCTGGAGCAGGCCATCAAGTCGATGCTGGCAGAGCTGTCCGACGGCGCCGGCGCGATGATGTGGATGGTCGACTCGGAGGCTGTGGCGTCTTGGAACGGGGCCGACAACGAGGCCGACAGGGACTCTGCTTCGGTAGGAATCTCAGAAATCGCCCCGATTGACCTGTCCTACATGGATGCAGGGATGATGGTCGATATCGGCACGCTCTCCCTTGCCTACGACGCCGTCTTCGGCTCTCACGACGCTGCTGCCTTTATTCGCCGAGAGGAGGAGCGGTTGGTCGACTCAGGAGATGCCGAGGTAGAGCAGCAAGCCAAGTTGGACCGTAGGGCTGCTCAGCAAACAGCGGCCATCGACAGGTTCCACGAGCGTGCCGCTATCACGCAGGAACTGGGCAAGGCCATTCAGGACAACTGGGGGCATGTAGAATCTATCCTCAGTCAGTTCAACGCGGCCATCGAGTCCGGGAGTTGGCAGGACGTCGCGGAGAAGATTTTCGATGTGCAGTGGATTGACAGCGCTGACCCAGCGAGGCGAACCATAGTCGCCTTCCTGCCCGACGAGGACGACGAACCCGGTGCCAGCATCACTCTCGAGATCTCCAAGACCGTGCATCAGAATGCCCAACGCTACTTTGAGGAGGCACGCGTGCAGAAGAACAAGGCCAGGGGCGCTCAAGCCGCCTTGGCCGGCACCGAAGAGGCACTCGAAAAGGCCGAGAAGCGTGCTGCCAAGGATGCGGCCGCAGGTAGGCTACAAGCAAGGAAAAGAAGCAAGCGCTTCTGGTTCGAGAAGCATCGTTGGGCCATGCTTTCAGGCGGGCATCTAATTATTGGCGGAAGGGATGCGCGGGGCAACGACATCGTCGTTCGCAAACACCTGACCTCAAACGACCTATACGTCCACGCCGACTTGCACGGAGCGCCCTCGTGCTCTCTCAAACTCAAGGACGGTCTGTCACACGACCAGAACCCGTCCGAGGCAGTTCCTGAGGGAGTCACTTCGATGCAAATCGTTCAGAACCTGGGAGAGGGGCTCGAAGATGCGAGGGAACTCGCAGAGTCGTTGCACTCCGAGGCCGCACAAATTGCGGTCTGCTGGTCGAGGGCGTGGGGCGGCGGCGGTGCGGCTGCCACGGCGTTCCACGCTAGGCCGAGCCAGGTGTCGAAGACCACAGAGACCGGGGAGTCGCTCGCTAGGGGCTCGTTCGTCGTGCGCGGCCAGCGCAACTGGCACCGAGACCGGCCACTCGAGCTCGCTATCGGCATGGCAGTGGTGAACGGCACCCCGATGCCCGTCTCTGGAACGCCTGCCACGATTTCGGAAAACTTCGAGCGCTGGGTGAGGGTCTCGCCCGGGCGCGAGAAGAAGGAGAGTGTCGCGAATCGTATTTCGAAGGCTACGGGCCTCGCTCACGACGATTTGCTCTCGTGCCTGCCCCCTGGCAACTGCGCGATAGAGGACCATGGGCTTATTCAGTCCTGACTGCGTTCGCGCCACTCGGGCGCGGTAATTGCATACAGGGAGGCATCGACATAGTGATCGTAAAGCCACTCCCTTTCCTTTGTGATGCCTTCGAGGCGCATTCCCAGACGTTCGGCAATCGCTATGCTAGCGTAGTTCTCCACCGCGACCTCAAGAGCTCCCCTGTGCAGGCAAAGGTCATCGAAGCAGTGATCAAACAGCCTAGCGCAGGACTTAGTCACAATGCCTTTTCCCATTGACTCCTCCGAAATCCAGTAGCCGACGACGAACCCCCTGTTGTCCCAATCAATCGAGTTGAGGGAGAGCGTGCCGACGATGTTGCCTTCAAGGAAGATGAGGTAAAAACAGTCTTCTCCATTCTCTCTCGTCTCTGCGATCCTGCGGATGGCAGCGGCCTCGTCTTCGACCGAGGTCACGTCATCAACCCAAGGTAACCACTTTCTGAGATAGTCACGATTCGTGTCCACATTTAGGAAGAGTTCGTCGGCGTCGCGCTCGTTGGGAACCCTCAGCTCGAGGTCGTCCTCGACCAACAGACTGTCGGCTGGGTCTGGGTGCGGTGCATCACGGTCCTGTCGCCAACCGCATGGACCAGACATATCCAATACGGAGTCATTGGGACTTTTGAGGGATTCGTGTTCGGCGACAACGCTTCAAGTGCGGTACCGTATCGCAGGGTATGGAAGATAACAGGGGGCCGGGAAACTGGACCTATGGTGACTACCTGCAGATTCACGACCTGCTCAAACTACAAGGCGAGGACAGGGGAATAAACTCCGACGAGTTGCATTTCGTCATCGTCCATCAGACCTTCGAGTTGTGGTTCAAGCAGGTCATCCGCGAGCTCTCCGAGGCTCGTGATATCTTGGACCAAATCCCGGTGCCCGAAGATGACATACCCAGAGCAGTGAACCATCTGACGAGGGTGACTGAGATTTTCCGACTGATGGCAAACCAGTGGTCGGTTCTCGAGACCCTTACCCCCCAGGGCTTCCTAGCATTCCGCGACGGACTAGGCACCGCGTCAGGCTTCGAATCGTTCCAAATGCGTGAGATCGAGATTGTACTCGGCCTCCAGCCGGACGACCGTCTAGGGGGCATGGACCCGATAGAGACATTCAGACGGCTGGCCGACCGAGGTGGAGATGATGCTACCGTGCTAGCACGTCTCGAGATGGCTATGGAACAAACTTCCTTGAATGAGGCGCTGATGAATTGGGTCGAGCGCACTCCGATAATGGGCTCCGCTTACGGCAGTGAGGGTGACAGTCAGGTGGTTCGGGACTACATCGAAGCGCACCTAGAGGGGCATCGTAATCTTGGGGAAGAGGCTGCCTCGAAGATGTCGGGGTGGGGCTCTCGCGACCCAGATGCTGTGAGAGCGCGACTCGATGCATCCCAGGAATCAGCTGAGGGCTTCCTTTTGCCTGAGGGGGAGGTTGACCGTGCCAGAGCGGGTCTCTTGTTCATCGAGTCATATCGAGAGTTGCCATTGCTCACTTGGCCAAGGAAACTGATAGACACCATCGTGGAACTCGAGGAGTCGATGGTGAAGTGGCGGCACGACCATGCGAGGATGGTAGAACGAATCATTGGACGCCGCACCGGCACTGGAGGAACCAGTGGGGTTGACTACCTCGATGCAACCTCCCGCTACCGGATCTTCAAGGACCTCTGGGCGGTGAGGACCATCCTCGTGAAGCCACAGCAACGGCCAGCACTCAAAGAGGCGGAGTTCTACGGCTATTCTAGTGAGATGTGATGCGCCTATAATGCGACCCTTGAAGTTGTAAGCGCCTCTCGAAACGCTGTGCCTGAAGCATTTGTCTGCGCCTATGCTCGAACGCCCTTTGGCAGGTTCCGCGGAGCACTATCTGAATACAGTGCCACGGATCTGGGGACCAAGGCCGTCAGTGAACTCCTCGGCCGGGCGGGCATCAATCCATCCAACGGAGCGATATCCCAGATGTACATGGGCCAAGTGCTCCAAGCAGGAGCGGGACAGGCTCCCGCCAGGCAGGTTGCACTAGGTGCGGGACTGCCTTTCGACACTCCCTGCACAACGATCAACAAGGTCTGCGGATCCAGTCTGAAGGCAGCGATGATAGCGGCGACCGAGATACGTGCAGGCGTCTCTAGTCTAGTGGTGGCTGGAGGGATGGAGTCCATGAGTAACGCACCACGCTTCGTTCGAAGCGCTAATCGCAGCGAGGACGTGCCATATTCCGAACTCATTTCGATCCTTTCCAACGACGGACTCAAGGATGCCTACTCGGGAGAGATGATGGGCAACACAGGGGAGACAGTCGCGAATGAATTTTCCATCCAAAGGAATGTCGCTGATGCCTACGCCGTCCGCTCGCACCGCCTTGCCAGTGCGGCGTGGGACCAAGGATGGTTTGCGAAGGAGGTCTTCACCATTGGCGACTTGAAGCGAGACGAGGGGATCAGACCGGAGGCCGATTCCGAGACGCTCGCTGGCCTAGCACCCGTCTTCCACGAGGATGGTCAAGTAACTGCTGGAAACTCTAGTCAGGTCTCGGACGGCGCCTCGGCCGTTCTGATTGCCTCAATGGAGGCTGCAGAGAGGCACGACTTGCCTGTGCTGGCCAGAATTGCCGACTTCACAACCTCTGGGGTGGATCCCGGCAGGGTGATGAGCGCCCCCATTCCTGCCATCGAGACTCTCCTCAAGAGGAGCGGTCTGTCAATTGACGATATCGATATTTTAGAGCACAATGAGGCCTTTGCCTCCGCCTCGTGCGCCATCCAATCGCACTTCGGCGTTCGCGACGACCGCTTCAACGTACACGGGGGAGCGATCGCACTCGGTCATCCCCTTGGCGCGACCGGCACGCGCTGCCTGATGACCTTGGTTAATGCCCTCGAGCGAAATGGGGGTCGACATGGCATTGTGACCATCTGCCTCGGCGGGGGCAACGCGGTGGCAATGCTGGTCGAGAGGGCTTAGTAGGGCACGGTCCCACTTGCTTCTTTGATGCGTCACAGCCCTTATGTGGGGGTCTCCGGTCGCCCGCCCCGATGGTTGAGCCAGCACGCCCTCACACTCGCTTCGAGAAGGCTAGAATCATTGGGGCTAGAGCCCTCCAGATTAGCATGGGGGCTCCTCTTTTCGTTTCCGAGGACGAGCTCCGAGAGAAGTTCAGTGAAGAATTGATTCAGTTGTATGGCGTTGACGATGCCAAGGAAAAGGTCGTCCTTGACCCCATGAAGATCGCGAGCTTGGAGTACGAGCAGAATAGAATCCCCATAGACATCGACCCCCACATCAAGGAAGAGTGAAGGGGACGGTCCCTTGACAGGGGGTGATGGGCTTGCTAGGCAGAGTGGATGCCAAGAGGGTCACAGCTGGGTTAGTGGGCGTAACCCTGCTAGTAATAGTCCTCGGAGGCGTGGTTCGCATCTACGATGCGGGTGAGTCGTGCCCGGATTGGCCTACCTGCTTCGATACCTGGGGTTTCGAGGTGTCAGAGGCTGATCAGCAGGCCTGGTACGAAGCGAACCCAGATGAGATCGACTCGCGGGGATCCGGACAGCGATACACGAGTTTCCAAATCTTCACTGAGTGGTCGCACAGGCTCGTAGCAGGCCTCGTCCTCGGCCCGCTCGTGCTCGTGAACTGGTGGCTCCTAAGACAGGATGAGGTTTTCGGCTCGGAGGTCAAACTGGCTTCGGCCGTCTCGGTAGCACTGATTGTCTGGCAGGGAGCAGTGGGCTGGTTGACCGTGAGGATGGACAACGAGCACTGGAGTGTTGCCCTGCACCTCGGATCGGCCCTAGCATTCGCTCTGAGCCTCGTTTGGGTGTGGCTGGCTGCGTCCAAGGACCGTGGGGATAGCCCGAAATGGGTGACTTTCGACCCGGTCGTAGCCTCCCAGTGGAGGGGGTGGCTCGCTTGGTTTTCCTTGGGTGCCTTCGTAACGCTGTTCTCGGGTACCTTCGTCTCGACGACGCCCGGTGCGAACTTCGGTTGCGGTGTCAGTGGAATGACGAAATCCTGGCCACTCTGTAATGGGGTACTCGCTGCTTCAGTTGAGGATATTATCGCTCAGTCTCAGATGATTCACAGGTGGCTGGTAGTCATCGTCGAAGTCGTTCTCCTGGTGGCGTCATTCATTATCTGGAAGCAAATAGGGAACGAGCAGGGTGGCAGCACGCTGGGGCGTTGGATCTGGGGTGCAACCGGCCTGTTCATCGCCAACGTACTGGTGGGGGGGCTGTACATCCTTTCTTGGGACATGAGGGACGGTTACCTTGAGTACCTATCTCTGATTCACCTTCTGCTGGCATCACTGACGTTCCTAGCACTCTCCTCAGCTTGGATCATCGCGACTATGGCCATTGACCGGAGGGGTTCCTGATGAGTTCGCTGGGTCCGTTCTTCGACCTGACCAAGCCCCGAGTGGTGTTCCTGCTCCAAATCACCGCACTCTGTGCCGTTCTGATTCACGATGTGCTGGATTCTGGGTTGAACAGCCGCTCTGCCGAGACGATGCTGATAGTGTTCGTCGGAGGCTACCTGAGCGCGGGAGGGGCCAACGCGATCAACATGTGGTATGACCGAGACATCGATCCGAAGATGTCACGGACTGCCAACAGACCGATCCCCTCGGGGGCCGTCTCTGCAAACGCGGCACTAGGGTTCGGAATCGTCCTGTCGGTACTTGGAGTGGCGTGGTTCGTTCTTCTTGCGAACCAAGTGGCTGCCTTCTGGTCAGCCTTCAGCATCCTGTTCTACGTATTCGTCTACAGCATCTGGCTGAAGCGCAGTACGCCTCAGAACATAGTCATCGGTGGCATAGCTGGCGCGACGCCCCCTGTCATCGGCTGGGCCGCGACCATAGAGGGGCTGCGCGTCTCCAGCGACTCTGCTGAGTCGATGCTCGTATCGGTGTTTGACCTAGGCAGCCTGATGCCTTGGTTCATGTTCATACTAATTTTCCTGTGGACCCCTCCGCATTTCTGGGCGTTGGCACTGTATCGATCCAAGGAGTACGGAGAAGCCGGAGTCCCGATGATGCCCAATGTGAAGGGAGCGAAGCGGACTCTCTGGGAGATGAAAGTGTACGCCATGCTGCTGATAACACTGTCAGTCGCTGCGCCGATGAGTTACGGCGGCTTGGGAGAGGGCGACAGTACCTACCACGTCCTCGGTTGGACCGTGGTGGGATTGAGCATCTGGTATGCCTCCACCGTGTGGAGAATCGATCTAGGGGAGCAGCCGGACCCCACTGGAAGAATCCCGAGCGCGGCCCGCTCCTTCTTCGCCTCTATGCTATACCTCGCAATGATGTTTATCGTGCTCGTCGCCGCAAGCTTCGGCATTGAGGGGGCCGTTGTGGGAGCCCTACTAGCACTTGTGACCATTACCCGGAACGAGTCCCGGGCGTCGTCCTAACGCCCCGATGGTTTCAAACACCGGGCGAACCATGGCACTACGTCGTAAAGCGAGGTGAGGCAATGGATGAGCAGGACCTGATTTACGATTGGAACGAGATAGACTACGAAATCAGGCGTGATGCTTCCAACCACCCGCACGAGCTGTGGTTTGACGATGAGACACTGCGCGATGGTCTGCAAAGCCCCAGTGCGTGTAACCCGACCATAGAGCAGAAGATTGAGCTCATCGACCACATGGAGCAACTGGGCATACAGAAGATCGACCTCGGGCTACCCGGGGCTGGGCCGTTCCACATAGGCCACATCGATGCCATGCTGGGGCACATGGGTGAAAACCAATACGCGCTCAGGCCCGGCTGCGCCGTGCGAACCGTCGTGTCTGACATCGAGCCGCTGGTCGATCTCCAAGCCAAGCACGAGCGGCAGATACAGGCCAGCGCATTCCTTGGAACTAGCCCGATTCGGCAGTTCGCAGAGGGCTGGACTATGGAACGCATCCTCTCGACGGCGGAGGCTGCCGTTTCGTTCGCCGTCGACAACGACATTCCGGTGATGTTTGTTACCGAGGACACGACGAGAAGCAAGCCGGAGGAAATCAAGGCGGTATACTCACGGGCGATTGAGCTCGGAGCAGACAGGATTTGCGTGTGCGACACCTGCGGCCACGTTACACCGAACGGGGTTCGCAAACTGCTGCGTTTCATCCAGGACGAGGTGATTCCCGACACCGGCGTCAAGCGCAGGGAGATTGAGGTCAACTGGCATGGACATCAGGATCGTGGCCTCGGCGTTGCCAACAACCTCGCTGCTTACGAGGCGGGGGCCGATGTGATTCATGGAACTGCCCTGGGAGTCGGAGAGCGGGCTGGTAACGCACCGCTCGACCAGACTCTCGTCAACCTAAGCCTCATGGGAGTCATCAGCAACGACCTGACCTCCCTTAACAAGTACATGCGAAAGGCGCACGAATATGTCGGGGTCGCGCTGCCGCACAACTACCCGGTGTTCGGCGAGGACGCCTTCGAGACCGGAACTGGGGTGCATGCATCCGCCGTCATCAAGGCGATGAAGAAGGGTGACAGTTGGTTGGCGGACCGAGTTTACTCCGGCGTTCCTGCTGGGGACTTTGGCCTGCAGCAGGTCATCAGAATAGGGCACATGAGCGGCCGCTCGAATGTACTGCACTGGCTCGAGAGGAATGGTTACGATGCTGATGACGGCCTAGTTGCGCACATGTTCGGGATTGCTAAAAGCCAAAGGAGGATGATGACGGATGACGAGGTCCATTCCGCTATCGCCGAGTACAGGGGCTCCCACTCCTGAGCGCACACAGTTATACGACGCCAAAGGTTTCGAAAGACCATGAGGAGAATTAGCTTAGTAACCGTTTCTGCGCTCATCCTGCTTACCTTGGTGGCAGCGCCAGCGCAAGCCCAAGACGAAAGCGAGGAGGGTAACGTCATCATCGACGTGGTACTTCCCTTGTCACTCGCATTCATCATGTTCTCGTTAGGCGTAGGCCTGACGACCGAGGACTTCACCCTGGTGATTCGCGAGCCCAAGGCCTTCGGAATCGGGGTGGCGAACCAGATGATTGTCCTTCCCATCATGGGTTTCGCCATCACTACTGCAGCGGGCCTTGAAGGGGAACTCGCTGTTGGGATGATGATACTAGCGTGCTGTCCTGGTGGGGTTACATCGAACATCCTCACCAAGCTCACCAAGGGGGATACAGCGCTCTCGATATCTTACACCGCTGTGGTCTCAGTGGCTACAGTGGTGACCCTCCCGCTGATTGTCGGTGTGTCGATGGACCACTTCATGGGAGAGGCCGCACCTGAGATTGACATTCTGGGTCTTGGAATCACGATGTTCCTATTGACCACGGTCCCTGTGCTGATTGGCATGGCCGTCCGTCACTTCAGTCCCTCTAGAGCGGACAGTATGGAGAAAGGGGTGAATCTTGCTGCGGCAATCCTGTTCGTGATTATCGTGCTCGCAGCAATCGCGAGTGAGTGGGATACACTGATGGACAACATCGGAACGCTTGGGCCAGCGGTGATTGTGCTCAACGTCATTATGCTGACAATTGGCTACAAGAGCGCCGTACTGTTCAATCTAGAGGCGTTGCGTGCGACCACCGTTTCGATAGAGAGCGGAATACAGAACGCAACCATTGGGATTACAGTTGGAGGATTGATTCTTGCTGCTCCTGATGGGGGGCTCTCGACCCTAAGTCTGCCGTCCGGAGTATATGGTGTACTGATGTACCTAATCATAGCCCCGTTCATGTACTGGCGGATTAATTCGGTCGAAACTTAGGGTTGGATATGCGAATAACACGGCTAACAGTTGGGACGAACGGCTAAAGCCTGAGGGTGGTCGAGTTCACTCATGCGTTTCGCTCTAGTTGTGCTGACGCTACTGCTTCTAGCTCCGGTGGGTACCTCCTTCGCCGAAGTCGTGGAAGATGACATAGAGCCGTTCGAAAACGATTCGATAATGCCGACTTACTCCCGTGCAGTGCAACTGGCTTTCGCCCGCGTCTCGAACATAGAAAGTTACGACAGTGCCGAGCTGTCCGGAGCGTATTCGTGGCTCGTTGTGACGGGGATTCCCATGGAGGAACACTTCGCGACCATAGGCTCTCCTGACGAAACCGAGGAGGCCCCCATTCTCAGGGGCGCCTACATCTGGACTTACAGGAATCCTCGGGATGCCCTGGAGAGCCTTGGAGACTCGCTTGATGCCGATGAGATAGAGTCATTCTCCCCCATGTTAGAGAAGTTCCATTCTCCCAGATTCACACCGAACGATCCGGAGTTCGACGAACAATGGCACCTGAACAACTCCGGGCAGACTAGCGGCGGTGTTGTTGGAGAAGACGCCAATGTGACGGGCGTCTGGGAGAAGTACAACGGCTATGGGGTCGTCATCAGCGTGGTGGACGACGGGCTGCAATGGAACCACTCCGACATCCAACCACATTACTCTTCAGCCCACTCCTATGACTGGTGCGACGATGACGGTGATCCCTCGCCTTCTGGGTTTAATGGCCACGGCACCTCTGTCGCGGGAGTCGCTGGCGCTGTAGGCAACAATTCAATCTACGTTTCTGGGGCGGCCTTCGGGGCTACCATAGCCGGATCTACGCTGATTGCCTGCGGCCTCGACGACAGTCTGGAGTCCGACGCACTGGGCTACCACAACGATGACATAGACATCTACACCAACTCATGGGGCCCTTATGACGATGGGGTGAGGCTCGAGGGTCCCGGCCCGCTTACTGTGGCGACCATAGAGAACTCTGCCTACAACGGTAGGTCCGGACTCGGCAACATATACACATGGGCAGCCGGGAATGGACTAACCGCAAATGATAATTCCAACTATGACGGATATGCAAACAACAGGTATACAATCGCTGTAACAGCGATAACCCACATGGGCCAGCAGTCATGGTATGCCGAACCAGGGGCTAACATCCTTGTTGCATCGCACTCGGATGGCGATGGAGAGGGAATCACCACCACCGAGATGGGAGGGGGGACGACCGACAGTTTCGGAGGCACCTCTAGCGCCACCCCTCTAGTAGCTGGGATCATCGCCCTAATGCTAGAGGCGAACGAGAATCTCACCTGGAGGGACGTGCAACACATCCTTGTCAGGAGCGCTCGAGAGATGGATATCGGTGACGTCTCTTGGGAAATGAACGGAGCGGGGCACATGGTCTCCCATAAGTACGGATTTGGAGCGGTGGATGCAGGTGCTGCGGTCTCATTGGCTGAGAACTGGACCAGCAGTGGCCAAGAGTCGAATGCCAGCTTCGGCCCCTACACACCTAGTACCGATATTCCGGCTGGATCGACCGATTGGACTGAGTTCAGCGTCGATGTCCCAGTGGACTTGCAACTGGAATCGATCGACGTCTTAGTGGATATCAGCCATCCCAGTCGCGGTGACCTCGACATCGTCCTTCGGTCACCGTCGGGCAAAGAGTCGTGGCTTGCCGAGGAACACTCTGACTCTTCGAACGATTACTCGAACTGGATGTTCGGCACAGTGCACCACTGGGATGAGTCTTCGACTGGTAACTGGACTCTCAAAATCAGGGACTCGGTGGCCTCTAACAGCGGTACCCTGAACGCCTGGGAGTTGATTTTTCACGGTGTTGGGAATGTCTCCGACTTCGACGGTGACGGATGGCCAGACTACAATGACGAGGACGACGACGACGACGGCTGGTCTGACCTCGACGAGGGATTGTGTGGCACAGACCCGTTTGACTCGGGCTCCCTCCCGTCGGACAACGACCTGGATGGCATTTGCGACGAGGTGGACCCTGACGACGATGATGATGGGGCCGAAGATGTGGAAGAGATCGCTTGCGATACGGATCCCATGAATGCGAGTTCCTCACCAAATGACGCTGATTCGGACGGGACGTGCGACTTCGTAGACGAGGACGATGACAACGATGGGTTGTCAGACTACAATGAGACCGAGGTCTATGGCACGGACCCGTTCGACAACGACACCGATGACGACGGGCTGAGCGACTATGACGAGATCATCACCTATGGGACCAAAGCCGATCAATCGGACACAGACCAAGATGGACTGAGTGACTACGACGAGGTAATCACTTACGGAACTGACCCGCTGAGCTCCGATTCGGATGGGGATGGGCTGATTGACCCCGATGAGTTGCAAATATGGTTCTCAGACCCGCTCACCTACGACCCCGATAACGACTCGGACTCATACTACCACTTCCAGGATTGCGATGACGACGACCCTGACGTTTTCCCAGGGGGACTCGAGCTTCTCAATGGCATCGATGATGACTGCGACGATCTTGTCGACGAGGGCTTCAACGACACAGATGCGGATGGGGACGGTCTATTCGACTGGTCCGAGTACCACGTCCACGGGACCAACATCACCAATGCCGACACCGACGGCGACGGTCTGAACGACTCGTTTGAGATAGAAACGCTAGGCACCGACCCGCTTTTGACAGACGCTGATGCTGACCAAGACGGCTACTACTGGTTCGAGGACTGCGACGATGAGAACTCAAACCGCACGCCCAATCTTGCTGAGTCCTTGGATGGCGTCGATAACGACTGTGACGATTATGTCGACGAGGATTTCTGGTCGGTTGACACCGACCTCGATGGGCTCACCGACTACGAGGAGTTCCACAACTACTCCACAGACCCCTATGACGGGGACTCGGACGACGACGGCCTTCCAGACGGGATCGAGGTGAACGACTTCGACTCGGACCCGCTTTCTACAGACTCAGATGCTGACCTAGACGGCGTCTACTGGTTCGAGGACTGTGACGACGACGACTCTAGCGTGCAGCCAGCTTCGCATGAGACGGCTCTTGATGGTAAGGACAACGACTGCGATGGGGAGATTGACGAGGACTTCAGGGACCTCGACTCGGACGGCGACCTGATCTCCGACTATGACGAGTATCACAATCACTCCACTAACCCCGGATTAATGGACACGGACCAAGATGGGCTCGACGACGGGACCGAGTTGCTCGTGAAGATGTCGGACCCACTTTCGTTTGACTATGACAAGGACCAGGACGGCTTCTACTGGTTCGAGGATTGCGACGATCAGAGGGGGAGCACCTATCCTGGAGCGAATGAGCTTTGGAACGGCATGGATGATGATTGCGACGAACTCGTCGACGAGGGCCTTGACAGGTTGTCAATTCTGAGAACTGACCCTCCCTATACCGAAGAAGCGGTTTGGGACTCTGCGAACGAGTCGCTTGAAATCACAATCTCTGGAATCTCTGGGGATGTGGACAAGACGATTACATGGATGTACGATGAGTTGAACGTGGGGGAGCATGGAATCTCCCGTGCGGGGTACTCCCTTGCTTCTTACGTCAGTTCGGACGGAATGCGACTGTTCCTACCTCCGATTGATTGCAATCAGCCTATCACTGACCTGGAGGTGCAACTCTGCTCCGAAGGAAACGCAGTACAGACTATCACGGCTAGGATAGCCGACTCCGGAGAGGACACGGAGATAGTGTGGGAGATCACCGTAAAGGTGTGGTTCAAGCCAACGTCATCCTCTGGTAGCTTGGTTGCCTCTCTGTACCAAACTGCGGGAATACTGGGGTTGGTTATCTTCGTAGTCGGAATCACAGCAGCAGGCGTAATCGCCGGAATGAGAGTTGCTCACAATCGAAAGCTGCAGGATGCCCTCGAGGCCTATGGCGTCTCTCCTGAGCGACTTGCCGTAAGACCTGAGAGCAGGGGTCTGAACCTCCCATCTGCCCCCGACATACCAGGAATCTCGAGCGATGATGGAATTGACGAGCGCTAGCTCACTAACTGTCGTCCTCTTCCTCTTCTGCAGATTCCGAAGGACCCCATTCTGCATCGGGCGAACCTCCAGACCACTCTCCGAAGACCGCGATGTCCTCGATGTCTTCGTCCTCCCTCCAAGGCGGATCCCCGTCAGAACCGCTGATGATTAGGCAGCCCTCCTCGTCCAGCCTCCTCCTGAGCGTCGCAGCGCCCCTCCTCACCGGCAGCAAGTGACCGATCGGGGATCCCGAGTTGACGAATGGGTGCGTCGCGGTGCTAATCAGGAGGCCACGGGTTGGGGATGTCATGTCATGGCTCTCTCCCGGTATCTCCGGATCGGTCACAGTAGCGACAATCTCTCCCTCCTCGACGAAGCTCCCTGCCGGAGCGAGGACGTCGAGCAAGCCGCCTTGGTCGGAACGGATCCAGACCGAGCCCGAGGCTAGTATTCGGAACCTAGGCTTGCTGGGATATCCAGGAAGCATCCTCAGACTTCTCAGGAGGTTAATCACCCCATACATCGATATCTGCACTGATTCCGGGTCAGCTTCGTCGGAGCCCCCTCCCTCGAAGGTGATGCAAGCGAGGTCATTGTCGTTGGTCATGCGTCGGAGCGATCCCCTCGGGCCCTTGCTATCGAGGATGGTCTCGATGCCAAATGCCCTTGCAGTGCGATTGCTTGCTGGGTGAGCGAGGTTCGCCCGAATTTGAGGAAGGTTGGTCCTTCCCTTGGCGGCAGTGTGGAAATCGACGATGTAGTCGCTGCCTGCAATGACCTTAGTCCACAATCCATGGGCAACTCTCGATGTGGTGTTGCTGTCCGGATTACCGGGAAATGACCGATTTAGATCCCTGCCATCTGGGAAGTATCTGACCCTCCTGCGATATCCCGGGAGGTTGGTTATCGGGACAATCCTGAGGGTGCCCGCGAGGACACTGGGGTCGATGACCCTGTCCTCTCCCATGAAGTTGGGTCCGCAAAGGTAGGTCAGTGCGAGTGGCCCGACGAGCTCATCTCCGTGAACCGCGCCGAGTAAGGTCACCACTGGCCCTGGTCTGGAGCCGTGTACAACGCTCACGGGAATCGGCCAAGACTCCCCGATCTCTACCTCTAGCAGGTCGTATTCCAGATGTCTGATCGTGCCGGGCTTGATTCTCTTCCTGAGAAAGTTATGATTCTTCGTCCCCCCGTTCCTAGACCACTTCTTGGGCGTCTCCCCGACCTCCCCAAGTGCCTTCTCAATCTCCATCCTCCTCTTCATCGGAATCTGGTTGGCAATCTTGATGGGGGCGTAGCGCCTTCGTTTCGCCCTCAGAGCCGGTTTCGCAGGGGCGGGCTTAGCCTGTGCTTCGCCGTCGGTCGATTCGTCCACGTTCACTGTGCCCGGGATGGATTGGGGAATTAATATGATGCGCAAGGCTGGAAATGGGAATCATTCAATTCCCATGGGCTCCCAAGTGGCATCATGGGTTCTGGGACGGGGCAATCAGTCCAAGAGAGGTATGCCCCAAGCAGCATCTGCTTTGGCTGCGGCCCGGCAAATCAGAAGGGCCTCAGAATCAGGTCTTTCCGAACCGGAGGAGGGCTCGAGATGGAGTTCGACCCCAGAGACGAGCATCAAGCGTTTCCAGGGATGATTAACGGCGGAATTATCGGGACCCTGCTTGACTGTCATGGAAACTGGACTGCGGCTATGGCGCTGATGGATCAGTTCGGCGCATCAGAGCCCCCGTGTACGGTTACCGCATCCTACAACATCAAGCTCAGGCGACCGACCCCCCATGGAGTGAAGTTGCAAGTGAAGGGCGAGGTGGTTGGTATCGATGGTGATAGGGCTAGCATCAAGATGAAGTTGGTCGCCGATGGGAAGATCTGCGCGACGGGAGAGGGGCTGTTTGTCGCAGTCAAGGAAGGCCATCCGGCCCATCACAGATGGAACTGACCATCGACTCGGTATCCTTTAGAACAGCCGAATCCAAGTCCCCCTATGGACGATGGGGAAGTCAGTGAGATGTCTAGTCTGAGTGACTTCGACATCGATCCCAGATTGAAAGCGATGCTCGAGGAGTCTTGGGGCATAGAGCGTCTGTTCCCCCCCCAGGCAGAGGCCTTGCCGCACGCGCTCAGCGGCAAGAACCTGATACTGGCCATACCTACGGCGAGCGGCAAGTCCCTAGTAGCCCACATTACACTCGCGCACAGGTTGGCCAATGACTTGGAGGGCTCGAGGGGGGTTTACATCGTTCCACTCAAGGCGCTGGCGTCTGAGAAATATGAGGAACTGAGGGAAATCTCCGCGGGCCTCGGACTAAGAGTAGGACTTGCGATAGGTGATCGGAGCGGCGAGATGATCGCCATCGAAGACACCGACATTCTCGTCTGCACCAGTGAGAAATTCGACTCTATGCTAAGAGGGAGGCCGTCGATAATGGATGACATCGGCATTGTAGTCGCAGACGAGTGCCACCTGTTGCAAGACCCCAGAAGGGGTCCCACGTTGGAGATTATCCTTTCAAGAATACGCCACAGAAGAAGCGATGTTCAATTGTTGGCTCTTTCAGCCACCATCGGTAACGCCGAAGAGATGGCGGAATGGTTAGATGCCGAATTGATTCGCTCTGACTGGAGACCTGTGACTCTCTATTCGGGCACGCTGACGGGTCTGGACCTCAGATACCATTCCGTCGAAAGTCCATTAGGTGACAAGGGGGGCGGATTACCCGAACCCAAGCGCCTCGAGGGCGGTACTCAGAAGAATCTCCACGCTCTACTCGACGACACCTTCGAATCCAAGAGGCAGCTCCTAGTATTCGTCTCATCGAGGTCTGCGGCCCAGAAGGAAGCGAGGGAGCTTTCCAAGCACCTCAGACGACGAGTCGCCGAAGGTGACGCGAACATCACTACGGAGGACGTTGAGGATTGGGATCGGATGGCTGACAGACTTTCCCGTGGGGAGGGGGGCTCTGCCATGGTGAAGGGACTCTCTAACGCTGTCCGCGGGGGGGTCGCCTTCCATCACGCAGGGCTGACGGCCTCGCAAAGGAAGCTGGTCGAGGACGGCTTCAAAAACAGGCATCTGTTGTGCGTTGTCGCCACACCAACCCTCGCTCAGGGGGTCAATCTCCCTGCCAGCAGGGTAGTGGTCCGGGACACACGGAGATGGAGCACAATCGCTGCTAGGAGCATGCCACTGCCAATAATGGAGGTGAGGCAGATGATGGGGAGAGCAGGCAGACCGGGATACGATGACTTCGGAGAGTCCTTCCTAGTCTCAAAGAGCATGGAGGAGGAGAGCACTCTGGTCGAGAGGTACCTCAGAGGCGAGGCAGAGGAAGTCACCTCGAAGCTGGCGAACCCCAGCGCACTCCACGCCGAGGAGGACGGCGCCCTGCTGACCCACTTGCTCTCACTGATCGCTACAGCGGGCATTGATGACCGGGATTCCATCACCCGTTTCTTCAGGAAAACCTTCCTCGCCACGCAGATGGAGCCAGAGACTCTGGAGGCTAGAGTGGATGACGTGCTGTGCTGGCTAGCGAACAATGGTATGATTGACAGGACCGGGGAATCGGAGGAAGTGAAGAAGAGAATTCTGGAGAGCGATGTCGAGTCTCGTAGGGACGAGGACTGGGAAGACGAGATGCCATCCTGGGCCGATTCCGCTTCGGGAATACCGGGTCTGGACGTCGTCCCGAAGGAGGAGATTCGTCGTCAACGCCTCGCACCTAGGAGAGGTCCTGCGATTTTCGGGTTCCGTAAGGCTAGTCTGTACGAGGCCGCAGAATCAGGCCTTCCTGAGCCTGCGACCATGACCTACGCTTCGACTGGGCTGGGGTCAAGGATCGCAAGACTCTACCTGAACCCAATCTCAGGGAAGATTATCCACGACGGACTTAGGCGGGCAATGGGCATCCTCTCAGGGGAGGATGAGATTGGCCAAGTCTCACCAATGGGCCTCCTACACCTCGCTGCTTGCACACCTGACTTTCTACCGCTCTGGCCTAGAAAGAACGACTACGACCGCATTCAGGCTGCATTGCACGGACACGAGAGGGAGTTGCTTGGTGAGGCTGTCGACCTCGAGGAAGAGCGCCGGATGAAGGGGGTCTTGGTTATCCAATCTTGGATCGAGGAGAATAGTATGGATGTCATTGAAGAGGAATGGGGGGTCCAACCAGGTGATCTACGCAGCCGTGTCGAACTGTTAGAGTGGCTGCTCTTCGCCACGCGTAGAATACTGGCAGAGGACGAAGGGCTCGCCAAGATCGACCGGAATGCCCACAAGACCCTGTTCGAGTCAATAGACGAAACCCATCGCAGAGTGAGATTCGGTTGCAAGGCTGACATCCTAGGACTGGTCGCTATCAAAGGTGTCGGAAGAGTCAGGGCTAGGGAGCTGGCCGACACGCTCGGGGTGTCTAGTGCGTCAGACGTTTCCATGTTGACCGAGAGGGATCGAGGGCGGCTGGCCGATCTTCGTGGATGGAGCCTCCAACTCGTCGGGAACCTTGTCAGCTCCGCGAGCAAATCGTCCAAGCGACGTCGCTAATCACATTCTTCCGTCAGACTCCATCGCCCGGTATGGACAGCGGCCACCCCGTGCCATGGTTTCCAGCTTGGGGAGTGAACTTCCCCCGCCCAGTGGAAGACATTCAATCAGTCGTCTCGGTATTCAACGAATGGCGACCAAGCAATAGGTGGTTACTGACAGCCTTCGAGGTCGTGGCCAGCGAGGTTCACCTATGGACGACGTGGTATGCTCTGAGGAGGGGCGAGGAATCTGGATCCATGGTCGCAAATTCGCCCGATGCTGAGTTCCTCCGACTGATTTCAGGGACCCATCAGATATCCAAGGCGTTTGAGAGGGCGGGTCTCAGAGAGGGTGACGTGGCGGCATGGATCGTATCACTTCCGGAAGCAGCCCTCGGAGAAGAGTTCGGCGGCTATGAGATTCCGAGAACGAGTTATATCGACATGAGCCTAGAAGCCGACCGTCTAATCGAGCACCT
The DNA here is from genome assembly GCA_029940695.1 of Candidatus Thalassarchaeaceae archaeon. GTDB lineage: Archaea > Thermoplasmatota > Poseidoniia > Poseidoniales > Thalassarchaeaceae > UBA36. Next base: position 64,190 of record JAPYUP010000003.1, read on the forward strand.
CGGGGGATTACTGATGCCCAAGAGGCCGGTGCCCAGTGAGCAGGGGCTTCTCAGACTCGGAGTTAAATCTGAGAAAAGTGGTCTTCCCCTGTGGAGGATAGAGGAGTACTACATGTCGCACATGGCCCTATCCGACATGCGATGAGTTGGAGTTGTAGGGGTCAAATTGATAGTCGGGTACTCGGAGCAATCACTGAGTCCAATGGCGAAGTTCCACGGCTTCGGGTCATGCGTACAGTGCAGCGTTGCATGTACGCCAGGTAACTTCCTAGACCATGAGCGCAAGAGATTCTGCACTGCCTGCTGGGTCGAGCGGAACAATCCGGGGCATCCCGACCTTAATCAGATTCGCCAGAAGGTGACCTCAGCGGTTGAGGAATGGAAGTGCGCGAAGTGGAGCAGGGGGGAGGGTCCACTCCCGCTGGGGCCACAATCTCATCGAAAGTGAGGTCTTCAGATGGCCGAGAAATTCGTTCCAGACAATCTAGATGCCACCCATTGGGAGAACATCGAGCCGTTTGCCAATGACTTGTTAGAAAGGGAATTGAACTGCTCAAGCTGCGTTGAGGGGCTAATCAGAGATGCGTCCCATCTCGCAGAGCATATCTCCGAAGCAGGCGCACTACTCTACATCGAAATGACTTGTGACACCGAGAGCGAGGAGAAGAGAGCGTTTTTCCTCGACTTCGTCGGCAATGTCCAACCGAAGCTCGCGGAATTCTCCGACGCCCTCAACAGGAGGATAGTGGGGCACCCATCTCTCAACGATCTGCCCGGCAGATACGACCTGATGATCAGGGACATGAAGACGGATATCACGATCTTTCGCAAGGAGAATATCCCCCTTGGGGTGGAGCAGACCAAGCTCGTCACCGAGGCTCAGGCAATCAACGGTGCAATGACCGTCGACTTCGACGGCGAGGAACGTACTCTCCCGCAGATGAAGGGCTACCTCGAGTCAAATGACAGGTCAGAACGGGAAGCGGCTTGGACTGCAGTGGTCGAGAGGACGATGCTTGACAGCGAGAGACTATCAGAAATCTTCGATGAACTGGTGGGAATCAGGCACCAGATTGCTCTCAATGCGGACTTCGACAGCTACACCCACTACATGTTCCTAGCTATGCACCGGTTCGACTACACGATCGAGGACTGTCTCGAGTTCCATGAATCGATTGAGACTGTGTGCATGCCACTTCTTCGGGGCATCAACGATGAGAGACAAGCCTCTCTGGAAATCGAAAGGCTGACTCCCTGGGATGTCAATGAGAAGACCGGGGTCGGTCCCGATATACACGGCCGGCCCCCGCTACGGCCCTTCCAGACGACCGATGAGATGGTGAAGAAACTCTCTGTCATGTTCCATGGCATGTCAGGAGACCTAGGGGGCAAGTTCGACAAGTTGGTCGAGATGGATACCCTGGACCTCGATACCAGAAAGGGCAAGGCTCCCGGAGGGTACCAGTACTACCTCGAGAAGAGTCGGGTCCCGTTCATCTTCATGAACGCGGCTGGCCTACAGGGTGACCTCGAGACTATGATTCACGAGGCTGGGCACGCATTCCACTCCCTCTATTGTGGGCATTTGGAACTCATCGACGAGAGGGATTACCCAATTGAATTCGCTGAGGTAGCATCCATGTCCATGGAATTGCTGACTCAGCCAGAATGGGACATGTTCTATCCTAGTGGGGAGGCGGGCAGAGCTCGTAGAGCCCATCTCGAAGGAGTCGTGTTCCTCTTACCTTGGATAGCCACCATTGATTCGTTCCAGCATTGGGCTTACGCTAATCCCGGACATTCGAGACAGGAGCGGGCAGAGGCTTGGCTCTCGATCCGCGATAGGTTCGGATCTGACATGGATTGGAGGGAGAACTCCGCTTTCAAGGAAGTCTCATGGCAGCAGCAGGGCCACCTCTACGGGGCACCCCTATACTACATCGAATATGGCATAGCCCAATTGGGTGCCCTGCAGCTCTGGCAGACTCATAGAAAGAATCCCCAAGAAGCGTTGGATGACTACGCCAAAGCAATGACCCTAGGTAACACCAGATCCCTTCCAGACCTCTTCTCAGCAGCCGGCCTGAATCTCGGTTTCGACGTTAATCATGTAGGCTCCCTGATGGGTGAGTTGAACGAGGCACTGTCCGGGATTGACGGCTGAACGGCAGTATTTTGCCGCAAGCATCCTAGCGACGCCGAGGTGAGGGGATGGAGGGTTTCACTCAAGTCGGCTATCTGGGGCGGCTGAGGCTGTTCAGCCGCAATGCGAGGCTGTACCTGCTCCACGTCATCGGTATGGACCTCATCCACGGCGCGTGGGAGGTCCTGTTCAACCTCTACCTGCTAGCAGTGGGATTCGACGTCAGGTTCGTCGGAATCAGGATTGCGGTGCTCGGGATCGCAGGATCTCTGGCTTCGATTCCCGCGGGCCGTCTCGCAGACCGCATTGACCGCAAATGGGGATTCATCATCGGCGATGGTGGCGGAGCGGCCTGCGCCTTGGTCCTCATCATGTCAGAGAAGGCGGAGATGATTCTGGCCTTCTCAGCTGTCTCGGCCTGCTTCAGCGCCCTCCACCACGTGACCGAGTCGCCGTTCATGGCCGAGAACTCGGAGCCCGAGGAGAGGATACACCTGTTCAGCGTGGAACAGGGGCTGGCAACCCTGGCCGCGATGGCCGGGGCCCTGATTGCGGGGTTCCTTCCAGGACATCTGATGAGCACAGAGGGCATGACACTGGTGGATGCATACAGGTGGGCCGTCCATATCGGAATCGCCTGGTGGTTCCTCTCGCTTATTCCGGCTGTCATGCTCAGGAGACACGTCTCAGAGGAGGTGGCCAGAGCCAGATCCGAGGTCGTGAAGAAGGAGCACGAAGGTTGGATGTCTGCGATACGGACCCCTAAGACAGTGTACCGTTTTGTCGTGATTGGTGCTCTGCTCTCCCTCGGAGGGGGCTTCGTGCTTCGTCTGGCAAATGTCTTCTTCCATTACGACCTGCATGCACACGAGCACGAAATAGGCATGGTGTTCGCAGCAGGCTCGTTCTTCCTAGCCATCGGTGCCTTCGCCGTGCCTTTGGTTGTAGAAAGAGTGGGAGAGGTGGCTACGATAGTGTGGACGAGGTTCGCTGCAATTCCGTTCATCCTTCTGATCGGGTACGCGCCTGAGCTCGCCGCACCAGAGACAGTGGTCTCGCTGGCTGGTCTGGCTTGGGTCCTGAGAACCACTCTTTTCAATATGTCAGGTCCAGCATTCGAGGCCTTCAGCATGGGTCAACTGCACCCTACTGAGAGGGCGACCTACATCGGAATCTCGCATCTGTTCGGAAGCGCGATGGCCGCTGTTGGCGGCTATCTGGGGGCCGTCCTGATGTACAATGGAGACTTTCGCACGCCATTTGTCGTGATGGCCGTGCTTTATGCTGTCTCGACTGCTTTGTTCATGCGCTGGTTCGAGGGCACCCCTGGCCTTTCGGACCCGAGCAGCCTACAGGAGTCAGTCCTGTAGGCCCTCGGCTGTCACGGTGAAGACCGCCTCTCCCTCTGGCAGGTTAGGGCTGTCGATGAGGCGGGCTATCCTTCGGCCCCCCTTCGACTTCCTGAGGTATAGGCGGAATGTACTGGCGTGTGCAACGATGTGGCCACCAATGGCCCTAGTCGGGTCACCCCACATGGCATCGGGCTTCGACATCACCTGGTTGGTAACCAGAATCAAAGCGTTCTGGACGTCTGCAAGTTGCTTGAGCTCCTTCATGTGGCGGTTGAGCTTCTGCTGCCTCGGAGCGAGCATGCCGCGACCGATGTACTCGGCGCGGAAGTGACTCGTTAGTGAGTCAACGATGATCAGCTTGACGTCGATGTTCTTGGACATTCTCTTAATCTCATCAACGAGTAGTATCTGGTGCGCTGAGTTGTATGCGCGGGCAACGTGAATCCTGTCAAGAGCGTCCTGTGGGTCTATCCCGACCGCTTCAGACATCTGCGCTATGCGCTCGGGTCTGAATGTGTCCTCAGTGTCAATGTAGAACACCTCGCCATCGAAGCCGCCCTGGTCAAAAGGCAGAATCGTGTTTACAGCGAGCTGATGGCCAATCTGCGTCTTGCCGCTTCCGAACTCACCGAACACCTCGACGATGGCCTGAGTCTCGAAGCCGCCGCCCAGAAGCTCATCCAACGAAGCCGTGCCGGAGGTCAGCTTCTGCACCCTGCGACGGCGTTCCAACAGTGCTACACCACTGACGAAGCCGCCTATGTTCGCCAGCTTCTTCGCTCCTTGGATGATCCTAGCAGACACGGCCTCGCCTAACTCTGCCTGCTCTGCCAGCTCCGACGGGCTCATCACGGCGATAGCCAGCAGATCTTCGAAGCCGGCCTCGCGTAGCTTCTCGGCGGTTGCTGGGCCAACTCCGGGTAAATCCTCGATGGTCGGCTCTGACTCGTCCACATCTATCACGAGGTCTTCCTCATTGATCTTCTCACTCGCTGTTTCCTCTGTCATTCATCCCACTCTTCTGGCTACAGTTCGATCTCGGTGGTATATGAACAAGAGAATGACCCCCGGGGATGATTTGAAAGTATAATGGAGTATAATATGGGTGCAATACCTTGATTTTTCACTTTCATTACAAATTTTTGGTAGCGGATGGTGGATTTGAACCACCGGTCTCCGGGTTATGAGCCCGACGAGATAACCTGACTACTCCAACCCGCTACGGGGCCGCTGAAGGCAGGTCTATTTTACACATACGGAAATGCACTCAAGCACTGACGTGGGTATGCGAACAGTCTTCAGATGTCCCATGCCCGGCTGTCGATGGAGAGGGCATGGGGCAGTCACTGCTGATTCGCGACGCCGAGATGGTGTTCGACAGTAAGGTGGCCCTTGGGGACCTTCGCTCTACCGCAGGCGTAATCGAAGCAATCGCGCCGGGAGGAGGCCTTACACCGCGCGAGGGCGAAGTCGTCATCGATGGCGAAGGCCTGCACCTGCTACCTGGGGCTATCGACCCCCAGGTCCACTTCAGGGAGCCTGGTCAACCCGAGAAGGAGGACATAGGCAGCGGCAGCATGGCCGCTGCGGCTGGTGGAGTCACAGCCTTCCTCGACATGCCCAACAATGTCCCCTCTGCTACCAGCATGGAAGCGATGCGAGCCAAGCTAGGCTCTGCCGCTACCAATGCGGTCACTCACCACGGCTTCTTCATCGGAGCGACCTCTGACAACCTCGGGGAGCTGCAAGCAGCTGTCGGGACTGCTGACGAGCCGGGACCGAAGGAAGGCGTCTGCGGCATCAAGGTCTTCATGGGAAGCAGCACCGGTAATCTGTTGGTTGACGATCAATCAGCATTGGAGATGATCTTCTCTCAAACCGCTGGCGTCATCGCCGTACATGCAGAGGACGAAGGCAGGCTCAAGGAACGTCGGCCCAACTTCGAAGAACGAACTGACGTTGCTGCACATGCGGAGTGGCGCGATAGCGAAACTGCACTGATTGCCACTCAGCGAGCCTCGAAACTCTCTAACGATCACGATCACCGCCTCCACATTCTCCATCTGACCAGCGCTCTGGAGGCCGACTGGCTGGCTGGCAACAAGAGTGATCTCGTCACCACCGAAGTCTGCCCGCAGCACCTGACCTTCGATCAGGATGACGTGGCAGAGCGCGATACTCGCCTGATCATGAACCCACCCATCCGCTACAGCGAGGATCGTGACGCACTGTGGAACAGGCTCAGTGACGGGACGATAGACTGCATCGCTACCGACCACGCGCCGCACACCCTCGAGAACAAAGCACTCGGCTTTCCCAAGGCCCACGCCGGCATGCCAGGGGTAGAGACCTCGCTTCCAGTGATGCTGACACACGCCGCCGATGGCAAGTGCTCGATCCCTGACGTCGTGCGATGGATGTGCGAAGGGCCGTCCAGAGTATACGAGATTCAGGGCAAGGGCCGACTTCAGGAGGGCATGGATGCCGACTTGGTACTCGTGGACATGGAATCGAGTCGGACGATCTCGGATGCGGACACTTGGACCCGCGTGGGATGGACGGCGTACGAGGGGATTCCACTCACAGGCTGGCCCGTATGCACCGTAGTTGACGGGACCATCGTGCACAGCCGCACTGCTGGAGGCCCCAATAGTGGAGAGATACTAGTTGAGCCGGGGTCGGTTGGAAGGGCGCTGCGCTTCGCGTGAGAATCAGGCGTCATCGTCACTGCGTTCGTCTTCGGTGGTGGAGGATTCTGCGACCTCCACGTCGCCCTCGGCATCCACTGCAACCGGTTCTCCCACATAGCCGTATGACATGGGCTCGTTGCCAGGAAGATCCAGTTCCACCATCAACTGCAGGTCGTCGGTGCGGTGGACGGTTGCGCCAGCCGCCGAGAATGCGTACACGTAGTCCCCCATGAAGATCGAGCGGCGGATGCTAGTCGTTCCTGACCACCACGAAGACAGGCCGTCCTCATTGTAGAAGCCGGAGTGCTCAACCTCCCCGTGAGTCGAGAGCGTGCCGTTCTCAGCGTCCACGTTGATCATCTTGAGCATCGAGACGAACTGGTAGCCGGAGTACGAGTAGACCCTGCCGTCGATTTCGATCTCGTCGTACACGTACCTATGCGTGGACAGGGGCACGGCCAGGAGTGCCTCGGGTGCCCAGTAGGTGAAGGCCTTGTGCTCGTAGGTGGCCTCGGAGTATGACCACGACCAGCCGCAGGAGCGGATTTCCTCGCAGTTCTCGTCGGTGTAGGCCGGCGTCAACGGTATGCTGTCGGACAGTGTGGGTGCATTGGGGTCACTGACATCGAACAGCGAGACTTGGGTGGTCGACCAGTCCAAGCCGGTGCCATCCTCGCCGCCCGCAATGCCGATAGTTAGCAGGGTGTTCTCGTCAACGGGATGGATGTAGGTCGAGACGCCGGGAACCTCGAGCTCGCCCATGACGTAGGGATTGGTCGGGTCGGAGAGGTCGAGGACCCAAAGGGGGTCCATGTTCATGAAAGTCACTAGGTATCCGCGTTCGCCAACGAAGCGAGCGCTCCAAATGGTCTCGCCCTCGGCGATGCTCCCGATGAAGCCAACTTGGGAGAGCAATCCTTCGTCATCGTCCTGCAAGATGGTCACCTGATTGCTGGGGCCGGTCCATATCGGCTCGCCGTTCTCATCCAGTTCGGCCGAAAGCCACCATCTTCCCCATAGGTCGGAGGTAGAGGCCACTCTAATCGAGCCCTCGTACTCACTCATGGAGAACTGGTCTTGCACTGTGCCGTTCACTCGTCCTGAAGCGGAGTAGGTGGTGTGATTGGCATCGCTTATGTCGAAGGAATGGATATTTGTCGTGTCATCCCAGCCCGAGTTCCGCCAGAACCACCACCAGTCATTAGCGGGTTCAGCGAGAACCAGGGTGTCCTGTGAGGCGTATACGTGAGCCCGCGTGGAGGTAATGTGATCGACCTCGAGCGAAACGTTGTCACTGAGCATCTGTATGGTCATGATGGTAGTGAAACCCCGTCCGGCGCTGTCGGCGCTGGCTGAGAACTCAGTGCATTGCTCGTATGTGAGTGGGTGCATCTTGAGCTCACTATCGCTCATCTCGTAGATGTGAGGCACGAAGTCGTCTAGGGTTAGAGCTGCGATGGCCTGCTCGTTGTGCAGGATCGTCGCGTTCATGCTCTCGTTCCACATGTCCATCCTCTTGTCGATGTCGTCCTCAGCCCAGTACTCAGAGGGAAGTTCGACCCAAGTCCGGATCCCATCGAAATACGTCCACAGGTGCGTTACCGAGCGAACCGTACCGTCCACCATTCTAGCGGTGTGGTAATCGCCCTCGATATACAGCTCCCTCTCTATGCTGGGAGCGGTGCGGTCGGTGATGTCAACGACTGTGTACTTCACGAGGTTCTGGACTCGCATGTACGTGTACGAGTAGTCCTCCTTGCCCTTCTCCGAGGTGACCGTGACATCCTCTGCCATGACATTCCTGAGTTCGCTGTCATCGGGCAGGCTCCAGTAGTATATCGAGGAGGCGATGACCAATCGATCGCCGTCAATCATCATCTGAGTGGGATTTCCCTCGATGGTGAGGTTTGATTCGAGTGTCAGGTTGCCGAACTCGGGAACCCCCATTATCAGCAGCAATTGCCCGTTCAACATGTAGATGTGGTAGCCATCTGTCTTGAGGAAGTCCGCCTCATCAACGCCTGCCTCCTGGTTGTTCGTCCCAGAGAACTCTCCCTCGCGCGAACTGGGCGCCTCGCTGCCTGACTGGGATGCCGCAGAATCGTCAGCTGCCATCTCAGCCACCGGAACGCCGCCGTCGAAGGCGATGTCCTCGACCCAGATGCCGGTCCTCCAAGGCTCGGTGGCCCAATGCCAGTAGCTTTCCTGGTCTAGGGAGACGATCATCTCCTCGTAGACAGCCCGCTGCAGGTCCTCGAGGAGGGTCTCGCAGGCATCATAGCTGTGCAGGGCTGGGGAGGAGCGAGTGCGCTCGGGCATTTCCAGTTGCGGGTAGTCACCCTCGAGGGCGTCTATCGTCTGGTCGATGTCCTCGATTATTTCTTCGACAGCCTCCAAGCATCCTGCGCTCAGCAGCACGACAAGAATGAGTATCGCGTTAGTGGTTCGGTTATCCATGGAACTGTGGGCAATCGCACCTCATATCAAGCGGTTGGTATGATGATTGGACAAATAGGGTTCATCATCTAGACTCAAGTTGCTGCCTCGGAACTCGAAACACTGAGGGAAGACAGCAGGGCCAACTGGCCTGCCTCGGAGAGTCTCCAAGGTGGACGTCGCGCTTCGGCGGCCGCCTCCACCATTCCAGCGTTGCGTAATTCCCTAATGTGGTGACTCAAGAGTTGCCGTGAAATCTCCAGTTTCTTCCTGACTTTGGTGCCAGAAATCCCAACGTTGCCAGAATTGGCGATGGCCTCCAGTATTGCGAGGCGCGTTCCAATGATGGGATTCCTGATTCTTCCGATCTCTTCGCGAGAAAGGGAAGCGATGGCATAGCGCCGGAGCTTGCCATCCCTCCAGGAGATGACCCCACCCTGAGATTCGAGCACATGCAAGTGGTACGCAGTGACTCCGTTAGCTAGCCCGAGTGCGTCCCTCAGGGCCGAGAAGTGGATGCCGGCGTTGCCCTCGAGATATCCTAGGATGCGGCCCCTAGTCAGTAGGTCGTCGCCGTTCCCCCTCATTGCAAGCATCGGAGCCAATAGTGCAACGAGGACCGTCACGCGAATCGCCTCGGAAACAGTTGCCGCGATTGTTAGGGAGCCGAGTGTTCCCGCCCCCCCAGCAATCAACCCGAACGACAGATCCGAGAAGGTGCTGGTGGAATCATCGGATTCGGCTTCTGGGATCGGCGCTCGTGCCCCTTCCGCTTCATCGTCCGAATCCCCTGATTCGGCAGTCATGGCAGTATCGAAATTGAATTCGTTTGTTTCCTCCGAAACGGAATCAGCCTCATCAGTCTGATGTAGCCAGCCTCCCACGGCCAAGGAGGCGATTGCGAACAAGGTGAGCACGCGCACGGCGGAAACGCCATTCATAGTGCCTCGATGACCGCCCTCGCCTTTGACTGACATGGTGAGAAGATTTGACAATTCCAGTGAGTCACAACCCCAACTCAGACAGGTTTGGACGGGAATAGGGGAATTCGATTGCGATGGGGAAAATTGGCGCTGGCTCGTCCAGTTCCTCTTCATTGTCACTCATCGTCTCAACGTCACCAGCGAACTCACCGGTGACGAGGCATCGTGTGCCGGCCAAGAAAATCAGTGCGGCAACCTGCAGGTCCAGTGTTTGGTCCATAAGACGATTATCATCGGCATTTGCGATATAAGCAAATTGGCTGAATGAGTATTGCCTGCATCACGTACTTCGATAGACTGCGTTAATGGTGCGGATAGCGGGAATCGAACCCGCGTTGGCAGGTTGGGAACCTGCAGTCATAGCCCCTAGACCATATCCGCCGGGGCATAGCGAATGCATGCGGGTAATTGAGCGCGACGGTGGCCCATCACTGCCATTCCAGATGTTCCGAATCGGGCATCTCGATATCGCTGGAACCGGGCCATTGGAGTTGCTGGGCTAGGAAGAGCGTGACTACCTCGTTCGTAAGCTCCTTGGAGATGCTGAGATTAAGCAGGCCATCGCAGCCATAAGCGTCGCATCCGATAGGTGAGAAGTGGTAGTGTCCGGCGTTCTTCAACACCCCGAATAGGGCAGATGGGTCTTCGAGGTTCCCTACGATGGCCATAACCATTGACAGGTTAGTCGTAGCATCGGCATCACCTGTTAGGACCAGCGTGGGGGTTTGAACCATCCTTAGTCCGGTTCCCAAGACGAATGCGTCCCACGGAGCGAGAGCGACTGTAGCCCATATTCTGTCGTCACTGAGATCGATGGTATCCGAACCTGGGTGAGACTCCAGCCAAGTGTCACGCATCGAGCAGTAGAAATCGATGCCAGTTCCGCAGTCAGCCTCGAGATCATCGATGGAAATGGTTGCTCCAGAGGCAGTCAGAGCCGTGTAACCCCCCCCGGAGTGACCCATGACGGCATAGCCCGAACTAGGGTCAATGCAACCCTGGAATTCCCTCTTTCCCTCTGATTTTTCCACCATCCAGTCGAAAGTGTCAGAGAGATCGACTGGCCGTCTGAGAAGGGTCTGATACAACTTAGCGTTGTCTGAGTCGAAGAGTGTGTCGTCCACGTGATCGGGAGCGATGACAAGGAATCCGTGGCTTGCCAGCCTCTCGGTTAGGAAGGCGGACATCCACCTGAGTCCATACCCAGTTCCGTGACTGTATAATGCCACTGGGAGGGTCTGCGAGCAATCAGGGGTTGCGCTATCCCACGCCCCTCCAGGGTAAATATTGTCGTAGATTACCTCCTCTCCCTCTAAATCGGCAGTGGGAAACCAGACTTGAACCGTTATCTCGATGCCTGTGCTTCCTGTGAAAGTGAAGTCGTCGGTCCCCACTATGAACGGTCCAGGGGAGTCCAGAGATGTTGCTGGAGTAAGATGGAAGGGGTCTGAAGCGTCGGCGATGCCGTCGCCGTCATCGTCATCATCGGCGTTGTCCCCAATGCCATCGCCATCGGTGTCCACACTCTCGCTCGTGTCCGAGGGAAATGCGTCATTGCCGTTGCCGATTCCGTCGCCATCAACATCGCCGTCCGAGTTGTCTCCCTTACCGTCACCATCCATGTCGGTAGTCTCCCCGGGGTCAAGGGGAAGCGCATCATCCGAGTCGGCGACTCCGTCACCGTCGTCATCATCATCGCAGGCGTTCCCAAGTCCGTCGGCATCAGTATCGACCTGATCGAAGTTTTGGGCCTCCAAGCAGTTGTCGTCTGCGTTCGAAATGCCGTCATCGTCGTCGTCCGATATGCCGGTGCAGCCTGCCATAGTAGCCAGGAGAAGTGCCAAGCTGATCGTCAGTGCCACTGCCTCGATTCGCATCTGTCCACCTATGCCCTTCGCCTTAGTGACTCGATGGCCGCATCGGCTACTCCCAAAGCCTCGAGGCATGTCTGCAGCTCCGCACCCTCCAGAGCCTGTTCGGCATCTGCGATGGCCTTCTCGGCCTTCATCCTGCCACTGTCGCCAGGGCCGATGCTTGAAGAGTCAAGTCGTTTCCTCAGCGTCAGCCAATCCTCTTGAAGGAAGTCGAGCAGATTCTTGGCCTCGTTGCGCTCAGATTCAAACGCCTCAAGGTCTGAAGTCAAGTGACCCATGGACTCGGCGGCGTCGACCCATTTCCTCTCATCTGCCAACGATGCAGCGGAATCGAGCCTTTCGTCCCATGCTGACCTCGCCTCGCCTTCGGGGAACCTATCTTCGATCTGCTTCCTCTGCCGAAGCGCCCTCTGGGTCTCCTTCATGGCATCGGAGATCAGCCTAATCTCTCTCGAGATACTGTCTGCAAGTCCCTTTGCCAAGGCTGCGTTGCCTGCTTCCATGGCCTGCTTGGCCTCAGCGAGCTGCTCGGTGCTCTTGACTGGAAGGTCGCCCTCTGCTGCAACCATAGCGTGCTCGGCGTCGTCAAGCGCCTTCGTTGCCTCGTCGTGAATGTCCCCTATGCTATCCATATGAGCCGCGATCGAGGATACGATGGCGAGAGCCTCCTCGGGCTCCTCGTTGTCCATAGTCTCCTTGGCCGCACTCAGGATGGCCCGCACGCTCTCGACCATGTGCCCGCTCTCGCTGCCAATTGCCGCCTCGGCCTCGGTGATAGCGTCGGCCGCGGCGCGCCAGTGCTCCTCAATCTGATTCGCCTTGGCCTTGGCCGTGCGCAAGAGTTGCTCGGCCTCACGCAGCGAGCCGTGTTCTGCCTCCCTAGATGCGAGGTCGTAGAAACGTCTGGGTCCCTTTGGGATATCGGATACGCGTTCCGCACGTTCGATGGCCTCCTTGGCGTCGTCACGGATTGCTCCGAGATCCTCGCTCAAGGCGAGGATGCGTTCTGCCTCGCGCTCTGCCTCTGCAAGCATCAGCATACCCCTCTCAGGGTCGTCCCAACCCTCCTCGCGGGCGGATTTGAGCAGCGAGGCAGGCTGCTGCATACTGGGATTCTTAGATTGGAGCTCCAGCAGGCGCACCTCTGACTCCTTGAGGAGCGAGCGAAACTCCTTGCGTTCGTCGTGAAGGTCGTCCTTGGCCCACAAATCCGGGACAATGGTAGCCAGTGAAGGGACGACGACGATTCCCCAAGCCAATGGATTGGTTGTCGAAGAGAGGACGGGCAGCGCGATACCGAGGCCGGCGAGGGAGGTCAGCCCCCTCCAATGTCGCGACTCGAGGGTCGCACCTAGAATCAACTGAGAAGACCACCACAACGCGAGGACGATGATGAGCATGATGACTAGGGGCAGCAATTCGGCACCCCGGCTATGCTGTATCGCCGTGAAAGCGAGCAGAGGTGGCCATGTCACGTTTCCTACGGTGGCGATTCTCGAGCGCTCCATCGGGCCGAACTCAACTAGGTCGGGCAGCAAGACCGCTGCTGAGAACATCAACACCACAGGTCCGAGTCTCAACAACGAGTCGGACTCGCTGTCCATCGATTCCAGTAGCCACCATGCTCCAGTAGCCACTAGCAGCAAAGTCCCCGCTAAGGCTGCTATCTCCACGCGTCTGTGATGTTCTGCGATGACCCTATCGGGGTAGTCTGGAAGCATGACCACACCATTTGGTGTCACTGAGGGGGTCAATAGGTATGCGGTAGGCTGCGCGATGTCGAAATCACGAATCCGCAGACGATTTCCCTATGGCGTACAGCATGGCGATGGTGAGCAGAAAGGCCACGACCAATGCGCCCGACTGGGAGCCCTCACTCGCTAGGGTGCCCTGATTAATGCTGTATTCCAGTGGGATGACGCCGTTGGTTCCGGCAATGGCGCTGTCCCACTCGACTTGGAGGCCTTCGAGACTTTCGTTAACGGGGACAAACTCGAATTTGATGGTAGAAGAGGTCGCACCGTCTTCCAGCGTGGCACCTGGGAAGTTCTCGTACCTGCTGCAGTTACCCTCGAGACAAACCCTCGCAAAGGCCGGGTCGGAGCCCTGGTTCTCAATCAGGACAGTGAAGGTCATACTGCTCCCTATGTCGACCCCACCTGAGTGCGACTTTTCGATGACGATGAGATGAGCTCCTTTCGTCGGGTGAACGGTGAGTTCGTACGACTCCGTCCTGGTGTTGCCGGAGGAGTCGGTAGCCGTCGCAATCACCTCGTGGCCACCGAGGCCGAGGGAGGTGTTCTCAAGCTCAATAGTCTCGATGCTGGACCAACCCCCATTGGTTACCAAGTCTACACCATCTAGGGAGACTGACCAGGTGAGGTTTTCGATAGCATCGAGGTCATCAAACGACTTCGAGAATACCAGTAGGATTGCGTCGTTCTCGTGGATCTCGTCATCTGGCTCGAACAGGATCCCATCCACCGCTACGTCCATTATGATAGTTGGGGGGCTTGCATCCAAGACCCTGATGACCCACTCTTGGAAAGCGATGTTTCCCGCATCGTCAGACAGTTGTAGGAGCATGCTCAGCATGGTGGGGTCCTTGGATTGGTGCCTCTCGTCTATGCTGAGATGGGCCCCATTCACCCCGGCACCCTGATTTGCTGTGAACTGAAAGGTCTTCTGCTGAACACCGTACTGCCTCCAGCCCTCGGAGATGTTCGTGAACAGCTCCAGCTTCACGGGAAGTCCCAGTTCGTCGGAGCCGTTGACATCGAAGACCAACTCACTGCCGGCATCCACCTCAATGACGTACTTAGAGAGGTCATGCACTCGCTGCTCGGAGTCGGTGTCGACCAACAGGCCCCCGGTCCACTCCGGTGGGACGCCATCGATTCCGACGTTGTCGTACCAGTGCGAAGCCATCCCATGGGAGTCGGTGCACGTTGCGGCTACGCTCGCGACATCGCCATGGGAGAAGCCGTGATCAGCGGGAGAGAACTCAAACCACGGGTTCTGGAACGTAGTGATAAGTGACTCGTCCTTGCTCACGGACCACTCTATGACTGGTGACTCCAAGGGCCCATCGTTGCACACAGCGGAGAACGACGAAGGTCTATCGAGGGCAACGGAAGAGGAGGTGGCTGGGAATCTCGATGCAGATATCGAAGGTGGAAAATTCTCGCCAATGGTGATTCGGATGTTGTAGGCCACGGGCGCTTGGGTGCGATTGACGGTGAAGTTCCGCGGCTCGCCGCTGAAGATCTCGATCATTGGACTGAACTGGACTTCCCAATTCTCGGGCAGGGTGATGCTGAGTGGCAACTCTTCGATGAGAGCACCGACTCTAGGAAGATCGAGTACCCTCATGGTCCGGCCGTCGGTCACACCGGTCAAGTCCGCTGACTCGGACCAGCCCCAAGTTCCGTTCGTAGCATTGACTGGTCCGGTCAAAGGTGACACCACGGAAACCTCGTTGCCTGAAGGTGCGTTCATAGGAATATAGTCGAATGTGCAGCAGCCGCCTACAGCAGCATCTGTCCAGTTCCTCGCCGAGGCTACCATGGCGGCGAAGTTGTCCGCTTCCGAGGAATCTACCCAACCATCGGAGTCGCCTAAATATAGATCAATCTGCGCCCTGAGACCGAGTGACTGGTTCTCAAGCAGGCCTGTGCCGTAGTCATCGGACACGGTCGCCTGTGCGAACCACGTAGCTGACAACGAGGAGCTTGCAGCGATGGGCGCGCTGAAGTTCAGGAATGCCTGTCCCTGGATTGTGTAATTCCCGTTGTAGGCGGTCGAGGATTGGAAAGTGTAGGAGTCATCCAATGGAGGGTCGTCTCGACTGGTGTCTTGAACCACCAGAACTGTCGATGAAGACATTATGAAACACAGCACAAAGCAGACTATGGCAGAACGGTCCATCTTTTCCACCTATGACCCGCCGCCATGGATGATTGTTGAGCCATCGAAATCAATGCCTAGGGGCAAGAGCCCAATAGCAGGTCCCAACTCTTGGGTGAGCCTATCCCTGAGGCTGGCATGGCCGTGGACCAGAAAGAAGCCCCCGGCCCCGGCGCCCAGGAGCTTGGCACCGCTCGCACCTAGGCCCATGATGAGGTCATACAGAGCGTCAATCTCAGTGTTGCTTACGCTGGGCGAGATGCCACGCTTGTTGAGCCACGCCTCGTTGAGGAGTGCGCCAAGAGCCGTGAGTTCTCCTGACTCCAGCATCGTTCGTGCCAAGTCCGCCTGCAATCTAATAGCGCGCAGTCGGGCGAGTTTGTCGTTGGAGTCGACCGATGCCTCGTCGAGCACCCTGCTGGCGCTGCGTGTGAGGCCGGTGTAGACCAGAGTGAACTCGTCTCGGATGGTGTCGATGGTCTGGTCGCTGAGTCCGACTGGCTCGATGAGGACACCGTCGGGGCCGAAGCTGATCGAGTTGGCCCCGCCGAAGGCGGCGGCGTACTGATCCTGGCGGCCGATGGGGGCGCCGAGGACGTCTATCTCGATGTGACAGGCCTCCTCCGCTAACTGGTCCTTGGATGCCTGTCTTCCTGCGAAGGCGTGCAGCGCGTTGAGCAGCCCAACTGTCACCGATGACGAGGAGCCCAGTCCGGTGCCACGACCTGGTATGTCCGCGATGGTGGTGATCTCCACCCCAGAGATGACTCCGGTGAGGCGCATAGCTTCCCTTACGAGGTCATGTTGCACGTCGTCGAGGGCGTCGACGATCTCCATTGAGGAGTACGAGACTCTGATGCTGTCGTCGAACCTCGGGTTGAGTGTTACGTACACATGCCGATCCATGGCTATTGAGGTCACCCTGCCCCCTGACGGCTCGACGAAGGCGAATTCGTCTACGTCGGTGCCACCGCCGCAGAACGAGACCCTGACGGGGGTCCGGCTGATTATCATCGAGCCCCGGGGACGGCATGTTCCTCATCAAGACGCCGGTATGGCGTCAAATCGTGATTCAATGCCGATGGTAAGGCATATGAGAGGGGCGCCGCCGCGTGGGGCAGGAGAGGCATGGGCGACGTAGTGACGATGGACGATCTCACCAACAATGAGATTATCTCGATTCTCGACGCCGCTGAGCGTCTTGTTCCTGTCGCTAAGGGAGATTTCCACCTACCACTGCTCGAGGGCAGGGTGCTGGCGAACATGTTCTTCGAGAACTCAACAAGGACTAGGATGTCCTTTGAGACCGCAATGAAGCGCCTTGGGGGCTCAGTAATCAACTTCAGCTCCGTTGGGACCTCCGTTGCCAAGGGCGAGACACTCTACGACACCATGCAGATGATTGACGGCTACGCCGACGTGGCAGCAATCCGCCACCCCCGCCAGGGAGCCGCCCAATACAGTGCCGATGCCGTCGAGATACCGATTCTGAACGCAGGAGATGGCGCCGGGAACCACCCCACGCAAACCCTCCTCGATCTGTTCACAATCCGCCAGGCCCACGACTCGCTCGAGGGGCTCAACGTGGTCCTCGTGGGAGACCTGCGCTACGGACGCACTGTCCACAGCCTCTCACACGCTCTAGTTCGCTTCGGAGCCAGTCTCACCCTAGTATCACCGAGCACGCTGAGGATGCCGGTCGAAATCGTCTCGGACCTCCGAGCCCACGGGGCCATGGTCACAGAGACCGACTCGCTCTATGACCAGATTGATGTTGCGGATGTGATTTACATGACTAGGATTCAGAAGGAGAGGTTTCCAGACGAGGACGAGTACACCAAGGTAGCCGGGATCTACAAGCTGACAGCCTCTGACCTAGCGGGGGCCAAGGAAGGTATGGCAGTGATGCATCCCCTTCCAAGGGTGAACGAGATTGATTCCAGCGTTGATTCCACGGATTACGCTCGTTACTTCCAGCAGGCCTTCAATGGAGTCCCGACCCGCATGGCGCTGCTCTGCAGAAGCCTCGGCGTCGACGTGCCGAAGAAGGTGAAGTGATGACCGAGATGCGTAGGGTTACTGCTATTCGCAACGGAACAGTCGTCGACCACATCCCCGCTGGCCACGCCCTTCAAGTCATCCAAATGCTGCGAATAGACATGACTAGGACGACCCCCGTGTCCTTAGTGATGAACGTGCCCAGCGACAAGCTAGGTCGCAAGGACGTCCTCAAGGTTGAGGACCGGGAGCTGAACCAGGAGGAACTGGACAGATTGGCCCTGATTGCTCCGACTGCCAGCATCGCCATCATTCGCAACCACGCGGTAGCTGAGAAGCTGAAGGTAGAGCTCGCTGACGACCTGGTCAACATCGCCAACTGTTCGTTCTCTAACTGCATCACTAAGAACGCCCGCGAGCCCCTGCCACAGAGGCTGTGCGTAATCAGCCGAGACCCGTTGGAGGTCAGGTGCTACTACTGCGGGAGCGGCCAGGACCTCGAAGAGATCATCGAGAACATCATCTAGCCGAATCAGTCCCTAGGAACTGCTTCAGGAAGATTCTGACAGCAGCCACTGCCTCATCGTGCAGGCCTGACAGATGTCCTTACTCGTAATCTCACCGCACTCAGCGCACCGGTTGACCTCGTTCTTGGCCTTTGGATGGACCTCGTGATGTAGGGCGCGAATCTGGTCGAGCGAGTGCAGAAGGCCGTGGCGCGCACCGGGGGTCTGCGACTCCAGCTTGGCTACCACAGCCCGGCTTTGCTGGCGCATTGCGCCGGGTGCGTGAGGGCACTCCCCGTGGTAGAACGGAAGTCCAATCTGAATGGCGTGGGCGTGGATCTCCTGCTCGGGTATCCAGCGCAGTGGGACAATTCGGGGGGCGATTCCGTCAATGGGCATCCGTGTGTGCGGAGCTAGCCTGACCGAGCGGTCGATCTCCCCCTTTTGGAGGTTCATCAGTATGGATTGAGCCATGTCGTCGAGGTTGTGACCCAGAGCCATTACGTCTGCGTCGACCTTCTTGGCCAGCGCGTTGAGGCTCTGGCGGCGGAACACTCCGCAGTACGAGCAAGGCATCAGGCCCTTGGCCTCGACATGGTTCTCCCCCATCGCTGGCATCTTGCCCACCACCTCGTCCATGCGCCCGTAGCCCATGTCCTCGTAGCCCAGCGTCTCGAAGCGGATTCCCAAGCTCCCAGTCAACTCTCTGGCGCACTCGAGCGAGGGTGCGCGGTAGCCGTCGATGCCCTCGTCCACGCACCCGGCGATGAGCTCGATGTCGCGGCGGCGTCCGATGATGTCGACCATCATGGTGAGCAGAACCGCCGAATCCTTACCACCCGATACTGCGACGAGGATGCGATAGGGCGAGCCGTCTTCGTGACGGGCGTCCTTGGGCAACTCGAGCTGGAGGCGCAGCTCCCTCGATGTCCGTTTCCGGATAGACGAGGCGAGATGCCTGCCACAGAGATGCTGTCCGCTGTATGCCTGATGTACGACGGCGTCTGAGCGGCACCTGCTGCAGGTCTCAATAATCAGAGGGGAGCCCATGGTTCACCCCGCAAGGACCTCGGCTTGAACCCACGTATACCTGTGAGCATCGCTTCTTCCGGTGAATTGATGTCCATGGCCCCGGCCATCGAAGTATGGCTGGGGTAGGGTCACTGCCAGAACGTAGCGAAGTGAGTGTCCGTAGCTTCTCCCCATGGATCGACAGGGGCTCGCTCATACTGTTCGCCGCGGGTGCGGTAATCGCTGCCCCCGAGATAGCATACTTTCTCGAACAGTGGCTTGGTGGAACGGCGATGATTGCTACCGCGTGCGGCCTAGTGATTCTCGTTCCCATACTCGCGACCTCGCTGGGCAAGCTGGTAGTAAGGATGCAATTGTGAAGGGGGCTCAGGCGCGCAACTTGGCGATGCTGGATTCGAGGTACCCAACGATACTCTGCCATGGCACTACAAAGCGCATTCCGGCGACTACCAGTAGGAAAAGACTGGCCGATATGACTTTCCCGTAGGTCATCTGTAACTCAAGGGACTCCTTGACCTGTCCAGTCCACTGTGTTCCCTCTAGGACGCCGACGAACGAGATCATTAGGTCATCGAAGGCGAGGGCGAGCGCAGTAGTGAGGGCCACGAGCGTGATTACAACGGACATGTGCACCAAGTGAGCGTTCACGACGTTGTTGAACTGCTTCACGTACTCGGCGTTCCTCTTGGTGTCCTCAGGTAGGGAGGCGGCGTATTCGAGGTGGTTGATGGCCGCGGAGCCAGACTCCAGGAAGACCAGCATCAGCACTGCGATTCCAAGGAGGGATGATGCAAACGGAGAAATCAGTCCTCCGAACGTTGTGCCCTCGCCGATCTGGCTGGGGAGGGCCCGAAGTCCAACATCGACCTCGGTGACGATTGGCTCGAAGGTCAGCACTGCATGGATGCTGATGACTACGAGGTAGTATCCAATTGCCCATGATATCGGTCTCTTCGAAAGTCCCCAAATTCCCACGAGCCCGGCGAGCACGGGAGCGAAGACGATTCCTAGGAAGACTAGCTCGAATACGAAGCCGAAGGGAGAGAAGAGCACGTCTAGGTGGTTCAGTGCCTCGTCCTCGTGGCCGAATGGGATGTGAGGGCCGTTGAACACCATCGCGATGACCCAGAAGAGCACGAATGGTACGAACATCCAAGCGACGAATCCGATTATGACGCCCCGTTGGACTTGAGTCTGGAACTCTTGACTCTGGGATCGCAGTTGGGCCCATGCCACGGTTGCTGCCACGCAGATTACCAGCGGTCCGAAAAACGAGGCGAGTCCCGTTTGCCCGAGTCCCAATAGGATATCAGGAATCAGTAAATCACCTTGGTTGGAAAGCCACATCAAGCCCCTCGTGTGCTCGTAGGAGGGGCACCATGAGGTCGCGCTGTGGTCGATGATGAACTGATCGCTGCAAGGGCCGTAGATCTCGCTCATCCTCTTCAGGAGGGAGAACAGCGAAGCCGTCGAGATAAGCTGCAGAGCAAGAATCTGCCACTTCCTCCGCAGTGCCGGGATATGGAGGGTCTCTGTAACTTCGTGGCTCTTCTTCTCCATGGTCATGCTCTCACCTATACTCCCCTCGACTGCAACAGCGCCTGCGAGAGTTCTACCTCGGGCATCCAATCGATCACCATGGCCCCAAATCCCGAGACCGCGGTTAGCCTGTTCTGGCGCTCGAGCTTGAGGACCTCGTAGGACATCCTCGGAATCCTGCTGACGAGTCGCTCCAGGTCGATGCTGCTGGGTGACAGCACGATTACCTCGTGACCCTTGCCGGACAGGTTTCGGATTGCAGGTAGGGTGGTACCGTCTCCCTCTAGGCTGCTGATGATGAAGACTGGTGAGCCTCGGCTTATTCTGGGTGCGAGGGCGTTGGTAACTGCTTGAAGGGGCATGGACCCCGTGGCAGTCACCGAAGCAAGCCTGCTCAGAATCTTGTAGTGCTGCTTGTCGCCAGTGTCGGGAGGGAGGTAGTCCATCTTACTCCCGTAGGTCACGAGGGCTACCGAATCCTTACGCTTGAGGAAGTGGTTGGATATCGACGATGCGGCAACCGTGCCCATTTCCAGGGGATTCTTCAGGACGGTGCCGATTCTACTGACCTCCCTCGTGTCGAGGATGACGAACACGTCAGTCACCGCGTCTCTCGTCTTCTGGTTGACCATCAAATCGCCCGTTCTCGCGTAGGCCTTCCAGTTAATCGAGCGCAGTGGGTCGGTGGACAGGTACTCCCTCAGGGAGTAGAACTCCATTCCAGGGCCCGGTGTCCTCAGCGTGGTCGCTCCGGTGTACATCTTCGGGACGTCGGCCCTAAGCATGGCGTCCTCAATCTCTCTAATCTGTGGGAACACGGTGATGTTGCATATGTCATCGATCTTCGACTCACTGACGAATAGGTCGAAGGCGTTGCGGTAGCGCACCGAGATGGGCCCGATGGTGTAGTGTCCACGCAGTGGGCAGCGGAGCTTGTACTCGATCTTCGTCGTCTGGCCGGGACCGAGGTTCAGGCGCATCTGGTTTATGCCGTGCCTGAGTTTCATCTTATGGGGCACGTTGTCGAAGATTTCGAGTTGCTGCGTCCTCTTGTAAGAGTTGTTGGAGATGGTCAAGGTCACATCGATCAAATCACCCTTATAGACGTTGGAATGCGGCACGAACCGAGTGATTTCGAGGGTCGAATGCCCTTCTATCCAACCGTTGATGGAAATGAAAGAGATGAAAGTCAGACCGATGATCATCAGTTGAAAGTTGGAGATCATCATACCCACTAGGATGAGGCTGACTCCCCCTGCCAGCATGATGGCTGCCTTACGAGTCCACATTGCTCATCCACCCTCCA
>JAPYUP010000022.1 GCA_029940695.1 Candidatus Thalassarchaeaceae archaeon
CTTGGGGTCGCAGTCCCTCGGTATCGGTTCCGGGTTAGGGTCGAGTGGGTCAGGGGGGTCGTCGAGGCAGGTAAAGGGGTCGTCATCCATGTCGTTGAGGCCTTCGTGGTCGCCTTTGATCCCCGTGTCCAAGACCGCGATTACGGAGCCCGTCCCATCCAGCCCGAGGTCCATCCAGACGTTATCGACGCCCATCGTGGGCACCGCCTCGTGCATGTCGGGCTCGGCCAGCCCTAGGTCCTCGACCATCACCACACCAGGCAGGGCGCGCACCCCCTTCGGGTCAAGGAGGATTTCGAAGGGCGCTATTGCTGCCACGGTATCGAGGTACTTCGCCCTGAAAGTGACTTCAGCACCAAGCTCCTCAATTGCGCGTACATCTGCGTCGGAGGGATGGTGGTCGTAGTCCACGAAGACCCTCGCGCTGCCCGGAGGTGCGCGCCGCCACCAGTCCTGCTGGACCCCTACAGGCTGCTCGATCAGCCACTCGAGTCGGTCATCGAGGGAGTTTGCGTCCTTGTCTCGGCTCCAGTGCAGCCACCATGAGGCATGGATTTCGGACTCTACGCTCGCTACCCACTCGCCATCGACGTCGTAGCCACCCCTCTCATTCGGTTCGGGTGCGATGGAGGAAGCAGTGAGCGGGGCGACTAGTGCGAGCACCACGAAGGAAGTGAAGAGGGCACGGCATCCGCTCATATGCCCACGGGTCCATGGTCCTGTTTGAGGATTCGGACGTTGCGACTCAACCGGTAATCTGCACGCCCTCGTCGTCGTAGTCCCACTCGATGAGCTCCCAGCCAGCTGCCTCGATGGAGATTGTGGCGTCGTCTCTGCCCGATGGGGAGCAGAGGAGGGCGGCACATCCGCCGCCACCAGCGCCCAGTGCCTTCCAAGCAGCTAGGGAGCCACTCTCGAGCAACGGTTCGACTACGCCCCTGAAGGGGTCGTGCAGAGAGGCATCAATCATGTCGACCCCCTCGCATACCTCCTTGAGGGAATGTACCACGAGTTCTCTGCGATCCTGCTGTAGGCCAGTGGCCATCGGGCGTGCTGCAGCACGTATTCTGTGGAGTCCATTGATGACTGATTCATCACCCCCTGAGTAACGCCCCCAAACGGAGTCTTGGATCTCACCAGAACGGCGGCTGGTTCCAGAGTACGCGACAAGCAGGTGCTTGCGCAGCCATGCCATAGCGGACCTCATCGGTTCGAAGGGCATTATCTCTACCGAGTCCCTGATGAAGAGTAGGTGGTTGAACCCCCCCCTAGCCGAGGTCCATTGGTCCTGCCTGCCGCAGAAGTTACCCCCGTCAGCCTCCAACTGGAAGGCCATCTCGGCCAACTCCTCCGGAAACTTGTCCTCGCCGTGCGACATTATGGCAGCCATTGCGACGTTTAACGCGCTACTCGTCCCTAGGCCTGACCCCCGGGGGACCTCGAAGACGCTCTCAACGTCCTTCGCCTCGCTGCCGGGTTCACCCGTGACCCGTACGTAACGGTTGATTGCGAAGTTAACAACCTCGCCGCCGAAGTCAGTGGGATACGGGCCGACATCGGTCCAACCTCCAGCGAGATCGATTCTGACTGGTGAAGAGGCTTCGATTTGAGGTGCCATGGGACCTTGAGGGGCTGCCACGCATAGATATTATGCTGCGACCGAAAATATCGGGTATCGATGGCCCCTCCGCAAAGCATGGCGTCCAGCGTTGAGCAGGCCGTGACTGCCTTCGCCGCTGGCAAACCCGTGATGATTTTCGACTCGGACTTCAGGGAACGCGAGACCGATCTGTTGTGGCCTGCAACCGCGGCCACCCCCGGGGTGATAAGGAGGCTGCGTAGGGATTGCGGGGGGCTGCTCTTCCTCGCAATCGGCAACGAGGTGGGCGAGCTGTTCGGGCTTCCCTGGCTGCAGGACATCCACACGCATCGGGCGCTGGTGGCAGAGCATCCAGTGCTCGGTCAGTTAATCACCGATGATCTGCAGTATGACACCAAGTCTGCCTTCACATTATCCCTGAACCACCGCGAGACCTACACGGGAATTACCGACAAGGATCGTTCTCTGACCACCATGCGTTTCGGAGAGTTGACTCGGAATCTGATGAAGGGGGGCTTCGGGAGTGATGCCGCGGTCACAGCCCTGGGCTCCGAGTTCAGGACACCGGGACACATTCCCGTTTGTAGGGAGTCGCCGGGCGGCCTGAAGACACGCCAGGGGCACACCGAGCTTGCCGTGGCAATCGCTAGGCTAGCGGGGCGAACCCCGTGCACCATTGGAGCTGAGATGCTGGATCCGGACGGTGACGGTGCGCTACCGGTGAACGAGGCCCGGCGCTACGCTGCGCGGCACGGCGTGCCGATGATTACGGGGGATGACATCACGAGTTCGATGGATGCGAAGGATTGAGACATGGAGAACATCTGTGGAGGATTGGAATCATGGTACGGGTGATGGCTGTTGGAATCTTCGACCTGCTCCATGCAGGGCACCTACACTACCTCGAGCAAGCCAAGTCACTGGGAGATGAGCTCGTGGTCGTAGTTGCGCACGACGAGACCGTTCGCAAGCAGAAGCACGAGCCCATCACGGCTCAGAATCTCCGTCGTAGGATGGTCGAGGGACTCAAACCAGTGGACCGGGCCATTGCGGGAAACCACCCCCGGATTCATATCTTCGAGATACTGGAGATCGTGAAACCCGATGTTATCGCCCTCGGATATGACCAGAAGCACTCCATAGAGGCGATTCGAGAGGGGCTTTCGAAGTTCGGCTACGGACACGTCGAGGTAATTCGCGTAGAAGGGCTGTCAGATGACCTCGATGGAACGAGGAAAATCATCTCCAGGATCCTAGACCTATGGCAGGGTGCCGAAGGCGGACCGTACGAGGAGGACT
The DNA here is from genome assembly GCA_029940695.1 of Candidatus Thalassarchaeaceae archaeon. GTDB lineage: Archaea > Thermoplasmatota > Poseidoniia > Poseidoniales > Thalassarchaeaceae > UBA36. The sequence goes on from JAPYUP010000022.1 coordinate 2,900, forward strand.
AACTTGTACACCGGAATCGTCGCTGGCACTGCGCCGGTCACCAGAGTAGATGATGGCGAGGGGATCCGCACCCTAACAATTGACCTGAAGGGGTTCTCAGAGGATCTACAGGTCGGTGCAAGCGTAGCCTTGGATGGAGTTTGTATGACGGTGGTGTCCATGGAAGGCACGGAGGTGTGCTTCGATGCTATTGAGGAAACCCTAAACCGTACGACACTAGGGGAGTTGAATCAAGATCACATGGTCAATGTGGAGCGTTCTCTGAGGATGGGAGACGAGCTTGGGGGGCACATACTGTCGGGTCATGTAATGGCGACTGCGAAAATTATCGGAAGGATCGAGCGCGGAGAGGGTCTGGACCTGCTGATTGAGAACCCTATCCGGGCCCGCCCGTACATCCTCGAGAAGGGTTTCATCGCCATCGACGGCATGTCCCTTACTATTGGAGAGGTATCTGACGAAAGCTTCGCCCTCCACATAATCCCCGAGACTTTGAAAATCACAACCATCGAGAGCAAGGGAGTTGCAGACAGCGTGAACATTGAGATTGATTCGCGCACCCAAGCAGTGGTTGAGACCGTGTTGAGGAATATGGGAGATAGCGCGTGAATCTGGGGATAGTTTGTGGCGCCTTCCATCGTGAGAAAGTGGAACGGATGCTAGAGTTCGCAAGGAATGAGGCGGATTCGAAGAACTGGGAAGTAAGCGAGGTAGTTTGGGTCCCAGGCTCGATGGAGGCCCCTCTAGCGCTCGACCGTCTGCTCCAGTATGAAGACATCCAAGGAGCCGTAGTCCTAGGAATAATAGAACGTGGAGATACCGATCACGGGTTGGTGATGGGACAGTCTGTCACCCGGGCTATCATCGATCTCCAGATTAAGCACAACAAACCGATAGGCCTTGGCATAATCGGTCCCGGTGCTGAGCCAGAGCACGTCGGGCCACGTCTGGAACCTCATGCCCGAGCCGCTGTCGGTGCAGTAGCAGCGATGATCGAGTGATCAAAGCCTCGTGGCCCTCAAAGTGAATGACAGGGGTATCGGGACATGCCCTTCCTTGAGTCGCCAGTAGTTCGGGCGCGAGGGCTCGAAGACTTCGGGCCATGGGGCGAAGAAGAGTTCGTCACGCTCGTTGAGGAAATCGATGCGGAAGCCGTTCTCGAGCAACGCGTTGATGATCGTGTCGTACCTGTACTCCCAACAGTGAGTGGTGCGCTCAATATCAGCTTCCGTGGAAGCGTAGCTGCCCTCGCCAATCTCCGATATCGGGCCCATATTGAACAGGTCGTACTTAGGAAACAGCCTAGGGCCGTCCGGCCCCTCCTCCACATCTAAGCTGTTTACCATAGGGGTGCTCTCCTCAAGATACAGCATACCGTCCTGCTTTAGCAGAGAGGCGCACACTTGGGCCCACTTGCCGAGGTCCGGCAGCCAGCACAGTGCACCCCTGCCAGTGTAGATGATATCGAACTCCTCACCAGCGAGCGCTTCGACGGCGTCGCTGACCCTGCTGACGACGAACCTCGCGTCGTCTATTCCTAGGATGCCAGCGAACCTCTCGGCCTCGGCAATGGCGTTCGGGGAGAAGTCGAGGCCTGACACCTTCGCGCCCTCGCGCGCCCACGACAGCGTGTCAGTGCCTATGTGGCACTGCAAATGAAGCAGCGACTTGCCACCAACAGAGCCCATCTCCTCAATCTCCCAAGGGGCTAGTTTGGACTCGCCAGCGAGCCACTGATCGATTCGGTAGAACTTGGCACCGCTGCCCTGCGCGTGGAGGTGGGCCATGGAGTTCCAGGACTCTAAGTTCTCGCTAATCGCCTCCTCCTTGTCTGCTGGAGGGGGGGCAGTTCTCCAAGCCATGACCTCGCGTCGGCAGCCCCGATGAAATCTTATCGGCAAGGCAAGAGGGAGCCCCGTACGACCCTGACAGCAATATCAAACAGACAACTGATAATTGTTGAGGTTGGAAAGCGAGGCTTTGCGTTTCTCGAAGTTTACCAGAGGCAGGGTTGAAGGGCGTCCCACCATTGGGGATGCTCGTGGGCAGCAAGGCACACAAAGTGATAATCATCGGTTCCGGTCCGGCCGGTTACACCGCGGGTCTGTACGCCGCTCGTGCCCTCTTAGACCCCCTGATGTTCGCAGGATACATGTCGGGAGGTCAGTTGATGCTCACCTCTGATGTGGAGAACTTTCCGGGTTATCCCGTCGGTATCGGTGGCCCAGAGATGATGATTCACATGCGTGAGCAGGCCGAGCGTTTTGGTCTGGAAGTTCGTGACAAGAACGTCGAGAGGGTAGATTTCTCCGAACGACCGTTCGGGATTTGGGTCGAGGGGGAGGAGTTCCGCGCCGAGGCCGTAATCATCTGCACCGGAGCCGAAGCAATATGGCTCGGCGTCGAGGGCGAGGATGCTCACAGGGGCCGGGGAATCTCCACTTGCGCGACTTGCGATGGCGCTTTCTTTCGTGATGAGGAAATTATTGTGATAGGTGGAGGTGACTCAGCGATGGAAGAGGCGACCTTTCTCACTAGATTCGCCAGCAAGGTCACCATAGTCCACCGGCGCGAGGGTTTCCGAGCATCGAAGGTCATGTACGAGCGTGCCGTTAATCACCCCAATATAGCAGTCAAGACTTTCAGGCAAGTTAAGAGCTGGCTCTCCGACAAGAACGGCCTGACCGGAGCCGTTCTGGAGGACCCCAGAGATGGCTCCGAGGAGGAAATCTCATGCACTGGCGCCTTCATCGCCATCGGCCACAAGCCAATGACCGGCTTCCTTGAGGGTGAAGTAGAGATGGATGACTCTGGATACATCATGCACACCGAGCACACGATGACAAGCGTTGCAGGCGTATTCGCCGCCGGTGACGTGGTCGACAAGCGATACCGACAGGCCGTGACCGCTGCTGGAATGGGGTGCCAAGCGGCCATGGATGCCGAGAAATGGTTGGAAAACCAGCATTAGGAGGGCTCGGGTTGGAGCCAGAGGGCGATGCTGGTTGGTTCAACAACCGAATTGCCGACTTCTTCTACCTCCTGCACGTCTCGATTACCTTCTACTGCGCTTTGGCATGGCTAGGCCCCTACGAGTGGATGTGGTGGGGAGTTTTCATCCTCTACGGGGCCGCCGAGATTCTGTGGCTGCTGAGGGGCGGGTACTGTATCCTCACCGACGCCGAGAGGAAGTTCAGAGGCATACCTCGACCAGACTCCCATCTCGATCAGAACTTCATCAGACGATTGTTCAACCTCTTACTCAGACGTGACATTCGACCTGAGAACGCGCGTAGGCTAACGCGTGTGTGGGGTCGTACCGGATGGGTCGTGGCAACGGGACGCCTATTCGTCCCGGGCATGCTCTGAAGTTGGCTTCCGACCGAAGCACCCTTGGTCCGAACGCGTCCTCGACGAAACGTGCCAGAGGCTCTGAATGAAGCGCAGAGGGAGCGCTACGCTCGACATCTAGTCCTACCTGATGTCGGCGAGAAGGGGCAAGTACGTCTTCTAGGGGCTTCCGTGCTCGTTGTCGGTGCAGGAGGCCTTGGCTCTCCGGCATTACTGTACCTCTCCGCTGCTGGAGTCGGCAAGATAGGCATCATGGATCACGATATGGTCAACATGTCGAATTTACAGAGGCAGATTATCCACAACACTTCAGCGATAGGTAACTCCAAAGCGTCTTCCGCTGCAACGAGGATTTCAGAGCTCAACCCAGAAATTCAAGTGGAGGCTATCGAACAGAAACTGACCCATGATAACGCCCTCAGCGTAATCGGGGGCTACGACGTGGTGCTGGACGGGACTGACAACTTCGATTCACGCTATTTGATCGGAGACGCCTGTGAGGTACTGGGCAAACCATGGGTGTTTGGTAGCATCCACAGGTTCGATGGTCAGGTATCGACGTTCAATCTCAACGGCGGCCCTAACTACCGTGACCTCTTCCCGAAGCCCCCGCCACTCGAATTTGCCCCGAACTGCGCTGAGGCAGGAGTACTCGGGGTGCTTCCCGGGCTCGTTGGTACTATACAAGCCGCAGAGGCGATCAAGGCGATTCTTGGGATTGGCAAGCCGCTCAGTGGCGAACTCCTCATCATCGATGCGTTGACGATGGAGATGCGCACACTTTCTTTCTCTACCGATCCAAATAGGACTCGAGTCACCTCAATCGAGGCACCTAAATCGGGTCCCTTCATGGAAATAAGCCCCACAGACTACATCCATCGTCTTGAGGGGGGCTGGCAGCCCTTTCTCATAGATGTCCGAAGGGCAGAGGAGGAAGAGATTGTCTCGATAGGGGGTACAGACCTGCGAATCCAACACCTCCAGGTTCCCGGAAGGATCGGGGAGATTCCAAGTGACATGGATATAGTAATCTACTGTAGAACTGGTGGTAGATCTGCTGCAGTTGCTCGATTCCTCTCCGAGTCAGGATGGGTAGGGAGTCAGATCTACAACCTCAGTGGCGGCATCCATGAGTGGTCAGATACCGTTGATTCCAGCTTTCCCAAATACTAATTGTGGTAATATTTCTAAAGATACAATGTTTATTTGTGGTAATATTGTGAATATTGCATTGATTCCACCCAATATTTAGTCACTGATTTGAAATATTCTTTGTTAAATGTGGTTAAATAGGACTTAAACTATCGATTAATTGTTGTACTATTGCTACCTCGTAGTATCATGCCAACTGTACGCCAAGGCATCTGGAGGTGCCCCGTCTGCTCGAAGCATCAGGTATGGAAGACGAGGAGTTTGGAGGTGGACCGCCTCGACAGGAGGTGCGGACACTGTGGCAACAGAGTCAGAGTAACGCTCGATCGTTCGAGTTCGGGACAAGGACGCTTGCGGACCGTAGAGATATGGGAGAGAGGGTTGTCAACTGGCATCGATGAGCTGCAAGAGGAAGTAGTGCGTAGGAACAGAGGTGAGGATGGTCGAGCAGAGCGCTTCGAAGTGGACGCAAGCAAACAGTCCGCGGAGGCAACACAAGCAGACTTGCCTGTCATCTGGGGTGCTGGATGGCAGCCAAAGATTCCTCTGTCTTTTACACGATCACTGGATTACAGAATGGCTCGGGAGCAGTTACTGACCTTCATCGCCGAGCGTCATGACGGTCACCTAGACGTTGTCGCGTCCTGCTGGGACACGGCGGGCTCGCCGACAACCTTCGACGGAGTGTCGTTCCACAAATTCTCGGGCGACCTGTTGAAGGGGATCAGGGAGCGCCTGACTGAACGCCTGCTGGAGCCGCAACTAGCGGCGCTTGAGGATACTGAGATTATCCCGATGAGATCCGGGGGGCTGCATCTGAGTCGACGTGCTTTGCGGTTCCTAGTGGATGTAGCCTTGTGCCTGAGGAGGATTGGGTACTATGCCTCAATCACGCTCGAGCAACGGATGGAATGGCAGCGATGGATGACGCGGACTAGGCTGGTCGACGAGCATCTGAAGGACCTATTCGGGGATGGTTTGCCGACGCCGGATGGAGGTAGTTTCGGTGGGAAGGGTTTCCGTTCCACGTGGCAGGAGGGTATAGTCGCATGCGCTTCGTCGATGAGGAGGGCAGTTGATCTGCCTGCAGAAGAACGCCGCAGAGCCGATATCGTGGCGCCGATGATCCGCGATGTCGGGCTTGCACTGGCAATGGGCCAAACTCCAACCGAGATACTAGCCGCTCAGATGGGAAAATCCGCTTCCTACATGGACGGCGGTCACCCAGGAAGTGGTGGTAGAGATCTTCACATTGGCAACTGGGAGAAGGGGATCTTGCCGCCCACTGCCCCCCTACCCATAGCTAGCGCCACAACCACGGGAGTGGCTCTGGCTGCCAAGCATCTAGGAATAGATAGATTTCATCTCGCTCCGGTGGGCGAGGGGTGCAGTAGCAGCGGGGAGTTCTGGGAGGCGATGAACTTCGCTGGAGCCCGCGGTCTTCCCATCTGCTACATGATACAGAACAACCAGATTGCACTAGATACCTACGTCTCGGGCCAATCAGGAGCGGAGACCTTTGGTGACAAAGGGCATGCAATGGGCATCCCCTCATGGACCATCGACGGCTCGGATCCGGCCAAGTTCTACTCCTCGACGGCCGTTGCTCGTGAATTCGCCACGACCGGTGGTGGGGCCACCCTAATTCACGTCGAGACCATGCGGGGCTGTGGCCATGCACACCACCACGATGACCTCTATCTTGGAGCAGCGAGTGGCAATCCACCTGGTTATGTTGACCGTAAACTGCTCTCCTACTGGGCAGACAAGGATCCCCTTCCCAATCACAGGGAGCTCCTAATCCACTTGGGTGTGAACGAGAATTCGCTCATAGAAATGGCATCTGAGGAGGAGGCGCTAGTAGATACTGCTAGGGCCGAGCTTGAGAAAATGGCTTGGCCCGTAGGGCCCTCGGTAACCAAGGGCGTCACCTCGCTACAAGATGCGCCTAGCCATGCTCAGCAATTAGAGAGGATGCAAGATGAGGGAGTGCCCAGTGAGGCACCGCTAGCCCCGGGCGAGCTCGCTCTAGAGTTCTCGGAGACCTCGGGCTCCTGGACCTATAGCCGTGCAATCCAGAATGGAATGGTCGCAGTAGCCGAAAAGTATCCCGAACAGGTCATCTTCATGGGAGAGGACATGGAAGTCGCTGGAGCCTTTGGTATGAACCTCTCTCTCAGGGGGAAGGGGCATCAGGACAAACTGCTGGACATGCCTCTGTCCGAGGCCATCATCGTTCATTCCGCTACCGGAGCCGCACTTGGAGGGATGCGTCCAATGGCCGAAATTCAATTCGGTGGCTTCGCGGCTCTAGCGATGAACCCCTTGGTCAACAACGCCGCGCAACTTCGGTGGAGATGGGGGGCTGAGGTGCCCATGACCGTGAGAATCCCGCTGGGGGGCAAGACTCGTAGTGGCCCATTCCATGCCAACATGATAGAATCGTGGTTCATCAACGACCCCGGGCTCGTCATTGTGTCCCCCAGCACCCCTCAGGATGCGTACGACCTGCTGATCGAGTCACACGCCTTGCCAGACCCGGTCGTCTACCTAGAGCACATTGGCCTGTATGGTCTAAGGGGCGGCAAGACGGGATGGGGCAAGTCGATTAACCAACTTGTAGATACGGAATCTGTACACGGGAGGCTCGCTGCAGGCCAGACCTCTGTAGGCGAAGCTAGAATCGTGCGTGGTGGCAGGGATTTGACCATCATAACTTGGGGAGCTATGGTCCACGTTGCCTTGGAAGCTTCCTCCGAGGCCAACAAAAGAGGTGTTGAGGTCGAAGTCATCGATCTCCGAACCCTCGTCCCACTAGACGCGCGAACTTGCGTCGAATCGGTTCGACGGACGGGAAAACTGCTGGTCCTACAAGAATCACAGTGGACCGGTGGGCTAGGGCACACAGTCAGTAGCAGAATAATAGAGGAGGCCTTTTGGAGCTTGGAATGCCCTCCCGTGGTCATAGGGGCCCTCGACACTCCAGTGCCCTTCTCCCCAACTTTGGAGGATTACACGATACCATCGGTTGGATTGGTTTTGCGTCACATTGAGAGGGCATGCGCTTGACGAAATCGTCAATCCCCCCCTAGCAAACAGTCATGTGTGACACTACGCCGGAATACGGAATGTGGATGTCGCATACGTCCTGATTGGTTTCGTCTTCCTGATGGGCGGGGGAGAGGGGTTAGTACAAGGTGCAATTAGAATTTCAGGCAGGCTCCAGATTCCTCCTCTGCTGGTCGGGTTCACCGTAGTCGCCATAGGCACTTCCCTGCCCGAACTCGCAGTCGCGCTGGAAGCTGTTAAGCAGAGTTCACCTGAGATCGCTGTCGGTGGCGTGCTTGGCTCTAATGTGGCCAACGTAATGTTGGTTCTAGGAACAGCAGCCGTCCTAGGGGTGTGCTCCGATCTGGATCAAGGGATAAAGCGCGACGCGACTGCGGTGATGGCAGCAACTCTAGTTCTACTAGCCATTGTGATGATAGGAGAGGTCACACAGATGGTTGGCGTCGGGATGATCATCGCTCTAGCGGGATACTACTGGTACGCCTACGTAGATGCTACTAGGGTGGGAGAGGAGGTTGAGGTCGGTCACTCTTGGCTCCCCGATCGCTTGGATATGGCTGTCCCGTCTTGTATAGTAGGGGGATACCTGATTTGGCTGGGCGCCGACTATCTCGTCAGAGGTGCAACTGGAATTGCTGAGAACTACGGCATATCCGAAGCGGTGATTGGACTCTCTATGGTTGCCCTAGGAACCTCCCTTCCCGAACTTGCAGTGACCCTAGTAGCTGGTCTGCGTGGACAGGGTGGGGTGGCGATAGGCAACGTCCTGGGATCGAACGTGATCAACATCCTCGGTATTCTCGGCGGGGCGGCCATCATAGGCGGGGGCTTGGAAATCTCCAGCACCTTCGCCGAGAGGGACGTTTGGGTGGTCTTCGCAACCTCCGGACTAATTGCTGGCATGCTTTTAGGTGAACGGGAACTCGGCAAAGGTGTCGGATTGACAATGATTTTCGGCTACTTGGCTTACATCATCATTCTATACCTCTAATACGGGCGACTCCACCCTATGCCTGTGGTTGAATCGCGAATCGAGTGCGTCGTCTTGGCCGCAGGATTGAGTGAGAGGTTGGGGCGATCCAAGGTGCTTGTCAAAATTGGCGAAGGCATCCTAGTGGAGTGGATTGTACGCAGACTGGTGGCCCAAGGGCTCTCTCCGATCGTCGTGACAAGATCGGAGATTGAGAGAGAGGTTGTAGAGGCGACATCACCCTGTCAGGTACTAGTCAATCCTAACCCGGACGCCGGCAGGACCGGTACCCTCCAAGTCGGCATCGCCAACCTCGATGTCGTCACCGGTCGTGGCTACAGGCTGCTGGTAGTGCCCGTTGACCGTCCGGGCTTCTCGGATTCCACCCTGAGTAGGCTCATCTCTTCGGAGCGAACTTGCTGTCCAATGAAGGACGAGAGGGGGGGTCATCCCCTAGTTCTGTCGGCAGACGATGTCGAGGGAATTCGTACTGCATCGCCAGATGACCCTCTACGCAACTTGGTCAAGCCATTCAAATTCGAGGTCGGTGACCCTCATTTGCATCTGAACGTAGACACCTCAGTCGATTTGATTGGATTGACAGATTCTCTCGCAGACCTATGAAAGATGGGTTGATGAATAATCTTCTTTTGTCGATGCCTTGCAGGAGGGGCATAGCATGGATGTAATTGGCTTCATTGAGGGCTTCGGCCCGATTCAACAGGCCTTAATCGCAGGTCTCTTCACGTGGTTCTTAACAGCGGCTGGAGCCGCTCTTGTGATATTCTTCAAAGAATTGAACAGGAAGGTACTGGATGCGATGCTGGGATTCGCAGCTGGCGTCATGATAGCAGCCAGTTTCTGGTCCCTGCTCTCCCCTGCGCTGGAGATGTCGGAGGGCAAGGACCTGCCAGTCTGGTTCCCTGCACTCGTGGGATTCTTACTCGGGGGGGGCTGTATGAGACTGATTGACATGTTCCTTCCACATCTACACCCCGGAGCACCTCCCGAGGAGGCAGAGGGTATCGATAACAGCTGGCACAGGAGCATGTTGCTGGTCTCGGCAATTACGCTCCATAATATTCCTGAGGGGCTCGCAATCGGAGTGGCGTTCGGGGCCGCGGCCTCAGGATTCGAGGGTGCTACCATAGGTGGAGCGATAGCACTGGCAATAGGAATCGGGATCCAGAACTTCCCCGAGGGGGCGGCGGTCTCGCTGCCCCTCAGACGTGAGGGGCTTTCGAGGAGGGATAGTTTCCTGTGGGGGCAGTTATCCGCCACTGTCGAGCCTGTGGCCGCCGTGCTGGGGGCTGCTCTGGTTATTGTTGCGACGCCGATTCTCCCCTATGCCCTAGCCTTCGCGGCGGGTGCGATGATCTTCGTCGTGGTCGAGGAACTGGTCCCAGAGGCCCACAGGGGCGGGAACGGCGATATCGCTACTATAGGAGTGATGCTGGGATTCGCTGTGATGATGGTCCTAGACGTCGCCTTCGGTTGATTCACTCTGCGCAACCACAAAGACACGCTACCCACTCTCAGGAACGTGACCCGCGCTGTCCTCACTTGGATGTTGGATAGACTCGATGGCGGCGAGCGCGTAGCCATGGCATCGGTGATCACGGCCAGTGGCAGCGTGCCAGGAAAACCTGGAGCAAGGCTGGCAATGACTTCGAGGGGCGCTAAGTTCGGCACTGTCGGAGGAGCAGGCCTAGAGCTGAAGGTCGAGAGCACCCTGAACGAGATGCTCAACGGAGGCCGAGAATCTACACACGGCAAAGGGGGCAGGGTGGAGACCTTCCTGCTCTACAAGGATGGGAAGGGACAAGAAGTGACGACCCTAGACAGTCTTTGCGGCGGTCGCGTTACCGTCGCCATGGAGGTCATGGAGCCCGTGCCGCACGTACTAATCGCAGGTGGAGGGCACGTCGGTCGCTCGGTCGCTATTGTCTGCGACACGCTCGGTTGGTCCCACAGTGTATTCGATGAAAGGCCCGAATACGCCGAGGAGAATCGGTATCCCTTAGCCTGCGAGTTGCATGCTACTTCCGTCGCCGAGTTCCTCGGTGCCGAGGACGAACAGTCGCTGGAGAGGTTCTCGGACGTGCTCCTACTGGGGCATGACTGGGCAGTGGATCAGGAGATGCTAATCGGCCTTCTCAAAAATCGCGGAGGGGTTGAAAGGCCTAGGATCGGTACCATTGGCTCCAAGACCAAGTGGGACGCATTCAGAGAGGCTGCCATCGAGTCCGGGCTTTCTGAATCGGTGGTGGACTCGGTCAGATGCCCCATCGGCCTAGAGATAGGCGCTGACTCGCCAGAGGAAATCGCGGTGGCTGTATGCGCAGAGCTCCTCTCATTGGAACGTGGGGTCAATCCAGCCGAAGGCTGAAATCACGACTGTGGTGCGACTTGTTCGTGCGCCTACTTACTGTGCTTATGGTCCTCCTCGTCATTTCGACACCCCTCAGTGGCTGCCTCCGGGACGAAGAAGGGTCTCCGGAAGTGGTTGAGGAGGGGCCCCGCTTCGGGGCGTTTAGCGTGGTCGCGCCCATAGACACGGGGATCAACGTCTATCACAATCATTTCGCGATGAACGATTCCTACCCGCAGTGGCTACTAGATGGACTCGGTGTTAACATGGTCTGCGACATCGCGAAGAACGGCACTTGGCAGGAGCGCTACGAGGCTGACAAGGAGAGATGCTGGGATGTCATCGAAGCAGATGACATTGTCTGGTTCAGAGGATCGCGGATCATAGGGGCCACTCCCGATGACAATACCGACATCCCCATTCTAGACGACCCCAACGATGGCCATGGCACCGCTGTGACTGGGGCTGTACTCAATGCAAATCCGGATGCTGTCATCTTTTTCGTCGAGGGTTTCAGCGATGCCGCGGTGCTCGCGGCCGCTAACCAGCCGCTCGTCGACATCATCACCACCAGCTTCGGACCCATTCTTTCAGTACCGGTTCCCGGAATCGAGGACGCGACAAAGGTTGCCGTCGTCCAGAAGAAGAAGTTACACACCGGGGCGGCAGACAACTCCCCCTCGCCTGCAGTGCAGGACTCGACTGCTGGCCCGCCCTGGAGTATCGGGGTGTCGGGATACGCAGAGGAGGGAGATGATCAGAAGGAAACGATGAGTGGATCCTATCCTGATGTAGCGGCCGATTGGACGCAGGTTCTGCCTAACCACGATGACATTGACGGATACCACGAAACCTCCGGAACCTCGTTCGCCACCCCACGAACTGCAGGGTTGCTTTCAGAAATCCTGATGCGTTTGCGAGCAGAGTTCGGGGACGACTCCTCTGGGGCCGACCCAGAGATTAGGAGTGGCCTTATGGTGAACGGCACAAATTTCACACTCACCAATAACGACCTCAGAAATGCGCTAAACCAGTCTGGGTGGTACCCCTCATTCTCTACTTGGGACCCGCTCTCGGGAACCACTCCTATCTCGCCAGTTGCACCTTGTACCCAAGTGGGCTGGGGAGTAGTCAATGAGAGTAACGTCCTGCCGATAATTGGGCACCTTAATGGAACGGCATCGATGGTTCAGCGGCCGAGCGACGTCGTCATGTGCATGGAGGCGAACCAAGCGATTCGCGAGGCATACTGGACTTGACTTGTTCGACGGATTCAATATCGTGGATGGTTTGCGGGGACCATGAGAAAGGTGCTACTGAGGTGGAAAATTACCTCCCTCGGGCATTCCAAAGAAATCGCACAGATTATGGAAATGACCGAGCGGATTGAGGTCCTCGGTCACCTATCCATAGGGAAGCAAGGCGTCACCCAACTGGTTGAGGTCAAGATGCATGATGGGCACGAACTCCATGAGTTATCGCAACTGGATAGTTTCGAGGTACTCGAGAAGCACGAGGAGGACGAAAACGGAATACTCGCCAGCATATTGTGCACGCATCCCCTCGCGAAGATGGCCATAGAGCTCTCGAATATTCACGTGTACCCACCATACGGAATTGACTCCAAACGAGGATTGGAACTTCGCATGTCAGGACTCTCAGACTCGATTCGTAGATTCGTCGGACTGATTCGGGCGGTCATGCCCCCAGACAGCATCAGCGTTCAGGCCATCAAGTCCGGAAATAACAAGGGATGGTTAGATTTCCTCACACCCAAGCAGAAAGAGGTTTTGGCCCTCGCTGTTCGGAGGGGCTACTATGAAGATGGTTCGGAAGTTACTCTCAAGCATCTTGCCGATGAAATGGGAATTGCTCGGAGCACGCTCGGCGAGCATTTGAAGAGGGTCGAGGTGGAGATCATGACGAGGGTCGGCGAAGAGTTGATTTGAATAATTCAATTACTCCTACCGAATGCTCAAAGGATGACTTGGTTTGTGTCAGTATGACATGGTGCAGTTCCGGCTACCGATGCTTCCCCCGTCTGACGAGGTAGAGTGGTTTGCGAGAGTAAACGGCATGGCCGTCTCCATGCCCATCGAGAGCAATGCCATCCTTCTGGATGTACTCAGGGACCAGGTGGGCAGCCTCGGCACGAAGCGCGGATGTGACATGGGCACCTGTGGATGCTGCAGTGTGCTGATTGACGGAACCCCCAGGCTCTCTTGCCTGATGCTCGCTCAGGAGGCTGATGGATGCCAAATCACAACCATTGAAGGGCTAGCCGATGGGCATCACCTGCACCCCATCCAGCAGACTTTCACTGAGTGCGGCGGAAGCCAGTGCGGCTTCTGCACACCTGGCTTCCTAGTAGTCATCTCTGCTCTGTTAGACGGGAATCCGAGCCCGTCAGACGGCGAAATAAAGACGGCTATCGAGGGGAACCTGTGCAGATGCACCGGATACCAGCAGATTGTCGACTCGGTACGCGCTGCCTCTGACATCCTAGTTTCTGGCAGAGGCACTCCGGATGCCACCGACGCGAAGAGTGACCCACATCCGGGCTATGATGGAGACCCTAGGTGATTCAAAATGGCTGATGAGAAGGACAAAGTTGTCGGGTACAGGCAGCAGAGTGGCAAGCTACCATTCCTTAGACCCGGCGCGGGAGGCAGTCGCAAGATTAGCGAACCGCGTGACGAAGATAGCATCGCTGAGAGCAAGGGGGCAGGGGGGCACAAGCACGACGACCTACTTACCGGCTCAGCAATCGGCAAAGCCACGGCACTGGTCGACGGCAGATGGAAGGTCACAGGGCAGGCCCAATACGGAGACGACGTTCGCCTGCCAGGGGAGTTAATTGGTAGGATAGTTCGCTCTAGGCACCACTACGCTAGGGTCCTGTCCATCGACGTGACTGGAGCGCTGGAGTTGCCAGGAGTGGTCGCAATCGCAACCGGACAGGATGCAAGTGGCAACTTCGGAGTCCTGCCCGTCACCAAGGACGAGCACGCCATGGCGCGTGACAAGGTCCGCCACATCGGTGACCTGGTTGCCTGCGTAGCTGCTGTTGACGAGGCGACCGCCAGAGAGGCGGTCCGCCTAATTGAAATCGAATATGAGGAGCTAGGCGCGGTCCACGACATGCGAAGGGGGCTGGATGACGCTGACGAGCCAATCCACGATAGGGGCAAGTACCATATTGGCTCCTCGAACGTCCAGAAGAGGGTTTTCCAGGAGTTCGGTGACATCGCCGGCATGACGGAGAACGCAGTGGCGAGCCACAAGTCGAACTGGCTTTTTGCTGGCGCCAATCATGGATTCACCGAGCCGCATGCGGTAGTCGCCCATTGGGACCCTTCGGGTAGATTGACCCTATACACACCTCAGCAGGTTCCCCACTACGTCCACCGAGCACTGGCCGACGTGCTGGAGATTCCAATGCACCAGATTAATGTCCATCGCACCTTCGTTGGGGGTGGTTTCGGAGGCAAGTCTGACCCATTTCCACACGAGATGTGCGCCGCCATACTTGCACGCAAGGCTGGGCGACCAGTACGGATTAACTTCGACCGGGAGGAGGTCTTCTGGGTTAATCGCGGCCGTCATCCCTCTAGAATAGAAATGAACCTACATGCCGACTCCGAAGGCAGACTGTGCGGAATCGAGACCGATGCCCTGATCGATGGGGGGGCCTTCGCCTCGTTCGGCCATGTCACGACTTACTACAACGGGGTACTGCACACCGCGCCCTACGAGATTGGCGCCTTCCACTACACCGGAGCGAGAGTGTGGACGAACAAGCCCGCCAGTGGGGCCATGCGAGGCCACGGGGCTGTCAACTCACGCTGTGCCGTCGAGGTTGGCATGGACGATCTGGCTGAGCAACTCGGGGTCGATCCAATCACACTCAGACTCGCCAACCTGTTGCCTCCGCATTCTGCCACTATCACTGGTTTCAGAGTTACCAGCATAGGCTTGCGAGAATGCCTCGAGCGAGTCAGGGGGGCATCTGGCTGGGACGAGAAGTTCCGCAAACTACCGGACGGGCACGGGATGGGTATCGGGTGCGGGTTCTTCATCTCCGGAAGCGGGCTTCCGATTCACTGGGAGCCCAACAAGTTCCCTCACGCCACCGTGCACCTCAAGGTCGACATGGACGGGGGAGTTACCGTCCACACTGGCGCGGCTGAAATAGGGCAGGGCTCCGACACTGTCATCGCCCAATCGGTGGCCGAGGTCCTCGGGCTACCTCTGGATATGATTAGGATTAGAAGCAGGGAAACCGACACCGCACCTGTCGATCTGGGTTCGTACTCGTCTCGTGTCACTTTCATGAACGCCAATGCCGCCATCTCCGCGGCAATGGAGATTCGCCAAGATTTGCTAGGCGCAGCTGCCGAGGTCACCGGCTCGCCGGTCGAAAAACTGGTGATGGGCGACAGGCGCATCTACCGTAAGGACGACCCTGCAGTTGGTGTTTCCTACCTCGAGGCGCTGCACAAGGCGCAAGAGGAGACAGGGGCCCTAGTATCATCCGGCGCCTACCGGACCCTCCCTATGGGGCGCGTCCACAAGGGGGCCGGGGCGGGAATTGCCCCAGCCTACTCCTTCTCAGCTTACGTTGCTGAGGTCAAGGTAGACATCGAGACGGGTCAGACCCGGGTGCTGAAGGTGTGGGCTGCCCACGATTGTGGTAAGGCCCTCAACCCCCTAGCAGTGAAGGGTCAGATGATTGGGTCGTGCCACATGGGGTTGGGACAAGTTCTCAGTGAAGAGATGCGCTACGGCAGGAACGGGCACCTCCTGAACCCAGACCTGCTCGATTACAAGATTCCCACAGTCCACGAGATGCCAGAAATCGTTCCCATCATAGTCGAGTCGAACGACTCGGAAGGCCCGTTCGGGGCCAAGGAGGCGGGAGAAGGGCCGTTGCTACCCATTCTTCCAGCAGTCTGCAACGCTGTCTACGACGCTGTTGGCATCCGCACGAGCGAACTGCCGATAACTCCCGACAGAATGTACAGAATGATCGAGGAGAGGTGCAAGGAAGAAGGGGTCTCCGACCCGCTAGACCTGACTTCTCCTAGGTTGGAGCACTCAGACCTGCAAGGCAATCTGGAGGCCCGCGCCAGCGACCACGCCAAGCGCGACCGCGCGCGTGGCACCGACTCGGACCCTCCCGACTACCATAACGGGGCGTTGTTCGGGTTCGACCCTGAAATCCCGCCCGACGAGCAGGACGAGCGCTGGGTAGTCAGCGTGACTCCGAGGACCGAGTACATCGATATTCCCCGCCTTGCCGGCAGCGCGTGGAAGCATACCGAGCGGCGACATCAGGAGGGTTCCTAATGCGAATGCCTCCGTTCTCGTTGCTCACTCCCGACTCCTTGGACGAAGCGCTGTCGATATCTGGTGAGCTCGCTGACTCTGGCCAGGAGTTCGACTGGGTTGCAGGAGGCACCGACTTGCTGCCCAACTACAAGTGGCACCTCAACTCCAAACCGCACGTCATCTCACTGGCAAGAATCTCGGAGCTCTCAGAAATCTCCGACACTCACATCGGAGCCATGGTCAGGCTTCAGGATCTGATAGAGTCTGATTCCGTGCATCCGTTGATTTCCAAGGTTTCGAGCATGATTGCGAGCGTGATGCTGCGGCGCTCTGGGACAGTTGGAGGTAACATCTGCTTGGATACGAGGTGTTTCTGGTTCAACCAGTCCGAGGAGTGGCGCGAGTCAATCGAGTGGTGTTACAAGTGCGATTGCGGAACTGGAGCCGACTGCAGGGTCATCCCCAACCAGAACACTCTTTGCGTGGCCACCTACCAAGCTGACCTCGCTCCAGCGCTAATGTGTCTCGGAGCATCAATACATCTCGCTTCGTCTAGGGGGACTCGCTCGATGTCGCTGCCAGAGTTCTTCCAAGAGGATGGAGTAAATAGAAACGTTCTCGCGCCCGGAGAACTCGTCACCCATCTCACGCTGCCAGAAGATGCATCTGATTGGGTTGGGGACTATCAGAAGCTCAGGCAGCGTGAGGCTTGGGATTTCCCCGAAGCCGGTGTAGTGGTTGCATGGAAGAAAGGAAAAGGAGCGCCTTCAGACCTGAGAGTAGCCACCACAGGGTTGGGGTCCGTCCCTAGTTTGCACCAGGACGAAGCGTCCGCTGCATTGGCTGATTGGGAGGGCGAGGTCAGCATTGAAGCCTTGGCAGATTCCATCCGAAAGGCGGTAAACCCGGTTCTAAATACTTGGTTCCCCCCATCTTACAGACGAAAGATGGTCAAGGTCTTAACAAAGCGAGCGAGCAGGGACCTACTGGTGAGATAGTGGAACGAAGCGTGCGTTCGCTGTTGCTTTCAGTAATTTTACTGACCCTTATAGCACCAACGAGCCCCCTAATGGCACAGAATCTCGATGCTTGGGATCTCGGGATTATGTACTTAGGGGACGATTCAGAAACGCCTTTCGAAATTTCCAGGGATGGTGCTGTTAGGATAGAGTTCTTCGTAGAGAACTCCGGATTCGTGGAAATAGAATTGGAATTTGTTTACGATATCCCATTTGGCGCCGATCACGATGCACCCGAAAGCGCGACCGTCGCTGCTGGATCGAACGAGACATTTGACCTGAAAGTCAGCGGCATCGACGTGTTCAACTTCGAAGCGCGGCAGGAGGACTCGTTCTCCATAACAGCGACGGTCATAGCACGACAGGGTGTCCCGGACCCTCTCAATTCCCAGCAGAGCGAGGAAGGCGACCTCATTATCCCCACTATCCATGACTTGAGCATTGACGTCGCTGACCCAATTGGTTCCATGAACGCCGGTACAGATATCATCCTCAGGGTGTCCGTCACCAATACTGGAAATGTCCAAGACAAAGTGGGGGACATCGAAGTCTCTGACGACTGCCCCCTGCTCACCACCGATAACGGGCTCGATTCCCTTATGATGGACAACATTGGCCCTGGCAAGACCAAGCAGACTGACCTCAAAGCCACAGCATCCGAGAGCCACCCCAAGCGGCACTGCGATATCACGGTGACAGTGGCCTCTAACGGTGCCATGAATTCTGGCGAGTCAGTCGTAGTAAGCGACGAGGTACGAGTCTCTGTGGAGCCCCCCCTCAAGGAATCAGAGGGAGATGGCGATTCTGGGGAACCCGATGACCCACTGGAAGTTGTAAGTTCTAATCTACCAGCCCCTAGCGTGCTAATTCTAATCCTAAGTTTCATCGCTGCTCTACCACGAGTCTCCAAGCGGCGATTAGTTTAGTCAATTCAAGTGACTACGCTGTGATTAGGGGCCGTAGTGGCGAACTTTACTCAGCAACATATAACCGTGATTCGTCGGTCGCAGCCAATGCTGTTGGAGAGTTTGCACACTCGCTAGATTGGATTTGACTCACTATGATTGGAAACGAGGACGAGAATACTAGGTTCAACTCCTACGTCATCTCATCTCTAGCAGTGACCTCAGCACTGTTGCTCTTGCTTCCAATGATTTTCGTCATCGGCAAGGACACCGCCTACTCTGCCTACGAAGAGGATGATTTCTACCAGTTATCCGACATGAGAGACACGTTCTCGAACGAAGAGCGCTACTTCGTGGCGAACACAATGTCCACACCGATGTTGGTTAACGATTGGAAAGATCCGCATAGGACACTGCTTGCAATTATAGGGCCAGAGAAACCCATCGATGACACCGAGGCCGATGAAATTTACAAGTTTGTCACTGAGCGGGGTGGCAAGGTCATCGTGGCTGCTGACAATACCAACGCAAACAGGCTCGCCGGCATGTTCGGAATCACGTTCTTCAACTCCCCGATGCTGGACGAAAAGCAGCACTGGGTGGTTCATGACCAACAAGGTCAGGCGTCCGCAATCTCTTGGAAGAACGTCTGGAGTGCCTCATCAGTCAAGCAAGACGTGGACCAGATGACACCCGGCGCGTTGATGCAGGGCTGCACCGCCTTCCAAATTGAGAACTACGTTCCGACCGACTGTCGGATACCAATAATGTTCAGGTCCCCAACAGGTCTGAAGTTCGAACCGCTGCTCCTCGACATCGAGGACCCAGGTCACCGGAAGATCATGACCTTGGCCAAGGCATCCCCATCTGCGTTCATCGATATTGAGGGTAATGGCGATCCCACGGACCTCAGGAACCCAGCTCCCGGTGACCTGAAGCTGGTAATGAGGTTCGACTACCCAGGAATCGAGGTCTTTGACGAGTTGCCGACCGAGAGCAGGGGCGCGCTCTCAACTGGATTAGGGGAACTAGAAGTCACTGGCAGCATAGTCTTCGTCTCCGACGAAGAGGCCTTCTCGAACCTCCTGTGGGAGCTCGGTGTCGCCGAGAGCGAAGGGCTTAGCAAGGATTGCAAGTCCGTGGGAGACTATACTCTGAACAACTGCTGGACCAGGGAAATTCTGAACAACAACGAGTGGGACGGTAATCAAAGGTACTTCAGGCTCCTAGTCCATGACATGATGGAATTCGACAACGTCAACCTCTCTGCTCAGATTAGGCAGGGCGATTCCACAGGTGACAAGTCAAACTTCCAGATTGTTTTCGATGAGAGCCGTCATGTTACAGGAGTGGTCTCGGCACCCTTCGTGGAGACCATGGGAACGGTAGTACTTTTGACATCGAATGAATTCCTAAAGTGGCTTGTTGTTCTCAATGTGGGCCTCCTACTCCTTGTAGCGATGATGGTGGTGCCGGAAAAGGAGAACTGGAGGCACGTTTTCGACCTGACCAGATTTAACCAGAGACCAAACAAACTTGATCCCAGCAGTTATCGCAAACGCGTACAACAGGCCCTTTTCACCAAAATCAGGGTCCAAAACGACCTTACTCGTGATGAAATGGCATCGAAGCCTCCGCCTGAGATTCAGGCGTTAATCGGAGATCCTCGCCTCGTGGAATTGGCTTATAGCCAAAGCCGCACGTACTCGTCCCAGGAGCTACGCAGGCTCATGCAGGCCATCAGGCGATGGGGAAAGGATAACTGAACAATGGAGAGATGAAAATGAATGCAACACAACCGGCAGGAAAACAAGCACCGACTACAGATAGCCACAACAGCGCGCTCGAGAAAAAGGCCGAAGCTGTTCGTGGAACGAGCAAGATGAATGAGGTACTGACCGCTACCGGAGCGATGGGGCAGGCGATTAGCAGCGAGGTCCAGAAGGTCATCGTTGGAAAAGAACACGTCATCGACAACGTCATGGTAGACATCCTCTCAAACGGGAACCTCCTGTTCGAAGACTTTCCCGGACTCGCCAAGACCCTGATGACAAACACCTTTGCCGACGCCCTCGGGTGCGACTTCAAGCGTGTTCAATTCAC
>JAPYUP010000023.1:0-20145 GCA_029940695.1 Candidatus Thalassarchaeaceae archaeon
ATTTCGATTTCGGAAAACCGGAGTTCCTGATGTACGCCAGCAGCGCACAGGATGCAGAGTTAGTTGGATTCGCATGGTACGTGAAGACCGATTCCGAGAACCCACCGACGGGTTTCCCCGGTGACAACGACTGGTGGCACGTCCACCAAGTGCTGTGCTTCACGAACTCCAGCTTCCAAGTGGCCGGCGAGGACATCAGTGACGAGGAGTGCCATTCCAGGGATGGGACTAATGTGCATCTGGGAGGCTACTGGATGACTCACGCATGGATCATCGAGCCGTGGCTCACCGAATTCGACGTCTTCACCAACCACCACCCGTGCCTGAAGCAGGAGGGAGCAGAGAGCGACCAAGCAGACTCGTGCTGGGAGGAGGCGTCGGGCACTGGTCACGCGGGCCATGGCACCTAGCCTGAAAGAACACGAATGTGGTGCCGGGAGCGGGACTTGAACCCGCGACCTTCGGATGACTCAGGCATCTCGAAGGGGGCCTTCGGCGCGAACATGCCTTACGGCTGCCCTATGAGTCCGACGCGCTACCAACTACGCCACCCCGGCATGGTCCCGAGGCGGGCGAGGCGCCCATTTGAGCATTCCCCGGTGCAATGGGGGATGGGTCGACGGCGGTGGCACGCAGGGTTGATGTGGTGAAGGGCCCCGCCGCAGACGAACGCTATGGTTGATGTCGACTCGGCCCTGAGGGCAAGCGCCTACTCGGGCAAGAAGAAGCGAGGGGGCGGCGACAAGGAGGACAAGCCCAGCACCGTGCTCGAGCCCTTCGATCCCGCCGCCCACGCGCTGAAGGAGAAGGCAGATGCGATCTCGATGTGGATCGTAATCATCTACGGGTTGGCCGTCGCAACCCTGATGCGCTACTCCTTGATGCCTTCCCTCGAGGGCACGCAGCAGATCCTCTGGCTGCTGCCGGTCCTCCTGATGGCCACGGTTCCACCGCTGCACCGCGCACTCGTCCCCTCCCGCATCTACAACATGTACACGAGGGGGAACTGGTTCCGCGCCTGCTTCCTCTACCTGTTCACTTGGCTAGCGCTCTCCTTCGCCTTGGTCAACCCCCCGCTCGCCGACATCGCCGCTCCCCACATTGCGGGCGGCCTCGACATCGAGGCCACGGACGGCATCGCCCAAGCTACTTGGAAACAATCCACATACTCTATCCAGATTAA
Organism: Candidatus Thalassarchaeaceae archaeon; assembly: GCA_029940695.1. Lineage (GTDB taxonomy): Archaea > Thermoplasmatota > Poseidoniia > Poseidoniales > Thalassarchaeaceae > UBA36. Next base: position 1,184 of record JAPYUP010000023.1, read on the forward strand.
CCAGGACTCCATCCCGGTCGTACTTGGCCTCGCTGTCCGGGACAACGTCGACGCCGGGAACTCGACGATGTCCATCACCATAACCCAAGAGGGGCAGCCTGATCCGCTCGCCCACGCGGAGGGGCTCGTCAAGGATCAAGCTGCTCTTTCTGCGGTATTCGACGGCGTCGGGGAGTGGCAGAGAGGGCTGTGGAAGAACTCGCTCTCGGGAGATTTCGCAGGCCCATTGGTCGCACCGAACTCCTTGGACATCGGCATGGCATGGGATTTGGGTGCCATTGGGCCGGGCGAGTATTCCGTTCAGATTGATCTGGTAGAGAACGGGGCCCCGTGGAGCACCGGACAGAACACTTGGTCGAACGAGTACAGGCTACTGATTACGCAGGTCGCCTAGTTGCCTAACAGCATGCAGATTCGTGCAGCCATCGCATCCAGTTGCAATGACTCACCGCCCCCCTCGACCATTCTGAAGTCGGCCTCAGCCATCGCCTCGGTCACGCCCAGCTTCTGGACCTCGTCGAGGAACGTGACGTCGCCCAGCTCGCGGTGCAGCTGGTTGACGAGGTCCGTGCCGGCTAGGCCAAACTGATCGAGGATTCCCTTCATCCTGCGTCGAGCAGGCTGAAACCCATCTTCCTTGCACGCGAGGAAGAACCCATGCAACTCCTCGGGAGGGGCGGTGGCCGTGGTCTCGTAGACCAGCTCCCTGGTTACGTGGGGGCCTAGTGAGGCTGCGACTTGAAGCGAGGTGATAGCCTTCCTGAGATCGCCGAGGCTGACGTGGGCTATGGCCTCGGCTGCCTCGGCATCAAGCTCGACGCCCTCCTTATGCGCCACGTCAGTAACCATCTCGAGGACCTTGTCCTCATCAAGGGGCCTGAACCTGAAGACTGCGCAGCGCGACTGAATGGCTTCGATTATCTTCGAGGAGTAGTTGCACGAGAGGATGAACCTGCAGGTCTCGGAGTACTGCTCCATGATCCTCCTCAGGGCGCCTTGGGCATCGGGAGTCAGGGCATCGGCCTCGTCGAGGAAGATGACCTTGAATGTGGTACCCGGCATCGGCGCAGTGCGCGCGAACTGTTTGACCTTGGTCCGTATCGACTCGAGCTTGCGCTCGTCGCTGGCGTTCATCTCCAACAGGTTACTCCTGTAGCTCTCCCCGAACACGTCTCGGGCCAGCGCGAGCGCTGCCGTCGTCTTGCCCGTGCCAGGGGGGCCGGCGAACATCAGGTGGGGGAATGTGCGCGTCTCGGCATAGGCCCTTAGACGGTCCACGACGGCCCTCTGTCCCTTGATCCCGCTAACGGAACGGGGACGGTGGCGCTCTACCCACAGTTCACTCATAGTAGTCTTCCCGCACCCATGCGTGAGCGTCCTTGAAGGTTGGGGGTGACCTCCCCGAGGCCCCTCAGTAGCTCTCGCTCTCATCGGGGAAGTTCCCGCTTCGGACATCTTCGATGAAATGCTTCACCGCACCCTCAACAGCCTGTCCGACGTCGGCGTAGCGACGCAGGAAGCGGGGGGAGAAATCCTTCGTGATGCCTAGCATGTCGTGCAGAACCAGTACCTGCCCATCGCAGTCAGCCCCGGCTCCGATTCCGATTGTCGGGATAATCAGGGACTCGCTTGCCTGCTTGGCTAGCTCAGATGGTATCTTCTCGAAGACAACCGAGAAGCAGCCTGCCTGCTCGAGTGCCTTTGCGTCTTTCATCAGCCTATCTGCCTCGGTCTCCTCCTTGGCTCGGACGGTGTATGTTCCGAACTTGTAAATCGACTGCGGCGTCAGACCGAGGTGTCCCATCACGGGAATCCCCGCGTTGACGATACGCTCGACCGACCCGGCGACCTCAGAGCCGCCCTCCAGCTTCACAGCGTGCCCCCCCGACTCCTTCATGATACGAATCGCCGAGTCGAGGGCGGTCTTCGAGTCACCTTGGTAGGAACCGAATGGCATGTCGACGACCACCAAGGCCCGGTCGACCCCGTTGACCACGCACTGGGTGTGGTAAATCATCTGGTCGAGGGTGATTGGCAAAGTGGTCTCGTTTCCGGCCATGACGTTAGATGCGGAGTCTCCAACCAGAATTACATCGACCCCCGCGCCGTCGACTAGGCGCGCCAGCGAGTAGTCGTACGATGTCAACATGGCAATCTTCTCGCCAGTCTGCTTCATCTTCAGAAGAGTCTGGGTAGTGACCTTCTTCGCTCGACTGGAAACCATGTCACCCCTCCGGGAGCGTGCCGAGAGCGATTGACGCCTTCAAACACACGCCTGCGCCCTCAATCATTGGATGGCATCATCTCTTCGGCCTGGGACAGGAATTCATCGATGTCGATGATTCCATCGCCGTCATCGTCAGCAGCGTGGAAGTAGTCGCGCAGTGGGCGAACCCGTTGCGCAAAGTCCTGCCCGTCGTAGCCTAGGGCTCTCATCGCGACCATGAACTGGTGCAAGTTGAGGTGGTTTGTCCCCTCCTGGTCAGCTGCGTGGAAGGCTGCTAGTTGTCGCCTGTGCTCGGCCCTGTCTGGGTTGGTGAACATCAGTCGGAAGGTCTCCCAAGGCGTAATCTCCGGCTGCTGGCGTCCCTTCCCGAAGCCAAGGTAGATTGAGCCGCCAATCACCGCCGCTGTTGTAGCCCCGATGAGTGCCTCCGAACCCATGAACCAGAGGAGTAGGGCCCCCGAGGCGATACCGAAGATCTGCAAGGCCGGCCTGAGGGGCGAGTCGTACTCGGGCTCGTACCAAGCGTGCGATGGAGTCGCCTTGCGCAGGATGAGAACGCAGACACACATCAGGATATATACCATGATTTGGAACCCAGAGGCATATTCTGCAACTGCGTGAACGTCAATGGTCACGAGCGCGAGGGCCATGGCCACGGCGGTCAGCGCAATCGCTAGGTGCGGAGTCTCGAACCTAGGGTGAACGTCCTCAAGGGGCTCGGGCAGTAGATCGTCCCTCGCCATCGCAAACAGGTATCGCGAGGCCGCGAGGATGCCCGCTAGCGCCATCGACGTCATCGTGAGGATGGCGATTACCGCGGCCAAAAGCGCTACATCGCTACCGGCAATCTGCTCGGCAAAGGCTCTGACGGGGTCCTCTATGGGGTGCCCCGAGGCGTCGTAGAAACTCTCTTCGGGGATGACCGCGACCATCGTCGCTACCAGCACTGCATAGAGGACCGCACCGATTACCAGCGAGGTCCTGATTCCCTCTGGCAGATTCCTACCGGGATCCTTGATTTCCTCCCCTATGGCTGCCACCTTTGCGACACCTGCATATGACACGAGCACGAAAGCGGATGCCTCCCCCATGGAAATCCACTGATCCCGGGTGTCGAGGACAGGAACTGCCCTGGAGTAGTCAGCGTGGCCAGCGGCAACTGCCCAGACAGTCAAAACTACCAACATCAGTATGGATAGGGCGACAATGGGAGTTTGGAACAGCTTCACACTCTTCATTCCGATGACGTTGACGATTGCGATTAGAGCTAACATGCCGAGCGCACCCTCGAGATCGCTGATATCGGTGCCAACCCACTCTTGGACGACCATTAGGTAGGCAGAGAAGCCAATCAGAGCAAAGGCGGCCTTGAGCAGGAAGGATGCCCACAGGGCCAGACCAGTCATGGTACCAACCATCGGGCCGAAAGTTCGCTCGACGAATACGTAGGACCCCCCCGAAGTCGGCATTGCGGAGGCTAACTCACTCTGACTCAGTGCCCCGGGAAACACTACCAGTGCAGCGAACACGTAGGCCAGCCAAACGCCCCCACCAACCATTGCGTAAGCGAGTGCTGGAAGTACAAACAGGCCACTTCCTATCATCGCCGAGAGTGAGATGATGATCACGGAGAACAGACCGAGTTTGCGCTCGAGAGTCTCGGAGACAACCTCTATTGGAGTGAGGACTATGCCCACAAGATCCTTTGGACCCAGGGGACCCATGCCTTGGCGGCCTCAACCGCCCCAGTTGAAGGTTCTCCCGGACCCAACAGGTTAGATAGTTAGGAGCAAGCGGGCGCCCATGAGCAATACTGTGGTTCAGGACACCGTTACGACGGTTCACTACACCGGGACATTCCTGGACGGAGAGGTCTTCGACAGCAGCGATGACGGCTCCCCGCTTGCCTTCCTAGTGGGCCATGGCAACATGATCACGGGCTTCGAACAGGAGCTGATGGGCGCAGCGGTGGGAGAGAAGCGCGAGTTCACACTGACTCCCGATCGCGCCTACGGCGAGCGTGACGAAGATGCAATACAGCAGATGGAGAGGAGACTATTCCCTCCGGAACTTGAGCTTGAGAAAGGCATGGTCCTAGCCGCACATAGCGACCAAGGCCCCTTACAGTTGCACATCAACTCCATCGATGGCGACATGGTAACCGTCGACTTCAACCACCAGATGGCTGGGATGACTCTCAGTTTCAGTGTCGAAGTCGTCGAGGTCCGCCCCGCTACCGCGGACGAGATTACGCACGGCCACGCACACGGCCCGGACGGCCACCATCATCACTGAGCCAGACGAGCCGAATCGTTATTCCCTCTACCACCGACTGCCAGCCCGACGATGAGGAAGATTGCACTGCTTCTCGCCTCGCTCATGCTGGCGGGCTCGCTCAGCGGCTGCCTCGGGTTCAATGATGGCGGGGGCCTCTTCGGGGATGACGGGCACAAGGAGCCGCTAAGGCTCAATCACATCCAGATGAAGGGCACCCACAACTCGTACCACATCGAGCCGCTGGTCTCACCCACGAGGGAGTACATGTTCACTCACGAGCCGTTGGACGTCCAGAGCTCCCAGCTCGGCGTCAGGCAGTTCGAAATCGATGTCTGGTGGGACCCGCGAGGCCAGCTGTACGTGTACCACAACCAGTACGATTCGGGGACCACCTGCCCCACCTTCGAGGACTGCCTGGCAACCCTGCTCGACTGGTCGGAGTCCAATGAGAACCACCACCCCCTGTTCGTATGGGTCGAGCCCAAGGACTGGCCGGAACAGGCCACGGATGTCACCACTACGCTGGAGCTGTCGGGACTGCTGGAGGATATCGAGCAGGAGATTTCGCAGTTCTGGCCCCGCAACAAGACGATTACGCCCGATGACGTACGTGGCGAGTGGCCCACCCTCAAGGAGGGGGTGCTCAACGACGGATGGCCTCTGCTCGAGGAGAGCCGCGGCAAGGCTGTGTTCGTGCTACTCGCGTCCGGCGAGACCCGCGATTTGTACCTCGAGGATTATCCGGGCCTCTCAGGCGCTCGGATGTTCACGCTGTCCGACGAGTCGAGCGGCGAGGCAGCAATCTTCTCTCTGACCGACCCCGTGGGCGGTGGCGAGGAGATCGCCCGGCTCGTCACGGAGGGCTACATCGTTCGCAGCCGCGCCGACAGCGGCGGCGAGGAGGCCGACAACAACGACACAACTCGCTTGGAGGCGGCCTTGGCCGTCGGCGCGCACAGCATCTCCACAGACTACCCCGGGCAGGTGGAGGGCATTGACTACTGGGTCGAGATTCCTAACGGGACCCCTAGCCGTTGCAACCCCATCGCCGCTCCGGCATGGTGCTCGTCCGGGGACATCGAGTCACTAGGTTAGGTGACTCTCAAAGATTGTCAGACCTCGCGAAGATTCGCCCCTCATCCCATCCCGTTATCAGAATGCGGAACCACATCGAAGAGTATCCAGTTCGGGTGACTAAGTTGGCCCTGGATTAGGCCTTGGCTACGACCTTCAACTCGATTGCGATTGAGGTAGGAAGCGAATCTACTGCGACGGTGGTACGCGCCGGCAGGATCTCGGAGAAGTACTCGGCGTAGACCTCGTTGTAACTCGGGAAGTCGCGCTTCATGTCGACAAGGAAAACGAGTACGTCGACCACGTCTTCCAGGCTCGAGCCGTACTCCTCTAGGATGATGCGGACGTTGTTGATGACCGAGTGGGTCTGGGCTCGGATGTCGTAGTCCAGGGGGTTGCCTTCAGCATCGCGCACAGGACCACCAGGAATCTCATTGTTACCGGGAGTGCGCGGACCCATGCCGCTGACGAATACCAGATTGCCCGCTCGGTGGACGTGAGGATAGGTGCCGACCGCAGAGGGACCGCCCTCGGCGATGAAAGGCCCGTCCTGGTTCGTAAGCTTACTCGCCGCCTTCTTGCCGACGACTGCTCCGACAATCCCCCCTACGGGTCCCCCCATAGCGACTCCTGCCGCAGCGCCGAGCACACCGCCAGCAGAGCTGGCTATCGAGCCACCGATCTCGTCGTACACCTTCTCGACTGCATCTATCGGGGCAGATATGATGCTGTCAATAATCTGCTCCCGCTTCTCTTCGGGGGTCAGATCCTCGTCCTCGGACATCACAGCATCCCCTTAGTGAGGACGTCACGGTCGCCGTGATAGTACTCCACGTCGTCCTCGTCGAACTCCTTGTCGCCTACCGAACCCTCCGCGGGAGTGAGCGCTATCACCGCCCCGCCTGAGCCGTGCAGGGCCTCGTAAGCCAGCACTTCGCCGGTGTAGTTGTTGTGCTGCCCCATAGTCGCAGCCATCCACCAAGCCGGTTTGTACGCGACCACCTTCTGCACTCGGATCTGACCATGGATCTCACGCGAGAGCTGACTCAGGTCCTCGAGCCTGCCATCCGCGAAGAACTCGAGTATCTTGCGGTTCCACTCGTCGTCCTTGGAGCTGTGAATCCGGTCGTCGGCCGGGTCGATGTGCTCGGTGAACATGCGGTTAGAGAGGCTTGAGATGACCACCACAATCGCCTTCTTGCCCTGAGTAGCCAGAGCATCGCGAGCCGCCTTGCCAAGCACGATGGTCTCGGCGCGGTTAGAGTACATGTTGCTCGAGACGATGCACGCCGGCAGTCTGTTGTCGGGATTCAGAAGCTGCAGTGCTACCACCGAACCGGTGTCGATGGGGAATCCGTCATAGGCCACAGTCCTCGCATGCAGGCCACGCTTCTCGCAGGCCTCTTGGTAGCCATTTGCGTATTCGACGTCCATCCGGAACGTGTAGGGCATGCTACCAAGGTAATGGAAGTCATCGTCAACGTGGATCCAAGTAGGTTCTGGATGGGCCTGAATCTGGTGCCCCACGATACTGGGCCAGGTAGTCGAGTACACGAGAATGATGTCGGCGTCACTGTCCTCGATTCTCTTACGGCAGGTCTCGTACGCATCACGCAGATTGGAGTACCCCTCGTTTGCTTCCGGGCTGAGCAGCGGCTGCGGGTGTGGTGGGCAGTAGACGCCGAACAGTATCTCCGCATCTTCGCTCATCCATCCACCTCAGAGCACTATCTCTCGGGAAACCGAGTCGGGGTCCCAAGCCGCGATTAGGTTCCCTGTCCCTATGACTGACTGGTAGCCATAAATCTCCGCTGGGTAGTCGGGGTGCCCCATCGCTGCCATCATCCAAGTCAGGCCCCCGCCCTCTGTCTCGGCTATCGTCTGCTCGGTGAACTCGGGCATGATGTCGATGACCTCTCGCATCTTGCCCTCTCGCATCATGTCCACGAGCTTCATGTCCCATACGTACTGGCTGTGATTGTAGATGTGCTCGCGGCTCATGTCCTCTGGCAGTGGTGACTCGGTGACGAAGTGCCTGTGAGAGAGGCTGTGGCTGCTGATTAGCACGACCCTCTTGCCGCTGTCCTCTATTGCCTTGGCACAGGCCCCCCCAAGAGCGCCTGCTTGCTCGTTCATGACCTCAGCCGAGTAGTAGTGCGTGTTGCGGTTGCTGCTGATGGTGACCAGCGGCTTGTCCCAATCGGGGTTCAGCATGTGGCACGAGGTAATCGTGCCGTAATCAACGCGAAAGTCCGGGTTTTGCATCATCTTCGTGATGATTCCTACCCCGCGGGCAGCATCGTGCATCGCCTCGGCCAACTCGACGTCCACGGTGATGTCGTAGTTGTAGCGGAACAGGTTGGGGAAAATCGGGTCGACGGACTTCGATTGGAAGCGTGGCAGACCGAGGAAGTGGGTGCCGATATAGGTCTGCCAATGAGGGGTGAAAATCACCATCGCGTCGTAGTCGATGGACTTGAGTTTGCGAGCCAGTCGGTGGTATCCCCAGCGCAATGTCTCCCAACCTCCCTCGGCGAACGCCTCGTTCTGCTCCGGATTCTCAGCATACACGACATGGGGTGGGTGCGGAGCAAGGCAGCCCAGCACTATCTCTCCCTTCGCCATGGCTCTCCGAGCCCCTGCCCGCACATGAACTGCTCGTCAGCCCCGTTCGTAGCGTTGATGGAGTGGGCACGCCGCCGCAGTGGCGTGAAGTGGGACAGCCCTCCTCTATGGCCCGTCGCAGCCCCAAGCCTCCTTGGTTTCATAGCGGCCTGCCTACCTTACCTATCTGACATCCCTAACTTCTCAGAGGGGTCCTTGCTGGCTCCGTTCGGCGTGGTCGCGCTGGCATCACTCGCACTGTTGCTCGCACCAGACGAAATCGGCAGCAAGCCCGAGCTGATTGCCGGCACTTGGGTTGCGATGCCGGTTGCGTTCCTGCCTCAATTGGTGTTCTATGTCTGGTTCATCCCAGTAATCCTGCTCTGGCTGGCCCAGTCCATCTACCTGTGGAAGGGTGACTATCCGGCCTTTCGAATCGGGATTTGGATTGGTTTTGGTGCTGTATCGGGACTCTACCTAGGTGGATTCTTCGCCCATTACTTCCTGTGAGCCGCGCCTCAGATCCCCTAGCACCCAGCCGATGATTGCGAAGGACGGCACCGAGCAGAGAAGAGATGACCAAATCAGCGCGTCGTCCACGTAGTCAATCGTAATCCTGACCTCTCCAACACCCGAATCCCCCTGGTGGCTAACTAGCACGTAGTGCCCGTCGAATACTGATGGGGTGTCGACCTCCCCTTGCCAGGATTCCCCGGCGTCCAGGCTGAACGCCCCCCTCGCCAGAGGTGCCGACCAGTCGATCGCACCATCGTTCGCGTGTTCACGAACACTGTCCCGGTGAATCACGAGGACCTCTACCACCTCATCCCCGACGTTGCTGACCTCGATTACTACTGGGTCCCAAAGGCTGTGTATCTCTATCACGTCGAGGTTAACGTCCCCTGGCCCAAGCCTCATGGTAGGCTCGTTGGAGTTCGTGCCTGGCCCGTCGATGACAACCACTGCAAGCACGACGGCACCGACTAGGGCGGAGGCTGCAACTGCATTCGAGACAGCTCTGTCAGGGATTAGTGAGGCCCAGCCGTTCTCAGGTACCATCCGGAGGATAGGCTGCATCCGATGGCTGAAGACGGCGCAGACAACGGCCAGCAGGAGTCCGGGAACGAGGTCGAAGAGCCAGTGGATGCCCAGGTACTGTATGCTGAACAGGTAAATGGGCACGTTGACGGCCACGAACAGGTCGAACTCCCTGTGGCGCCACTCGCTGATGCTTATGCCGAGGTCGCGTACGTGGAGCCGGTTGATGATGAGCAAGCTGATTGGGATGCCCACGTGGAGACTGGGAATGCCGTTGTCGAGAGGGTCGACCTCGGTGAAGAAGAACAGGTTCCACTCGTTGTGGTACATCAGAGCGTCCATCCCCGGGATGAAGGTGGAGGTCACCTCGACATTGAAGAACAGGTAGAATGGGACAGCTAGGACATAGATGACGACGTAGTTGAGGACCGCCTTGTCCGCCATCACCTCGTCCCTGCACAGGATGTAGTACATCGGACTGAACCAGATTAGGAAGAGGTAGACGAACAGGTAGTGGAATGAGAGCAAGTCGGTGAGGATACCGTTCTCGAAGCTCTCCTGCACCCAGAGCGTGAACTCACCCTCGAGACCGTAGACCAAATGAGTGAAACCACCAACCCTCGGCTTGATTGCCTCGTTGTGCTGGTCAATGAAGGCCTTGAACAGGTACATCAGGACGTACATGGCGATGTGCCACTGGTACCCTTTCGCTCGGATCTCGTCGGGAAGCTCACGGACTGGCAGCCTCATCTCGGGCTCGTCCCGTGTCAGCAGACGCTGCAGTGGAATGGTGACTGAGAGTATGGCCACCATCATGGTCTCATAGGGACCCACGGGCCACAGCATGGCCACGCGGCGCGGATGTCCGAGTCATGAACGTTACACTGACTGGAAAACTACTCTTCCTCCCCCTGAGCCCTCGTCAGCACCCTCACCTCGGGCAGGAAAGTTGCGATAATCAATACCATGGAGGCCGCGAGCAACCACTCAAAAGCGGCTGCTTGACTCAGAAGCGGCTCGTTGAGTGAGACGCAACCCTCGTCCAGAAACTGCAGACGTTCCTCCAGAGCGTAGAGGTCAGTCGAAAGCCCGGTGTAGCGAAACACCCTCTCCACCATGCCCAAGAGCCCCACAACCGCGAGCACGGAGAAGGCTGCACGGGGTGCGAGGACATCCGAGAAGCCCCCCTCCTCCTGCGACAGCCTCCATGTCGCTAGGGTGACGCAGAAGGCCCATATCACGCTGCCAGAGAAGATGACGTTCGCCTGCACTATGTGCAGACCTAGGTGCTCGTCCCAAGGGGTGAAGGAGATCCAGAACAGGCCGATTCCCGCGGCAACCGCTGCCAGCACCGAGAAGCGATTCAGATTGACCCAACTCTGAGACATTCTCGCCGAGGTCATCCAACGGTCGCGGAGAACTCCTAATTGGACCCCTGTCGTAGCGAGCAGGATTCCGCCGAGCGCGTATCCGAGTGTGAACGTGAAGCCCGACCGCAGTGGAATATCCATGTCGGAGATGAAGGGCACGAACGGATCGCAGCCATCTGCTAACCAAAGGACATAGGTGACAATCGGAGTGAGTGCTAACAGGGCGACGGTAGCCTGCAGGGTACGTTCTACCACTCCCGCCCCTAACAGTCGCTCCATGGTGTTGCCACCCACCAAGCAGACTTGAACTGACTCCCGAACCCATAAGTCAGACGACGCTAGTCGACTCTCATGAACGGCCATGAGCTGTGGTTGGCCGAGTGCGCCAAGATTGGCTACGAGCCGCAGGCGAGGCGTTACGCCGAGGGAACTAGGACCTCTCAGGACGCAGCCGACCAGCTCGGGTGCGATGTAGCGCACATCGCCAAATCGATTGTGTTCGTAGGACAGGAGGGGGCGGTCATCGTCATCACATCCGGGGCCAATCGTGTCGAGCGTAAGCGCAAGTTGAAGCGCGTGCTCGGCTATAAGCCAGGAATGGCTACTCCGGAGTACGTCCTCGAGAGCACCGGCTACCAGATTGGGGGAGTACCTCCCTTCGGGCACCCCAAACCGGTCACGGTGCTGATGGACGAGGATTTGATTCAGTACGACCTCGTGTGGGGGGCAGGCGGCACAGCCCAGACTGTTTTCCCGATTGCTCCTGAGGATCTCAGGGGTCTTTCCGGTGCAGAACTCGCAGACGTCAAGCAGTAGGGATCCCATGGTCGTCGATGCGCTGCTGAGGTCCGCCGCGTCCCTTCGCGACGATGCTGAGGCGCTGGCTGAGGGCCTCGTGTCCGAGGGTGCCGTGGACTGCGTATACAACCCACTGAGTTACGCGTGGGAGGTCCACGAGGCATACCTCCGGAAGGCCGGCGGGGGCGGCGCGAGAACGCTGCTGCTAGGGATGAACCCAGGCCCCCATGGCATGGGTCAGATGGGCATCCCCTTCGCTGCGACCTCGGTCGTCCGCGATCTGCTGAAAATCAGGGGAATAGATGTGGGACAGCCGAGCAATCCTCATCCGAAGCGTCCGGTGAACGGCCTTGAACACCCAAAGGAGGAGGTCTCCGGTACTCGCCTATGGGGGGTTCTCGCAGAGCGCTACGGAACCGCGGAGACCATCTTCAAGCACGTCTTCCTAGTCAACCATTGCCCGCTCATGCTGTTCTCAGGTCCGAGGGCCGCCAACATCACCCCCGACAAGGTCTGCAGTCCCAGCGTGACCGCCCTGCTGGAGCGCTGCGACCAGCACCTGAGGGAGGTCGTCGCGGCCATGACTGCCGAGACTGTGATTGGCGTAGGCAGATACGCGGAGTCCAGAGCGACAAGCTCTCTCAAGGATCTCGGGACGAGAATTTCCTCGTGCTGGCATCCATCTCCTGCATCTCCCCTGGCCAACCGCAACGGAGGCGCGGACTGGCGGGCAAACGTTCTCGCAGTGTTGCCCTGAGTATTTCTCTCAGTACCCCCTTTTTCGCGTGAGAACAGTTAAGTTGACGCATGCGGTGTCCTGCGGTATGTCAGTGAAGACTACTCCTGAATACCTGATTGACAACGCGAGGAAGTACCCAAACGATTCCGCGATTTCTTCCAAGAACGCCAACGGTGAGTGGACCACTACTACATGGTCTGAGTTCAACGACTACACCATGGGCGTCGCCAAGGCGCTCATCGCCACGGGCTTTGGGAAGAATGACAAGCTCAGCATTTACTCGTACAACCGCAAGGAGTGGTACGCCGCCTACGCCGCTGCCAACATGTGCAACGGCGCCGCCGTGGGCGTTTACCACACCTGCTCACCCGAAGAGGTCGAGTGGGTGGTGGGCAACTCTGACTCCAAGGTCGTGTTCCTCGGCGACAACCCGATGGACGGCGGTGACCCGGACAAGATGTGCGCCAACAGGCTCCACGAGGCTATGCCGTCCCTCAGCAAAGTCGAGGCGGTGGTCGTCATGGATGGTGTGGATATGCCCGACCACCCTAACGCGCTGTCTTGGGATGACTTCGTGGCCAAGGGGGCTGGCGTCGACGACTCAGCCGTACACGATTGCATCGCCTCAATCGCCCCTCACGACACTGCGGCTCTTATCTACACATCCGGGACCACTGGTAATCCGAAAGGAGTCGAGCTGACTCATGACAACTTCGACTTCGAGATCGAGTGCGTACAGAAGATCACGAAGTACAACCCGGGTGACGGCTATGTCTCATGGCTGCCCTGTGCCCATGTCTTCGGCCAACTGGTCGACAACCACATCTGGATTCGTGATGCCATTCACATGAGGGTGGTGGACTCGCCGCTCGAATCGATAGACTACGCCAAGGAAGTCCAGCCCCATTTGTTCATTGGCGTGCCGAGGATCTACGAGAAGGTCTACTCTAACCTACAGAGCGTATTGTCCGGTCTGCCTGGCATACTCATCAAGATCCCAGTAATTAAGAACAAGATCAAGGACAAGATCAAGGCGAAGATCGGCATGTCCAACTGCACCTATGCAATCACGGGAGCGGCTCCGATTAACCCAGACATCCTGCGCCTGTTCCACACCTTGGGCATCCCGCTCTACGAGGGCTACGGCATGACCGAGACCACTGCTGGAGCCACAATCAATTACTCGGGCAACATGAAAATAGGCAGCGTCGGGAAACCTTTCGAGGGCTCCGAACTCAGAATCGCCGATAAGAATGAGAAGGGGCTCGGAGAGATTCAGTTCCACGGACGCCACGTGATGAAGGGCTACTACAACAACCCCGAGGCAACCGCAGATACGATGACCGAGGACGGTTGGCTCAAGTCCGGCGACCAAGGGCGTATCGACGCCGATGGCTACGTCTATGTCACTGGCCGCCTGAAGGAGCTCTACATCAGCTCAGCAGGCAAAAACATAGCGCCACTGGTAATCGAGGAGACAATGAAGGCCATCCCTCTAATCTCCCAGTGCATGCTGATCGGCGATGGCCGCAAGTACTGCAGTGCCCTGTTCACTCTCGACGTGGGCGCCATCCTGCGCGACAAGCACGGCATGGACGGCGCTAGGGTCCCCAAAGACCCCGAAGAGCAGATCGCCAAGCTCAGGGAGTTCGGCCACGAGCTCTCGGACTACACCAACAACCCAGAGATCCACGCCGAGGTCGACGCGCAGGTCCAGATCCTGAACGGGCAGTTCTCCAACCCCGAGCAACTGAAGAAGTTCACGATACTGCCGCGCGACCTCAGCGTCGACCACGGCGAGCTCACCCCCACGCTGAAGATTCGCAGGATCCAGATCCGCGAGAACTGGGCCGACGAGATCGAGGCAATGTACTCAGGCGCCTAATCGCGTGGTGATGCCCGATGGAACCAGGGGCGTGGGCAGCTCTGGCCGCCGTGTTCGTGCTCGGAGCGATGAGCCCCGGACCCTCCTTGGCGCTGGTGTTGCGCAACACAATGTCAGGTGGGCGCAGCCAGGGCGTCGCCACGGGAATAGGCCACGGAATCGGCTTCGGAATCTACGCCTTCTCAGCGGCCGCTGTAATCGCCACTGCGCTCACGCTGCACGACGCCACGGAGGTCGTTCTGCGCTGGGGCGGTACGACAATCCTGCTCGTATTGGGCTATACGTTCCTCAAACATGCGCTCTCCGGGCCTTACAGGCAGCCCGGCAATGACAATCACGCGCCTTCAGGCAGGACCGGCTTCATCCAGGGGTTCCTCATCGCTCTGCTGAACCCCAAGATCCTGGCTTGGATGCTGGCCCTATACGCCCCCTTCATCGAGCCCGACATCTCACTACTGACTCTCATTGGGATGGGATTGATGGGGGCAGTCATAGATGGCACCTGGTACGTCACCGTGGCTACCGTCCTCACTCGTGGGGACGGGGTCTCGAGGCTGCGCTCCCAGGCCCACAGAATAGACGGCGCCATGGGCGTGCTGATGTTTGTGTTCGCAGCGCTGCTGATGGGCGGCTGGCTGTGAGGCGCTCAGAAACCGGCACCCGAGCCGACCATCACGACAATCATGATTACGCACAGGCCGAAAAGCACCAGAGGCACGACCACTACCGAGGCCAGCATCCCGTAGGCAAACGAACTGGATCCCTTGGTGAAGCCCCAGACCATGCCGGCGACGAGTCCGATCGGCCACACGGCCGCCCCTAGGAAGCCCAACGCAACAGCGATCCCCTGCCCAGAGTTTCCGGCTTCCTCGCCGTCTATCCAAGCTGAATCTGGCAAGTCAGGCCTCTTCGTGGCAAAGCTCCCCGTACTCCCGTCCAAGTGCATGTACGCGTTGCCATCTGATTCGCCGTCGCAGATCATAAAAGTCCACTTCTGGCCATCATCGGAGAGAACACTGGTCGAGTCCAGATTCCAATCCACCCTACAGGCAGCATAATCACGAGCATAGTCATCATTCCATTGGACTTCCACGTAGTACCAATCGATATCATCTGGTACTCCATCGAAATCTGCTTGGAAAACGGAATAGTCCTCGCCGCTCAATTGGACCGTTCCTTCAGGGCTCAGGGAGTAATCCTCATCGTAGAACCAGCCGTCCTCGTAGAGTGATTCGGAGATGATAGTGAGTATCAAAGACAGCACCCCTAGTGCAATCGGCGCTCCTATCAGGCCGATGACGAACCACGTGGAGTCGGAAATGCCGCCGACGGGCCCCTCATCGCCCGGAGGCCCCATGCCCGAGCCATCGTCCATCATTATCGTGCTCACTTCGCCTGTCAGGGTCGGCCCCTCGGCCATCCCCTGCTCGAACTCTTCTCTCGTCACGACCCCGTCGCCGTCCGCGTCGAGCTTCGAGAATAATCCCTCGCCCCCGCCCAAATCCTCTGGAGGGGACCCAACCTCGTCGTCCCACCACTGGCTCTCCTGGTTGCCCATGTCAACAGAACCTACAACATGTTACCCGAGCCGATCATCAGTAAGCAAAAGCCGAAAAATAGGCCCAAGATCACCAATGGTATGACGACCATTGCCGCCAATAGGCCCCACGCGAAGGACTGATGGCCGCTGACGAAGCCCCAGACCGAACCCAAGATTACACCGACTGGCCAAATTAAGGTGCCAAGGAAGTTAAAGCCCTCGAAGTTGGTTGCATCGCCAGCCACAGTCAAAGAAAAGGACAGCACCATGATGGCGACAGGCGCGCCCACGAGCCCGGTTGCGAACCAGGCTGAGTCCGACATGCCACCGAGCGACCCCCCCTCTCCGGGAGCCCCAAGCACCGAGGCGTCGTCCACGGGGATCGTGCCCACCTCGCCCGACAGGGTCGGCCCCTGTCCCATCGCATTCTCGAACTCGTCCCTCGTCACGACCCCGTCGCCGTCCGCGTCTAGTTTCGAGAACAGGTCCTCGCCCCCGCCCGGCTCCTCGCTCACTCTGCTACCTCCTCGATGTGGGCCATTGGCAGCGATCTCGATACGGCCCTCCGCTCGTCCTCGGTGAGCAGGGCCATACCCGCGAGGGCGAGCTCCTGGCGAATCGGCTCTAACACGGTCTGCTCGAGCTCCCCGCGGTAGAACATGTTGTAGGTGTCGAAGGGGATAATCCGGAGGTCCGGGCTGACTATGTGGACGCAGGTCTTCTTGATGCTGCGCAGGTCGAAGGAGTGGGCGTCGATGAAGTCCATGATGATGATGCGGAAGACGTTCTCGTAGCTGAACTGCGAGGGGACCACGAGCTCGGGCAGGCAGCACAGCAGCTCGGCCAGCGAGTGGCTGGCGGACTGAGGCGAGTGACCAGTGGACAGCAGCCCGAGCACAGCCTCTTGGATCGCTGGGTCCTTCTCGAACTGGATGGTCGAGCGCGGCCCGGCGAGCAGGGTCTCGTCGTCGATGTAGCGGGTAATCGGTACCGCGGTGCCGTTGACCTTCAGCGCGTAGGCCATGGACAGGCTGTCTGGGTGGCAGGGCACCGGGAGCATGTCGTCGACCACGAAGGTGGCTGACTGCTCCCCTATCCTGCGGCGCACCTCGGTCAGGGTCAGCCGCTCCTCTGCGGCCTCGTAGTCATCCGAGCGTCCCGCCTCCTGGATTGGTTGGAATGTGATTCCGCGCACGCACGGCTGCGAGAGGGCGAACTCGACCAGTGCGCCCATCTCCCCGTCGTTGAGGCCTCGGCTCACTGTGGCCACGAGGGTCGTCGAGATGTTGTTGGCGTTCAGGTTCTCGAGAGCGCGCTGCTTGACCTCGCGCAGGTCCGCCCCGCGCAGGCGCATGTGCGGCTCTCGCTCGAGGCTGTCGAACTGTAGGTATACCTCGAACCCGGGCATGTAGTCGGCCAGACGGGCGGCGAACTCCGGCTCGTTGGCGATCCTGATGCCGTTGGTGTTTACCATGACGTGGCGTATCGGGCGGGCCTTCGCCTCGTCGAGGATGCGGAAGAAGTCGGGGTGCAGGGTGGGCTCGCCGCCTGAGATCTGGATGACGTCGGGCTCACCCTCGTTCTCCACCACCGCATCCAGCATCTGGACGACGTGCTCGAAGGTGCGGTAGTCCTGGTGTCGCTCGGGCCCTGAGGAGGCGTAGCAGATAGGGCAGCGCAGGTTGCAGTGGTCGGTGATTTCGATTAGCGTCAGGCACGAGTGTTGCTCGTGGCTGGGGCAGAGCCCGCAGTCGTAGGGGCAGCCGTACTTCATCGGGGTGTTCCACTTCTCGGGCATCTCGCTGGGTTTGACGTAGACCTCGCGACAGCGCTTGTAGTACTCTGCGTCATCGGCTAGGAGAACCTCCTCGCGCTTGCCGCAGGCATAGCAGAGCTTGTCCATGAAGACCGAGTCGTCACGGATGATTATCTTGCCCTCCGCGCGTCGCAGGCACGACGAGCAGACTGAGGTCGCTGTGTCGTAGAACAGGTAGTCGCGAACCCTCCCACTCAAGTCATCGCCCCCACTGTCCAGTCCCATTGCTCACACGTGCTTCAATCATCCCCCGGCACCCCCCATTCCTTCTCTGACATCACGCCCAGTGTGAGGTACCACGCGAGGCCGAGTACGCAGGCGATCTGGATGGGGGAGAGGAAGAGGAGCTCCCAGTCGGCCGGCTTGATCCAGTCGATTAGGAGGCGCCATACTAGGTAGCTCATGAGATAGGCCCTGAAACCCCATCCCGATGGGACTGGGGACTTGTCCGAGCGGTATCTGATGCCCAGGACGACGGCCCAGATTGCCACAATCTCGTAGAGTTGGGTCGGGTGCCTGTACACGCCATCTCCGAAGTCGACGCCCCACGGCAGCGAGGTCTCGATTCCGTAGGTTCCGTCATCTAAGCCCGATAGGAAGCAACCCATCCTACCCAAGCTCATCCCGACTGCCAGTGGGATGACCAAGGCATCACCAGTCCTCTGCTCGATGCCGAGGGCCTTCTTGGCCAGTTCGATTCCTGCCATGCCGCCAAGCAATCCACCAACGATTGTCTTGCCGCCTAACAGCAGGGCCGGCTCTTCAGTGACTGCTAGGATAGTCGTTTGGGGGTGCTGGGCCCAAGCCAGTATCTTTGCCCCAATTAGAGCCCCCACCAGCCCCGCCAAAATGAGCGGATGCCTTTGTTTGGGGCTGACCGTGTCCCTGCCGGACGATGAGATCCAGATCATGAGCGAAATCCCGATGAGGTACCCGAGCACCTCGAAAACGAGGTGGGGATGGATGATGACTGAACCAAGGTTGATCCAAACTGGGAACTGCAACTATCTGACCTCCTCAGACAATCCTGTGGGGTAGCAGCATCAGCATCTGGACGAGGAACGCCAGTGCCATAGTCCTCTCCTCAGGATCCTCGCCTGCGCTACCTAGTGGGGGGACCAGACTCTGTAATTCGCCTGCGTCGAACCAAAATGACGAGCAAGTGGGGCAACCGTCGAGCTCGATAGGCTCCGTATTACTGCCATCTGGCTTGCTGAACACAATGCTCCTGACGCGCATCTTCGAATCGCAAATTGGGCAATCGAGGGCAGCTTCGCTACCCTCATCCGTGAAGGCCTCGTGCATCTGGTCGAGCATTTCGCGTGCTATAGCGGACTGCGCGGCCTCAGCGTTTAGCAGCATCCCCTGACATTTCTCGCAGCGGTGGAGCCCGTTGTCTGCGAATACGCTCAACTGGGCTGAATCGGGGTCGATTAGGATGTTCTGGTCCCTCGGACACCTCATACGGTCACCGCTTACGTGACGTAGACGCAACATGCCTTGAACTGTGTCCCGGAAGTGTCCCTGAAGTCAGAAATTCCCCGGCAACGCATTCTTGTGGGCCCGTGGGGTCGGCGAATCATGGTGAGTGGCA
>JAPYUP010000023.1:20245-22949 GCA_029940695.1 Candidatus Thalassarchaeaceae archaeon
CCCCGGCAACGCATTCTTGTGGGCCCGTGGGGTCGGCGAATCATGGTGAGTGGCAGCGAGGATGCCGCATCCGGGACCCCCCCTAGGTCCTCTGACGGCGCAATTCCTCTGCGCGTGGTGACCGCTGCTGCCATCTTCGATGGGCACGACGCGGCGATAGGCATCTTCCGGAGAATCCTGCAGAGCCAAGGATGCGAGGTCATCCACCTTGGCCACGACAGGGGCGCGGAGGAGGTCGCCCGAGCAGCCATCCAAGAGGACGCCCATGCGATTGCCATCACCTCCTACCAAGGCGGAGCGGTAGAGATGTTCACCCATACCAAGAAGATTCTCGAAGAGGCAGGCTTCGGCCACGTATTCCTGTTCGGGGGCGGCGGGGGAACGATTCTGCCGCACGAGAGCGAGCACTTGCGAGACAAGGGCATAGCACGCATCTACTCCCCCGATGACGGCCGAGAGATGGGATTAGTGGGTATGGTGCAAGACGCCATGGAAGAGGCACGACGCATCGACCTGCTCGATGCAGATCGATTCGAGACCATTGACAAACCGGTCACCGCAGCTGATCACGGTGCCGTCTCCAGGCTGCTCACCCTAGCGGAGAACGCCAACGAGGAAACGTTCGCAGACGCTCTCGAGCGAGCGCGCTCGACGCAGGCAGACGAAGTATGCCCCGTGGTGGGGGTGACCGGAACGGGCGGGGCCGGCAAGTCGAGCCTTATGGACGAACTCATGCTCAGAATCCAACGCGACAACCCGGGCAAGCGAGTGGCACTGCTGGCCACGGACCCGACTCGCAAGCGGACTGGCGGGGCGCTGCTCGGGGATCGAATAAGAATGAACTCTCTTACCAACGAGCACCTGTTCATGCGCTCCTTCGCGAGCAGGAACAGCGGACGCGAAATCGCCGATTGTGTCGGTCGCGCAATCGAGGTCTGCACGGCTGTCGGCTACGACCTCGTCCTTGTCGAGACCAGCGGTATCGGCCAAGGCGACGACGCTATCACTGAGGTCGCCGACATCTCTCTTTACGTCACCACTAGGGAGTACGGAGCACCCAGCCAACTCGAGAAGTTGGAGATGCTGGATGCCGCCGACATCATCGTCCTCAACAAGTTCGACAGGCCTGGCGCCGAAGACGCTCTGAGCGAGATTCGCAAGCAGTTCAAGCGCAACCGCGAGGCGTGGGATGCCGACGCGGACACTCTGCCAGTAGTCCCGACAATCGCAAGCCAGTTCGCTGATGCCGGTGTCGACCAGCTCTGGGAGCGACTCTCCGGCATACTGAACAAGCGCTTCGCTTCCTCGTTCACTGCTTCGGAGCCAAAGCTGGGATTCGATGGGCTCCCGTACCGCTCCCCACCGATTCCTCCTGAGAGGCAGGGCTACCTCGCAGAGGTCGCATCCGCAGTCCGCGGCTACCACTCCAGTTCTGAGGTGACCTCATCCAAGGTCAGGCTAGTACAGCAGCTCGAGGCGGCATCCGCACAGATGCGCGAGTCAGGCAAGGAAGACGCTGCCGCTGACCTCGACGAGGAGGCAGCAAAGACAAGGTCGGAGGTGCCAGATGCGACTTGGCTGGCGCTCGCAGACTTCGACGCCCTTGTCAAGTCATACCGCTCTGGGTCTGCCAGTTACACTGTCCGTGGGAAGGAGATTCTCGTCGAGACGACTACTAGGACCCTCTCGGGATTGGATATCCCTAGGGTTGCCCTGCCTGACACCAAGGACTGGGGCGAGCGGCTGGAGTGGATCAACAAGGAGAACGCCCCCGGCTTGTTCCCATTCACTGGTGGAGTGTTCCCGTTCAGGCGCGAGGACGAGCTGCCCGTCCGAATGTTCGCCGGCGAGGGCAGCGCTGAGCGCACTAACAAGCGCTACAAGTTCCTCTCCGAGGGTCAACCCTTCAATCGGCTCTCAGTGGCCTTCGACTCACCCAGTCTCTACGGCCATGACCCGGTAGAGCAACTAGACATCTTCGGCAAGGTCTGCGAGTCCGGTGTGAGTATCAGCACGGTCGATGAGATGGATCGCCTGTTCGAGGGCTTCGACCTGTGCGCACCCAACACGAGCGTCTCGAAGACCATCAACGGCAACTACTGGTGGCATCTGGCTGCCTTCTTCACTGTGGCAATCCGCCAGCAGACTAGGAAGTTCGTGGAAGAGCAGGGAAGGGCCCCCACCGACGTTGAACTGTCCGAAATCAAGTCAAAGACACTGAGCACTGTCCGGGGAACGGTCCAGGCGGATCAGCTCAAGGAGGCCATGGGCCAGAACACGCTGGTCTTCAACCTCGACACAGCTCTGAGGATGATGGCAGACGTCGCCGAGTACTACGTAGATAACAACGTCCGCAACCACTACTTTGTCTCAATTTCTGGCTATCACATTGACGAGGCCGGGGCCAACCCAATCTCACAGGCCGCCCTCACGCTCTCAAACGGGCTGACGTACGTCGAGTTGTTCAAGGCGCGGGGCCTCGATCCCGACAAGTTCCTACGCAACTTCTCGTGGTTCTTCTCCAACGGCATGGACCCAGAGTACGCGGTCATAGGACGCGTGTCTCGCCGAATCTGGGCGATTGCGATGCGCGACTTGTACAATGTCAACGAGCGTGGCCAGAAGCTGAAGTACCACATCCAGTCGAGTGGCCGCTCGCTGCACTCGCAGGAGTTCACTTGGAACGACTACCGCACGACCCTCC
>JAPYUP010000004.1 GCA_029940695.1 Candidatus Thalassarchaeaceae archaeon
CGGGACTTTCACCCTCTTTGGTGCGCCGTTCCAGGACGACTTCTACTTCCCGGACGTAGGCTTCAGATGTCCATACTCCACATTTCTCCAAGGTTTCCCAAGGAGATTCGGTTTGTCCTGTTCCGTTTTCGTTCGCCACTACTAACGGAATCATCATTTGATTTCTTTTCCTCCCCCTACTGAGATGCTTCAGTTCAGGGGGTTCCCTTTCCTCTAACGAGGAATGACTATTGTCAGGAGGTCCAATTCAGCTATTCGCGGATCCAAGAGATTCATGCCTCTCCCCGCGACTTATCGCAGCTTGTCACGACCTTCTTCGGCTCTCGAGCCGAGCCATCCCCCAATCGGGTTGTAGCATCATGATTTCTTATTTGTACTCACTAATGTGAGGCCTCTGGTGTCCAGGCATATCAATTCTGGTTTCTCAGGCCACTCCGTCTCCCCGCAGGGCGAAGCGACCTCGACCACTTACCCTGATACCTAAGACGTATCAGAGCGCACAAAGCAGTTTTCCGACCGACCTATGGTATTTGAACAAGACGGGAGAGGTAGTCCCAATAGGGGGGGCTGGAGTATTCCGGTATTCTCATTCTCGAGGTAGTTGAGGAGCACCGTCAAGGCCGAAGGGAAGGGATACTTGCGTAGGAGATGGGGCATGCTCGATTCCAAACAGCAGCTGTGGGGCCACTGCTGGTCGGGTAATATCTTCGCTCTGCACTGAAGAGCTGTGTTCAGTTATTGGTTCAGGCACAGCGGTGTTCTCTTCGTTGTCTTGGGTCTGGGAGTCTGACCCACATGCAGGGCAAACGAACTGGCCCTTTAGTGAAAAACCGCATACTGGGCACTCTTTCATGCGCATGCCACAAGACGATACGCCTTGATTGTAGCGGGGTTCGAGGCCCGTGTATTAGGAGTACAGCACTCCGTGGAAAAGAATCATGAAAACTGTCGCTACGATGCATGTGATTACCATCACGGGTAGGCCGGCGCGAACCCATTCGTTAGTGGTAATAGGTCGGGGGCCGCGTTCGCTGATGGCGACCGTCATCACATTGGCGCTTGAGCCGATTGGTGTGGCATTTCCTCCGAACCCGGCCCCCATTGCCAAGGCCCAAAACAGGGGTGCGGCTGAGATCTCTCCGTTGCTGGCCTCGGTGATGCTGACGATCACCGGAATCATGGCAGCAGTGAATGGGATGTTGTCGACTATCGCGCTGCAAATGGCCGAGACCCAAATAATTGCAACTGCAAGTACTACTTCGTCATCTCCGAAGTTTTCGAATATCCAATTAGCCATTTTTTCCAAATAACCGACCTCGCCTACCGCACCAACTAGGATGAAAAGGCCTGCGAAGAAGAGGAGCGCCTGCCACTCAACTTTGTCTACTACATCGTTGATGAAGCCCTCTCCGAGTTCCTCCTCCACCGGTCTGGCGGCAATGAGAGCTAGTCCGGCACCAGCGAGAGCTATGGCATGAATCGCAATTTCGAGATGGAGGAACTCCTTTGCAGAGAACATCACGACGGTGAGTCCGAGGATTGCTAGAGTCGTGTTCATCAGGTTTCGGTCTGTGACGGCGTCCCACTCATCCTCCAGCAACAATTCCAAGTCAGAGGGCACCTGGTTCCTCCAGTCACGATAGTACCACCTGAAGTAACTAAGCGTGGCGACCCACGCCAACAACGTCAGGATACCCAAACGAAACAGGAAACCGTTGAATCCAAATTGCTCCAACCCCATTGAGTGAGCCTGTGCAGCGATCATCACATTAGGGGGATCGCCGACCATAGATGCAACACCACCAGTATCTGACAAAATTGCCTCGGCCATGAGTGGTGGAATAGGATTAATCTCCAGTTTGTTGCAGATTCTCAGTGTTACCGGTGCGATGATAATAATGGCAGTTACATTGTCTATTACTAGTGAAATGAGGGTGGTGAATGTGCCAAGGAGGACAATCAGTCGCCAAGGATCCCCCCCACTCATCTTTGATGCCTTCACAGCAACGAACTCGAAGAACCCACACAATTCCAGAATCGCGGCGAAAACCATCATCCCAAGAAGCAGGCCGATAACCTCGAACTCTATCCAACCGAGCATGGTGTGCTCAAGAGTCTCGCTTTGCGTGTCGAACACCCCCGTAGCGTGTCCATAGAATAGGAGGAGGGTGGAACCAAACCAAGCAGCGATTGTCCTGTGCACGAACTCAGAGAGAATTAGAATGAAAGATACCGCGAAAATTGCCAGTACAACCTGCGGTTCGCTAACCATCGCTCACGCCGAGATTTGCCGCCTCTAAATACATCACCATTCAATGATAAGACTGCATAGTCATTATTGCTCGAACTGAATTATCCGAACCAGAACACAGCGACGTTTCCTCGCTGGAACACGAGCCTCGAATTAGTTGCTGCAGCTAGGCCCTCAAACAACTCCGCTTTCTCACTAGAACGTGGAACAGATCCCCTATTCGCCTTTACCTTGACTAGGCGTCTCTTGTCCAACTGTTCGGAGAGCTCTCCGATAACGGCTTCGGATATTCCGCTTCGTCCAATTCTGACTGAAATTTCAATCTGGTCGCTCTTCGCCCTCGACAACACAGCCTTCGGCACGTTGTCAGCCATTTCGATTCACCTCTTTGAAATCCAGGCTCGTCCGCTGGACCCCTCCACACCTCAAGCAAGTAGTGATGACTACACCAGAATCGATTCTAACTCGGGAAGACTTGCCGGGAGTGAGAGAACGTTGGCAAGCCCTGCAAATCATGCGGGTGACCCATGGCTTCGCACGCACCCCGTGCCTCCTTCCAATGCCCATCAATTGACGTGCCGCGCTGTCGGCAATCTCCTGATTGGAAATTACACTCGCCCCTAAGATGTTCGAGAGCTGCTCTACCGCATTCTCAGCGCCGTCCCTGCGTCTCAACTGTTTCCGCCCACTGCGTTTTCTGCGTCTTCCCATGGTGCACCTCAAAGATTGATGACAGCGGAGGTCACTGCATCGCCCACTTCAGCAATCGTGCCACACCCGTCAACTGGAATCAGTAGGCCCCTACTTCCATACCACGAGCCGAGCGGTTCCGTCTGCTCATGATAGGTCTCGAGTCGATTCCTAACCGTCTCTTCGGTGTCATCCTTCCTTTGAATGAGTCGGTGTTCGATCTCTGGGGGAGGGGGCTTGAATGAGATGTTGTAGATGTCACCGGTGTCCGGATCCATCCTCCTGCCGACTATGCGATCCACAATGTCCCCGTCGGGGACCTCGATTGAGATGACAGCGGATACTTGGGTGATGCTAGCGAGAGCTTCGGCTTGGGGGACGGTTCGCGGGAAGCCGTCGAAGAGCACTCCATTTGTTGCATCGGGCTCCATGAGTCGTTCCTCGATCAGCCCAATAATGACTTGATCAGGGACAAGATGGCCAGAATCCATGTACCCCTTCGCCTCTATGCCCAACTCAGTGCCGGCAGAAACTGCTGCTCTTAGCATGTCTCCAGTAGAAACCTGCGGCTTTCCCGTCAATTCGACGATTCTGGTGGCTTGTGTTCCCTTGCCGGCTCCTGGCGGTCCGAATAGCACGATTGAGCCTGCCATAGTCATCGCCAGAGAGGATGCACAGAAAAATGAAGCGATGCTAGGGGCTGTTCTGCTCCCACCAAAGATGGCCGTAGGCAATCCATTGATCCATCGTCCATCCTTCTGGAAGGCCCCCCTGGGGGAGTGGTGGTGCACCTTCAGGGGCTCGGTGGATGGACAGTGTGGGGAGAGTAGCAGCCAAGGCATCCTGGATTTCTCTGTTTGACACCTCATCCGTTACGACTTCCCCAGAGGAAGAGGTGTCCAATGCGGCGGCACGTCTCTCGGCCTTGGTGCCTGCTTGCAAGGCCGAACCACGAGGGATAATCTCCTCTTCAGGGCTGAGAGATTCGTAAGTCCTGCGCAATCTCATCCCCGCAACTATAATGCCTGAGACAGTCAACAGGAAGAAGATGGCAAGCGTCCAAGCAGGGAGCCCCATGGCTTCCAGTGCCCCTGCCAATCCACTATTTTTCGATGATCTGGCCTTGCTGACCTCTACGGAGTAAGTTGATTCGGTGATAACGACATCTTCGCTCGCCCCAGTGGAGTTGACAATGACTTGGAATTGCTGCAAGCCATCGTCCGATGATGCTGCAGGGCGGATCGACACGCGGACTTCGGCAGAGTCCCCTACGCCTAGGACATTTATGGAAGCCGGGACTATGAGGACATCCCATCCTTCCAATCCCTCCACTCTCAGGCTTACTCCCGTTACAGAGTTCCCCAGATTCTGTACCGTCACTACGAAACTCTGAGGCTGAACAATCCCGATATCCAGAATCTGAGTAGTTTCACTCCCCACCAAGAGCCAGATGGACGGAACTACAGTCACGTCGAGATTTATCGTCTGAACTTCGACATCCCCATTTGGGGATGATGATTCAACTATCACAGGTACGCTATCGGACATTAGTCCGGGCTGAATGCTGCCAGGTAATTCCAGTCCAATGGTGATGACCGAGTCCCTGTTCATATCCATAGAAAACTGCTTACCTGTAAGGAATCCACCAGACCATTCGGAGGGTAGAGTTCCGAGTGTCAACTCAATTGAAAGGGGGACGTTTCCTGAATTGTGTAGCATTATCTCAGCGTTGCCAGATCTCCCCATTGCCATTGTGAACCCCGTAGTGCTTTGGACATCCAATGTAGTGATTTCATGGACCTGTAACTCGGTTCCATTGCTCACAATGGGACCTCCGTCGAGCGTTGTTTTGATGGTGATAGTATTCTTTTCACCCTCCTTTGCCGCAAGTGGTACAATGGTTCTGATGGTGATTTCAATCGAATCACCCGGTTGCAGCAGCACTGAAAGTGACTCGACTTCGACGGTTGGTGGGCCCTCTTCAGTCTCATATACTTGGATTGGCCATGTATTGCTCGAGGAGAGCGCTCTGACCTCGAATTGGAGCGGGACATTGCCTTCGTTGCTAAGTGCTAGCAATGTGGAGACATAGTCTCCGTTGAGGACAGCCCGGGTCTCCGCGAGTGCCAAGGGTCCGAGAGCGTTGCCATCGACATCGTGGATTTCGGTTGAGAAAGCACGACTCTCAAAAACCTCCACAAAAGCCTCTTCGGTTGTCTTGAGGGTAGGGTCGTTCACAGACGTAGTCACGCAGGTCACGAGTTCAGTCGTGCCTGCAGGAAGGCCCCCTGAGGAGTGGGGGATTCTGACACGAATGGGGACTGGGACGAACTGGAGCCTGCTGAGAGGTCCGAGAGTGACATTGGATGACTGACTGTTGCCGATGTTGACAAGCCACCGGTTCGGACTGTCACACGAAATCAAATATTGTGTCGGACCGTTCCCGATGTTCTTGATGGAGAGAGAGAAAACCGCGAATTTGTTAGGCTCGGCCCCTAGTCCATCTGTTCCGGCCGCGACTGTGAACAGTCCCTCGACCCTCTGGACATTAGTAGATAGTCGAATGGTATGAGAGATAGTGGGCGCGTTCTTGTCATACAGGGTCAAATCAGTAACGAAATTGCCAGGCAACGCGTATCTGGCTTCAGCTGTGTCTGAGATGTCAGCGTCCCGGTCTGATAGGTTCAGAGTGATTATTCTCCTGTCACCCACTTGACCGAAAGGTGAAAGAATCCAATAATCGTCGTCGCCGTCCCCGCTTTCGTTGAGAATTCGCCACCATTCGTCTCCAGGTGAATTTAGAATACCGGATTCGTCGACGACTTGAACATGGGTAACGCTCAGTTTGACATCAATCTCGGAAGTTCCCTCGTTCTTCAGTTCAAGTTGGAAATTAATCCAACTCGCTGTGCTTGGGTCTAAGTTCCTCGAGCGCGCCTGAATGCCTTCCTCGAAATTACTTGGGAGAGAGCCGTTCTCCATCAGAGCGGTGATTCTGACTCCAATCTGAGTCACTTCGAAAGTAAACTCGAACACGTTGTTGTCTGTGCCAGTGGTTTCGTCATTGAGCTCATCGACCTGGGATAGGTAGTCGAGAGTGAGACGCAAAACGTGCTCACCAGTAGTGGAGAAAGAGTGGTACAGGGAGAGTGACTCAATGCTTCCTCCGTTGAGGGGGGGCAACGCATCAGTTCTGATGACAGTGCCCTCTGAAATATCCTCCAGCATGATTGAATACTGACCGGTTTGGGCGGAAGCCTGGTTAGACCAAGCCAACTGAATTGAAATCGTCTCATCCTGTAAGGGGTTTTGGTCGAGGGTTGATATCGAACCTTGGAGAACCGTCAAATCTGTTTCCTGCCTCTCTTCGGCTAACGCACTGAGCAATATGGAGAAGTCCTGTGAAAAACCGCCGGAGTGGCCGATTTGAACGGTCCATACTCCCGTCTGGGCGGTCGGGAGCCTGATTCTCTCTAGATTGTTCAGTTGATCCCGGCTGCCACCCGAGGAGCTTATGCCGTCAATGAAGTTGTTGCCCTTGTAGACTGTACCATCTGGGGAGATGATAGTAAGGTCAAGGTCGTTAACCAGCCTGCTCGCATTCTGGTCCGCAGTGGCAGATCCTTCGCGGTCATTCCAAGCGAGGGTTGCATCGAATCCTACACCTTCGAACATCTCAAACGTGTAAATGAAACTGTGCCCAGGGAGAAGGGCACGGTCATAGTCAAAGTAGACGGTAAGGTTCTGAGAGTCCTTCTTGGGAAAGAGGCTGTTCGAGAGGTTCAGTTGACCCCAGCCCTCTGAGGGGTTGGGTACGTCCGGCTCACCGAGGTCATCGGCACCATTGACTAGCAGCGCCCGAATCAGGTCAGAGCGGGGCTCGGAAATCCCAGCAACCTCCCTCAGGTACTGCCTAGCCATGGCTGCAGCACCTGCAACGACCGGAGTCGCCATCGAACTGCCGTTCAAGGTCATGTAGAGCGGCGTCGAGCCGTCTTCATGAGTCGTCTGTGAACAGGGACCTCCGGTCGTGAACACAGCCTCCTCTGCTCTGGCGGAGCACAACATGACTCCGGGGGCTACCAAATCAGGCTTTATCCTGCCATCGAGAGTTGGACCGATGGACGAGGAGTCAAAGACTTCGCCAATGGGATTTGAGTTGAAGGCACCAGTTGTCGTAGAACCCACCGAGAGGACGTTCTTCGCGGTACTAGGTGGATTTACGCCTGCCTCGGCCATGTCTCCAGCTGAGAAGAGAACCAGAAACATTGGATAGTCGTGGGTGAACGAATCGGCAGAACGAGAATCGGAGGTATACTGGCCGACGAGGTTTTCGGAGCCCCAGCTGTTGGTTTGAATTTTAGCGTCGTTCTGCCATGAGTGCAGGAACATCTCGTAAAGCGAACCCCATCGTGCTAGAAGTCCGGAGCTGTCAACCTCCAGTTGGTAGAAGTGGAATGTTGCTGCGGGAACCATACCTGTGGCATTAGAGTCCCCCGAGCCATCTCCGAGGAGTGTTGCGGTAACGTGGGTTCCGTGTCCGCTGTTCGCGTCCGCTCCCGAGTTGTCGGGACCGAACTGGTTGTAGATTGGGTTCCTCAGCCTCGTACCGAAGTCGCCGTGGTCGACGTCCAATCCAGTATCCGAAATTCCTATGACCTCGCCATCTCCAGTTAACGAGTCTCCAGAAGTCGAGTGTGCTTCGGCCAACCCGCCGACAAGACTGGCGTTGGAATTGTGGATTGATAGCATTGGACCCGGTTCAATCTTGATGATTCTGGTGTCGGTTGCTAGTGTGATAATGATGGAGGGGTCCACAGCTCTCAATTGGCAGAGATGGGCATCACAAGAGGGATTTGATTCTGTGGAACGCGATATCAATCCGAGGTCAGTGGACAGGTCGCTAATTTCATGGGGCAGGAGGGATGATGAGGGGATGATAGCGAGATCGACCTCTACGCCATCGAAACCCAGCAGAGGGAGAAGTTCTGGTGAGATGCTCCATAGAGTGGGAAGATTTCCAGACCAACGTACCCCTGGAAGCTGCAGCATCTGTCGATGTGTTTCGTCGCGTCGAATCTCGGGAAGACTGACGACTAGGGCCTCATCTGGGATGTGGTCAATGATTGAAATGCCCAATAAGGTCAAACTCTCCGTCAAGGACACCAAGTCTGAACTAGAAGACTGTACTATGTGGATGCCCTCGCGAGTGGGGGATTCCAAACCTACCTCGGCCCAAGGGCCGATGGGGATTGAGTGAATGGTGGGGTCGAAGGTCCCATATGGTGAGTGAATTAGTCCGGTTGCCTCCGAAATCTGATATGTAGAGTGAACAGGGTTGGCCAGCATTCTCCAACCCCCTTGGGTGGTATGAGAGTTGGAGTGTGGTGAGGGGCCGTCAGAGTCGTCACTTCCCCACGAAACCGATTGAGCGACGGGGGAAAGAAGGAGTAATGCGAGCACTATGAGCAGTGACTTCAGTCCGGCCATTCAGATTTGCGACCAAAGATTGTCTTTTGACTATTGACATTATTCGAGCCGGTCAGGTGTCGAGAATTAGAGGGAGTAATACCTAGAGATTGCGGCATCTGTATTGGCAACTGATGAACGCCAATCATGTTCTGTTCCCATTAGGGCCCGAATGCAGTCAACGTTCTCAGGAATTACGTCACTCTCCTGGTGAATAGCCTGGAAGTAGTAGAGTCGGTTACCAACGAGTTTGACACCATCCTCCCACACGAAAATCTCGTGCAAGTCGCCCCACTTCCGCCCCATGTCTCGAGCCATCTCCATGACCTCGGCTGTTGTCGTAAGGCGATTGCCCTCGCCAAGCATGACGATAACCCGGGGCGTCTCTCTCCACAATTCAACAATCGACTCAGTTGTGAGGCCATGATTGTCAGGGAGATCGGCTACAATTGCATGTACGTGCATGATAGTAGTGGGAACAGCCACGGCTAGAGAGTTGATTTCAATTCCTGACTTGACGGTCATGACATCAGAGCCATGGTGGCTTGGTATCTTGAGGACGGGTTTAATCGCATTAATGGGGCCTTTCTTGGAGTCGCCCGGGTCCGCCGCTCTCCTAATCATGGTGCACTCTACCTTCAGCGATCCACATGCTTCGAACAGTGGAATCAAAGTGCGAGAGAGTCCCGTCGTGTTGCAAGAAACGACCCTCGTTCCATCGGCGCCTAGGTTTTCGTAGTGATTGGCACAGGAAGTGTAAGACAAACCTGTGAGTGAGTGTTCCTCTCCCCCTTGGAAAATGTGCTTAACGCCTGCGTCTTTGTACTTGTCCAGATTTTCAGCGCCCACCTTCCCAGGAGAGCAATCAACAACCACGTCCGCGATGGAGAGTAGGTCCGATAGCCCGCCTTGACATTCAATGCCAGCCTTTTCAAATGCGGAGATTCGCTTAGGGTCGTCGGAGGTGCAGTATAGGGGGAATCCCTTCCTGATGGCTAGATTGCACCCAAAGGAGGGTGCGGTCTTAGTAACGCCTACGACTTCCATGTCTTCCTGAGCATCTACAGCATCCGCGACCCGCTTGCCAATGGTTCCATAGCCGTTAATTGCGACATTGATTGCGTTCATGAAAGCCCCTCGATACCGTTTCCGATAGTTCGCCGGCGTCTGAAGGCTGCCTATGAACATAACGTAACTCGGCAAGAGTCAATAAGAAGACGTTGTTTATTGTCAATGTCACGAAATGGTCGAGGTGGCTAGGGACTCATAGGGAGTGTGACGGAAATGAGGGATATCACCGCCAAGAGCGTGAAGCTCAATCGAGATCTCGATAGGTATGTCGAGAAGAGCCTAGAAGAGGATCGCCCAGTGAAAATCGGATGGGGGCAAGCAGGAGACGAGCGCCCGAAGGAAGGTGAGATCGGCGTAATCACCCACCTTCCCGAAGGGGTCAGAGTCCTCTGCTTGGGGGCGCTTGGTGAGTGTGCTGGCGCTATTAACCGAGGTGGGACCTTCACCCTCAGGGGCTCGGCATCGTCAATGCTGGGGGCTTTCCACGTTGCAGGTAGGACCTTGGTGGAAAAGGACGCGGGTGACAAGGTCGGATATCGAATGGCTGGTGGTGACATCACGGTCCAGGGTTCCGTTGGGGATGAGGCCGGAGCTGGAATGACGGGCGGGACAATAATCGTACGAGGGCACACTGGGAGCAAGCTTGGCGCGGGAATGGCTGAAGGGACCGTCGTGGTGATGGGTTCCGTGGGCTCAGAACCGGGAATTGAAATGAGTGGTGGTAGGCTAATCGTCTCAGGGAGTTGTCCCCCTCCCGGCCAAGGAGTAAGCATGCGATCAATAGGGAATGACGAGATTTCGGAGTTCGCACACCTCCTCGAGCCTCTCGGCCTGTCCCTTAACGAGGACGCCCTGGTACTGGAGGCTTCGAAGGACCTTGCAAGTCCTGACGATTTACCGGAGGCCTTCGTCGCAGAAGGCTTTGAGAGGGTGTCTCTCGCCCCTTCTAATGAAGATCGCCTATCCAATCACAGTCCTCTTGACCACTATACATTGATTCTCCCAACTGGTGCAGATTCCGGAGGGATTCTCTTTCCTGTCCCTTGGTTAGTACAGTGTGACACAGCTAGCGAGTGGAAGGGTAGGATGTCCGACGAGCAACCCGCGCTAGTTCGATCGGCCCCTCGAGCGACTGACCTCCTGCTCATAGGGAGGGAGGGTTTGGCTGATTCAATATCGGTTGTCGGGCAATGTGCAGGTATAGTGCTAGACCTCTCTGATTTCCCAGGTTTGAACGACGCTGAAATCGAGGCCTTGCTTGTTTCACTGTATAGCAGGATGTCCGAGTCCTCTCTGGTATTATTGAGGGGGGACGTCGACAGGGTAGAGCACCTGTTCAGGCTTATAGTGGAGCTGGACCTAGACGGAGCTATTGTGGATGGGGCTTCGCCTAGTGGCTCCAGGTTGGCTGCTGCTCTTCCGAAAATCGGGCTAGCATCCAGAGCGATGGGGCTAGCCGATCACGGCAAGTACGTGATGATAGAAATTGATGAGGCGCCTAGCGCCGAAGACATGCTCATTGCTGTCGCAGCTGGTTGCCCCGTAGTCGTTGCACCCCCGTCTGAGGAAGATGTTGACGGATACCTGACTTGGATTGAGGGGAACCTGAGGGGCTGGATGCGGGAACTTGGCATAGACGGACTTGAGAGAATCGGCAGAAGGAACCTCAGAGCCACGGACTATGACACGGCCGCAATTTCCGGGCTCCGTCTGGTCGGATACGATAGACCGCTACCAATGTGGCTCGAATTGAGGTGATTAGTTGCCAACCCTAGAGCTCCAACATTCGATTCTTAGATACATCCAGGATCTGAACGAAACGCGACACAATCCCGAGACGTGGTCGGACTGGCTGCCCAGAATAGGCTGTCCGGTAGATTTCAACGACAGAACAGTGGTGGAGGTGGAAGTATTCCCAGATCGTCCAGACCTCCTGAGTCATGAAGCGCTGGCAAAGGCCTCTCGTTCGTTCCTCGGTCTTGGGGAGGCGAGCGTAACATTGGGGGTGCTTGATGGCGAAATAGAAGTGAATGTCGACTCATCTCTGGGAGAAGTTAGGCCAGTCATCATGGCAGCAGTGGTCAGGGGTGTTGATACAGGCTCCGACATCGGGCAGAAGAATGACTTCATCCAAACTCTGATGGATCACCAAGAAAAATTGCACCTAACCCTCGGCAGGAAGAGAAGGTTCGCCTCAATCGGAGTACACGACCTCTCTGCCTTGAGCCCCCCCTTCCGCGTCCTCACTGTTCCCCCATCATACTCCTTCGTACCCCTGGCCGAGACTGAAAAGATGAGCATTAGCCAGATTCTGGAGAGTCACCCCAAGGGAATCGAATACGCCCACCTTATGGATGGGCTTGCCGGCTTCCCCGTTATTCTAGACTCTAATGACGATCTGCTCTCGTTCCCCCCCATCATTAACGGGGACCACACTACGGTCAATGAGGACACCACTGACTTCTTCATCGATGTCACAGGATGGGACGAGCGGGCTTGCGAAGCGTGCTTGCTCTTGGTCTGCCTCTCGATGGCGGAACGGGGGGGTGCCGTCGAGAGTGTGCGGGTGACTGGCTTCGACGGCCAAACATCCAATACGCCCCGGGGAGATGAGCGTAGTCACAGGGTTCCAGACCGTCTGATTCGGAAGATACTCGGTCTGGAGATGTCATCAGAGGACCTTGCCACTGCGCTCAGGAAGATGGGGGGGCGTCTGGAAGAAAGCAGGACTGTGACCGATGGCCCCAATAATTCCGAGAAGTGGGTTGATTGCGTCGTAGGAGAGCAGGAGCACGTGATTTCAATGCCTAGGTGGAGGAGTGACATCATGCACCCCATTGATATCGTCGAGGACATTGCAATAGGCTACGGCTACGACAATCTTCCCAAGGAACTGTCCTCTGTCCACATAGATGCAATACCACTACAGTCATCTCACCTGAAGCGTAGGTTTGGCGAGAGTCTGCGGGCCTGCGGATTGCAAGAAATTCAGAGTCTGACCCTTTCCAATGAGGCAGACCAGTTCGAACTTATGCGATGGCCATCGGGGGGATCAAAGACAACAATTGCGAATCCGATTACATCCGAGCATACCTTACTTCGGCAGTACATCCTCCCATCGCTGCTCAGACTGCTTGCGGCAAACCGACACCATGAGCTTCCTCAACGGGTCTATGAGCTCGGTACGGTCGTACGCGACGCCCAGAACCAAAACAGGGGTGCCTGGGCATGTGCCGAAGCGGGAAGCGGATTCTCAACTGCCAAGGGGATAGTGCAAGGATTGCTTAGGGACTTGGGGGCACCGGCCGATGAAATCGACTTCGTCGCTATTTCCCCCCGTCTTGGCCCTTGGATTAATGGGAGGGGGGCCTATGTCTCCGTGCGAGGTCAAGCAGTGGGTGAGTTCGGTGAGATAGACCCACTAGTCAGTTACGCATTCGGTCTCAAATCACCCATACATGCAGGTGAGTTCGATTTAGGTAAGCTAGGTGAACTAATTCCAGATCCAGTGACATGAAAGGCTACTCTTTCTTCTTCGAGAGGAGCTTCATTGCATCCAAGAACTTTCGATTTTTCAGATGGTTTTCATTTGTTGCCCTAGCCTTCGCGTCCTTGCCCCCTTTTCGTTCGTACTCGACGACGTTGGTGACAAATCTCTGACTGGAAATTTTCGATTTGACGGGTTTCTTCTTGAATGGCCACACCGGTACCACAGTCCTCGAGTGAGGAAGCCAGACATCAGTATTTCGCAACATTGAGTCTGAAAGCAGTAGTTTTCAAGTGATTACCGCCTCATTCGGTGTCATGCGGGGATGTGACATCGGAGTCGATGAAGCGGGAAGAGGGTCAGTAATCGGCCCCCTCGTCGTTTGCGCCCTAGTGGTGCCTGAGGAAGACCGAGGAATCCTAGTTGACATTGGGGCTGATGACTCAAAGAAACTCAGCAAGAAGAAACGGGGACTAGTAGCTACAGAGATCGCTAGGCTCTCTGACGCAAGAGGCTGGGGGGTAGGTGAAATCGTTTGCAGTCCCTCTAGGATCGATCAAGGTATGAAAATTGGAAATCTGAACTCATTGGAGGTGGAATTATTCGCGGAGGCAGTTAACTCAGCGACGCAACCGAACGGACAGTGCAGAATTCTACTCGATGCGTGCGATGTAGACGCCCCTAGATTCGGGAGGAACGTAGAGTCTGCGCTTGGAGGGGGGTGGGAGGGTTGCAGAATCGTCTCGGAGCATGGAATGGATGGTGAAGATATTGTCGTAGGCGCAGCCAGCATCATTGCGAAATTCAGACGTGATGCCGAGGTCGAGAGACTCTCGAGGAATCTTGCCATTGAGTTGGGCTCTGGATATCCCTCTGACCCCTTGAGCAGGGCCGCTGTGCGAGAACTCTCTGTCGGCAACCTCCCACACGAGTGTCTGCGTTGGAGTTGGTCGACCGTTTCCGATATCTGGAAGGAACTGCATCGGCGCCCTGTGCCAATACGAAACGACGGTGCGACTCACCCAGTTCAATCGTCCTTGGATGATTGGAATCAGCAAGAATGGTGAAATGCCACCTTTGCTCGGTCAAATCGATTCGCATGAGCGAGCCTCACGATTGGGATTCCGACATAATCGGTGTGATTCGCAAGTATGCCCTGCAGAACGCAGTCGAGTACGACGGCGAGGGGCGGTCAGGCAGCGTGCTTGGCAGGCTGCTCTCCGAGCGTAAGGACCTGCGTCAGAATGCTCGCGAACTCATGGTCCTTGTAGATGTCGAGGTCTCTGCTGCCAACTCAATGGCTGCGAGTCAGGGGGTGGGCGCTGTTCGAGCCGAGTTGGAGAGGTCCGCACCCGAAGCCCTAGAACGCGAGAAGCACCAGAAGGCAGAGGGCTTACGAGAATTGCCCGGAGATACGTCCAGTATCGTCCTGAGATTTGCACCAAATCCAAATGGGCCCATGACGATTGGTCACTCCAGGGGTCTCTCGATCAACTCCGAATATTCTAGGATGTACGGGGGCAAGGTGGTGCTACGGTTTGATGACACAGACCCCAAGGTCAAGCCGCCAATCATTGATGCTTATGACTGGATAGAGAGGGAGTACGAATGGCTTGCAGGGAAAGCTCCCGACATCGTCATCCGAGCTAGTGACAACATGAGCCGCTACCTCAAGTGTGCCGAAGAGATGATTGCTGGTGGTTTCGGATACGTGTGTCGCTGCAGTGTGGAGGATTTCAAGAGGATGCGCGAGGAAATGAAAGACTGCCCTTGCAGGGATCGACTGGTCTCAGACACTCTGTCTGACTGGGAGGCGATGAATTCAGGCGAAATTACGGAGGGTGATGCTGTGGTCAGAGTGAAGACGGCCATGGCCCTACCCAACCCTGCTCTGCGCGACTGGCCGGCCCTGAGAATATTGGATGCACCGCACCCAGCTGTAGACGGTGCCCAATACAGGGTTTGGCCGCTTCTGGACTTCCAGAGCGCCATCGATGACCACGATCAGGGAGTAACCCACATCATCAGGGGAAAGGACCTGATGGACAGTACCCGCAAGCAGACTCTCCTCTACGAGCACTTCGGGTGGTCATACCCCCAAACGCTGTATTGGGGGCGAATCAAGGTCCACGAGTTTGGCAAGATATCCAAATCAGAAATCAAGGCAGCGATAGAAAAAGGTAAGTTCGAGGATTGGGATGACATTCGATTGCCTACCCTACCTGCCCTTATGCGCAGGGGTTTCAGGGGGGAAGTGATTCGTGATTTTTGGATTGACCTCGGAATAACACAGAAGGACATCTCGATCTCGATGCAGACAATCGAAGCATTCCACGCCAAGCGGATAGACTCTTCGACAGAGCGGCGTAGTTTCGTTCGCGATCCTGTAAAGCTGACCTTGGAGGGGTCAGGTGGTCCGGGACCTGAGTTATCCATTCCCAAGCACCCGGACGGGATGGTGCAGGGCTCTAGGGATTGGACGGTCGGTGGTTCCGTAGTAGTTCAGTCTGCAGATGTCAATGCAGGCAGCATCCGCCTGAAGGAGTACGCAGACATCACAGTGTCCGGTGAGTCTGCTGCAGTAGACTCGTGGAGCAGGACGGACGAAAGACCCGTGGTGCAGTGGCTGCCTCTCGACATGGGACGTGATGCGGTTCTGCACAGGCCAGAAGGGAGGCTTATTTCCTTCGAAAGCGGACTGCTTGAGGACTTCGAGTTGAAAATAGGAGAGATATACCAGCTTGAGAGGGTCGGTTTCGCTAGATTGGAGGATCTTCCCGATGAGGGGCCTGCGAAGCTAATTTGGCTGCATAGCTAGTTCTGTTCGGCTCCTGTAGCACCGCGTGTGAACCGCGTGCGCGCGGTTCCTAGGGGCGTCGCATTCAAGGGGATGAGGCCAATAGACATACGATGAGGGGCAGTTCTCCACGTAAGGCAGGAGTAATGGTGGCGCTACTGGTCGTGATTGTCCTATCGCCGTTATCCATGGAGGCCGAGGAGATTAACTCCTGCTGTGTGACTCAGGACTTCGATCTCTACCTGATTGGCGATTCGGATGAAGGAGAGTTGACTCCCTTCGACTCCGACTTAGACGAAGAGAAATCGGTCCTCGTCACACCATCGATAGCGGGCGAGGTTAACATCGGGACGTGGGGCGTCACTTGGGGCTTGGACGGAGAATACTCTGCGGGCACCTGGAGTTTCAGCATCCCCTACGAGGTAGTTGACGCTACGGGAGTCACGACCAACGCCACCGTACTAATCAAAGTAGGAGGGAGTACGTACGAGAGTTCTTCCCAGATTCCTGCAGTCTACCTTACCAACTCGGGAGAACTCCAAGTCTCGGTGGAAGTCGATGAGGGGAGAATTTCCGAGGGCGAAGATATCGAGTTATCGCTATCTGTACAAGGTCTGATCTTCTCCAACCCTGGAAGCGAAACTGGGATTAGATTTCTATGGGGGTCCCCCCAGAGTGATGCTTCCTTGACCATGTCCTTCCCGCTCGTGCAAGTCGAGATGAGAGAGGCGAGCGTGAAGGGTAATCTTGTGTTTTTTCCAATTGAGCTGACTTCGGGGTTCGGTGACAAGATGTGGTCTGGATCCAGTGGGGGCTTTTCCATTCATAACACAGAGGTGAGTGAGAGTCCCATCACCACAGTAATGGAGGAAGGGGTTGAGGTTACCTTCGTCTGGGAGATCCCAGAGAGCTTCGAAGGGGGGTCTTTGAGAGCGGACTTCTACCTATCTCCGCAATCTACTCTGAAGATCGAGACCGATAAAAATCATCAAATCACCGCTGGAGTCGACTCAGGAGACACGAGTTGGTATCCATCCGAGGAGCCGTCTCGAAGCGGTGGCTCCAGCCTAGACGTTAACATCAATTGCGAATATGACGGAGATACAATCGATAGGGAGACGTCGGTCCGGTTCAATGGGGCTATGTCGCAGTGGATGAGGTGGGGTCTCGACAACATCGGAAACAATAGCCTTGGTTCCAGCAGTTGGTGGAAGAACTTGAATTCATACGCTGACTCCATAGGCAGCTCTGACAGGCAAAACGGAAGGGTCGACGATTCTGAGCTCTTAGCTCTCCAGAACCATCTGACGGGCTCAAGATCGGACTTGAGGTCATTCCTCTCCAATGGGCTATTCATAGAGCCTGAGGCGATGTTCGGAGTAAACCCAGTAGATTTCGGCCCCATGGAAATCATGATTGACTTGGGTGACTCAAGGGCATTCAACTCCGAAACCATTTCTATCACAATGAGCGCTTCCTACGAAGTTGACGAGGGGCAGAGGCAGAGGCTAATCGAGGACTTCGTCCGCCCGGGTGGATATGACTACTGGACAATGGTAGATCTCGACTTTGAGATTAGCACTGGAATGCTTTCAGGCCTAGGTAGCGTGTATTCCGAGACTGACGATGTCTCGTATTCACACCGAAGGTGGATTGTGATGGAGGTTCTGGTCATCGAAGAATCGGACATAGATTCGGAGACGGATTTTAGAATCGACTTCGCCTCTCCCGAATCCCTGATGTACAGCCCCCTCGTTTCGGCGATGATCTCGGTTTTCGCCCTATGTCTGGCAATTGGAATCGCTTTGGCGCTGACTAAACGCAGAACGAAGGTGCCGAGCATGATAATGGTCAGCGTCCTTGGCGTACTGACATTCGTGATCTACTGGTTTGGCCTCCCGATGCAGATTGTCCTCGGCGTGGTCGCCTCGAGCGTACTACTAGTGTTCCCAGTGACACTTATCTCCCCCACTGACGAGTCGATAGAGAGAGTGAGTAGTGGCCCTGCTAGAGCCGGTAGGGTCAGATGCCCGTCATGTGGGGCGAAGAACAAGGTTGAGTCTAACGTGAGACCATTGAGGTTAGACTGCTCGGGATGCGGAAATACTCTGCGAATAGAGTAGTGTCAGCATTGACCGTCCCTGAGGAGCGAGTCGACGACAATGCACGCGGCTAGGTGGGCCGGTTCTATTTCCCAGAATAACGAGGCTTGTTGTATCTGAGTAGCGAGGTCGGCGCTCCACTCAATTCCAAGAATGCAATGCCACATCAACTCCTCCAACCTAGCGGATGAGGGGGTGCCGCTCGTCAGTGCAGGCTTGGCGAGATTCGACAAGGCCCTCGCTTTGCCCTCCTGGTCCATCCTATCCCATTTCCCGGATACTGCCTCCAGTGCGTTCTTATCCAACCATGGCAAATGATCGATGCTTGGCCCGTCGACCTCTGGAATAGGGACCACTCGGATGGAACCCTCGGATGAGAGCAGGTCCCTGAGAGTCGTATAGACGGGATCGTAGGTCGTTTCTAAGGCTGAATTCAACCAGTTTCCAGATACCAACCACGGCCTCATCCGCCTCAATCTATTGCTCTCGGGAAATATGGACTGGGCTAGAGCGTGGGCTTGAACAACGGGAGTTAGTGGCCCTTTTCTGGCGTCACCCTGGTGACCCCTGAGTCCCTCCACTACCACAGTGGCAATGCTGAGCCTCGTCGGATCAGTATCGAGAGTAGGACCGGAAGTTTCCCCGGGGCCAAGAATATGCACGTGAGGCGCTGTGTTTGGATCTTCAATCCTGAAGCGCCTCCGATAGGGAATCCCTGAATCTAGGAGGGCTGCTTCAATGGGAGCAATGGCTAGGGCGCCGTTAAGAGAGGGGGCTGCGAGTAGCAGGATGGTTTCACTTGAGGTGGCCAACGCCTCGGCAGCGGAAGACAGGGTGCTCCGGACTGTGGAGAATACTTCTTCTTCGAGCAACGCATGCATTGTGGTTTCCTAGCAGAAGGGGTTCAAATCACCTGCGCTTCTCACTCGACCATCAGTCTGAGTTGATCCCTCTTGTAAG
This sequence comes from Candidatus Thalassarchaeaceae archaeon, assembly GCA_029940695.1. Taxonomy (GTDB): domain Archaea; phylum Thermoplasmatota; class Poseidoniia; order Poseidoniales; family Thalassarchaeaceae; genus UBA36. The sequence continues at coordinate 18,828 of JAPYUP010000004.1, forward strand.
TCCAATCTTCATCAAGTTGGTTCGTCTCCTTGTAGTACTTGGAAAGGCGTCGAATTTTGGATTCGCACAACTCAAGTTGCCTTCTGTTGTGAATGTCCTTGCCGTTTGTAGAGAGATGATCAATGAGCCTCAAGGCACGGCGCATCAAACTCATCAGGTCCTCGGGGTAACTGGGTATGGCATCGAGTTTGGCTAGGGTTTGCGAGATTCTCTCACCCGTTACCAGACGCACGTCTGGAACTCCATGCTTGTCACGGAGTATCATACCGATCATCGCACTTGAGTGCCCATCGTTAGAAAGTTGGGCGATGAGGGTTTCAACATCCTTTTTGTCGGTGTTTGACCACTCAGGAGGCGCCTCGGAGTGGGGCTTTCTCGAGCCGCTCTTCCCCTTGCCTTTGCTGTGCATTCTGGCCATCTGTCTAACCTCAGGCAGCCGGGCGTCTTGCTCTCCCTCTATAATCGCTACGCAGCGGTAAGTGTGAGAGTTAGGTCATAGGCGGTGCCTAGCGCGTGCCAATTTACCAGGCCCGCGTGGCCACTCCCAACCAGGAGCCTCGGACCTAGCTGACCCAATCAGCTTGCCTCCCTGAAAGACAAGGAGTTCGTCCCCTGATCTAATCGAGCAGTCTGCGGACTCTGTATTCGAGGAGAATATGTCTCCGATCCAGTCTACCCCATCCCTCAGTGAGACTCGAGCTAGTCCCCCTAGTTCATCGAGCATCGGCAGGCACGACTTCGAGAAGGAGAACCTCCCCAACCTGGGATTCCACTTTGCCAATTGGGAGCCATCCTTGTTGATGGTCAGAATGGGCGGCCTACCTATTACTGATGCCCCTTTGAGCCAAGCGTCGGAGCCATGTATGAATCTCGAAATTGACATCATGATCTCAAGACGCGCGTGGACTGGCGCACCCTTCCCCTCACTATCAATGACAGCAGACTCGACCGCGGACTCCAATCTAGAGAGTGCTTCCCCAGAGCCTGCGGAATCTCCCTGACGGGTGTCTATGATGTTGGTCCCTTCGATGTTAATTCTAATCCCGGAATGATTGATGACCACCGAATAACCGACCCTACTGACAATTCGCCTGACCATCGATCGGATGACGTCGAGTTCGTCTGCGTCCCATTCCCCTGAGACAGGGATGTCATAGTGAGCGGCTGGCCAGAGGTCCTCCAGCTCCCGGGGGACAAGGCCCAATGGGGCAGTGACCATCGTCTCGTGAACGCATGGATTCCTTAGCACGCGCCTGAACCTAATGTGGCTCTTCGAGAGTTTGTATGGCTTCTTTGCAGAGCATGGTAGAAGCACCAAGATATCCCTCTGGTGCGATGGTGGCAGGTGTTCATCAGCAACCCTCGACCTCCAATCGAGAACCAAGGGGTCATTACGGCTCTCGTACGTATGGCACCTGAGACGTCGATTAGAACTGACTACGCTAGAGAGGACCGAGTGCGTGTTGCCATTTTCGGTGACCATTGAATCGTGCCTGCGTAGGTGCTCCACGGAGCGGGGACTGGACATGCTCTGCCTTTCTACTAGTTCCCGTAGCGTCCCTTCCCTGATTGCTGCTCGAGTGGATGAGATGGCTTGCACCCATGTGGTGCACTGGGCCTCCATGCCGAAATCCTCGTCCACGGTTTCCTCGATCTTTCTCGGCCCAGATTCAGTCAGCAAAACTCCAAGCGACGAGGCGTGCCTCATTCTAGCTAGGTCGAAAAGATCCACCCCCATCCAAGCAAGCAATGCACAGTTGTCGGGACCTGAGATGCCGGGTGCCCAAATGAGTGAGGAGGGAAAGCGTATCCTGACAGTCTGTAACGCCTCTGCCAGCATCCCGGGACGCTGAGCTAACTGTGGGGCATCGATTAGGATGATGACGGACGGCTCCGAGTCCAATTCTGCTAGCGAGTCGTCATGATGCAATGAGTTCCACGATACCGGAACCACCTCTAGTCCACTTCCAAACACGCCCGAATCTGACTCAACTAGGCTTGGGGGCAGTACCAGTCCCTCTTGCGCGACCCATTGATCCTCGGAGTCAAATGGATAACAGAGGTCATCCCTAGTGCAGATGGTGATCGTAGCCGGTATGGAATCATATGACCGGGTCGATCTCAAGGGGGCAACGGAAACAGGCAGTTCTGGGTCATCGGGACCCAGAACCAGCCCGGGAGACCAGGAGAGCGGAGCTCTCCTGTCACCCAAAGAGAACAAGCGGGCGAACCGCTGTCTTGCAATGACGTCTCGTCCAATGGGCCGTTCAGTCATCAACCTTCGAGCGAAGTGTTTCGCTTGAAGGATTCTAAGACTTGTACGCTCTCCGGTAAATGATGAGGACGAAATGATGAGGGCGGTTTACTTGGCTTCTGCGATGGTAGTCGTCATATCATTTTCCCAGATTTCCTTTTCTGAGCAATCGTCCTCAGGAAATCATTCGGTCAATGAAATCGATGATGCTCCAGATTTTCTTTGGGGGCAAACCGAATTGGATTACAGGTGGCAACTAATCTTTGTAAGTTTTGAGATACAAGGGAATTTTTCGGGAAATGACTCAGTAGACGTCTTTGCCTTGAAAGTGAGCTCAGAAAATGGAACCAGAGTTGGAATATTGACTAACAGCACTGCAAGTTTTCAGATTCACTCGCTTAACCAATCAAATTGGGCAATTGACGATTCGATTAGTACCAAATGGACCTCGCTAAACGAGGAGTGGGTTTACTATGGTGAAATCAACCTCTCCAAGGGTTATCATGCAATCCGAATCGAGAAACTAGGTGCTAATGAGGAGTTGATGAATTACAGTTTCAAATTGGTCGATTTGGGCCCAGTAGTTCCCAATGAAGATTCTTTTGAGGACCTGTCTAGGCTGTTTTCTAATCTCTACTTGCTCCTAGGCTTCCTGATGCTGCTTCCTTTGCTGGTTGTACTGTGGTGGAATAGGAGCCAGGTGCTCGGCCTACAGTCGGGCGCTAAGGGGATTGAGGCGCACGAGATGAGGAAGCTTCGCAGGCTCAGAGAAAGACTAGTGGAGGCCACCTCGACCGAACAATTGGACGAGCGCTTAATCGAGTCTGCGTTGAGCCAGTTGGGTGACAGCAACTGGGAAGCGGTGGTCTCGGACTGGGGAGAGCCCCTAGTGCGTCATCTAACTCGGCAAATCGAGATTTGTGCATGGAGAATTTCTGGGGTTGGGGGAACGTTGCTGATTGGAATTCGAATAGGACCTGAGTCGTGGAATCTCGCAGCCATCCGAATCCATTCTCCTGAGGGGTCAGTGGCGGGGATAGGAGGGGTTTCCCCCAAACGTCTGTTCCAAGGTGACGAGGTCTTCCTCGACAAGCTCGCCCCTCGATCGACTACATTCCTACGTGTTACTATTACCGGGCACCCGTCGGTTATTGGGTTCCACCTTTCGGGAGTCGTAGACGGTAATCCGGTGGCAGTAGTCCCAATGAGCTCAATCAGATGGCAAGAGGAAGAATAGGGTCATCCCCTCCGTCGAGACATGGCCTCCTTCTTGATCCGGTCCTCTAGAACGTCGAGTTCGTCCTCCATATCGTCCCTCATCTCGTTGAGCCTCTTACGCATAGTGCGAGAGGTCTTTCTGGGGACTTCCAACTTCAGGACCACGGTAACCGAACCTCTTCTGGAGTTGGCTCTGGGTCGAGGCAGTCCCCTTCCAGAGATGGTTATCGTCTCACCGGGCTTTGAACCCGAGGGGACCTTGATTCTCAAATCGTCGGCATCTATGTGCGGAATCTCGATGGAAGTCCCCAAAGCGAGGTCGGCGTAACTCAACGGGAGTGCCATCAGAAGGTCGGAACCATCGCGCTCGAACCAAGGATGCGTCCCTACTTCCAGCTCGATGTACAAATCGCCAGTGTGTCCTCGGTTGCTGGATGCGGCCTCGCCCTGGCCTCTCATCCTCAGGCGTGTTCCGGGGCCAACCCCCGGATGCACGGAGAACTTGACTCTGATTGCCTGGTAGGCCCTGCCCTCGCCCCTGCAATCGCCACAGGGGTCAGTGACTAGTCGCCCTGATCCGCGGCAGGAAGGGCACTCCTTGCGGACCCTCTGCCTGAACGGCCCTATCATAGAAATCTCGTCTATACGTCCCCTGCCATCGCAAGAGGGACAGGGGCGTGCACCGTCATCACTGTTCGAACCCGAACCACCACAACCGGTACAATCCCTCAGGACGTCTATCTCCAGTTCGTCGTCTATGCCGTCCATCACCGCTTGGAATGGAATTGAGTGACGAACTAGCAGGTCGGAGCCGCGCGAGCTACTGCTCGCGGAGTCGCCGAAGAACTGGCTGAAGATTGACTCAAAGCCCCCGCCGAAGAGGTCGTCGAAGTTGATATTCACTCCTTGGAAGCCCCTAGGACCGAACGGTGATCCCCCAGGGCGGTCGTGTCCGAACATGTCGTACTTCCCCCTCTCCTCGGGATTAGAAAGAATAGTGTATGCCTCCTGGAGCTCTTTGAAATTCATCTCTGCTTCTGGATCATCTGGATTCTTGTCGGGATGGAACTTTCGGGCTAGGGACCTGAACGCCTTCTTGATATCCGAGTCTGTGGCCGCTTTACCGATGCCGAGGACTTCGTAGTAGTCACGCTTCTCAGGCATCCCCTCACCATAGCAAGGCTCCTGACCGAGTCCTATCAACCGTTCCCCGCTCAAGAGACGTAAGAGCCGCACGATGTGCAATAGTTGATCCCAGCGTTGTTGAACGTGCCACAGTTGTTGCAAATGATGGAGTGTTGCTGTTCGCGGTTTTCTTCAGGCACATCCCACTGGGAATTAATTTCAGGCGCTGTCTTAGCTTGAACGGCTGCGACTGGTTGGGTCGCACTCTCCTCCGAAGACGAGGAGGCTATCCTCCTAGATGCTGAGCGTTCCACGGTTTGCCCAATGAGTTCGTAGAGCCGAGAAAGGATAGGTCGGCGAGCCTCCACTTCAGGGGGAGGCTCGACATGCTGTTCCACTCCGTCTATTCGGATGGAATAGTCACCAGGACCGTCCTGTGTTGTTTCAATCTCCTTGGCCTCCTTGTTGAACGCACCGATATTGCTCTGCATCCTCTCTCTTGCGCGTGCGGCTTTCTTTCCTTTGAAGTCGGCATAAGCCTTGGCTTCAAGCCTCTGAATAGCTGCATCTCCCTTCTCCCATAAGCCCTTGTCCTCATGACGATAGGTCTTGGAGAGTCGGCCAATCGCCTTGGATCGGTGATACTCATGATCCTCCACGAATCGGTATCTGTACACCATCGCAACGCCGATTAGAAGAGTGGCCAGATGCAGCCCCAACTCGGCAACGGCATCGTTGGATAGCGCCTCGCTGAATGTGGGAATCGCCAACCTTACCGCGAGCAGGCAGATGTTCGGCGCTGCTATCAGGGCGAGGGATACGGCAGTGGATCGTTGCACCATACGAAAGCCCCACTCGACGGCCGTTTGAATTATTCGTGCCGCTGGGGTTACTCGCGTCGCAGCACTCTTGACCAGACAGTCGTTCGACGCCCCATGGAGCCCACAATCTCGATCTCTACTGTGGTCCGCCCACACGAGAATCCAAGGAAGGTCGAGGAGTCAATACTCGCACTGTTTCCCGATTGGAATCCAGAGTCACTACCAGACGAGCAGAGCTTTCCCCGTACGAGGGAGGAAGTCGAACTGAGTGGTTCAGCAGAATCACTTGACATCGTCCTCATGATAGTTAGGAAACAGAGGGTGTTGGATACTGCTCTCGACGCTATGACAATGGGGCTAGTTGGTGACTCCACCACCTTCTCGCTCTCTAGGCAATCTGCCCTAGCAGGAAAGGTCTCTTTCGTGCTAAATAGCGATCTCTTGGGTGGGACGATGCAGGTGATGATTGTGGGAGATGACTTGAGTTTGTGGCTGGAACAGCAGACTTGGCACAGTGGTCGTGACACCGTACCTAGGAGTGTCGGCGACGAATACGCTATGTCCTCAAGGGGCTCACCCAACGAGTGGTTCGATGGAAAGGGGCGGAGAACAATGGGTGAGAACTAAGGGATCGTGCACAAGCACTTGGAGACTCGTTTCACAACGCTCAGTTGCTCTGATGGGGCGATTTGCTTCCCATCAGGTAGATGGAGAAGAAAGATGGTTGGGGTCGACCCGAACGAGACCCCAGCAGCGAAGAGGGTTCTGAAGTATGTCTCGTTGCAGACGTACCCCCCTGCATCCTCGCTCCAGATGACATCGTCGTCATTGTCGAATTCATCGTCGAGCACACAAACCGAGGCGTTGGTTTGGATGTGTTCGGGAGCATGATCGATAATCCCGCCATGTTTGACTAACCTACCCGAGTTGTCGGGAATACCCATTCTAAACTCGTTCCTGCCATACCTCTCCATTAGTATCCTTTCGCTACCAGCAGAGAGACCAAGGTGGAGAATTGCCCGGAATTCAGCGCCAGATGACAATTCTCTGGCTACTGCCTTAGAGCCGATCTCGTCCACCGTCAGAAGCATTGTTTCGGCATCTAAGCCATCAATGCCGTTGTTCGAAATTTCCTCCATTATAGATTGGGAGATGTTTTCGGAATGAGTTGAGAAGGTGGTGAATCCAGTTACGAGGATTCGGGGTTTGGCCATGGCGGCCCTAAGGTTCGCGTCTAGTTCGCCTTTTCTATCGTCCGGAGGTCGTCATATTCTTCCGTTACGTATGACGGCGAGCATCGTGGCTGAGGAGTACGTGGTTCAACTTGAGCCCGAAGATGAGTCGGACGTGAATCCCTTTGGCGTGCTCTCTGTCATCTGGCACGAGTTGAGTGGGGGTGTTGGTCCTTGGGGGGCTGTCAGGCCACTTTTCGCAGTAGCCCTCTCGCTCGTTCCGCTCCTATTCCTCGGCCAACACTTCAACCGTGAGCATAGGAAGGGCGGAGAGTGGTTCTTAATCCAGTTTCCATTGATATTGTCACTCGTTCTATGGCCCGTTCTCTACTTCTGGTCAATAGCTGACGCATGGTGGGTATCGAGCGGAATAGTGGCTTCGGCCGAGACGAAGGATAATCTAGAATCCATCAGGTAGTTCTACCGGACTAAACAGGTGCCCCGGGCTAGTTGCCCGCGAGAGTTGGGCGCGGACGATGCCTTCCCATTCCCTCAAGAGAGAAATCGCATGGGAGAATGGTAGTTCTGTCTTGTTGATTGTAGTTCTCAGAATGGTATCTAAGATGTCCATCCTATCTTTGTCAACCCTGTCAAGGAGCGTTTCTAGAGGGAAGTCGGAAAGATTGGGGGTGATAGGGATGGCTTCGAGGGGCCTTGACCGGAGAATGTTTTCTGGAATCGTCTCGCGATGTAATTTGGCGAGCCCCTCAAGAGATTCAGTCAGGATTCTAAGGTATTTGGATACGACGAGCGATACTTCAATGACAGGGAGGTTGTACTGACTGGCAAAACTAACCATATTCCCCTGTAGGAAGATTAGTTTGTCCTCGACTGGTGCGTCGGACCCGGGAACCAACCTCGCTTCGTCCGCCATAGTACTTCGATTCGACCCAGACACATGAAATGATTGAGGTTATGAGGTAGTGCGGTCGTCGTACCTGATGGGAGAACCACTGTTCCCCCTAATACCGTCCAATAGGTCATCATCGATCTCAAAGAAGTCATTCAACCAATCGCCATCTGTGTCCCAATTCATCGGATCGGTACCATCTGCAATGAGATCGCCGTCAATATCTAGGTACCACCATCCATAGGGATTCTCTCCGAGGCCGATATTGGGCAAGTGATACCTATCTCCTGCCAGTCGGTTGAATGAATCAGTCCAAGCACCATTGACGAAAATGACGTCATTGCTAGTGTTGACATTCTCGTAGTCAACATCGTTATCATCGATGACCAAAGCGTATAATGGGTCCTGATTGTTGATTTTGTTCATTCTCAAGTAATTTGAGGACAATGAGCTGGAGCCTGAACACGTACCCAACAGAGTCTCCCTCAGTTGCCACCATTCCTCGACGGTGTCCCCGGAGCAGTCGTACAGGGAGGAGGCGCGAACTACGGAAGGGGAAGAGAGCGTGGCGTTCACGACGGCATAGTATTCCTGGAAGTTGTTGTATGGCTCATATGCGCAGGACGAACCAGAACAGGTCCATTCACCATCCTTGTCTGCGTCCTGAACTGCGTCGGATGGGTCGGTGGCATCGTGGGTGAACCAAGTCCAACCAAGAACTGGTCGTCCTATGTACCCCTTCGAGAGATCTACGGGTTTCCAGTTGTTTGGAGTTACTTCCTGCCACTGAACTTCGATCTTATAGAATGAAGACCAATTGTCGTTAGTCTCATTCCATCCACGGTAGTGTTCGTAATAGTCTGGCATCATGTCTCCATCTGTATCGTTGTCGAGGGGGTTGGAGCCGTACTTGAATATCTCACGGCCATCAGACAGGCTCATGTCCCTAGCATAATCAATCATGATACCATCCTGGAAAACAGGGGACATGACGAGTGAGTCACTATCTGAGTCTGAATCGAGCGGGTTGGTGCCATTGTGGAACTCCATTAGATTGGTGAAGTATAGAGCGGAGACTCCGTTTGCAATCTGCTGATCAGGTGCGTATGCCAAGAACTCACGATCCAACCACGTCCCTTGCTCAGCGGGATTATCTCCGATCAACCTGTCGAGCCAACCGTCGGCATCGGGGTCGTAATTCACATCAAGAGGATTTATCGGGTTCAATGACCAGCGAAAGGAGTTAATCGGGAGGACCTCAGCGTAAAGAGAATAGCAGTATTCCCAACCATCAGGCATACCGTCTCTGTCAGAGTCTCCGTCCGTTGGATCGCTAATTCCAGCGAGGGTTTTGTTGAAGTTGTCCGGGTCGAACGCATTAATCAAACCCATCTTCTCTGATGAGGATAGGCTCTTCATAGAGAACTGCAGGTACAGTTGCCCCCATGCGGCCTGCATCGACAGCCCGTTCTCCTCCATTTGGGCATCAACCGCATCTACGCCATAGGACACTATTCCTGTTCCATTTGGAATGCTGCCAATGGCCAACCTCTTTCCATACCATCTGGAGTCATACTCTGCAAGATTGTCGAAGGACTCGGAATCGGAAATCTCCCCATCCCCATCGCAGTCGTAGGAATCCTCGTCGGTATCGTAGTCGGCATCGGTATCAGTTAGGGGATTCATGGTCCAACGATTGCGCTCAAGGTCCCAGTCTGTGAACCAATACTCGTACCCATCGCTCATTCCGTCGCGATCGGTGTCAGCTTCCTTCGGATCAGTGATTCCCATTATTGAAGCCAGCAGAGGCTTGGCAGGGAATCCGTCCTGCCACTCGACGAACTGCTCCATTGCCAATTCGGCCCTGCCTTCCTTGCTGAACAGAATCCTGTAAATCCTGTTGACTGAATCGAGGTGATTCAACTGATCGGCCTCTTCCCAGAATAGTGGGGCATCGGGAGGGGAAAGGCCACCATTGACTGGGCCATTGGCAGTAAGATTCAGTTCGGTCAGATCGCGGATGCCGTCACCGTCTGAGTCGTACGACCCATCGTTTGGAACTAGTGGGTTGAGAGTCCAGACGCCATCGGTTGAGTTCCACATCGTGAAAATCAACTCGACCCCATCGAGCAATCCATCACCATCCGAATCAGGGTTATTCGGATCGGCCGTTAATCCTGTGTTGTTTCTCTGCTCGTCTGTCACGAAGGATCCGAACGACAGTGATGACTCAGCACCTATCCAAGGAGTCTCTATGAGTGCCCCGGCTGCTTCGGAGAGATAAAACTGAGGCACGGAAATGGAGGCATCGGTCTCACTCAAGAGACTATCAATTGCATTGTACTCCTCCCAATTGTTCATCCCGTCGCCGTCTGTATCGCCGAGCCTGTCATCGCTATTCACGGGATTAAGAGTCCAGTCTTGTTCAAAGAGGCTCCATCGAGCATTGAATACTTCCCATCCATCTGGCATCCCGTCCCTGTCGGAATCGGAGCTTAGAGGGTCGGATGTGCCTATGTCGTCAGCAGGCAGACCAGCACTAAGTGTCTCGTAGTAACTCCCAATGTACTCGCCAAAGGAACCCGGCGCAAGTCCATCCCATGACTCGTGAGGCAAGATTGTGGAGAGATTGCCCGGGTAAGAATTACCTGATGAAGTACCATCCTGCAGGAGTATTTCCGACTTCAGGTGGTATTCGAGCCAATTGACTAGGGACTCACTCAAATCCATTGTCCCGTCATGATTGGCGTCGTAGCCGTCGCCGTCTGGATTGTTCAGGAAATCGGAGCCGTTCATCGGATTAATTCCTGCATTTTCAGATGGCCAGTGGCACGAGTAGCGGGCCTCCCACCCATCTGGAAGAGAGTCGTGGTCGGAGTCCACAGAATTCGGATCGGTACTGAACCAGCTAGCAGCCGATTCCTGCGATTCGCCGTGGGTCTCGAGGCCCGAGGACTTTACACGGTCGTGAAGGCTTGCCCACTCGTATTCGCAAATATTGCTGAGTCCGTCGCCGTCTGCGTCCTGCATGGCATCCGAAGGGTCTCTCGGATCCAAAGTCCAGTTGTTTCCTCCGGTGTAGACGTCCCCTATCCACCTCCTGTGATGAATCTCCCAACCATCAGGCATCCCATCCCCATCCGTATCTGGGTTAGTGGGGTCAGTAGGTCCATCGCTACCTCCACCAGAGCCTGAGCCTAGCCATCCACCCAAATGGACCTCCCTGGCGGATTCGCCGGTACCGGAGTCGCATACATAGGCCCCATTTAGGTAGTGACAATCGAATGTGGTCGGGTCAAGGAACCAACCCCAATACTCCTCCCCATCACTCAATCCATCGCCGTCCGAATCAGAGTGACGTGGATCTGTGCCGTTGAATCCATCCATCGTGGCTGAAATGAAGCGGAACTCATCCAAGTTGCTCCATTGCCTTGTGTAACCCTCACCGCCGTTCCAAGTAATAGAAACCCCGTCGGAGTCGGGATCCCTGGGGCTGTCGTAAGGGTCAGTTGGATCCAGCCCGTAAGCGAACTCCCACCCATCTGGCATCCCGTCCAAGTCAGAGTCGTGAGAATGAGGATTCATGGGTGCGATATTCATGTACCTGCCTGGAGAAACCCCCACGAAGAGCCATTCTTCACCCTCCTTTTCCATAATGGCCATCGAAGTTACGAACCCGGGAATCTCAGACTGGTTGAGATACGGACCCAGAATTCCTGAAAATCCCCCTTCGAGGGACCATGTCCCATCCTTTGACCCAACTGCAACCACTCCATCTAGTGGCAGGATTGCACGGACATCATTTGCTCCGGATACTAATCCCTCGATGTTCAGCATCCTGTCGTTATCGAACGCTTCTGTGGGTTGAGAAATTATGAGGTCCATGTTAATCCGATGCAAACCACCACTGGTTCCCATCCATACCTCGCTCTCTCCCGCAGCCCCATCGTCAATCACGAGTGTATTGACCCTAGCAGTGTTAGTGGAGTCGAAGAGATTCATATTGACGAAATACTCCGCATCCATGATATCGAATACCCACCAAGGCTGGCCCACTGTGTCTAAGCCATCTGTGGTATTCCAACCTAGCAATCCCACATCAGTACCTACGAACAGCAACGGACTCCTCCCGGAAATCTCTGCATGTGCAGCTGTGGTCACGGTGGCATTTGCATCAGAAAGCATTGTGGATAACCCTTCGAGGAGGGTGGGTTCGAAACTCGAGGAGTTGGTTTCAAATCCATCTACTAACTTGGCCTTCCAGACACTAGAACCACCAAACAGTAGGATTTCGAGATCGTCCGAGTTGGTCTTGAGGGCGATTATCGTCGAGACGGGGCCTATTTCTTGAGTGTTCATCGAATCCATAATTGGTAGGCCGTTCTCCATCCTGAGGGTGTGGAACCCGACATTAGTTCCCAATAAGAGGTAGTCCGAGCCACCGATAGAATAGCGACTCATCGTCAGGCCCTCGATGCCTGACTGGAACTCGAAGCCGGAGGTGGTTCCTCTGAATGGGTCGATTACGGTGATTCCATATCTAGAGCCGACTATCAGGCGGTCCCTTTGTTGGTCGGAAATCACAGAATGGACGGCGGGGTCGACGAGAGTGATTGCAGTCGAGTGGTCAAAGTTGAGAATCTGCCCCTGGTTCGATGAGACCTTGGTGCCCCTAAGTCCCGGGCTGACACCCAATGCCCCATCGAAGTCGATGGAATATTCCTCATAGTTGCTGAACGACTCCCCCCAGTGTGCTGTTGATGTAGTGACATCCGGGGTGACGAAGCCGTCCCTGTTGCTATCCCATCCATCTGAGTCACTGTCAAGAATAGAATCGCTGGCGTTACGGGGATCCATGCCGTGGTGGGCCTCCCAACCATCAGGAATTCCGTCGCCGGGGACTATGAGTTCGACAGCCGTGACCTCATCCCATGAGAAATAGTCAGAATCGCTGAATCTGGGGTCACTGCCCATCCAGCCGGGGATTGAGGTAGGTCTGGAGTACTGTGTCTGGCAAGCATCCTCAGATAGACTTTGGATTTGACCGTGACACCAAAGGCCATCTCGCTCCGTGACCCAATCTTGAGGCGAGCCGAAGAGGTATTCCTCAGTGTTTGTGAATCTCTCACCGATGTCAATGATGCCATCGCTGTTGAAGTCGAATCCATCTCCGCAGCCCCAACTGAAGTCAGCCTCGCAGCGATCAAAGTCCACAGTCAGATCAATAGGATCGAGGGGATCGAAGTATTGGCACTCCCATACCTTCTTCGAATTCAGTGGATCGTTTGGATTATTCGTGTAAAGGCCACCAACCGTGCACATGTAGACCTCATAGCCGTCGGGAAGGCCATCGCCGTCGGTGTCGGATATCCTGGGATCGAGATATTCTCGCAGTCCAGACGCAGTCTCCTCTGGTGCCTTTCCGGTAAGGCTGTTCCTCTCCTCGAAGCATCTGTCGATGGTGTAGGGCCAACAGTATTCCTGCAGAGCGGTAAGGCCATCCCTGTCGTTGTCGGTGACATTGTCGGTGGCATCTGAGGGATCAAGTCCGCTGATGGTTAACTCTCCAGAAGTCGTTTCCAACCTGTAGTCGCCCCCGAAGATGACTTCATAGAGATCAGGGATGAGGTCCCCATCCTGATCAGTGACAGGGGACTCAGTGCCTTCTGCGAGGTTCGGATTGGTCGAAGATACTGGAGACTGTGGGCGGGTTTGAGAGACGAAAGCGAGGCTAGATAGAATCAGGAAGGAAATTAGTAGGGCAGTCTGCTTGCGCCGCATGTCGCTCACTCAGTGTATTTTTCCCTACTTGAGGGATTTATCATGGTGATGGAGCGCCGTTCGGACATAGAGGCTTAGATTGGGGTGATGGCTAATCACCAAGACCTTGGAAAAGCGTGTGATTGAGGCATGATTAAGGAGTGATTCAAAGGGTACTGTGGACCGGGGTCGCGATAACATGAGCATCGAGATAACTCATTTGGGTTCGGGCAGCAGGGGCAATGCCACACTGTTAAGCTCTGGAGGTTCGAAGGCCTTGGTTGATTGCGGATTCAGCCTCATACAAACAGAGAAGAGGCTTGCGTCGATTGGAGTCGAACCGAAGTCAATTGACACGATTCTTGTGACGCATCACCACAAGGACCACTCGTGCTCTGCTCTCAGGGCCGCGAGGGCGTGGGACGCCAATCTCCACTGCAATCTAGAGACTGCCTTGAGAATGGGGTGGCAGCCCATGGATGACTGTAGGACCTTCGGAAATCTCGAGAGGGTAGAGTGCGTCCAAGGATTCAGTCTATTAACAGTCCCAGTTCCCCATGACGATGCCGATAACGTCGCTGTAATCGCCAGTGATGGAAAAGGTGGGCGGGCGGCCATAGTGACTGACCTCGGAGAGGCCACTGCTGAATTGGTGAATCACCTTAGTGGATGTAACCACATCTCAATAGAAGCGAATTACGATCATTCTAGGCTTGCCCGAGGGCCATATCCCGATTCCCTCAAACGAAGGATTTCGGGACGGGGTGGGCACCTTTCAAATTCTCAAACTGCCGAACTATTGGGAAACCTGTGTCACTCAGGATTGGAAAGCATCGTCCTCTGTCACCTTTCTGAGAAAAACAACGCGCCCCACTTGGCCGAGAGCGAGGTGCTGATGGCCATAAGCGATGATTTCTCTGGTGACATCTCAGTCTCAAAACAGCGTGGACCGGAGTTCAGTCACTGGACAGGGCAAGCGGAGCCACGGAGATTCGCGGCAGCTTGACTACTTTCCCATTACCGCCCGATGCACTGAGTTCTGGACCTCCCTCATCCTATCCACAGCCCCCAGTTCCCTGAAAAGCGAGAGCGAGCGTTGGAGATATTGCATTCGCTGTGAGCGATCGGGCTCGACCGCTCCCAGACGGGCTAGCAGCTCACCCTGTAGCATTCTGAAATCGTTCCCCTCGGCCACGGCTAGGCCGTTGAGATAGTGCTCACCGGCCTCCTCCCCTCTACCAGCATCTACCAACACTTGTCCTAGCAGCATCTCGACCTCCACCGCGCTTCTTGGGTCATTGAGGGTGGAGAGTGTTTCCAAAGCCCCCGAGTAGTGATGGAGTGCAAGTTCGTTGTCAGAAATCTTAGCATAGAATCTACCTAGGACTGCTCTGGAGCGCGCGTGCAGGAAATCCTGATTGATGTCTTTGGTGTTTTCAAAGGCCGCAAGAGCGTGCTCCCTAGCCCTGTCTAATTCTCCCATCTCAATGAAGGCAGAAGCTAGCCTGATTCTGGCATCATTGAGTTCGGGATCATCCTCAAGTTTCAACAGATCCTCGACATTGCTATAGACCTCGAGTGCGCGTCTGGCATCCCTCCTTCTTCTGAAGATGTGCCCCATGTTGTTGTATGAACGCGCCGCTCCTACCGCATCGCGAATGTCTTTGTGGGTTTGGATCTGGAGGGCCTTGCGGTGAAGTTCAAGCGCGTCATCCATTGCCCCTCTTTTCACGGCAATGTCAGCTCTAGCAGAGAAGAGGCGGGCTAGTTCAGGACTGATTTTCCTCCTTCCGACATGCCTAGCAGCAGCGTCGTATTCGATCTCTGCTTCGTCCCATCTCCCCTGAATAGAGAGGATGTCTCCCTTTAGTTCCCTTATCAGTCCCCAACTCTTTGCGTCAAAGTCGTCCCTATCGAGGGTGTTCAATATTGAGAGGAGTTCCGTATGGCCGGCACTCACTAGGCTATGGCCCTCTGAAAGAAGGACTTCAGCTAGACCCTCATCGTCTCCGGTATGCCTAAGGTGATGAATAAACTCAATTCTATCGGCCGCGTTGTCGTTCTTATCCCGGTACCAACTTACGGCAGTCGAATGCAGTTCCTTCCTAAGTTCGTCGTCCATCGCACGCATCAAGAACTCCCTAACGAGGTCGTGGACGTCGTAGTTTTCGGCGTCAGACTGGCGGGCTAGGCCTTTCTCGACAAGTTCGTCGAGGAGGTCAGTACCCCCTTCTACTCGCTTGACCGCCTGTATTGGTACAGGTTCGCGAAAAACAGCAATTGCGCCGAGAAGGCGTTTTTCTGCACCAGAGAGGCGGCTGAAAATCTCCTGTTCCACGAAAGCCTCTAGAGTGGCGTGGAAGGTATCAGCAACATTACCTCTGTTGATGAGCTCGAGAATGAGGGGGTGCCCTCTGGAAAGATCATAAATATTGGAGAATTGTTCCTGATTCAATTTTGGCATCGCTGTCAAAATCTGCTTACTGGAATCCTCATCTAACCCCTGAAGAGGCATCACTAAAGTGACAATATTACCAGTACTGTCAGACTCGGGAACGACCATTCTGAATGAGCGGGAGAACATTACTAGGCCCACTTCCCTCAGATTGGAAATCCTCAAAGTGAGCTCACGAAGAATTGTGAACAGGGTCTCGTCACCCACCTTGTGGAGGTCGTCTATCACTATCAAGGAAGGAGATTCGGAGAGGCCGGATTCAATCAGGTTCACTGCCAAGGTAGGCTGAGGGACAGGAGTGGAGTCCAGATAGTCGGAGAGGTCGTTGTGACCTATCGCCGACAGCCACTCAGCACATGCCTCGAGAAAGGCACGTGACCCCTCCCAATCCTGGCACCTGTGGTACAGGAGGTT
The DNA here is from genome assembly GCA_029940695.1 of Candidatus Thalassarchaeaceae archaeon. Taxonomy (GTDB): domain Archaea; phylum Thermoplasmatota; class Poseidoniia; order Poseidoniales; family Thalassarchaeaceae; genus UBA36. The sequence continues at coordinate 34,957 of JAPYUP010000004.1, forward strand.
CCTACGATGAGTGAATCTGTCCAATATTTTTGTCGATAGGGCGGTCTTCCCGATTCCCGCAATCCCAGGAAGTAGGATTGTGCCGGATTTGGCCTCGAGTAGATCCGCCATCACATCGAGTTCCTTCGTCCTTCCATAGAATCGGCGGGTTCTTGGTAGGTCGTTGAGATAGGAAATGAGTTGTTTTTCTATGTGCTTGGATAGGTCCCTCTCAATGAGATCCGATGTGAGCCCCGAGAGGTCTATGGTGCCCGAGTCATCCATGTAGCGGAGCAGGTCGACATGGCGAAGGGGTAAGTCTGTCTCCTCCAATGCTTCAGAGAGAGAAGTTGATTCGGAGTGACCGTCAGGGTGTATAATCCTGACGAGCTGCTCGGATACCTTAGTCCACACCTCATCGGCTACATTTGCTCCATCTTCGGTTAGGAAGTATGCCTTACGCTTCCTAGAGACGCCAGTGACGTGGGCTTGACGCTCGATGAGATGACCGGACTCCTTCATTCCAGAGATTGCCCTAGGGACATTAGACCTAGCTATCGCCACGGCATTTGCGATTCCCATCTGTGAAAGTGCGAATGGAACTTCGACCTTGTCACCGTAGTCCATATAGTCGCGAAGATGCAGAAAAATTCGCTCTTGGACCCCTGGACGAGTTGTAGACATCGTGGCCATGGTTTCGCAGCCCACATCTCCACTCAAGAATGTTGGTAGAAGTCGGGTGGCTCACTTGGGGTCATGGTAATCGGGATCTGGTGCCCATTCTTCTTTGGCGGGGTCCCACAACCACCCCGGGTGGTCCTCGTGTTGCTCTAACTGCAAACTATCATCCACGATTGCAGATGGAGTGGAATCGGAGGATTTTGCCCAAGCATAGGGGTCGTCGGGCTCCTCCAGTTCTGCTGAGAATGCCACAGGAGATTTCTCGGACTCATCTTCCTCTTCCTCGATTTCGATGAGGAAGTAGGCTAGAGCGCCTAGCAGCACTATTACAAACACGCCTCCAAATACAATTCCGCTCCAGTTCGTTCCCTCTGATTCTGGCTGCCCCAAATGAATGCGATTTCCAAAGGATAATTCGCCGCTGTAGCTGAACTGGGGGATGACGGAGGTACCTTGGATTCTCGAGGCTGGGATGCCGAGTTCCCAAGTTCCGTCCCCCGTCACGATGGTGTTGTTGACGGATAACCCACCAATGAGGACTGAGACCTGCTTGCCCGGGAGGCCGACTCCCGAATACAACATAATTCCGTCCACTTCGACCCAACTCTGCTCCGGAGGTTGTATTGAAAACTGAATGGGCACGACAATGAAGGAAACTGGTAGTGAATTGACCTTTGAGTTAAACGAGTCGGTTGCGATGAAAATCACATCGTTAAGCGTCCAAGAGTCCATGTCTGGGTCATAGAAGAACATATCCGCAGGGTTGTAGTGGGCTATACCATCACCCCCTACACTAATCACGATGGCAAAGTTGTCGTCGGTGGCACCGGATGTGTCGTTGAACACAGAGATATACTGGATGTCTCCGTCAGAGTCGCTGAAGAAATCCAACAGATCGATATTGGCAGTGGTACACCTATTGGCAGAACTTGACTCAGTGTCGCAGAATAGCGTAATCTCGCTGAGCCATTCAGCTGGATCGAACACAGGCTGGTTGTTATCGGCGTCAGGGGGGTTGTCGGCAGTAATACCAACCTCTGCCCAACCGCTGAAATCCAATCCATCATATGACCTAATCCTGATTAGGTAGTCGGAATCGTGCCGTAGTTGGGTGGTGTCCCACTCAATTTCCCATTCGCCATTAGTCGAGAATTCGTTGGTAGAGGCGTAGTGGACGGTGATGAAGTCATTGGAGACATCCTTAACCTCCACATCCACCCTAGTTACTTCACCATCGAAGTCCCTGGCTACTCCGCTGATGATCGAACTCTCGGATACCGGAATTCGAGAGTTCGTCTGGGGCTGGTTGACACTAATGGTCGGTTGGCTGTTGGAGTTGTCTATGCTCAGTGTAAGTACCACTGGCTGGCATTCGTCGATGATGCCGTCGCAGAAGTCGGAATCGGATGCCCAAGCGGTAAATGTGAAGGTGGCGAGCTCTCGGGGTTGGCCACTGAAATCCCATTCCCACTCCCAACTGCCATCGGCGTTAGATTGGACTGGAGTCGTGACTTGGAAATTCGGGCCCTCTATCAGGATATATATCAGTCCAATGTCCTTGTTGCACTCCGAAGGGCAACCATAGGGATCCTGAGCCATCCCCACGAACTGCACGGAGCCTCCGTCATGCGAGGAAAACGAACTCGGAGAGGTTATGAAAATCGTAGGGGGCAGTGTGTTGAGCTTGAAGGTCTTGAAGATTATTGGGCTGTAGTCGATTCCATCGAAGGCACGGAACTCGAAAGTGTAGTCGCCCTCCCCTGCCATGCTGCTCATATCGAAGGCGTAGTACCAGGAACTGAATGGTCGATTGGTTTTAGTGACCATGCCCTCATCCAATCCACTGGTATCGACTGCAAAACCGGCATCCTCCCATGCGTTGGTGAACGGATCCTTGACCTGGATTGAGTGGACGTAGCCGCGTTGGTCCCACTGCGCTAGTTGGTTGGTAGCGTAGCTGTTCGCAAGTTGGCCATCGTGCGCGCTGCCTGTAATGTTGACGATTCTGCGATAGGAATGGCCGTTATCTTGCGTCACCGTCACCGTCGGAGCGAGGTTTTCTAGATTGACAGTTTCTTGGTAGGAGCTATCCACGAGAGTGAACTCCCCACGATGGTAACCGGAGCCGAACTTGTAGGCGGTGAATCTGTAGAGGGACATTTCTCTCGTGCCCGCTGAGTAGTTGCAGTCGGAGTCACCTGTATCTAAGGTGAGATCGCCATCGTTGTCGATGCCATCCGAACATGAGTCCTCGTACTCGTCATCTGCAAAGCCATCGGGATTGTCACCACCCCCGAGCCCTCTGAAGTCAAGGTGGAAGTTGGATGGAAGGGAAATCCAAGGGGTGAATCCGTCGGATTCTGTTTTGATAGAATAGAGGTCGTTACCTAGAGCGTCCTCGACGATTAGCAGCGTATCGGTGACCCTCTCCCCTTTGATCAGCGTCTGGAACCTTACTAGCTCAGCCCTGCTGACCTGAACCGCGTAGTGAGTCGGCTGGGTGGCAATCTTGACTTTGGACAGGTCGAGATTAGACAGGTTGGCGAAGGTGAACACGGTGGAGTTGTTGTCCATGTTGAGCGCGAGGGGGAAGTTGCGCGGAGTCATGTTGGCGCAGTTTGCGCAGTTCTTGACGGGAGTGGGTGATATCCGACCCTGGAAGCCGTTTGCTGGCCATGCTTCCTGATCTTGCCAGGCCAAGCGCACGGGAAATTCCCCGGAAGGGGGGCTTGGAATGTACTCGGACTGAACGGTGACGGCGCTCTTAGAGACGTTGTACGTCATTTCGGCCCCGTTCCACGTGTTCTGGGAAAAGAAGCCGAGGGTGCCAAATTGATCCGCTTCGGAGTAACCGCTGTCGAAGTTTCTCAACACGGCCCCTGTCTTGGCGACGTTGAAGACGTTCCTCTGGATGTCAAGCAGCGAGCCGACAGATCTGATGCCATCGGCAGAGCCGCCGGCGTTGACGACGTTGTCGTACATCGTCACACCGGTCACGAAGGCGTGAATAGCGGGGCAAGTGAAGTCACCGCCCCAGTAGGTATTGCTGCTGCACGCGCCGGCCCCCTGCGTAGAGATAGTGTTGTTCGCTAGGAAGACCCGGGATGCCGAGGCCTCGGACCGGGTGTACCTTCCCGCCACGATTGGTTCCGTTCCAGTCTCGAAGATGGTGTTGTTCTCCGCGACCACGTCGAAGGAGCCGCGCAGCCATAGCCCGTTGTATCCCCCAATCGGACCAATCTCATTGTTGTGGAGGGTCGCGGTGCTGGAATAGACTGTGATGCCAGAGGCTTGTGAGGCGCCCTCGATGTCGTTGTTGGTCAGCGTGGCCAGAGCGCCGCTGTAAAGCGTAATTCCGCTGCCTTGCACGGTCGTGATAACATTGTTCGAAATCTCAAAGTCGTAGTAGACCGAGCCTATGGACTTCTTGCCGTTGATGTCGATGCCGTTACAGTTGACGCTTGCAGTGGAGTTGGTGACGCTACCTGCGGATGTCCTGAGGCTGAAGCCGAAGTCACCGTCAGTGATTTCGGCATTGTCGATCTCTATGAATGACTTCTCGGCCCAGATGGCAGCACGGCCGCGGTCCCGGGTCCCACAGCCGTTGTTGGTACTGGAGAGCGTGATATCGCTGAGGGTGAAAGGGGTTATGGAGGACCCCGAGGAGTAAATCTGTAGGGCTGGACCGACAATACTCCTGCTGGCATCGTTGCCTACTACGAAGGTGCCGCCGATAAAAGAGGGTTGGGCGAGATCGGTGGTTAGGACGCTGCTAGAGTTGACATCCATGAACTCGAGGTTGATCAAGGTCGGGCTCGCACCATCGAGAACTAAAGCCGCGTAACGGAACTCGCTGACCGCAGTGACGTAGTATGGAACTCCCCAAGGGCCATCGAAGGTGACGTGCCTCATTCCCGTCTCCGATAGGTCGATGCTGTTCCTCATCAGCACCCCTTCGTTGCAGGATGGGTCGTCGATCCAGATTTCCTGGTTGCCCTGGGATATACCCCAGCACTCGCCCCTAGCACTCGAGTTGAGCGGCTCTTCCCACCTGAGGGTTATCTTCATCGCAGAGTCGGCATTGCTGCTGCTGCCGCACGAGATGACGCCGGCGCAGATGCTGCCTCGGACGTCCAGATGCGTTCCATTGGGGAAGGTGATAGTAGCGCCCGCTTGGATAATGAGCTTGGCACCCGGGGCAATCGTCACGTCTCCTGTCAGTGTGTGCGTTCCAGCCCAAGTCTCGGTACCCGTGATGGTACCGGAGGTGGTCTCGTTGGACGCGCTAACCGGATGGGCTGGTAGCGTTAGTGAGAGTAGGACGCTTGTCAAAAAGAGCGCAACGAGAGCAATGGAGCCGGCCTTACCACTCCGCGCCATAGACCCGGGCTCCATCAGGGCGATTTAACCGTAGGGTATTATCGAGCCACTGGTGGCTCAAATAGAATTGAACTCTAGTGCCACTTGGTTGGACCATGCCGTCGCATCTAGTATACCATAACCAATCTTAGAATCATGGGAACCATCTTGCGAAGTAGTCTTTTGGGCTGACTTGGCCAACGCGACCTTGACCAGTGCCATTTCTTCGGGGTCAATTTTGTCGTTCTGCCCGGCAATCAACTGGCCGTGTTCCTCCAAAATGAGTGCCAGAGCACCGGTGACCAAGACAGTGGAATCGCTGGTCCCTGTCGAGTAAGCGTAAGGGGGATTACTGTGGCTGGAAGCGCAAGACCAGATAAGCACGCCGGGGGCTGAAATCTCAGGTTTCTGGTTTGGAAAAGCCCTCTCCTCGCCAGTGTATGGGTCTATAGGGGCGCCGGTGGCGCTGTCCTTCCAGGCAGTCCCGTCCCAGCCATGTGCTCCAACAGCGATGACCCGCGCGATGCTTGCAGGAGTCGAGACGTCCGAGTCGTCTGCAAACGAGTCGCTGTTCCCTGCAGCAGCGATGACGAAAATTCCCGCGTCTAAGGCCTCCATAACGGCCTCTACGGTCTCCGATTCTCCCCCCATTCCCGAACCCGGCTCGCTGCCTAGGCTCAGTGAGATGATGTCAGCGTGTTGAGAGATTCGGCACCAACGGATTGCCTGCGACACCATTCGCTCGTCTGTCGACACTCCCGTGGGCCCTAGAGCAATGGCGATGGAGAGAGAGACCTCAGGAGCGGCACCCAAATAGGTGCCGTTTGCAACGAGGAGGCCAGCCATCAGCGTACCGTGGCTCTCATGACCAATGTCCCTAATGCTATCATGCTCTTCGCTGTATAGGTCCCTGAACCCCGCTAAGTCGACGTTAGAGAAATCAGGGTGCGAGAGATCGATTCCTGTGTCCACCATGCACACGCTAACGCCGCTTCCCAATCTGCCCGAACTCTGCAGTTCCCTAATCCCAGTGTCCTCGTAGGCCCATTCCGAATCAGGGAGAACGTGTCCCAAGAAAGGTGTAATGAGATTCCACGATAATATCAACAAAACGATGGTTACGGAGAATCCGATTGCCCCCCACGGCCAGAGCACCTTCATTATCGGTCCAGCGGGCCAGCGCATCTCTCTCGCCTCCTCGTCTGAGACGCCATAGGCTCCCCCTGGATATCCTGGGGCATCGCTGTCAACCGTTGTAAGCAGGCTTGGCTCATCGGGTTCGGGCATCAGATCGAGATGTTCTATCCCCTGCATCACTGACCCTCGTGTTGCTGAGAGTCGCCTCCCATATCACTCTGTGTTCAGAAGGGGGCTCTCGGCCTTCTCCCAGTCCGGCGGGTCAGAGACCATAGTGCGAGTGCGAGCATGAGCAGCAACAGGTAGGTAATCCACCCGAGCACGCCTTCCTCAGCCTCTGACCATAGTTGCGCCTCCTTCACGCAGACTGATTCTCCTTCCGCTCCCTCTGTGCCACAAGCCTTCAAATCGTCTTCGTCATTAAATCCGGGGGGAATGATTTCGAATAATATGTAGTACTTGTTCGGAGTGGTGAAGTTACTGAAGTCCATTGGGATGTAGAATGCCGAAGTGCCTTGCTCAGGGATGTCACTCACTGCAGTCGAGTTCACCCCCGTGATTGACGTGCATTTGATGTCGACACACAACGTCGCCCTCAAAGTGACATCCTTTGCAATGACATGCCCCTCATTTACCACTTCCACTACGTAAGTGGTCTTCTGGCCCACGGCAGGGTTCCCGCCACCCTGAAGTTGGATTGTGCTTCCGTGGATCGAGAGAGCAGGAGAGTCTCTGAGGAGTGAAATTTGGTAAGTGTAGGAGTTGTTGTCGGTGTCCGACACAGTGAAGTCGATCGTGTACTCAAGGAGCTGTTCCTCCTCCTCGCCAGTGTAAGAGAGGGCCAAGGTCGTAATGCCCTCCGAGAACGGTGAGACGGGCTGTCCCTGAGGCCCCCCCAGATCCCAGTTTTCTGGGGATTGATAGTCGAAACTCAGGAATTCGTCACTGTTTCCTAGGTTCTGGAATGGTATCTGGATTTCTAGGTGTTTTTCATCTGGGCTGAAGTAGGTAGTGTCGACAAAATCTCCGGTTAAATCAAATCCGGAGAATTTGGGTACCGTCACGGATAGACTGTGCTCAGTGGAATATCCCCCAGCGGTCGAGAACATGACCAGGATGGTGTGACCTATTTCGAAATGGTGGGCATGGCTCCTGTTTGCTGGAGTCACCCTTACTCTGAAGTTGTCTATCACCTCAGCAGTATCGAGGCCCATCTCGAACGATGCCGTACTGTTCCAACTCCCAGATTCGTTCTCGAACTCCACAAGCCATAGATTACCATCGGTTCCCAGGACAGTGCCAACTATGTCATACGTGTCGAGGGGATTGTGCCCTGAGTAATCGATGCGCAATGTGAACTCGGCGGGAGAATATTCGCAGTCGGCCTCGGCTTCGCAGCTAGAGTCTAGTTCTAAGTTGACGGCGTTCTCTCCAACGGTGGAGATCCCTATGTCCTGCTTCGGAATTAGTTCTAGGTTCAATGTCTTGAGGGGGCTGTCCTGACTGGCCCTAATTGTGACGCCTTGACCGCCCGAGTATGACATGTTCCTGCCTCGTTGCTCTACCTCGAAGTCACTAGATGCGTCTATTTGTCCGGTGGGCAACAACATCTCGAGGGTGCCATCCCCACTCAATTGCTCGGACCATGACATCCCCATGCCGATAAAAATCACTAGGTCATAGTCATCTATCTCCGATAGAGAGAGCGATGCCCCGTCATAGTCCAGCCACTCGGTGTCTAGGAATAGCTTGCCACCGATGGAGAGTTCCGAATCTACGGCACCCCCATCGACATCGGCGTCTAGCAGATCCACAGCGACTAGGTATGAGTCCCCCTCCGGGGAGTCGACAGTGACATAGACAATCCATCTTCCAGGCTCCACTGAGGCAGTCCACTCGCCTGTCCACCCATCCGCTTCGTTCCCAACCTTATCTGGAACAACCCGATCCCTAGCGATTCCGTGTGCGGGAATCAGCACAATGTCCCAATCACCGTCAAATATCCATTCGTCAGAAATGTATGAGACGGTTCCAGAAACTTCGACTGAGCCAGCAGTAATCTCGATATTCTCGGCTTGGGCGGATTCTCCTAGGGTGACGAAAACTGATTCAGTGGCAAAGCCGGGACTTTCCACGGTGACGTTCCAAGCGCTGCCGGACGGTAAGTAGATTGCCCAATCGCCGTTATCATCAGTCGTCAACGAATAGTTGACCTCTTCACCGGATGACAGGTTCACAAGATTGGATGCAATCGTAACCGAGACATTGGACAGACCCTCTCCGAAGCCTGGCATTTCGTCGTCGTTTAGATCCCAGTAGACATTGCCGCTCATCTCGACGAGTCTCTGCACAGTCAGATCGACGGTGTGATTGACGCCGACCGTGACGCCTGATTCGATTAGAGATGTGTTCTCGATGACCCATCTCACGCCCTCGTTGTCAGTCTGGTTCAGTTCCACGTTCCACATTCCTGGAGTGGGCCTAATCACGATAATCTCCAAGAAGCCAGAGGACTCTGCTGTGAAGGAGCCTAAACCGTCCTGTGAGGTGAACTTGAGCTCCATCTGGTTGAGGCTGTCACCCGAATAGTCCTCAGAGAGGATGATGGAGACCTCAGCCAGCTCAGAGGTCCGGAAATATGCTCGAGTACCGGCAGTAACTTGGGACACGCTGATCAGGCGACGGAGGCCTTCGAACACGCCTGAACTGGTTTCAAACTCGTGAACAATCACTATCCAATCGCTCTCGGGCAAGTATTCCACAACCCTGCCTTCCTCGTTAGTGAGGAAAGTTTGAATCCAGCCGTTTTCGGTATCAACGAACACGACCTCTTGAGCGACTAGGAGACTGTCACTCTCGTTCCTGAAAGTAATGTTTACGAGCCATAGGGGCTCGAAGCCAACCGACCTCTCGATAATCGATGGGTCCATGCCCACTTGAAACACCTCGTTGAGGTCGTAGAGAGTGTCAAACGGCTCATCGGCCGAGGCATTGGCCCTCTCAATGACAATCCTGTACCTGCCCGGTTCCAACGAAATCTCGGCCCTACCAGTGGAGACCCATTCATCACCGTCCGTGGCGACTTCGTAACCCGCACCGTTGGCTTCTAGTGACTGGATGGTGAAGGGATACCTCACTGCCGTGCCATTGGAGACGTTGTTGTCCCGATAATGATCGACGAAAAGATCGATTAGGACCGTGCTGTTCTCCTCCGGGTAGACTAGAAGTTCAAGTTCCACGATGGCGGATGAATTGAGCTCCTCAATCTCGGTGCTGGAGCCCATTTCCCCGGCGTCCAGAACGAAGGTCCAGTTGCCTAGGGGCAGTATCAAGTCAAAGTGGCCATCGGGACCAACGGCCTCCCTCCAAACTCCGTCTGTGTTCCCGTCTAAGTTGTTGGCGACGACATAGACCGGTTCCCAATCCTTGAAGGCATCAGTGTAGGTGTTCCCGGGCCGGTTCAGACCAACAAAACCACTTGTCATGGCCCCCTGTACGACAGTCAGCGAAACGTCACTCATATCCTGTGCCACAGTGAAACGGGTTCCGTTAGAGTAGAACCCGTCCACGCCCATGAGTACTTCGATTGTGGCGTCCACTATCACGTCCACGGGGAGTATCACGCTGAAGTTGCCTTCTCTATCAGAAGTAGTCGAGAGAGTGAATCCATCCCACTGGAACACGATTTCCTCGTTTCCCACGACTTGCTCAAAGATGCCGGTTTCCAGCTTTTCACCATGAGAGTAGTACACTGTGCCGTTAACTGTGTGGCTGACTTGGAAGCTGAATGAGTCAGACAAGTCATCCGAACCGACTTCGATACGTTGCCAGAGCTGCTTATCGTTGTCCAGGGTGTGGTTGAGTATCCAAATGCCGTAGGAAAGCTCGACTCTGTACGAATTGGACACCGAGTCATAGATTGCCAAGACTGGGCTCATCGACTCGTTTTCGGGCCGCAGGCTGATCTCGAGGTCCGAAACGGGAGAGTCGCCATCGAAGAGGGTGAAGGAGAGATCGGACGTATCTGGGATTGGGGAGGGGAAGGTGGCTACGAAATCCTCCTCGGGGAGGAAGGAGTAGGTCTGAGTTACCTCCGGGAACCCGTCGTCGTCGATGTCGACCTCGGCGATGTAAGTTCCGGGAATGATGGGTCCAATCTGGAACGCGCCATTATCGTCAGGAACGACAATGCAGGGAGGGGCCACGGTCTGGGAACACTCCATAGTGGCATTCTCGGCCGTGTCGTTGTTCGGGAAGATGGAAATCGATCCATCAAGTGGTTCTCCTGATTGGTCGACTAAGTTGCCCTTTATGCCCCCTCCAGAAACTGATAACTGCACAGGAGCCTGAATGGCATTCAGTCCTATTAGGAAGTTGCTCTCCAGCCCCACTATTGTCCCGTCACTGAATTCGATTGAGACGTCGTACTCGCCTGGTAGGGCATCGACGAAGTGGAAGGTGCCTGGTTGGACCATCGGCCCGCTGAATATCCCGGTGCCAGAGAACATGCCTGTTCCATTGATGGTGCCATACGAAGTGAGTGGTTGCGTGGTGTCCGTCTCGAAGGTGCCCGCGCCCACGAACGTAGCTTGGTCGAGGGTTCTGGAGAACAGGCTCGTACCGTCAGCAGTGAACCTGCCTGAGGCATTTACAGTGCCGTTCAATAGGTAGTCGCCATCATCGAGCACGCAAACGACAGTATCCCGAGGGATTTCGTTATCGGGGCACGCAAGAGCCTCCGTGCTGTCTAGAAGTTCCCCTATCAGCGTGCCCTTGCCGGTGAATATTCCCTCACCAGTCATGCTATGATTGTTGAAAATGGACTGGGTATGTGTTCCTGTGAAGTCAGTGACTGTCACGACGCCCTCAGTTGCGGCGATCCCCTCGCCAGTGAAGATTACCTGACCAATACCGCTGAACTCCAACGACTGACCCACTACCGTGCCGTTTGAGGTAAGAGCCACGTAGGGCTCTATGGTGACCTCGTCGGAGGAAGGGGTCAGAACCACTTGAGAGCCAATGACCGGATCCGCATCGAAGTCTAGCCCGCCGGACCACGTCAAGACTCCGGTTGCAGTGGAGGGCTGGACTGTGATGGAAGCCTCTATTCGAGATTGGCCGTTGCTGTGGCCATCCGAACCAGAGACGTTGACGATGGTCTCGGAGAGCCATGTTGAGCCCGAAACGTTGCCCAGTATACCCGTAATCGGATTGACTGTCCTCTGTTCGTTGTGCTCCGTGAACAGCTCATACATCGAATTGCCGACGTCAGAAGCCATAATCGACGAGCGGGCGGACTCCAAATCAGGTTCCCCAGAAAAGGCGGAGATTCGGATCTTGCCTGCTGGGACCGTGAAGGAATACTCTCCGTTTTCGTTAGCTTGAGTATGGCCGATGGGTATCCAAAACGTACGCCCATCTCCGTCGATGACGCTACCATTCTCATCAGGTTCCTCCTCGCCGCTAAATGCATCTCTCTCGATTAGAATTCGAGCGTTTGGAACTGGTCCGATGCCCTCTAGCTCAACCGTTCCTTCCACGGTAGCGCCGCTGTAGTACTTGAGAACCTTAACAATCCTGTTGGAATCATAAATGGTGCCACATAACTGGCTAATCTTCACACCGGTCTCGTTGAGCTCGCATTCGCTGCTGTCGTACCAGTTGGAGATGACGAAGTGATTCATCATTGCACCGGGAAGGGCGAAGGCATTCTCCAAGTAAGAGCCAGGAGAGCCTGTGATTTTCGTCTGCTGAGGGTTGAGCCAGACGGAGGGCGTCTCGGCATCACCGGGAATCCCGAGTGTAGAGGATCCATAACCCACGTAAATCCTCGCGACCATGGTCTCAAAGAACTCCGGCTGGTGCTGGTAGTCGATGTCGATCATCCTGATGACCTCAGAGGGGTCTGAGGATGCTCCCGAGGTCTGTCTGACTAAGTCATCTAGGTACTCTGCCTCGTATTGTGCCTGAGTCCTTGGGATAATCGGGCCATCGCCCCTCTGGGTCTGGTACATCGTTGAGATATATGACTCCATATCGAGCCCTGAGAGACGAGTAGGGGCATGGAAGATGCCGGTCGTCTGCCCGCGGTGGTATTCGTAGTCGTCGTAGTAAGAGCCACCAAGTGGGAAGAGTCGGTTGTCGACTGCGAAGTATCGAATCTCGTTGTTGCGGACCACTTTGCTGCCCAGTGGGGAGTCGTAGTCGGAGACCTCGTACTCGATGGAGGTGATACCTTGGTAGATGTCTACTAGGGCTTCCATATCAAAGGCTGTGACGAGGAAGGCGCGCAGCAGCCCCAGCCTTGCGTTGTTTCTGTGCAGCCCCGTGGAGATGTCGTAGTAGTCATCGATTAGGTCCTTGGTGTACCTGTATCCCCCAATGTCGTAGTGCGCTGGCTCACCCGTGTCTACCTGGGAGGAGGAGGCGCGGGTCTCGTTGAACAGGGACATGGCCTCGGACTGATTCGTGGTAGGGTCGCCGACTTGGACACCATTCTCGAGAACGACCCAAACCTTTCCTATCTGAGGAAGACCATCACTCCCAAGCTGCTCCCCGTGGAGCAGTTCGACGTCGTTGTACACAGCTATGATCGCCATGGACCTGTTGAGGACGAACTCCCTGTTGTTGTTGGAGAGTATGGCCTCGAACTCCTTGACCTGCTCGGGCGTCATGTGGGCGTTGAGGGAGGCGAGGAAGTCCTCGCCGAGCTGCTGGGAATTGAACTTCCTATCGCCCTGTGCAAGAGTAACGATGAACATCGCTAGAGTGTCTTCTTGTCCTGCTGACAAGAGCATTCCACCACTGTTAGGGATTCCCGACTGGAAGTTGTCCGCGACCGTTGGGTGTTGGCCTGAGGCCAGAGCTTGGAACCCATAGTCCCACCATGAGACGAACGCGGGACGCTCACTGAAACCTTGTTCCGAATCCTGCTCGGAAAGCCAATTGTACGCGTGGTTCCAGCCTTGGCTGTTGAAACTAGGGCCGAAAGTGCCCATGTACCAGAGTCCAGAGGCGTCGGGGCTGTACTCCTTGCTGTTCATCACGGAGAAGATGTTGAAGAAGTCCTCCCTGAAAATATCCGGGACGATGTCGTAGATGGCTAGGTCGACGTCGTAAGCCGATTCTTCCCCCCTGGGTATGCCTGAGTCGATCCCATAGGTAGTGTGCTGGGAGGTCACTAACAGAAGCACGATAAGAATAACCGGAACTCCGGGACGAGACTTCGATGCAGGCCATATTGACCTGAATCGAGCTCTTGGGGTTCCAATGCCAGATCTCCTCCACTCCTTGACGAACTCGGACGAGTTGGCACGGCTCCAAAGCATGGCGATTCCGATACCGCCAACCACCGCCATCGCCGGAGTTGCGTTGATGATGAACCGGCCAGCGGTCCATGCCATGTAAGTCGCAATAATTACCCACAGTCCCAGCAGCGTCAACCCGGACTTGTTCTTACGACTGCCCCGCCATAGTAGAAAGAAGCCGCATCCTATCGCTATCAGCGCGACCACAGGGCCGTAAGAGGCGAACAGCACACCACGACTGGGTGCCTGTGCCTCACCGATGGTGCCGAAGATCTTGTTCTTCGAGAAGTAGAATCCCCCTGTGAACAGGATGTCCCATCCGTCGTATACATCGGTGGCTTGGAGCAGGTAGAGGGCACCTAGAATCGTGCCGAACAGAGCTGTTCCGCTGATGACGACGAGCAGCCATGGCTTGTCTCTGAAGGAACTAGCAACCCATCCCATCGCGAACGTGAACCCGATGATGTAGAACATCGGCTGCATGCCGCTGGGTGCAAAGACCAGATTCAAGCCTGGCCATCCGTAGAACGGTAGTGGGAGGAGGATGGCGGTCATCATCATCTGAAGTGCGGCAGAGGTGAATTGGAGGCTGTCTCTGCCACGGAAGATGTTAATGGCAACTTGAACCGAATATGCGAGGAAGAGGATTCCGGGCCCATAGACGAATCCCTTCCAACCGAGTGCCATTATCGTGAATGCGATTCCAGACATCGTTGCGTTTGCCATCACTACAGGATTCTGCTTCCAGCTCTCCCTCATTCCAGCAATCAAGTAAAGCGGGTTCGGACTGGAAGATTCGAACAGTCTCTTGTGCTCGAGGCCGGCGAGAGCCCTTATCCAGAAGTAGAACGCCGTGGCTAGGAAAAGCATGGCGAACGAATCGTGATCGACCATAGCGAATGTCGACCTGCTAATGTGTCCAGGCATCAGCGCGATTAGCCATGCCGATATGATGCCGGCAGTCCTGCTGTGGACCCTAGTAGCAATACCTGCAATGGGTATGACGATGAGTGCGCCATAAATAGCAGGCAAGGCGGATACGCTCCACCAGACTGCCTGCTCTGAGGGAATCTCTAGCAGCCAGGATAGACCCAGTCCTCCAAGTGCGAGGGACCATGAGAACAGCGGTGGTCGGGGGTTTATTCCCCCAAGGGGATATGCCCTATCGTGATCGAAGATGAGGTGGCTCCTCTCTGCGATGACGTAGTCGACGACCCTCTTCATGTACCATGGATCGGAACCCCCAGTCATGTCCCAGAGTCCCGTTCCCGACGCATTCATTGCAGGGATTACGTTCCATGCGGTTCTAACGGTTAGCGCAGTGACCAAGGCTAGGCCGACTAGGATCCCGTAGGAATTTGATTTCCACCAGATTCTGAAGCCACTTGGCTCCCTTTGGGGGGCGATGTCTCCGAAGACCCCTCGAGACGCGGCCATGATTCCGAAGAAATTTAGCCAGAACCCGACGAAGAACCACGAGGACGAGCCAATCAAGCCCCCTTCGTCGAGTGGGTACGGGAACTCGTTGCCGATCTCATGAAGATGGCCCATGGTGTACAACATCCAGTTTACCGCTAGCAACACACCGATAACGTGCCAACCCTCTGCTCGGAAGAAGGCATGCAATAGGATGGCCACGGTCGTGAATATCGCCCAGATGACTCCGAGATGGCGGGACTCTGAGAACGCCTCGATGTCTCCAATCTGCCCCAACCAGACCAGTGGAATCAGTTGAACCACGAAGATGAGCACAGCGTAGATTATTGTCTCTCGACTGTGGGGGGGCGTAGGGATTACAGACATCATCGAGCCGGAGCCCACATTCTCAAATGTGCCCCTCAGAGCAATCATGACAGTAATTCCGAGTGCTATCGATGCAAACCAGAACGCGAAGAACGCAGAGCCGATTGCCTCTCTCTCGAAGTCTACAAACTGAGCAGTCGCAGCACCGTCGATAATCCCTAATCCTCCAGCGTAGGACGTTGCAAAATGCAGCCCCACAATAATGGATAGGAAGATGCTTGACTCTTCGAACCGCCTTGATTCTACTAGGTATCCTGTTACCGAACCAACCAAGAAAAACGTAGCGATGAACGAGTTGTCGAACATTGAATGGTCAAATGTGTTCGCCGCGAACGCGATTGCCAGCAGTCCGATTGACAGGGCCGAAACGCGGAGGCCTACAGAGGAGTTGAGTCTTAGCCAAGGGGACATTCTGCCAATGCATGCTGAGGCTAGGGCTGCTAGGGGAAGGGTCAGGGAACTGACAAAGTAGTCATTGTCGATTGAGCGGCCCTCTATTTGCGAGAGTGCTAGGAAGAGCGTGGTCAGCATCGCAGTGATGGCGATTGGTGAGGCAAGTCCGGGGGGTCGGGGGGTGTCTTGGGATGCTTCGTTATCGGTTTCCATCACACCCACCAGAACACGTAGCCAAAGGCTCAGCAGCGCGGCGACCTGAACGCTTGTTTTAACCGTTCGTAGAACGGTTGCGGAAACAAGGGGTTAGAATAGGTTCCTTGTCATCTCGACAGCGCACGGTATCCGATATCCGAACGGTAATGCGAACCATCGAGTTCGATGCCATCTATTATCTGGTAGGAAGACTCGACTGCCTCCTCTAGAGTAGGGGCAATGCCAGTCGCGGAAAGGACTCTGCCACCGTTGGAAAGAAGCTCTCCGTCTTCTCCGGTAATGGCACCAGAGAGATGTACGAACGCACTGACCTGTCCCTCTTCGATACGTGCATCCCATCCGGAGATTGGCCTGCCAGTTGCAGGGGTGTTCGGGTAGCCCTCAGATGCGAGTACGACGGTGGCAGCTTTGAGATTATGGAACTCGACCTCAGTCTCGGCTAGCAATCCCTCAGCCGCAGCTAGTAGGGTCAGCCCTAGGTCAGAGGCGATGAGCGGGATTGTGACCTGGGCTTCTGGGTCTCCCAGCCTGACATTGAACTCCACCACACTCGGCGACCCATTGTGATCGATCATGAGCCCGACGTAGAGGCACCCCCGATACGGCGTGTCCTCGCTCCGCAAGTGATGGTGCATTGGCTCGACAATTTCCTCCGTGACCCTCCTCATCACGGCTGGTGTAACGACTGGGGCGGGAGCATACGCACCCATCCCTCCGGTGTTTGGTCCGATGTCACCATCACCCACACGTTTGTGGTCCTGACTGGCTGGGAGGATGATGTAGCCTGACTCATCCATCATGATGAGGACAGAGGCCTCCTCTCCCGAGAGATGCTCCTCCAGTAGCACGAACCCGTCAGATTCGAGAGATTTTCGAAGTGCCCCCTCAGCGACTCCCCTCATGGAAGTCACAGTCACTCCCTTGCCGCCAGCTAGGATGTCTCTCTTAACGACCCAAGGGGGCTCGAATGCATCTAGCGAGGGTTCAACCTCTCTGGGGTTCTCGACGACGATGAAATCGCCAGTTGGAATGCCCAGGGATTTCATGACTCTCTTGGCGTGGAGCTTTGACCCCTCCAATTTCGCGCCACCGGAGTGAGGGCCAAAGCAAGGGATCGATGCGTCCCTCAGTCGTTCCGCCAGTCCTTCGACGAGGGGGGCCTCGGGGCCCACGACGACCAAGCCAACGTCGAGTTTGACTGCGAGGTCAACCAAGCCGCCTATGTCAGTGGAACTGACCTCGTGATTCGTACCGACCATGGACGTGCCGGCATTTCCTGGAGAAGAGTGAACAGAAGCCACTGAATCGCTCTGGGAAAGGCCGATGGCCAGTGCGTGCTCTCGGCCGCCGCCACCGATGATGAGGACGCCCATGCCGACCATGCTGTTGCGCTTGTGCTTGGCACGATAATGGATTCCTAAGACTTCAATCGGCTCAGTACGGGACGGACTTCAGGCCGAGGCTATATCCGAGGAGGTTGAATGCTCGATGAATAACCGGGGTGATGAGCAGCAGTATTGCCATCCCCATCACCAGATCCGAGCTGCCAACGATAGACGGGTCCAGCAATAACTGGCCGAAAAGGAAGGTGGAAATAGCGAATGGGAGGGTGTCGAGCAGTGGTGCCTCGGAGCTCTCGTCGCCTTCCCTCTTGTGCCCGAGACGACGCTTGACGAAAGAGCCAGCAGAATCGCCGACCATGCAACCAAAACCCAGCACGCATCCAAGCACGAAAACTGCCCCCCATTCGCCACCAAGCCAGAACCAGGCATCCGAAGTAACCCCTGTCATCGGATCGATGAAGGGGGCATCCGAGTCTTCACTACCCTTGGAAAGGGCGTGAGTGAGCATGCCGAGCAGCCCACCACCCAAAGTTCCGCCAACTAGGCCGTTCCAAGTCTTCCCATCCCCTAGGAGCCTGTTACCATCGCCATGCACCCTCTCCCCGTCTATGGGCTTCACAGCCATTCCGGTCATTTCCGGAATCCACTTGCCACCAAGCATCGCGGTGGTATTAGAGAGGTATCCCGGAAGATAGAGCCACAGTACTAGCAAGGGCGCGATTAAGGGGCTGTACTCAGAAGCCATCGGGTTGAGCACGCCGCTTGGGCGGTTGAACTTTCGCACACCACGAAACGAGATTGAGTCCATTGATTCGCGGACATGCCGCCGTGATGTTCATTGCCCCCACAGCCAGCCGAATGACAATGAACGGCAGAAGCGCCCTAGTGGTTTGCATGGTTCTAATCTCAGCTGGGATTGTTCTACCATCTGGTGCATTGGCTGAGAGTGGGGAGGA
The DNA here is from genome assembly GCA_029940695.1 of Candidatus Thalassarchaeaceae archaeon. GTDB lineage: Archaea > Thermoplasmatota > Poseidoniia > Poseidoniales > Thalassarchaeaceae > UBA36. The sequence continues at coordinate 53,131 of JAPYUP010000004.1, forward strand.
TATCCTAATCGAATCTGACATGACTTGGGGGCAGGACATGACCCTGTCACAGAATGTCAGAGTCATCAACGGTGGATCTCTGACCTTCTCGAACGCCCAAGTCACCCTAGAGACTGGAGTGGATATCTACGTAGGCCCAACTTCTTCAATCACGATAGATAACTCAGGATTGGTGGCTGCAGATCCACCTGGTGGACTAGTTGGCTATGGCTACTGTGATGAGGGCAATCGTTCAGGAATCGGGGTAGAATGGCCAGATCCTGGAAGGCGACTTGAAGTCGTACTAACTGCGATTGAACCATCAAGCCTAGATGGGGTCACGGCATACTTTGGGGATGATTCTGAGTCCCTGAGTGGAGCAGAGGACTCTATCGTTTTCGATTTGGGGACGGAGGGTGAAATTTGGATCGATTTGGTTGGGCCATTTTGCTACCCACCTTCTCTGAGTGATGTAAGTGTGAAAAGAGCAAATTCGGGAGTCTCGGATTGTCAAGGTTGTCAATCGGGAAGCGCTGCCGACTTCGAGCACAGGAACATGATGGTCCACGGGGATCCCGGGTTCACCGTGACGATCGAAGGAGAAATGCGAGCAAATGGCTCGAGACTAGTTGGCGGGAAGATTACCAATGCAGGACAAATGTCGATCAATGACACGTCATTGGATAGAGTTGGCCCAGTCATACTGACCACGGACGATGCCTCGATTTTCATTTCAGGGACCACTGACTTCACCAACAGCACTGACGACCATGATGTCAGGGCAAGGGCCCACAGCTCAATAGAATGGGGAGAGGATGTAAGCGGGTCCGGCGGACTCACCGACAAATGGGAAAGGAGGCTTGCAGGACAGCGCCTCAGTTTCGAAGCCAGATACGTCACATACGAGATAACTGGAATGCACAGTCCACCATCCTACAGTAGCTTCAGCGACGAGAACGGGGTTTCCTACGTCAATGGGGGTGATGAGAGGGTGGTCGAAATCGCCTGGTCCGATGACAACACATGGGAAGATGGGCTCATTTGGACCGAGCAGGCTGTCGTGACGATACAGAGCTACAGGACGGCTTGGAATCCGGAGAACTCGGAAATCGGAAACTACGGTGGAGGGGGATTTCCCCTGACATGGCAGGCTGAGATAATCGTCGACCAAGCAACTCCCAACATTCAATGGACCTCACTGCAGGGTGTGCGGGATGGCAATTCCACCTACACTGCCACTCTAGGAGAGTCCTTGGCCATTGAGGCCGTAATTACAAACACGGGCACCGCAGCAGCGATCCTTGCCATAGATTGCAATGTCACCAGTACGGGAATCGCAGCGGAGATGTCCCCGACTTGGCCCAATGCAATGATAGGGGCGGGGGGCGAGGAAACCATCCACTTCAGCTGGAGGACGTCCAATACCGGGGAGGACAGTCTGACTTGTCGTGTCCTGACTCCTACTCAACTCGTCGACGATCTATCCTTTGGGGGTGGGGAGATCACTAGCGGAGCGATAACTTGGGAGGAGGCCGGCGAAGAGGAGGGACTGCCTTACATCCTACCAATCATGCTGGCGCTGGTAGTGGGAATCGCAATCGCGGGATTCGTAGCCGTCTATAGGATGAACGAAATCGATGAGGAAGGCCGTTCGCCGGAGTAATCACAGGATGCCTTGGGCCATTGTGGACTCAGCGACCTTGAGGAATCCAGCAATGTTCGCCCCCGCGACGTAGTTTCCAGGCATTCCGAATCTCTCGGCGGTCGCGTGGGTGTTCTTGTGGATGTTAATCATGATGCTCTCGAGCTTCTGGTCAACCTCCTCCCTGCTCCAGCTCATCCTGAGACTGTTCTGGCTCATCTCAAGTCCAGAAGTAGCAACACCGCCAGCGTTCGAGGCCTTACCTGGGGCGAACATCACCCCATTCGATAAGAAGCAATCCACGGCCTCGGGGGTGCATGGCATGTTGGCGCCTTCGGCAACGGCGGTGACTCCTCCGTCTACGAGCATCTTCGCCTCGTCGCCATTGACTTCGTTTTGGGTTGCGCACGGTAGTGCGACGTCGACCTTGGAACTCCACAACTGGTTGAGGTTCGGTTCGGGCTTCGACTCAGTGTAATCCACTCCATCGAAGCGCTCCGCATACTCCTTCATCCGCCCCCTGCGGTTGTTCTTGAGATCCATGATCCAGTCCAGCTTCTCGCGGTCAATGCCCGATGAATCGTGGATGTAGCCGCTGCTGTCAGACATAGTCACTGGCTTACCGCCAAGTTCGATTACCTTCTCGCAGGCGAACTGGGCGACGTTGCCTGAACCGCTGATGGCAACCGTAGCGCCCTCGAACGACGTGCCCTTGGTAGCGAGCATCTCGCGCGCGAAGTAGACCAGCCCGTAGCCAGTGGCCTCGGGCCTAATTCTTGAGCCACCATAGGAACGGCCTTTGCCTGTCAGAACCCCAGTGAACTCATTTGCGAGTTTTCTGTACATGCCAAAAAGGAATCCAATCTCTCTTCCACCGACTCCAATGTCCCCGGCAGGAACGTCCAAGTCGGCACCGATGTGCCTCCACAGTTCCATCATGAAGGACTGGCAGAAGCGCTTGACCTCTGCGTCAGACTTGCCCTTCGGGTCGAAGTCGGAGCCGCCCTTGCCACCCCCCATAGGGAGGCCCGTCAGGCTGTTCTTGAAGACCTGCTCGAAGCCTAGGAACTTGAGGATGGAGAGGTTAACACTGGGGTGGAATCGCAGGCCACCCTTGTATGGGCCAATGGCGCTGTTGAACTGAACCCTGAATCCGCGATTGACGTGGAGGTTGTCGTCGTCGTCGTACCAGGGGACTCTGAACTGTATTACGCGCTCAGGCTCGACCATGCCGCGTACTACGTCAATATAGGCCGGATTGGCCTCGATTACCGGACCCAGGCTGTCAAGGACCTCCTCTACTGCCTGATGGAATTCAGGCTGATTAGGGTCCCTTGCTAATACGTCATCATACACGGATTTCATCGTATTGTCCATTTGGTCACCAACGATTTCGTCCGATTTCTCCCGCAGTCATCGGACGCCCCGGCGAGCAGAGGCCCCCTTTTCAATGGTTGCAGATGGCAATCATCCCGTGAAGGTCAGTCATGAAAACAGATGGCGTTCAGCAATCTCAGCGACCTTCTGCTCTGCCCCAGGGAGAGTCATGATGTATACGGCATCTTGGATGACCTGCCGCTTCCTAAGGGCCTCGGCCAAAGGGGTCAGTTCGCGCAGCCATCGGATCCTACCATCGTCGCCGGCCACCCTGATGTCTACTTGGGCCATCCTAGGCTCGGACATGAGGAGCTTTACGCTAGGGACGTCGATTGCAACATAGCCCGGTTCCACTCCCGCTCGGTAGGCAATTTCGTCTTCGAGGGCCCTCCTCGAGTCAGAGTCATTGGCTAGTGCCACCAATCGATTGACTTGGTCCTCGGTCAGTTCTTGCATACGACGACTCAAGCAGACCTTGAGCAACTTGCGGTACTTCAGTCTCCTGATTATGTCCTGGGCGTACCCCCCGGCATCGTGCAGATCACCCCAAATCTCGGCATCGACCCGTCGTTGGAGGTCGAGTGGCTCGGGTAAGGTTCCGCCGCTTCTTTCGACAGCTCTTGATAGCATAACCTCAGTCACTCTCGTGACCCTGTGGAAATAGACTGCGCTGTACATCAACCCCCTTGCAGCGAGCATGCCCTCTAAGGATGAAAGACCACCTTCCTCGACAACGATGTCCCCGCCTTGGTTCCGAAGACACTCGATAAGCCTGTGGTGGTCCACTATCCCATGCTTCACACCGGTGAAATGCGAATCTCGCAGCAGGTAATCCAACTGGTCACAGTCCACGGGACCATGGATTAGGTGAGCCATGGTATGGTCGCTGCCGGAAAAATCACCCCTGCCCTCTGTCCAACTGAGGAGTGATCTCTCTGTTCCAGATGCGTCTGGACCACGTATCAAAGAAGCGATTTCATTGGGATCTAGCCCATGACGAGTGAGGATGTCAGGAATTGCCTCCCTGTTATTGACTGAGCTCTCCTCACCTTCAACCAACACGTCATACTCGCCCAGAATTATGCCCTCCGTAACTGACATGTGGTCCATCCCGCCCCTCTCCAGAAGAATGTGCTCAAGCGTGTGTGAGTAGGGTCCGTGGCCCACGTCATGGAGCAGTGCGGCGACCTCAACGGTCGTCTTCTCGTGCATGTCCAATTCGAGGGACTCTGCCATCAGACCCGCTATGTGCGAAGCCCCCAGAGAATGCTCGAACCTAGTGTGATGCGCCCCTGGAAAGACTAGGTGGGCGAGTCCGAGTTGCTTGATGTGGCTGAGTTTGTTCAACTCAGGTGTGCCAAGGAGATCCTGTGTGACGCCCTCTAGCTTGAACTGGCCATGGATAGCGTCGTTGATGACCTTCACCTTAGCACCGCAACCATTGCAAGGGGCCATGTGCCTTGAATCGCTCCGTGCGGAGCAGCATCGTAAGTATTGAGTTAGATGTACAATTAATTGTAATGCAATTGCATTTCAAATGCAATACGATTAAGTGCCCCTCCCCATCTCAAGGCTCAGGAGGAACTCGAAGTGGCCGGCGTCAGTCCCATGGTTTCGCTAAGGATTCCAGAGGATCACCTGCTGGAACTAAACAGACTTGTGGGATTCGACGGGATGAGGAACAGGTCGGATGTAATCAGGGAGGCAGTACGCCGACTTCTAGCATCCCCGCTGCCAGGACAAGGAGACCGGGTCGAAGTCGATCTCGGTCCCGATTTGACCGCCAGTCTTCGCGGCTACTGTAAGCTCGTGGGAGAATCTGCGGAGGTCGTGCTTCGACAGTCCGCTCGTGAGCACATCCGAAAGGAGTTGGCGCAGGGGGCCGTGTTTGAGGAACTCCTCGCGAAACGCATGGATGAACTGCGTTCTCAATATGATGACGATTCAAACGCTCTGAGGTGAGAGATTGAGCGAGGATGGGATGCACACAAACAACACGGGGGGGCGGCAAAACCGCCCCCCCAACCAAAAATCAAGTCGCCGCAAGAGCTTTGCGAACGGACTCAGGAACATCAGGGCTCGTGCACAGCTTTCGAATGCAGTCGGCTATAGCTCAAGTCGGGCACCTAGGGTCCTCCGGAGACAAGAACGGAACTGAATGCACTCAACACACACACCGTCCCGCATGCTCGTGCGGGGCACACCCTCCGGTCCTCTGAAATGCAATGCCGCTAACCGAGTTCTGATTCTATGGATGGGGGCATCAGTGACTGGAGCCGGTTCGAGCGACTGACTCCCTTCCGAGTAAGGGATGTTCTCCTCGTGGCAAGTCAGTTCGATCACTACCTACTGGAAGAATCCGGTTATCTCGCGGAGATTCTGCAAGAGGAGTATTCAGTGCTGAGCCTATCCCAAGCCCCTAGAATCATCCACAGTCCCGATGCCGTCGATGCCTTGGACCTACTAGCCTCTCGCAGTTTCGACCTAGTGATTACCATGACAAAGGTGGGAGCGATGGATGCCTATGCCCTTGCGAGGCTTGTGAAAAGCCGCCATAAGGGAATGCCGGTGGTAATGCTGAGTCATAACACTAGGGAGTTGGCCACACTTAGGACGGGTGATGGGATTGACAGGATATTCGTATGGGGGGGCGATAGTAGAATTCTACTTTCGATTTGCAAGTTGATAGAGGATGAGCAGAACGTTGAGAACGACGTTAGGGACGGGGATGTGCAGGTAATTCTGCTGGTCGAGGATAGCAGGAGATTCTACTCTGCCTACCTACCACTCCTCTACACTCAGTTAGTGCGACAGACGACGAGGCTAATGGGAGAGGGTGGGAACCTCCATGAGAATCTCCTGAGGCTGAGGGCCCGGGCAAAAATTCTACTCGCCTCGGACATGGAGACAGCCAAGGAAATCATCGACAAGTACTCCAGAAACATCATCGGTATCTTCACGGATGGTAGATTCCCCAACCCAGGTGGAGAGCGGGACACGGCTGGTCTTGAGTTGATTCAGCATGCCCAGAGCCGCCACAGGTTTCTGCCAATCCTATTGCAATCGAAGAACCTCGAGCTGAAGGAAGCTACCGAGGGACTTGGAGTTCGGTTCCTCCACAAGGAGGACCCGAAGTTGTACCAGAGAATTGAGGAGTTCATGCTCGAGGAAATGAACTTCGGTGAGTTCATCTTCAGGATGCCGGATGGGATGGAGATCACTAGGGCATCTAACCTCGAGCAGTTTGTAGAGAAGGCAGAGGAGGTGGCAATCGAGTCCATAGAGTTCCATGCTACGAGGAACGAGTTTTCCCACTGGCTCAGGGCCAGAACAGAGTTCTCGCTCGCAGCGTCCATGAGGCCAATGAAGTTAGAGGATTTCGATGACTCGGAAGGAGTGAGGAAGTATATCGTTGGGTCGATTAGAGCGCACATTACCAATATCAGGAAACACACGGTCAGGGACCACGAATCTGGTTCTGTCGAAGTGGGGTTCCAGAAAATTGGCCGGGGCAGCCTCGGTGGAAAGGGTCGTGGTCTCGCATTTTTCTACACGAGGATGGAGGAGTTGGGCCTAGGTGGTGCCTTTCCGGACGTCGAGTTTGTCGTCCCGAACTCCGTCGTCATAGCCACTGGGGTCTTCGGTGGCTTCATCTCTAGGAACGAACTGAGCAGATTCGCTCACGAGGACAGGTCTGATGACGAGGTGAATCGGGCATTCCTAAGTGGTGAATTCAAAGATGATGAGGTCGCTGAAATCAGGGACATGCTGGAGAACATGGAGTGGCCGGTAGCCGTGCGCTCATCGAGCTTGCTCGAGGACTCCAGTCACCAACCGTTCGCAGGGGTGTACGCTACGTACATGCTCGCGAACGACCACTCCGACCTCGAGGTCAGGCTCAGACGACTGCTTGAGGCGATTAAGTTGGTATACGCGTCAATCTTCCACAGAGGTTCCAAGGTATACGTCACAGCCACGGCCAACATCATCGAAGACGAACGGATGGCGGTGGTGATTCAGGAGGTTATCGGGAGGGAGATTTCGGGTCGATACTATCCAGATATCTCAGGGTCGGCAAGGAGCCGCAACCACTACCCTGTCGAACCCCTCAGGATGGAGGATGGATTGGCCGCCGTATGCATCGGCCTTGGCAGACAGGTCTCCTCTGGAGGGAAGTGCCTGAGGTTCAGTCCCGGACAGCCCAAGAGGGTTCACCAGTTCTACAGCACCCAGTCGGTCATCGATACATCTCAGAGTCACTTCTTCGCCATCCCGATGAACCAAGAGTCGGGGGCAGTGCAAGTAATAGAGGGGGGGAACCTGATACATCTGGGACTATCGGCTGCAGAGGAGGACGGCAGGCTCTCCCTAGTGGGCTCTACTTACATCACGGCTGACGACAGGATTGTCGACTCAATCATGGTCGAGGGGGGGCCGAGGCTCGTCACCTTCGCCCCCATTCTCAAGCACCAGCGGTTCCCACTCCCTCAGATTCTAAACCACGTTCTCACTACGTGCGAAAACTACCTGGGTTCGCCCGTCGAGCTAGAGTTCGCTATTTCCATCGACCCCGAAAACGGAAGACGGAAGTTCGCAATTCTCCAAGTCAGACCACTGATGGACGAATCTGTGGACATCGACATTGACCTAAACGAGGTCGACAGGGAGAATGCCGTCTGTATCAGCAGCAAGTCCCTTGGAAACGGTGTTATCGAAAATATCAGGGACGTCGTGTACGTTCACCCTGCACGAATGAACAGGATGAAAACAATCAATCTCATACCGCTAATTGAGGAGATCGATGCCGGGCTTCGATCCGAGAATCGGCCGTACATTCTAATCGGCCCGGGGCGCTGGGGCTCGTCCGACCCGTCGTTAGGAATACCTGTTCAATGGGACCAGATTATGGGGGCCAAGACCATCGTGGAGGTGCCTATGGCTGACATTCACGTGGAACCCTCACAGGGTACCCACTTCTTTCAGAACATCGTGTCCTTCAACATCGGCTACCTTACCATACTTGAGGGCGACCTCATCGATTGGGGGTGGCTCGACTCCATTGAAGCCACGAGGGACGAAGATGGGTTACGACACGTGAGGCTAGACTTGCCATTGAAAGTCATCCTAGATAGTAGAGACTCCGAGGCCATCGTAGTGAGATGACGCCAATCTTCTTGGTCGTTCTATTTGCAGGGTAGTCCCCATGTCTGTCGGAAGCGGGGTCGAGGCGCGTCTATTCTTCGCTCATGAACAGATCAGAAATCCACAGAAAGAGATGATCTCTGATGGGATTATTGCACTCAGAGAAGGGGGTTTCCTTTTGGCGGCGGCCCCGACAGGAATCGGTAAGACCGCAGCAGCACTTGCCTCTGCATTCGAAGTCGTAAACTTCTACAACACCAACCCAGAGGTGCCGAAGATCCTGTTCATGACGGGCAGGCAATCGCAGCACAGAATCGTTGTCGATACTGTGAGGCAGATCAACTCCAAGCTTCCATCTGGAAACCCCAGAATTAAGCTAGTGGACATAATAGGGAGAGAGGGGATGTGCGAAGTCGTCGATAAATCGACGGGTCAGTGCTCCTGTGAAAAGGACGTTGTAGAGTCTGCTAGGAGGGCCCGAAGAGTAGACTTGGGGGAATTCATCCTAGAAGCACCTAGGCACGTAGACCAGGTAATCAAGGAGGGTCGAGCAAGAAGGATTTGTGCTTGGGCAACAGCTAGATCTGCTGTCCGGGATGCGCACATTCTCGTCTGCGACTACAACCACGTCTTCATAGAAGGAGTTAGGGAGAATTCACTACCGATAATGGGGGTCAGTCTCGAAAACGCGATTCTAATTGTCGATGAGGCGCATAATCTACCTGACAGGATCAGAAGTGGATTGGAGAGACGAGTAACCAAGAATGTGTTTCAAAGAGCCCTCGTTGACATTAACGAACACAAGGGAAATCTGGAGAATGGCGCCAAGCAGCTTGAACTCTCAGATTCGAAGAGTCTGGACGAAGCGATACTGCTGGAGAAGCAGGTCAAAGCACTGAAAGACGATTCCGGATTGAACAATTGGTTTGCAGGAAAAATAACTGAGATTGAGTCCTCTCAGAAAGATGATCTGAGAGTTGAAACCAGTGAGTTCCTCGATGCCATCGCGAGTGCCATTGATGGAATAGAAGAAGACGAATTAGAAGATGGGATTAGTCGAATTAGGAGAATGAATAGAAGATTACTCTCTGTGGTAATCGATGGGGATGATTCCATTGAAGAAGATGAACAGAATGACTGCATCAGACTGGCAGAAATTTTGGAAATCTGCATTAAATACAGAGACAGCCCGGCCCTTGCACTCGTATTCGACAGGCTCAACAACGATATCCCGAGAGTGACTAGTCATTTGCTTGACCCAAGTGTCGTGGGAAGGCCAATTTTCGAGCAGTGCGCAGGTTCAATACTTATGTCAGGGACACTATTTCCCCCAAATATGTACTCTGACATTCTGGGAATTCCAGAAGAAAAGTCTGCTTGCAGGGAATATGAATCTGGATTTCCTCCTGAAAACAGGCCGATCCTGATAGCAAGCGACGTTACGAGCAAGTTCACGGAAAGGGACGCGAGCTACTCCTCGATTCGAGATCACATACAATCGGTGCTGGAGAAGACAAAGGGAAACGTGGCTGTCTTCGCACCCAGCTATGCAATGTTAGATCGCATTGGCAATGATGTCTCCTACACTTTCGGAAAGGTGAGTATGAAAGAAGGAAGGCGTATGTCAAAAAAGGAGGTCGAGAGGACCATAGCGAGGCTGTACGAGATGAGGGCAATGGGGAGGGAATCAGTGCTCTTTGGAGTTCTGAGTGGGAAGTTGTCGGAGGGCATTGACTATTCTGAGAACATCCTCAATGCAGTTGTTTGTGTGGGGCTCCCTCTTCCACCACCAAGCGCTAGGCAGGATGCCCTATTGGAGTACTACACTAGGCGCTTCGGCAGGTCGAAAGCATGGAAGTATGCAAGCTTGCAACCAGCTGTAAACAGTGTGCTACAGGCTCTGGGTAGGCCGATTCGTAATGCCGAGGACAAGGCCATAGTAGTTCTTCTGGAGAAGAGGTTGCTTGAGCGAAGAGTCGGTGATTGCATGCCCAAATCAATGCATACTCGCCAGACCACCAGCCCATCAAGGACCTCTAAGCACGTTGAGCGTTTCTTCGAGATGAAATAAGCAATGGGTTCATTCGGGTCCGTTCGATGGATGGGCGTAAGCATGCCGTGGTCAAGAATCGAGGTCGAGGTCGAGGGCGATGAGCAAGAGGGTGGCGGTTTGGATTCCCTCAAGATTGGATTAGACGTAGATGTACAGCAGATGCACGAGTTGTTCCTTGGGGGGCTGCCACACCTCTCCGAGGTACAAGGCCGCCATGAGGAGATTTTAGACGGAGTTTCCAGCACGATAGGTGACGCGAAATCCCTCGCTAGGGCTGCGGTTCCAATAGGGGATTTCCTAGCAGAGATCGGAGGGGAGTGGTCAGGCTCGGAGGTCAGAATACCCCTTCCCTCTTCCTTCCCAGAGAGAGTAGTCGTCGAGACGCTCTTGGAAGAGGGGAAGCAAATAGTGCGCCTCATCTCACCAGAGAGGTTCGGCGGGTTGCTCAGAACGTTCAGGCTTCCCGTGGGAGAGGTCATAATGGGGGCTAACTGGGAAGGTGGTGTCCTTACCATGAAGACGAGTCAGTCAGGCTAGGCCTCGGCCTCGATGGGAGGGGTGTTTCTTTGGGGGATCTCCTGCAATTCTTCTATTTCCTGTAGAACCGAAGCTAGGGCAATCTGGGCATTCTCTCTGTGCAAGCCCCCGAGCACGTGGCTTGAGTACCGTGCCTCTTCGAATATCCGGTCGAGTGCTACCAGCGAAGTTTCGTTGATAGGCAACGCGTTTCGAATCGCAATTTCGAACTCCCTGACAGTCTCGAAGTCCCTGCGGAGGAAGCCACGTCGCAACAGGACAGCGCACAGTCTCGCGTAGCAATTGAAGATGGCTTTCCTGAATTCGTCTCCCGAGGCGAGCATATCCGCAGTGTAACTGAAGACACCGGCGAGTTCCTTGATTGCGGCCTTGCGACGACGAGTTAGCACTGCGGCAACCGAGACCAGTGCGGCAGCGACAACCAAAATGAAGACGAATCCTAGCATCGCCGTGCCGAAGAGGGAGTCGGAAGCGTCTTCCTCGTACTCAATTAGGATGCCGCCACTTGGCAGATAGGCTAGGCTTCGGGCATCGATGAAGTCCGAGTCCGAGTCCAGCATAACACTGAGTCTGCCCCATGAGGAGGTGTCGGAGAGGGGGGGCAGAGGTGAGAGTGACTTGAACTCGTACTCGAAGACCCCATCTGCGTCGGTGAGTCTGGAAATGAAGAAGTGGGCAGTAGACCCATTCATCAGCATGGCTGTCATGGAAAGTCCCTCCACGGGAGAACCTGTGTCTCTGGCAGTGGCATTGACGGTTCCCCGTATCACCCTCTGTCCAGTGGATAGCTCTATGCTGGACAAAGTGAAGTCCACTTCAATCATCACCATTATCTCGATGTCCGTCGAGGCGCCGTTGAGGAATCTCGACTGATCAGATTCAATCTTGATGGTCACGATGTTCTTTCCGGGCGGTAGGAACTCCTGGGCCTTTGCCCTCATCTGGAAGTTCATAGTTCCTGGATTGTCCCACGGCCCCCCTTGGAGGGGGAGGTTGATTTCACCCCATGATAGGCTAATAGTCAGGTTCTCGAAAATGCTTGAGTCTCCACCAATCTCTCTGACGAAGCCTTGAATGAGAATCGAGTGGGAAGTGTTACCCCTAATGATTTTCGAGGTTATGGGTTGAACCTCAATCAATATGTCAGAGAGGACGAATGCAGTCAAGTTAGCCTCAGTGGCGAGATAGAGAAACTCGCCCTCATACGAGAAACTCACATTGTGGCCCCCTCTGTAAATGGAATATCCCATACTGTGACTGTAGTTGAACAAGCCGCCCAACTCGGTAGTTACAGTCACAATGACAAATCCATCGAGAAGGATGCTGACCTCCCTGCCATCTAACCCCATCTCGAAACCAGTGTCACCCTCATAGAGGCGCCCCGAGAAGTTCCATTCCGAACCCCTAGTGACTGAAGACTCCTCCACTTGAACGCTGATTATTGTGTGGTAGGAGATCGTGAGGATAGTTTCCACGTGCCCCTGTCTGTGGTAGCCCTGGGCCGGAGCAACGGCGTATAGTGTGTGGTTCCCAATATCGAGGGAATCGGGAATGATCCATGGAAGTGCCCAATGGCCATTGTCACCAGTACTGGTGATTCCAATTAGGATGCCATCGACGAATATCTCAATGGTATGGTTACCCAGCCAGCCGTCCTCCAAGTTGTCCTTGGCTGTTCCACGAAGGATAACTGAGTTGCCCACCGCAGCGGGAGAAGGTTCCTCTATGGAGGTGTACACAGGCCCATAGACGGTAATCACAGTGGATGAGTTGGAGGGCAAGATGAATGACTCGCCGGAGAATTTGATTTCTATAACCCTAGACCCAAGGGGCATATCTGGTGGTACTGAAATATAGACGCTGAACGAACCGTTGTCACCGACCTTCAGACCGGTCATGAACTGCCCGTTCATCGAGACTTCGATGTCCCTGTTCGGCAGACCCCTCCCAATGCCGTCAGTCAAGAGTCCCTGCACGAGCACTAGATCAGAACGATCGACGTCCCCCGGAGGCGTCGAGATGATGACCTGAGACGTCTGTGTGACATTGAACTCGGTGCTATGGGACGAGGGGAGGTAGAACTCAGGATTCAATGAGTCTCCCTGTCCCATGGGATCGACCCAAGTGAAGCCTCCGAGGAAGTTCACACCCACCTGATGGGCTCCGAACTCCATGCCGAGAGGGAGATCGTAGGTAATCATCCAATGCCCCTTGGTGGCATTGGATATCGTGGTGTAAGTCGGTCCGACGTCGATGCCGTCAATCGTGAGATGGATGACGCCCCCAGTGTGGGCCCCATCCTCAGCCAACGGCTGGCCCCTCTCGTCGAGAAGGGTCCCGTTGAAAGTTACCGTGTTTCCAACTATAGATGGTTGAGTCACCCCTGTAATTCTAAGTTCAGTCGGAGCGAGTACAATTACACGGGTCCAGACCTCGTCTCCGAGAAGTCCGGTAGTCCCGTTGACGCCGGTGAAAATAGCAGTCACAGTCATGGGTCCTGGGCTCCTGTCGGGATCGACGAGAATTTCCGCGGATGCCTCCCCATCGAGATTGGTCATGCCATTCCACACTGGTGCGCCATCAATCTGTATTGACAGTTGTGCGGATGGAACTGGGTTCTCGGTATTATCGATTATGGATACATTGACGTCTATCATGTCCCCCCTAAGCGTCCTGCTGTCAGGATCGAGATCAGTGGGATAGACAATGGAGAGCAAGGAATACCCTCTGCTGTCGAAGAGGGCTAGGTCGGTCGCCGTAGTGTAGTAGCTGACTTCGGGCGTAAATAGTACGATGATGCCATGCGAACCACGGGGGAACGAGAGGTCCAACCTGAGGAGCGCGCTCCAGTTTCCATCCTGATTAAAAGCGATCTGGGAGACCATGAAGATATCTGACTCACCGTCGATAGAGAACGTCAGAGTGGGATTGAGCAGGTTGCCCGATCTGTCTGTGAGAGCACTCCCATTACTCGAAACCAAGGATCCTGTAACGTTGAAGAACTCGCCCGCGAGTGGGTTGTCGATTATCGGATTGATGTTCATGTTAGCCGACGATCTTACCGTAATTGTGCTGATTGTCCTGATGGTTGCGTGTAGGTCCTCTGAGCCATTGAAGAACAAAGTGATGTTAACAACACCCAAAGGGTGGTTGTGTGGAATGTCAAACTCGAAGGCTATGCTGCCGTCCCCGGAAGTGATTTCCTGCTCTAGCCAAGTATCATGGAATTTAGCTGAAACTGAGTATCCGGACAGGCCTTCGTCATTATCGCTGAACTCGACAAGACGTGAAGTGATAGTAGCTGTCTCCCCCCTGTTGATGACGGTGTTAAGGAAGGGCGTCGTGCCAACGAACTGAGGAATCCCCCTCACGAGAATCGAGGCGTCACCTGTTCCGGTCAGGTAGAATGGGGTTGTCCCATTCAGGACGCTGACCACGACGGTGCGCATTCCCTTCGTCACACCATCACCCAGAGTGTCCGTGGGCACGGAGACGTTGAAACTGCCATTGCTATCTGTCGTGTGGTTCTCGATGAGTATCTCATCCGCTTGGTCGAGGAAGAAAATCTCAAGTCCCACTGGTCCCTGAATGGTCCTATTCGAATCAACTGAGTCGATAACGGTACCTGCAATAGTGAAGTATTGAAGGGCTGTGACTTCGTTTGGAATGCTACTAATCTCAACGAAGCTCGGGACTTGGACCGTGAGGTTGACTATGCTATGATTGGCAAGCCAACGCCCTGCATTTTCCGAGCTTAAGTTGTCAGAGAGGTCATCAGGAGCATGAATTCTGATATCGTAGAATCCAGGAGCGATCGAGGAGGGAATAATTGAGCTGAATACAGCCACGCCCCCCGAATCCGTGGTAGCAAAATCGAGTACCTGCTGGAGAGGCCCGCCCCAGTCGAAGTAGAGGTCGAGCCCCACGTCCCCTATGGACTGACTATCATCCTCCACATCAGTGACGGTTGCGTTGACGACTAGAGCGTCCCCTGCGACCAGAATGACTGCATTGGGTTCGGTTGTGACTACGAACTCAGACTGAATTCCGGCTAGGATCTCGGTGCCGTCAGAGACGGCGTAGTAGTGCCCGCCGAACGGGGGGTTGACAGAGAAGTCTAGCTTTATCCTAATTGTGTAGACTCCTGAGGTGACGCCACTCGGCATCTCGAAAGATAGGTTGTAGCCGCCGGTTGTGGTATTCACCCACCCGGTGGCAAGAATGTAGATGTCAGGCGGAGGGGGGCCAAACGGAGTCGGGGGCAGGCTAGAGGGGACCTCGAGTCGCATGGTAACTGAGGAATTGTTTCCGGTGACGACCGAGTTGAGTACCATGTCCCTAGCGAATCCAGTGACCCAGTTTGTGCCGCCTCTGGGAGTCCAATCCAAGTTGATGGAGGCGCTAACATTCGCCAGGCCCCGAATACGTATCGTCTCCTGAGACGAAGCGGGTTGGAACCAGGTTGATCCAGAGTAGTTCAGGAACCAATCATAGTCGCCGGGCTCCATGTCCCACGCTGGCGACCACACGACGACGAGTCTCGGTGAGCTGGGGTCGGTCTCGTTCCAGACGTCAATCCCATCAAAGTCGAGGTTGTAGGCCCCCTCAAACGAGGCGAAGGAATTGCCGGTGTGATCGGTGAGGATGACTTCGACCTCTGCTTGGATTCCACGAGGTTTGGGGGACAAGGTGTAGTTGAACTCAACGAAGCTCCTAATTCCGTACTCTGAGAACTGTACCTGGTCATTGGCAAATAGACCCTCGGCGTCGAACTGAATCCTTACTTCCACTGGCCCTGCCGGGATAGGCACCTCGGCTGCGGAGAAGCTCCAATTGATAGCGAAGTCACCGGATAAGGGGGGGTCCCAAGATGTGTCGTTCAGGTACCATGTGAACAAGGTGGTGAATGGCCCGGCGATGTCCAATCTCCTCATTTCGAGAATTAGTGTGCCGTTCAGAGTGGATGGGTTCTCGCCCCTACTCAGAACTGTGCCGTTGAGGAAGATCGGGTTGTCGATTTCTAGGATGGAGTTGTTGGAACCTTGAGCCTCGAGCGTGACGGACAGGTTTGGGGACAGAGTGATGTTGAACATCACGGCAAAGGCACTGGGAAACGCATGATAGGATGGGGGCGTGGCGTTGTTCAGGTCGTCCTCGTGCCAGCCTAGGAAACTGATTGAGGCATTGATTAATCCCAGTGGCTCTGATTCAGCGATTGGAACTGAGAACTCATAGTACCCCCCTCCGCCGACACCACTAGTCAGGTTGACTTCCCCGTCGGTCACGGTGACGTAGTTGAGGACTACTTGGAGATCGTCGACGAGGGACGGGTCCAATGACGGATTACTAGACCAAGACAATTGGCCTAACACCGTGGTGTTGACTCCGATTCCCAGCATTGGCTCCTCTATCGGAGGTGGTTCGGAAAGGGACAGTACGACGTCATCGGTGACGTTGATGTGCCAGCGGAAAGTGACTCCTTGCGTGCCCACATAGCCTTGCTCTATGGTTTGGATAACCAAAGAACCGTAGCCGGGACGGATGACCTCGGAAGGAAGCCCTGTGAGGTTGAAACTGCCGTTCTCGCCAGTTGTGGTGTTCGCCACGAGGTGTCTGACGACAGCGGAGCGCCCCGGAACGTCGTCGGCATCATCGGGCTCAACGAGGTACATGAGCAGAGTTACGTTTTCAACGGATGTCGAGTTGTCGGCATATTTCAGAGTGCCCTCCACCCAGATCGTCTCCGATTTGGAGATGTTTCTCTCAATCGCACTCGGACCCCAAGTCTCGTTGACGACCTCGACCAGAGACATTGGTGGGCAGGCTTCGAAGGGAATCCAACCGAGGTCTAGTTCGCCTTGGTTCTGATTGGTCTGCAGGTGAACTTCCACCCAGCGGGAGAAGTCCTTGCCATAGACCATGAAGGACTCGCCGTTCCACGTCCCTCCTGAGAATCCTGTAACCTTTCTTGCCGGGATGCCGGCCAGCCTCACCATTACTGCGAAGACAGATGCGAACTCGTCGCAACTTCCCTCGTGAGAAGAGTTGAGCAACCAATGAGAGATGTCGCTGTCAGTTCCTAGCCCGTCCACCCTCTTAGAGCCATCATGATTCCTGAGGAATGTGATAGTGTCGTTTCCGTTGGTCAGGAAGTCCTGTATCGCAGCCACTTTGTCCCATGCAGACAGAGCCCCGGACTGGTTCAGGACAGTCTGTGTCAGGTTGTTGACGTATGCACTGTCCTGATCCAAAAAAGCAGGGGGAAGGTCGAGTGCGTAGGTGCTTCCGGTGAAGGCTGTGGAGTTCTGCTTGACCTCAGCTGAGAGGATGACCTCGGGGGCTGAGACGTAGAGGGCCTCGATTATTGACGAGTCGATGATGATGTCCCTCGTGTAGTTCGAAAAGTTGAGTCCCGCCATGATATCCGACCAACTGGAGAAGTTCTGAACGTTGTAGGGCTGTATCAGTTCCTCGCCGGGACCGATGTACCCTGCCTCGTCGAAGATGAGCTCCCATAGGAGCTGGGTGCTGTGATTCCAGAAGGCCTGATCTGCGACTCCTTGGTCAGTCGACCATTCTGGGAAAACTTGTGTAAAAAAGCCTGCTAGGCTGGTGTTGACCCCCCAGGATACCCCAGTATAGGAATCGTAAGTGTGCCACCTCCAATAGTGAGTTACTGTTGGATCCATTCCGGTCGAGTAGTTGGTGGCAGTGAACATCAGTGCGTTCTCAATCAGGTCGTCCATCGGGTCAAATGGGTCCCCTGGTGATCCTATGCAACCCGACACCCAGAACTCGGGTGGGCATTCTTCGCCGTCAGGAACGCCCCCTCCATCGGAGTCGGGGTCCAGCCAGTCAGTGCCGATTTCGTCCTCTATGGTATTCGGTATTCCGTCCCCGTCGCTGTCGAGCGGGTTAATGTCGTCATCCGGGTTGTTTTGGGGGTTAGTACCGTCGATGTACTCCTGGCCATCATCTACCCCCCCGTTGTCAGAATCAGCCATGTTCCACAGGGTCAACCAAGAGTCGAAGGTAAGGTTACCACTCATGATTCCGAAAATCATGTCGCAGCCTGTCGTGTTCTCGAAGTAGTTGTTGAGACCGTCGTCATCCGTATCCAATAGGTTGTGGCATGGCTCCAAGGGATCAGTTTGGTTCTGAATCTCAGACAGGTCATCCACTCCATCGCCGTCGGAGTCTGTCATGTTGATGAAGGAATGATACCCCCAAGTCCCCATTTGTTCCTCCCAATCCGCTAGGCCGTCACCATCCAAGTCGGGGTAGTCGTCGTCGCAGTTAGGGTCGTTGGTTGCGCCGGCTGTGGCGTTCCAGCACCATGACCCATTGGTGAAGACGACGGTGGATGCGTCGTTTGGCTTCGCTGTGTTCACGCCTCTCAGCCAATTGACTTCGATGGATGTGAATCCAAAGGGGGTCCTCTCCCCACTGAAGGACTCATAGAATGCCATTGGAGCGCCCGACTGTCGCCAATCAACCGGGTTTGGGTTGAGTCCCAAAGTTGTGTTCAGAGTCAGGATGTTCTGGTTTTCGTCCCAGTCAGTGATTGTGAAGACGAGTTCGACGAAGGATGTGCAAGGGTCCGTATTTCGGAAGAAGGAAAGCTCGTCGCCGTCGTTCATTCCGCCCCCATCTGAGTCTGAGACGTTCCAAAAGGAGCAACTCATGTTCTCCTGCCAATTCTGGACGCCGTCGCCGTCGAAATCTCCCTCATCATTGACTCTCGTTGGATCTGTCTCGCCTTCGTCGATTATCCCGTTTCCGTTGAGATCCTCCTCGCCATCGTCTAGGTAGTCACCATCCGTGTTGTTGTCACGGGGGTCTGAGCCTTGTGGTGGGTTGTTGCCGTAGGAGCCGTTGAACTCGACCCCATCCGGAATGCCGTCGGAATCCGTGTCCGCAGAGGTCGGGTCGGTCAAGAGGATGAGTGCCTCGAAGGAGTCATTGAGGCCGTCGCCATCGGTATCGTTGTTCTGTGGGTCAGTCTGCGTTATCCCGTCGACCTCGGCTGTGAATATCTGACAGCCCCCTGGACCGAGGGATAGTATGGGGTTGCATGGAGACTCAGTGGCAGTCATGTTGGTCGGTCCAGGCCGGAAGTACTGCGTGGGTGGGAAGGTCGAACCGTTCCTCGTGCCCCAAGTCGGGTTGACGTACTCGTAGATGTTGACGAGGCCGTCTCCATCCGGGTCTCCGTAGGTACCATCTTGGTTGGAGTTAGAGGTCGGGTCCAAGCCATTAGCGGCCTCCCAACCGTCAGGCATACCATCACCGTCGGTGTCCCATCCGTTGGGGTCCTCGTCTATTAGGCCGTCACCATCGTCGTCATCGGAGCTGCAGTCCGCATCACCATCGTTGTCCCCGTCGTTGGAATCCACCATGCCGTCCTTATCATTGTCGAAGGTGTCGGTGCAGATGTTGCCCATTGGATCCTCGTCAGCCCCATCTGAACCCGATCCCTGCATCAACTGCATGGCGCTTTCCTCGTCCCAGTTACTCACCGGGACGGTCCCATTCCACCACACCCCGTTGTCGAGTACATTGGGAGTGGATGGCTCGTCCCACCCAACAGGGATACCGAAGAGATATTCGTTGAGGTTTGTGAGTGCATCCGAGTCAGGATCGCCGGTAGAGCCGTTGTCCCCAGTCGATGAGAGGGGGTCGAGCCCATACTGCCACTCCCAACCATCGGGAAGGCCGTCATTGTCGGAATCCCAGTCCTGAGGTTGGGTGTTGATGTAGAATTCGATTCCATAGGGCAGCCCGTCACCGTCTTGGTCCGTGGTTGCCTTAGCCTCCCATATTCCGAATTGCATCGCTGCGTGGCTAGACAGCAGCAGGAAGGCTGTGAAGACGAGCGCAGAGCGCTTCCTCTCCCTTGGACCCAAAGCTTCGTAACTTCCAATTACGAACAGCACGGCTACCATTCCCGTTTTGTTGGCGCTACCAACGGGTCTTAAGACGAATGGAGCGTCGTTCGGACAGATACGAGGGGTTCAGACGAGTTCGACGTCCTCGTCATCGTATCTATCTGTTCGCGTCCCGCTATCAGCGACTGTAACCGGTGAGGGAATCTGCGGCTCTTCCTCTGTTTCCCCTATGGCTTGATCTACGGAAATCGTATCAATCAATGCCATCTGAGCGGCCCAGCGACGCCGGTTCATCCTGCTCTGGATCCCAGCGAACAGCAGCAGTACGCTAACAACGACTAGAACTAGCGTAATCGGACGTGGGTGGGTCAACTCATTCAGGAGAATGTCGGGTATGGAACTAATCTCTATTACAGCATTGAGAGTGAACGTTGCAGTATAGGACTCGGAGAAGCCCTGCTCGGTATCTAGCGGCGTAGCTGAGATTGAGATTGGGACCGAATCACCGTTGTTTGCTGATTCGGGGACGGATATCTCGATAGTGAAGCCAGTCTCCTCAAAGGCTCCGATTTCAATGAGTGGGGAGCCGGACAACCCCCCAATCTCAACGCTCCATCCGCTTTCCTCGACATCTGATTCCAATAAGACGGTGAGTGGGCTGTTTCCTTCGTTCTTGATCTTCATCTGGATCGAGATTTGACTGCCAGGAGTGAGTTTGGTGTTCTGAGAAACCTGGAGAATCTCGAGCATGGGGTTGTCGGCGTCGATCTCGAATGTCATGGGCAGGTCGAAGTACCTTTGATCTGATTCCTCGGTGTCCTCGATGATTCTTAAGTAAACAGTGTGGTTACCGACTTCGACTTGGTTGGTCAGAGTCACGCTGACGAAGACCTCGGTGAAGTCGCCTGGTCCGAGCGAGACCCTAGGAACCGATTCGCCGTCGGCATCGGTGATTTGGAACTCCCATTGGCCATATGCTGGATTGCGATCGGTGTTCTCCTTCATAGAGGACGGGTTCTGGATTAACCACCAAGTTGCTGATTCGTCCTCAGTCATGCTGTTGGAAATCCTAGCTCTGAACTCTATTGTCGGCTTGTCCGACCCGGGTGCACACAGTGATATCTTCATGTGGCCCATTGGGGTTCCGTCGCAGTCCTGCGAAATCTCAGCGCGAACACCGAAGGTCCTCTGAATGGTGAATGTCACCACTGAATTCAGCGAAGCGTTACCGCTGCTGATGACCTCGAGTTCAATCTCACCTATGTCTAGATCCTCTCGGTCTAGGCTGGGCTTGATACCGAGGATGAAGACTTGGGTCGCATGGCGTTCTAGCAGCGATGTGTGGAAGGTGCCGTCTCCTTCGTCCTCCAGAATCCTCTGACCAGTAGTGTTGTCATGGAGCTGGAAAAGGGCCTTGGATCGCTTGAGGATGTCTATTCTAAACGAATCGGCATCGAACCCAGTGTTGAAAATCTCTAGGATTAAGGGATTGAACTCGTCGTAGTCTACGAACCTCGGGGTTGTGGGATCTATTGCATCGACCCTAGATGAATTGGCAATCGGGATCTTGTGGTCTTCGGACCAAATGGAGACTACGGGGGGCTGGTAAACATCAATCTTCTCGATGTTCAGTATGAGCACGTCTTGGTGGACGACCGACATCACACCGTCAACATCAGCTTCGGCGACCGCGCGAATCTCGAGTTTCTTGGCCGTCCCGGTGAGGTCGTCGGGAGCAGTGAGAGTAACAGTTGGATTGAGGATGGTGCCGCCCGAGTTGAGTTCGTACCCTGCCGGGGAGTCGAACTCAACCAGCCACGAGTTGCCGAGGTTAGTCAGGACCTCGAGTTCTACGTTCATCGACTTGGTGGAATCGCCCCTATGGACCAGTTGGAGTGGGATTGGAGTTGTTTGGCCGGGGGCGAAGTACTCCACGTTCCTGCCGTACCTGTGGTTGATAGAGACACCCCACTGATGCATGGTAATTGCTTCGTGGTCAATATCCACTTGGTTACCCTGGATGTCGGTGATTCTGAGTTCTACGGAGTACTCTCCAGAAGATAGGCCACTTGGGTATGTCCAGAGATAGGTTCCGAAGATTCCATTGTTCGAGTCCTCGATGTCCTCATCATCATCAGTAATCCTGTGATCGACCTGGTAGTTCCCATCTGGGTCCCGCATCAGCAGTTCGACCTTCGCGATGTCGAACCTTCCGAAAGAGCTCTTGGCATCGATCGAGAACTGCATCGCCCTATCTTCTATGACATCGTTGGGGTACCAATCCAGCTCTGCGCCCTCTGGGAGGTTCGCACCTTCTCTCTGTAGAACGATGAGGCTGTTGCTCAGAGCGTTTGCGTCGGCCTGCACGTTCGAGTATCTGTTCTCGCCAGAGACTTGGTTCCATGCTACCTCTGCCGTACAGCTCGTGAAGAGTCCGTCATCGCATCCACTCATACTAGCACGCACCTTGACTTCAAATCGTTCGTCCTTGCTGACTGTGAATGACTGGCTGCCCCCTATGTTGACCTCGAAAGACTCGTAGTCGAAGTCACAGGTGCCAGAGAAGGTGGAGTCGCAAACGGTTCCGCCACCCCATGTCGAGCTGCCAACGGAGCCGCCAGAGGACCGGATCGTAACCGTCCAGTCGACACTGGACTGTGAAGATCCGGTGGCTTTGAGGAACAGATTGACTGGAAGGAAGTAGGAGTCGTTGGCGTGGTACTTACGCCCGAAGAACTCCATCGAGGAGATGAGTTCGTTCGATTTGAACTCGATATCTGCGTCTAGGGCACTAGCGGTTTCCTGACCCCCGCTTTCTGGCACTTTGGTGGTAATCAGGCCGTCCATCTCCGTACCGTTCCCGCTAACGAAGTACAAGGTGTAGAAGTTAGCATCTGGGGGGCTTGGGTCAGTCCTCGAAGGGAGTGGGTCGAGGCTGTCGTCGGAGCCTCCCATTAGGCCGACTGGCAGGAGCATGAGGATTACAAGGTAAAGGGCGACGTGGTGGGCTCGACCGCGAGCCTCCGATCTTGAGCGATTTCGCACGATTGTCCGCCGCATTCGGGATGTTAAAGCGTTCGGGAGGTTGGAGCGTGCAATGTATCGGTTCTTGGACGGTTGGTTTCCGCTCGATTGAAAGCAAGCGGCTCGGTTGGAGGCACGCAGGGGTACCCGAGCTGGTCAAAGGGGCCGGACTTAAGCTCCGGTGCATAGCGCTACGTGGGTTCGAATCCCTCCCCCTGCACCAATTATCAGAACGGGTCACTTGAGACGAGTAACCGAGCAGCCTAGATCGCCCTTGCAGTCAGGGATTTCCAGCTTAGTGATTTTGACGGAGGCTGCCACAACCAGAGTGGGTGTCAACAGCTCGTCGAGCAACTCGGAGGCCAGACTCTCCAGCAGCCCAAACCTACCCCTTGCGATAATGGAATCCAAAGTAGTCTGGAGGAACTCGTAGTCTAGTACCTGATCGATGTCCTCGCCCACGGGCCTCTGAGGTCCAGACTGGACGGCGTGTATATCGAATCTGACCGGTTGGCTAGCATTCTGCTCAAAATCATGAATTCCCACCACGATCTCTCGCACCGCATCTTCAAGGAAGATTACAGTAACATCCTCGGAGGATTTGGTGAGTACTGACACCAGAGCGTCCACCAACTCGGTCAGGACTCTCCCTCCGTCTCGAAGATGACGTCTCTCGGCCTCATGAGGAACCGCTCCCCCGAGTCAACGTAAATCACCTGCCCGGTAACGGAACTAGCCCCCATCAGGTAAGACACCGCAGCTGCGATGTCCTCTGGCCTTGGCCCGTATCCCAGTGGCGTCTCGGACTGCGCTCTAGCAAATCCCGAGGCGGACTGCTTGGAACTGGGAAGCGTGTGGCCGGGGGCAACCGCGTTGATACGAACAGAGGGTGCAAGGCCCCTTGCTAGGGCTTCAGTGAGGCCCAGCATAGCATATCTGGATGCAGTGTAGGAGAGGTGGTCGAGATTTGGGGCCGCAACCTTCTGATCGAGGATGTTTACCACGGATGCATGGCCATCCTCGCCAAGTCTCTGGCAGAGCAATCTAATCAACAGCATCGGTGCCCTCGCGTTGACGGCCATGTGAGCATCCCAAGAAGCCTCATCGAAGGTTGCGATGTCGTCGTGTACGAACATCGAGGCGTTGTTTACCAGTCCGAAGACTGGTCCCAGTGCCCCAGAGGCCTCGTCAATCAGAGTCGAGATTGCTATTGGATCTGACAGGTCGCACTGTACCGTTGTCGCACTGCCCCCCCTAGATACGATTGCATGGGCGAGGTCCGAAGCCTCCGATACAGAATTGCGATGGTGAATGGCAATAGCGAAGCCATCATTGGCCAGTTGGGTGCAGATGGCGCGCCCGATGCGCTTGGCGCCGCCGGTGACTAGGATAGTACCGTCGCCCATGCAACTCGGGTGAACGAACTTGCATTTTACCGATTGCACGACTCGCTTGGTGAACTGCCCCCATGAGAACGATTAATTTCGAGCCTCCATCCGTCAATCTCGATGGATAGGCGACTGCCGACCATTGACGCTGGAGATATGCTCCATGGTGGCTGTGGCGGAGCATCTAGGGGGAGTTTGCGGGAGCACCGCAAGGAGATGAGAAAGAGGCTCCCAGGCTGGTTCAGGACCTCCTTGCCAACGGGAATGGCCCAGATTCGCTACAACGAGACTAAGTCCAACGTCCGCGAACACGGCCTTCACACCGTGTGTGAGGAGGCCATGTGCCCGAACGTCCACGACTGTTGGGGAAGGGGCACGGCTACTTTCATGATTGCAGGAGAGGTCTGCACGAGGGGCTGCAGGTTCTGCGCGGTTGGCACTGTCAAGATACCCCCTCCACTTGATGCTGACGAACCGGCAGAGCTGGCAGAAGCGATTGGGAGGATGAGGTTGAGTCACGCCGTGATCACAGTGGTCAACCGCGACGACCTGCCCGACGGAGGGGCAAGTCACTACCGAGACTGTATCAACACCGTCCACGAGCACTCGCCGGGAGTCGGGCTCGAACTCCTCTGCTCGGACCTCGATGGCAACCTCGAGGCTTTGACCACGTTGCTGGAGGGTCTGCCGCTGCGCATCTTCGCACACAACGTAGAGTGCGTGCCGCGACTCGATAGGGTGGTTCGTGACCCTAGGGCCTCTTTCAATCAGTCACTAAAGATCCTCGCTGAAGCGAAGAGGCTGCGCCCGGATCTCCTAATCAAGACCAGTATCATGGTCGGCCTAGGGGAGTCTGACAAGGAAGTAGTCAAGGCGATGCGGCGATTACGGGGAGCGGGAGTTGACATGATTACCATAGGGCAGTACCTCCAGCCCAGCTACAAGCACCTCACAGTCGACAGATTTCCTGAACCAGAGAAGTTCGCAGACTGGGACCGGATGGCCCGCAAGTTGGGCTTCAAAGCTGTGGCGAGCGGGCCGTTGGTGAGATCGAGTTACAGGGCAGGACTACTCTGGGAGGAGGCCGTGGGAGGCGAGCCAGTAGTAACTAGGGAGTCCACGGGATCGGCAGTCAGCCACTTAATCGGGAGCGAGTTCCAAGTGAAGGCCCAAGGTCAAATGTCATGAAATAGGGTGTTACGGGTATGGTAGAAAAGAAGAAACCGACTCTGGAGATTCCTACCGCCCCATATAGACCGGGAGACGAAGCGAACTTCGAGAGTTGGCCATGGAAACCCGGGGACCTAAAGCGACCCGACCCGAAGAAATGCATTGCGGATGATACGATCGAGCACGCACATGGACTAGTCAGGGTGCTGGGCGATGACGGCATTGCGTCAGGAGATTGGAACCCCCTGCTCAGCGCAGACGAACTACGCGAGGGACTGGAGCACATGGTTCGACTCCGGATATTCGACGATCGGATGATGAAGATGCAAAGAACGGGCAAACTCTCGTTCTACATGCGCTCGTTCGGCGAGGAATGCGTCGCGATAGCCCAGACAATGGCGCTCGAGACGCAGGACTGGATATTTCCCACCTACAGGCAACCGGGAGCCCAGTTCGTCCGCGGGCGCGACATGGTAAGTATGATCTGTCATTGCATAGGCAACATCGAGGACAACATAAAGGGGCGACAGATGCCAGTACACTACTCCTACAGAGAAGGTCGGTTCATCTCGATATCGAGCCCCGTCGGAACCCAGTTCAGCCAGGCAGTGGGGGTCGCAATGGCATCCCAGTACAAGGGGCTTGACGAGGTCACGATCACATGGATTGGGGACGGGGCGAGTGCCGAGGGCGACTATCACTACGCACTGAACTTCGCTAGCATCTACAAGGCCCCCGTGATACTCAATGTCGTCAACAACCAGTGGGCAATCTCCACTCACGCTAACTTCGCCACCGGAGGTGACGTGTTTGCCTCCAGAGGACTGCCCTACGGGCTGGCATCAATTAGAGTGGACGGTAACGACTTCCTCGCGCTCTACGCGGTCACCAAATGGGCGCGCGAGCGCGCCTCGTCCGGTGCGGGAGCGACTCACATCGAGGTCCTGACCTATCGTGCTGGTGCTCACAGCAGCAGCGACGATCCGAGTCGTTACCGCTCCGATGACGAGCACACGAAGTGGCCGGGCGGCGACCCGATTACTAGACTGAGGGACCACCTAATAGAAATCGGAGAGTGGAGCGAAAATCAGCAAGAAGAACTTGAGGGGCGCATTGACGGCGAGGTGATGGGGGCCTACAAAGAGGCGGTCAAGTTCGGCGACCTCGCAAACGGCCCCTACCCCTCATCTGATACAATCTTCACAGAAGTCTACGAGGAGGAGCCATGGCACCTCAAGGAGCAGCACGACGAGATGATTGGGGGCTGAAAGGTGCCGAACATGAACATGATCCAATCCCTGAACAGCGCACTAGACAATGTGCTTGAGAATGACCCCAACGTGATCATCTACGGTGAGGACGTAGGCTACTTCGGAGGTGTTTTCAGAACCACCGACGGACTCCAAGAGAAACACGGCTCTCACAGAATCTTCGACACCCCGCTCTCCGAAGGTGGCATCGCAGCAACCGCCTTCGGCATGGGAATCAACGGTCTGAGGCCGGTTGTGGAAATCCAGTTCGCCGACTACATCTTCCCTGCCTACGACCAGATTGTCAATGAAATGGCCAAGATTAGACACCGCTCGGGTGGAGAGTTCTGGTCACCTGTAACTATCAGGACACCGGCAGGAGGGGGCATTCGAGGTGGCCACCATCACTCCCAGTCTCCCGAATCGCAGTTCACCCACACACCGGGTCTGAAGGTGGTATACTGTTCCACACCCTACAATGCGAAAGGCTTACTGATCAGTGCCATCGAGTGTAACGACCCGGTGATCTTCTTCGAGCCCAAAAGGTGCTACCGAGGCCCGTTCTACGGCGATCCCCACAATGTCCCCACGTGGGCTGACCATCCTGAAGCCGAGGTCCCAGAGGCGCACTACAGAATCCCACTAGGCCAGGCTCGTCTGGCCATGGAGGGCAGGGACTGCACAGTTATCGCATGGGGGGCGATGGTACACGTTTGCGAGAAGGGAATCAACAATAGCGGCGTCTCCTGCGACCTGATTGACCTCCAGACACTGGTACCATGGGACAGAGATGCGATTGTTGGCTCGGTGCAGAAGACTGGGAGATGCGTAATTGTTCACGAAGCCCCCAAGACTAGTGGCTTCGGAGCAGAGATGGCGGCTTCAGTCCAAGAACGCTGCTTCTACCACCTAGAGAGTCCAATCGAGCGGGTCACGGGCTGGGATGCACCATTCCCCCATACTACTGAGTGGGATTACATGCCGGGACCAGATCGCATCGCAAAGGCGATACAGAGGGCCATGGAGGAGTAATCGTGGCGAAGCTCGTATTCAAGTTGCCCGACATTGGTGAGGGTGTAGTCGAGGGCGAGGTCGTGCAGTGGCACGTTAGCGTCGGCGACTCAGTCAGCGAGGATACACCCATAGTGGACATGATGACTGACAAGGCCACCGTTACCATCCCCTCCCCTGCCGAGGGAGTTGTGACTTCGATTAGCGGGAATGCCGGTGACATGGTAGCCGTTGGATCGATGCTCGTGGAGTTCGAGACCGAGGCAGACTCGGGTACCGTCGCGGACTCCGCGCCCGTTTCTGAATCTGATGCCGCCAACGAGCCTGAGCCAATGCCGGCTCAAGTTGCTGGGCCTACACCAGCACCTGCGCCAGTACCTGCACCCACTCCAGTGCCACCGCCGGTTGTCGCTACCACTAAGACGGTCAACAGAAAGGCGCTCGCAAGCCCGGCCGTTCGCAAGCGAGCCTTCGAGGCGGGCGTCGAGTTAGATGCGGTTAGTGGGAGCGGCCCTGCCGGACGCGTCAGGCACGCTGACCTAGATGCATTCATCGCAGCCCGTGGGACCACGTCCGGTGCAGCACCGACCGCGTTCTCTACCAACCGTACCGGGATTACAGAGGTAAAGGTCGTCGGCCTTCGACGCAAGATTGCAGAGCAGATGGTCAAGAGCAAGTCCTCGATACCTCACTTCTCGTTTTTCGAAGAGGTTGATGTCAGCGAGCTCGAAGAGCTTCGTCAGGTGTTGAATGCCAGCAAGCACGACAGCCAGCCGAAGCTGTCCTACCTGCCGTTCATCATGCTCGCCCTCGCTAAGATTATGCCCGAGCATCCCGAGTGCAATGCCCACTACCACGAAGAAGCGGGTGTAGTTCATCGTCACGCTGCAGTCCACATTGGTGTCGCTACGCAGACCGAGCGAGGACTCTATGTCCCAGTCATCAAGCACACCGAGGCTATGGATTCGTGGCAGGCCGCCTCCGAGCTCCTAAGGGTCTCGCAAGCAGCCCGTGATGGATCAGCCAGCCTCGAGGACCTCACAGGATCAACCTTTACCATTACCAGCCTGGGACGCGATGGCGGCCTCGGTGCTACCCCCATCATCAACCACCCCGAAGTGGCGATACTCGGTGTGCACAAGGCCCGAGAGATGCCCGTAGTACGGAACGGGCAAATAGTGGTCAGGCGGATTATGAACCTCTCAAGCTCCTTTGACCACAGAGTGGTTGACGGCGCGGACGGAGCGAGTCTGGTTCAGCATCTCAAGGGGATGCTCGAGTACCCGGCAAGGATCTTCATGTGAGGTCTCGGAATGATAGAGTCTCGGAAGTGCCAGGTGCTGATTGTAGGTGCCGGTCCGGGTGGCTACGTAGCAGGAATTCGGTCCGGCCAACTGGGGCTGGACACAATCGTTGTCGAAGGCGACAAGGCTGGAGGTACCTGCCTGATTAGGGGCTGCATCCCCAGCAAGGCAATCATTCACGCCGCCGAGCGCTTCGAGGCATTGCGCGAGCACTCTTCAGAGGGGGGTCACATGGGGCTATCAGTTGGTAGTGAGCCAGAGGTCGATATGGCCGCCCTTGTCTCATGGAAGGACGCCATCGTGGATAAGCTCAACAAGGGCGTAGAGGCCCTTCTTAAGGGAGCAGACGTAGAATTGGTGAAGGGCTGGGCTACATTCACCGGATCCAAACACTGCACCGTCGAGACTCCCGAGGGTCCCTTGAGGATAGAGGCTGAGAACGTCATCATCGCGACCGGATCGAGTCACATAGACCTCCCATTCATGCCGTGCGACGAGGAGTTCGTGATCTCATCCACCGGCGCCCTCGATCTTGGCAAGCTCCCGAAGAAGGCCGCTATTGTCGGTGGAGGCTACATCGGTCTCGAACTGGGTTGCGCTCTAGCGAAATTAGGGACCGAGGTCACTGTTGTGGAGGGACTGGACAGCATTATGGCCATGTTTGACGAGGAGCTGCGAAGGCCATTGAAAATATGGCTCAAGAGGCACGGGGTCACCGTTCACACAAACGCGCTCGCTCGAGGGGCAGTGGTCAAGGGCAAGGGGGCATCACGTAAGGTGGAGTTGACGTTCGAAAAAGGGGGTGAGGAGCAATCGATTAAGGTCGATAAGGTCCTAGTCACCATCGGACGACGACCCAATACCAAGGGCTGGGGCTTTGAGAACATGGGAGTCAGGATGGACGTATCGGGGCGTTTCATCAGAATAGACAACCAATGCCGGACCAACGTCCCGGGGATCTTTGCAATCGGTGATGTGTCTGGGGAGCCGATGCTGGCCCACAAGGCGAGTGCGCAGGGAGAGATGGTCGCCGAGATCATCGCAGGCCACTCAAGGGAGTTCGAGAAGGTGGCCATCCCTGCAATCGTATTCACAGAGCCCGAGATCGTCTCTGTGGGGCTATCTCCTGACGAGGCTAAGGAGCTGGGTGAGGAAGTCATCGTCGGTAAGTTCCCGCTCGCTGCCAATAGCCGCGCGCTAACCTTGGAGGCTGAGAAAACAGGGGGGTTCGTCCGCGTTACCGCACGCAAGTCCGATCATGTAATTCTAGGCGTGCAAGCGGTTGGCAGCCATGTGGCAGAACTGAATGGGGAGTTCATCCTCGCACTCGAAATGGGTGCACTGCTCGAGGACATAGCAAGCACCGTGCACGCGCACCCGACGATGACAGAGGCATTCCACGAGAGTATCCTGAAGACGCTGGGTCATGCTATTCACACAACCTGAGGCGAGCTAATGGGAGATATCAGAGTGATCCGAGTCGGCATCGTCGAGCATCACGACATGGCTAAGACGATGAAGGGGATGCAGCAGCAAAGGATTGCCGAAGAAGTTCCCGACACCCTCATCCTAGTCGAGCACCCTGAGGTCGTCACCATCGGGCCCAAAGCTGTTCGAGAAGGCGTGGTGGTTGACGGCTACCCCACTGTGCTAACAGACCGGGGAGGAGGCATCACCTGGCATGGACCCGGACAACTAGTCGCTTACCCAATCATAAAGTGGGTTACCGGGGAGCAGAGCATCCGAGCCATCATAGGTAGATTGGAGGACTGGGCCATCGGTGCGTTTGCCGGATGCGGTATCGAGGCCTACAGGGACCCCTCGATGCAAGGCGCGTGGGTCGACGGCCACAAGATTTGCTCGATTGGGCTCTCGTTCCTGCACTGGGTCAGCCGCCACGGCATGTCGATAAATATCCGGACCCCGGGCACCCGCGTAGAGGATCTCAAGGGCTGCGGCATGATGGCGGGCGTTCACACCAGCCTTGCCCAACTGGGCTACACGCATGACCTCACGGGCAAGCCCATCGACATGTCGCGCATGGAGGAGGCCCTGCTCGAGACATGCGAACAGCACCTCGGGCGCACGCCTATAGACCCCATCGAATGGAGTCTGGAGATGGCCGCATGAGCCGGCCTCGCAAAGGAGACCTCGCTCATCACTGGACGCTCGATCCCGAGATCTCTTTTCTGAACCACGGCTCATTCGGCGCGACGCCTACCGTAATCCTCGAGGAGCAGAGCCGTCTGAGGGCCCTGATCGAGAGGGAACCGGTCCGGTTTATCGAGAGAGATTATCTCAATCTGTGGGACGCGGCTCGGTCGGCACTCTCCGAGTTCCTCAACGCGAATCCCGATGGCATGACTTTCGTCAGCAATGCGACCGCGGGGGTGAACACGGTTCTGCGGAGCCTCAATCTGACGGAAGGAGATGAGATTATCGTCCCCGACCACTCCTATCAGGCCTGTTGGAACGCGGTTGATTTCGCCACTGAGCGAGCAGGCGCGAAGACAGTGGTAGTCGAGCTCCCGTTCAGAATCGAGGATGAGCAGGAGATTATCGACACCATCCTTGGAGCAGTCACAGACCGGACGGTGCTAGCGCTGATTGACGTGGTGACCAGCCCGACTGGCATGAGGATGCCTTTCGAAGAGCTAGTCGGCCAACTTCAGTCCAAGGGCATCGACGTCCTGCTCGACGCGGCTCATGGCCCGGGCATCGTCTCCCTCGATCTTACTGAGCTCGATGCCGCATACTGCACCGGCAACTGCCACAAGTGGCTGTGCACGCCGAAAGGCTCTGCGTTCCTGCACATCCGGCACGACCGCAAGGTGCTCATACGTCCACTGAACATTAGTCACGGTGCCTCTCACATCGGCGATGCGCAGGAGAAGTTCGAGTTCGAGTTCGCGTGGCCAGGGACGCAGGACCCGACCCCCTGGCTGTGTATCCCAATGGCGATAGAGCACATCGGGGGGCTCGTTGAAGGCGGCTGGCCCGAGATTATGGAGAGGAACCACGCTCTGGCCGTTGAGGGACGGAGGATAATCTGCGAGGCGATGGGCATCGCCCCTCCATTCCCGGATTCGATGGTCTCTGCACTCGCAGCCATCGAGATGCCGCCGGACGGCGAGGTCGGGGCCAT
>JAPYUP010000040.1 GCA_029940695.1 Candidatus Thalassarchaeaceae archaeon
GGTTGGAGAGGTCCCAGTACATCTGGTACCTGCCAGGCTCGAAGCTGTCGGGGACTTCGGCCCAGGTTCCCGAATCATCAAAATCTTCTGCGTCAATATCTACGCATTTGTTCATGGGCCCCCCAGCACTACAGGAAGTGGCGAAAGTGCCATACGCTGAGATGTCCAATGAGGGACTGCCCTCGTTGTCCGGGGCTTCTACACAGATTGAAATGTTGCCTGCTTCGAATGTGATAGAGAAGTCGGGGTCGGTGTCGTATACGGTGAACTCCACAATTGCAGAGTTGCTTTGACCCCATTGCGTCTCGCAATCTGAGTCATAAATTCGTACCTCGGCATAGCAGGTATTCACTGTAGAGGAACAATCCGGGGATTCGGTTGAAACAGTCCAATCAACAAGGCCGTCACTTGCATCCTCATCCCACATCATGAGGGTCGCCGCCTCGTACTCCTCGGCCTCGCCCGAGCACGTCGGGTCGTAGTACCAGCTTGAGTAGTCGGTCCGGTACCAGTTCTCCCTGTCCTCCTGGTGCCACTCCTGGTTAGCGGTCTTGACGTAGAGGTAGGCGAAGACGTCGACGTCGCAGGCCGTGCCGTCCCTGGTGAAATTCCAGTATTGCAGCTCGGTCTCGGACTGCGGGACCCACTCGATGATCTCGTAGTGCCTGTACTTACTGTCGACTCTGGTGACCCACTCCATCATGTAGTCGTAGCCTGGGACTAACTCGGTGAGGTTCCAGACCATCTGAGTGGTGCCGTTGGCCAACTCCTCGGTGTCGTTGCCGTCCCCGAAGGCGTAGGAGGCGGCATCGCCACCGTCGATCGAGCCGTTGACGGTGAAGCTGGCGTAGTAGTAGTCGGTCAAAGTCTCGACCCCGGTCACCGAGACGTGGTAGAACCACGCCTCGATGTAGCGGCTGATGCCGACGCCGAACTCGTCCACGGTGAGGTTCCAGTAGAGGTGGCCGTCGTTGAGGAGCCTGCGGTTTTCGTAGGCCTTGTCGTATCCGGTGGTGGGACTGTAGTAGTTGAAGAGGAAGCGGACCTTCTGGTCGGCGGTGGCGTCCCCCAAGTCCCACCTCAGCTGCAAGTCGCCAATCTCGAGGACAGCGGGTATATCCTCCCACGTGCCCGTCGAGGCGTTCAGGGCCTCCATGGTGATTATCTCAATGGATTCGTAGTCGCTACCGTCGCACGAGGGCCGGAGCTCGTAGTCATACTTCTGGGACCTGGCCCACAGTATCGCATTCACGAGGATGCTGACCTCGACGCTGACTTTGATTTCGCACTCGTGGCCGGCTATGTGCAGGTCCCAGTCAAGTCGGTCGTCAGCCCCATCAGTAGACACGACGGTATAGTCGAACAGGTTTGCTACCTCCCCGTCAGCGTAGACGAATGCGAGTACGTTGTATGTAATCCCGATAACAGGGTTGTTGAGGGTGAAACGCATTCCAGGGTCGCCCGGGCCATCCGGGACACCGTCCTGGTCCACGTCGGGAATAGGGCAGATTGGGTCGCACCGCTCCCCGTGGTAGGAAGGATGCGGGGTGCCGATGTTGGTGTCTGGAGAGGTCGTGGTGTCAAAAAACTGGTAGAACGAGGTGTCTATGCAGGAGTCGACGGGCAGCTCCCTGTTGTAGTACTCAATTACCTGCCCTGAGCTCTGGTTCCGCAGCTCGGCCGTGATTTGGGTGTAGCAGGTGTAGTCTGGCATCGAACCCAGGGAGAATAGGATCTCTGCGCCGCCCGACGTGAATGTCTCCGAGTCAGAGAAGCTGCCGAATTCCGTAGTCCACGAAAAGTGGATCTCGTACGTGCCCCCAGCAGGGATGTTGTCCGTGTTCCAAGCCAGCTCGGCGGTCTCGTTGTGGACCGAGTCGGGGTCGTCCTCGCCAGAGCCGTAGAGGGCGCGCAGTACCAGCGGCTCGCCGTTGCAAAGGTTAGCGCTTCCGAGGGTGGTCTCGTCGGGCTCGTTCCAGTCAAACTCGCCGTCGCACATCTCCCACGAGCCGTCCCTGCTACTGTCCCAGTTGTATCCATCCCTGCTTTCCTCGTCCCAAATGGTGATCCGCTCAGCGTCGGTCGCATCGACGTCGCGGGCTGCTAGGTAGAGCCACTCCTCACCGCTGTCCAAGTAGAACGAGAAGTCCGAGCCGTAGTTGAGCTGGAGGTAGCCGTGGCCGTTGATGGTGGTGTCGTTGCTAATCTCGCTGCCATCGTTGTCGTTGTCGTGCTGGTCCTTGTCCGCGACGTGCCATCCCCCCAAATCGCAAGTCGACGACGCGGCGTTGTACAGCTCAATCCAGCCGCTGCCACCGGGGTATGCCTCAGTGATGGTGATGAACTCGTCTGAGCAATCGTTGTATTCGCCAGTGCTGAGTGGGGAATTGGTGTCGTCCAGATTCGCGTTGCCGTTCAACTTGGCTGTCCCTATGGTGAGTATCGGAGTCGAAATCATCAGAGTCGCGAGCAGAAGGGCAGTTACAATCTGCCTCCGGCCCACGCTTAGCATAGCCTCGAGAGGTGGTGGTGTAAATATTAAACCTGTTATGGAAAACCGCGCATTCAAATTGTTGCACAGTAGGGTTTTTCGAAAATGCCTCAGACCTATCCCTTGCGAGTTCTTCATGGGGTAGGTGCCCCACCCGACTTTGATGGAGGGGTGGCCGAAGCCCGGGACACCGGTGAGGCTGATCGTCAAGACCTGGTCGGGCAAGGTGGAACACCTCGGTCTTGCTCTGCCTCCCACAGGCCCTAAGCTGGTCACGGTTAAGCTCCAGAACGGGTACAACGTCTCCTTCCCCGAGTCCTACGTCGACACGTTTGAGCTGATAGATGAGATGCCAACCATAGAGGAGGTTTCCGCGCCCTCGGTGCCCCAGGACGAGTCACTCCCGCTGGTGCACCTCATCCACACGGGGGGAACGATAGCCAGCAAGGTCGACTACGCGACCGGAGCGGTGACAGCGAGGTTCGACCCGCACGAGCTGCTCGATGCTGTTCCGGGGCTGAGGGGGATTGCGCGCATCCGCGCCGTCAAGCTCGGCAACATGTGGTCCGACGACCTGCGGCCACGCCACTGGAACAGAATGCTGCGGGCGACCGAGGAGGCGTTCGCCGAGGGCGCGGTAGGGTGCGTCATTACGCACGGCACCGACACCCTGCACCTGACTGCGGCCGCTATGTCGTACGGCTGGTCCGGACAAGGCGGCAGGCCGCCCGGAAGGATCGTGCTCACCGGATCGCAGCGCTCTCCTGACAGGGGCTCCTCTGATGCCCCGGAGAACCTGATCGCCGCCGTCCACTGGGCCGCCTACGGTCCGCAACCCTCGGGGTACCGTGACTCCGCTGTGGCTATCCTGCATGCCGAGTCATCGGACGGCAGGTGCGCCGTCCTCCCCGGATGCGCTTGCCGCAAGTACCACTCCTCTCGCAGGGACGCCTTCAAGCCAATCAATCAGGATGCGCTCGCCCACATCGATCTCACAAAGGAAGGTGCGTCAATCGACTACGAGCCTGAGGCCCACGACGCGAGGGTGGAGGCGATTGGCCCGATACTGTTCGACGAGTCAGTCCGCATCGCCCAGTTCATCTCTGACGCGCACCTGCAGC
>JAPYUP010000041.1 GCA_029940695.1 Candidatus Thalassarchaeaceae archaeon
GCCATCGTGAAATACGAAGGGTGGCCCAGATAATCTCCGAGCAGAGGTACCCGAGTGGTCAAAGGGGCTGGGATGAGGTCCCAGTGCGTAGTGCTTCGCAGGTTCGAATCCTGTCCTCTGCACCATCAATCGTGACTTGGCTGTGCATGCCAACACCTCGTTGAAGTTGATTGGGCTAGTGAGGGAGGACAAGCCACACTGCTACCGCAAACAGAGACAGTCCCATCACACGGTTCAGGCTTCTCGCTGATTCTTCGGTGCTGAACAGGCGGCTAAGCATGGCACCGAAGGTAGCCCAAATAATGACGGCGGGATATCCGATTGCTGCGTTTAGGAACACAAGCAGTGCCTTCGAAGAATATCCAGGTCCGAAGGTCGCTCCGAAGGTAGACATTAGGACGAGGAAATGGATCCATGCCTTGCCGTTGACGAGCTGAAGTGAGAGGCCGGTTCTGAAGCCGAGCCTCTCGGTTTCATTATCATTGAAATCGGTGGGAACTGCGGACGCGATTTTGTAAGCGAGGTAGGCGATGTATACAGCGCCTACGAGGGTAAGCGTCCTGAACGCTCCCTTGTTCTCCTCGATGAAGACGGTGGCCGCACCGACCATAAGGCCGAGCGAGGACCATCCCACCACCATCCCGAGAGTTAGTGGTATCGTCTCACGAACGCCGTGCTGGGAACCATGTGCCGCGCATAGCAGATTGTTCGGCCCGGGGGTGAGGCACATAGAGACAACGAACACCAAGGCGGCGACCAGCATCTCAGTGTCCATTGGGTCGCCTCAGGTGCGCTTCTCGGGTGAGGCAGCAGCAAGGGCCTGATCGATATCAGCCCAGAGATCCTCTACATCCTCTATTCCGACGCTCATCCTGACGAAGCCGGGGACTACGCCCGCGTCTATGCGGACATCCTCGGGCACGAACATATGACTCGAGTTGAACGGACATTCGACTAGGCTCTCGACACCTCCAAGGCTTGTCGCCTCGAAAATCAAATCCAAGGAGCGCATGAACCGAAGCGCGGCCTCGTCGCCCCCCTTGACCACATAGGAGAGCATTCCAGTGCCCTTGGGAACAATCCTCTGAGCCACTTCGTAGTCTGCGAAACTGGGGAGGGATGGGTGGTTCACGCTCCTAATCATCGGATGATTCTCCAGCCTTCGAGCCAACTCGGCGGAGTTGGCTGTGTGAATGGGCATCCTAGCGTGCAAGGTTCGCATTCCGCGCTCGAGGAGATAGCACATGTGAGGGTCGGCAGCTCCACCGAAACGAGTCTTGTTGTGGAAGGCCAGTGCCACCAGATCCTCCCTTCCCACGACTATGCCTGCAGTCAAATCAGAGTGCCCGCCCAGATACTTGGTTCCAGAGTTAATCACTAGATCGAATCCCAAGGAAATGGGTCTGCAGGCCCACGGAGAAGCAAATGTGTTGTCCACTACGGCAATCAATTCGTGGTTCTTGGCTATTGCTGCTATCGCCTCTAGGTCGCAGACCTTCAGCACCGGGTTTGTGATGGTCTCGACGTAGAGAATCTTGGTATTCTCCTTAATTGCAGCCTCGAAGGACGAGGGATCTCGTATGTCGGCCATTGTCACCTCGATTCCAAAACGCGGGAGTTCGGAGGTCATCAGGCCATACGTGCCGCCATAGATGTCTGCCGAAGTGACCAGATGGTCACCTTGGGAGAGTAGTGAGAAAAGAGTAGAGGAGATTGCTGCCATTCCGCTGGCAAAGGTCTCGCCGTCCTCGGCCCCTTCCAATGCGACGACCTTGGCCGAAACCGCCTCGGAATTGACGCTGGAATAGCGGCTGTAGAGCAAGGTGTGCTGACCCTTCGCGTCCGCCCAATCTCGGTAAATCCTGTCAGTCAGTTGGTAAGTTGACGTGTGGAACACTGGTGTGGTCGCCGCGCCCTCTATGTTCTGTGTGCCGGACCAGACTGCTCTCGTGTCAAAGCTCCTATCACCATACTTGTCTTCCATGGCCTCGGATTGATGGGTTGGACATAACCGTGCGCATCACAGGCCGGTGGCTGCTAAAACCACCTCGAAATTCGCATCCACCACCATTGATTGGGCCTTCGCATTATCAATAGCTATCTCCGGATCCTTCAGACCGTGGCCGGTGACGGTGACCACCACGGTCGAGCCCTCAACAATGTCGCCACCGGCGTGGCTCTTGACGATTCCAGCTATACCCGCAGCCGATGCTGGTTCTACGAAGATTCCTTCTGAGCGAGCGAGCATCCGCTGCGCATCTAGGATCTCATCGTCACTCACTGTGTCGATGG
This sequence comes from Candidatus Thalassarchaeaceae archaeon, assembly GCA_029940695.1. GTDB lineage: Archaea > Thermoplasmatota > Poseidoniia > Poseidoniales > Thalassarchaeaceae > UBA36. The sequence goes on from JAPYUP010000041.1 coordinate 2,293, forward strand.
CACCAAAGGACGCCTCGGCTGCCTCTACTGCTTGCTTCCAGCTGGCTGGATTGCCGATTCGGATGGCTGTGGCGACAGTCTCGGGCGCCTGTACCACCTCGCCCCTGACGATGGGGGCTGCTCCTTCGGCCTGCCAGCCCATCATTCGTGGCAGCTTGGAAGACTCTCCCGCTTCACGATATTCGTTGTAACCCATCCAGTAAGAGGTGATATTGCCGGCGTTGCCTACAGGCAGGAAGTGCATGTCCGGCGCATCCCCGAGCGCATCACAGACCTCGAAGGCGGCCGTCTTCTGGCCTTGGATTCTGAACTGGTTGATACTGTTGACAACCTCGATGTCGTCTCGCTTGCCCAATTCCTTGACTAGTTCTAGGACATCATCGAAGTTGCCCCTAACCTCCAGTGTCCTAGCCCCGTGAATCAGTGCCTGTGCCATTTTGCCATAAGCGATTTTGCCCTTGGGGATGAGCACCACGCAAGTCATCCCCGCCCGAGCTGCGTACGCCGCAGCCGATGCGCTTGTGTTACCAGTACTCGCGCAGACGATGGTTCGAACACCCTGCTCGGCCGCCTTGGAGACCGCTAGGGTCATGCCCCTGTCCTTGAATGACGCAGTGGGGTTCAGGCCCTCATACTTCACAAAGAGTCGAAAGTCACCGCTCAGGGCTTGGACGATGTTGGGTGCCTCGATCAGGGGGGTGCTGCCTTCGTTCAACGAGATGATGGGCGTGGCATCTGTGATGGGGAGGAAGTCTCGATAGCGTTGTATAACGCCACTTCCCTCCATAACATGCCCTAAACGCATTCCGCCAAGAACCTGCCCGATTGAACGTGTGCAGTTATTGCCGGACGCTGGCTCGAAGGCCATTGTGGATACCCAGGTGTACTACGCCGCAGGCATGGGGGCCTACGTCATGGTCGTACTCTTTGTGACCAAGATTCCCTATGACAAGATGGTAGCTCGCGGTGTGGAAGACATTCGCGCAGTCTACTACAACAGGAAGATTGTTCACATGCTCGCCGGTGGAATCGGCTCATTCTGCGTGCCAATCCTGTTCACAGACTACTGGTATCCACTTGTGTGCGGAATACTGCTGACCATCTTCACGTTCGCAGCCCACCAGAGTGACAGGAGGATGTTCTGGTTCCAGACTGACCAGAACCAGAACGACGTCAAGTTCGCCT
>JAPYUP010000024.1 GCA_029940695.1 Candidatus Thalassarchaeaceae archaeon
ACTGAGGTCCTGGCACCGCCCAGCCTGCCGCCGGTCTCGCCCTGGGAGGCGTACCTGATCATCATCTTCGTGCCCTTCCTGCTGAGGCTGATATTCGTCGCCCCCCCGCTGCTCGACCTGGTCCAGACCTACGCCCCGCCAGGCGACCGCGCCAAGCACGCCAAGTGGTTCCTCAACCGAATCAAGCGCCTGCCCGTCGAGGGCTTCTGGCTGATCGTGCTCAACGAGGTGCTGGCCTTCGTGCTGCCCGGGGTGCTCGCTCTTGCCGCGCGCGCCTACGTGGGCCCGATCGGCTGGGACAGCTGGGAGATCCCGATGCTCGGCCTGGCGCTGCTGGTAATTGCCGGCTTCGCGTGGATCGGGGTCGACTTCGGCAGGGTGGCCCAGTCGCGCATGGACATCAGGAGGCTGAGCCAGTTCAACTTCGAGAGCGCCAAGCAGACCGTGGACACCGCGGTGCTCGGCCGCGAGCTCCTGCAGGGCATCAGGGGCTTTGTGATCCCGCGCCCCTGGAAGGGCCCGCCGGCCGCCTCCGACGAGCCAGCCCCCGCGCAGAACCCCGTCTCCAGCGCCCTCTCCGGGCTCCTCGACATGGGCGCCGACGTGCTCGACGTGGTGCTCGACCAGGCTAGGGTGCCCGCAGGCGATGCCGTGGACAAGCTGGACTCTGAGATCCAGCGCAGGATACAGGCCCGGGTCCGCGCATCGAAGCGCTCTCTGGCCACCGGCACGCTGTTCTCGCTGTTCCCGCTGGTGGTCCTGCTTGGCCTGCCCGAGCTGATCTAGCCGGCGATGAAGCGCCGCTCGTGGGGCGAGGCCAGGACCAACCAGATCAGCCCCACGGAAATCTGAATCAACCCAGTGAGCGCAATCAGCTCCCTCAGGGCGAGCAGATCGTGTTCCATCACCAGGCCCGCCGCCAACGCCGAGATACCCATCATCAGCGTGATTCCCAGGTTGTCGGTGCCCGCCACCCTGCCGCGCCACTCGTCGGCGGTCCGCTCCTGTAGCATCGTGGTCGAGAGCACCCAGTTGATCCCGCTTGAGGCGTGCGACAGGAAGATGAACACCAGGATGACCCAAGACCATTCGGATGCGGCCACGACTAGGTAGAACAGCCCACTGCCCCCCAGGGCGAGGCCCAGCAGGTATGGCATCAGCCTGCGGTTGGCCATCAGCGGACGGCCGACAATCGGCCCGAATCCCGAGCCGAAGCCCCTGGCCATGTACAGGATGCCGATGCCCGCGGCTATGTTCCCGAACCCCGCGCTCATGCCAATCAGGATTAGCAGGAACACCTGCGCCCCGCCACCAGACGCCCACATGCCCTTGGCGAGCACGACCCTGCGGATCGGCGGATTGGCCAGAATATGTCTCCAGCCCGCCCAGATCTCGCCCAGCAGGACGCGCGGGGTGGCCGGTGTGCGCTCCGTGGTGTCGGGCCCGCCCTGCGGTAGAGTTGCGATCAGCAGCGCTGCTGCAAGGAAGGTCAGGGTGTCTATCCAGAGCGCGGTCTGGATCCCGTAGGCCGATATCGTCAGCCCGCCCAGCCCTGCGCCGACTCCCAGAGCAACCGACCACCCGCCCGAGGCCAGCGCGTTGGCGGTGAGCAGCTCGTCGGCATCACAGATGTTGGGCAGGTAGGCGTACTCGGCTGGATCGAACATCGCCCTGCCCACGACCATGACCACGGCCAGCGCGTACACCGAGACCAGACTGCCCAGCAGGTCGAGGCTAAGCACGGCGACCAGAATCACGAACGAGGAGAGGTTTGCCATCAGCATCAGCGCCTTGCGCGAGTAGCGGTCGGCCAGCATACCGGTGAACGGCTCGAGCGGCGCGAAGGTGAAACTACGCGCGGCCAGCACCCCGGCGATCGCCAGGGGCGAGTTGTCTGTGGCCTCGCCGGCGAGCAGGAACAGGGCGATGACCGTGAACCAGTCGCCAATGAATGAGATCTCGTTGGCAGTGAACAGGCGCCTGAAGGTGGCGTTCTGCCTCAGCAGCTGGAAGAAGCCCACTCGGGACACAGGCCCGCGCAGGGCCCCGGGGCTATGACTCCCCATCCCGAATGCCAATGCATAAGTCCCTATTTTGCCAGCGCTCTTTCGTGCTCAGGGACAGGCTGGTCTGGATGGACCTGGAGATGACCGGGCTCGACCCGGACAGTGAGTCGATTATCGAGATCGCAACCATCGTCACCGAGGGCGATCTCAAGCTGGTCGCCGAGGGCCCCAGCTTCGCGATTTCGACCCCCGAGGATCTGATTGCGGGAATGGACGAGTGGAACACCACGCACCACAACGCCAGCGGCCTAATCGAGCGGGTGCGCACCGCGGGCGTGTCGATGGCAGAGGCCGAGCAACGCACGCTAGAGTTTCTGCACGAGCATTGCGAGCCGGGCAGGCTGCCGCTGTGCGGCTCCTCAATCCACCACGACAGGCGCTTCCTGCGCCGCTACATGCCCGAGCTCAACGAGTTCTTCCACTACCGCAACGTCGACGTCTCCTCAATCAAGGAGGTCGTGCGCCGCTGGCACCCGTGGAGCCCGAAGTTCCGGAAGAACTCCGGCCACAGGGCCCTCGACGATACACGCGGCTCGATTGCCGAGCTCGCCCACTACCGCGAGCATGACTTCGAGTCCGGGCGTTAGCCCTGCCAGCCGATTGGGTTGCCCTCGGAGTCAGTAAGCACCAGGTTGACCCCGAAACCGGTCCTGTGGAAGGAGATCACCTCGAGGCCGTGGATGATGTGCCCGGTCACCGCTCGCCCGATCACGGGCAGCTGGCCAGCCTCTTCCTCGGGCGTCAGCGTCCTGCGCACGCCCTCGACGTCCTCCAGCCACGGCAGGGTGCCCTCAGGGGTGTACCTCAGCCCCAGTATCATCTCACAGCCCTCGGTCCACTGGGCTGACTCTGCGTCGGCCTCGCTGGGAATTGCCACGCAGTTCGGGTGCGAGTGGATGTAGTGGCAGAAGCGCGAGCCGCGCGAGCCGCGTTCCTCGCTGAACACCCCGTCGGTCCATTCCTCTGGCACGTGGTGCACTGAGTACGAGTCGCCGCGGTTAATCAGGTGCGGCTGCCCCATCAGGTATCCTTGGCCAGCGAACATCCCTGCCTGGGAGCCGCCGAAGGCCTCGTCGACGCCCTTTGGGTTCGGCTTGGTCGAGTCAGCATCGATGCCCACGAGTATCTCGTCGGGCAGCGAGCGGAACGACCAGTCGATGATGGTCGCCAGCGTCTTCACGGGCATCAGGACGTGCGCAGGGTAGCTGTCGCGCGTCTCCAGCGAGGCCTTGTTGTACTCCGCAGCGGCCTCGAGCAGCCAATCGGCGACCATGGCCAGTGGCGCGGGCGCCTCGACTTGAGTTTACGCTAGGTCCGGGATACCGACACGTCGAGCACCAGGTGGTCCCAGTGCGGGGCGTGACTCTTCACCCTGGTCAGGGCGAGCCGCTCGAGCGAGCTGCCGGGCTCGATGGTACCCAAGGCCGCCTCGACCTGCCCGGCCCAAGCCCCGTGATCCTCGGCGGGCCCAAGCCCGTGGACGTGGAGGGTTCCACCCTCCGGCCCGAGCACTCTCAGCGCGGGCGCGTAACCCCCCTCGGAGCTGGGCAGCAGCCCTAGCAGGACCCGGTCCGCGACCCCAGCTAGGCCCTCAGAGGTCACCCGACTGTCCCCGACGTGGATCGTGCAGCGCTCCGCGACCCGGTTCGCCTCGAGGTTGTGGTCCAAGGCCAGCACGGCCTCAGGGTTCCACTCGCAGGCGTGGACGTGCGCAGCGTCGCTGTGGACCAGCACCGGCAGCGCGTAGTAGCCGATCCCGGCGTACAGGTCCACCACGATCTCTCCGGCGCGCGCCTCCTGGCCCATCCGCCGGCGCTCGTTGACGTTGCCCGCCGAGAACATGCACTTGGTGAGCCGGTAGCCATAATCGACCCCGCTCTCGCGTCGGACCGCCCAGTCGTCCTCGCCGAGCAGCATCTCGACCCCGCTCTGGCGCAGCTCGCCCGAGACCTCGCCCGTTCTGCCGAGCCGGGCCACGCCCAAGCCCTCTGCCACCGCTCGCCACAGCCCCTCCGAGCGGACCCCGTCCCAGCGCTCGTGGGCAAAGGCTGCGGACGGCAGCAGAGCGACGTCGTCGAAGCGCTCCCAGCGGCGGGGCAGGTCATCGAGGCACCCCTCACTGCCACTGTCCCCTAGGAAGCCTCTGACGGCACCCCTGAGACTGTCGTGGGGGTCGCTGTCGGGCATCGGCTCACCCGTTCATGTGAGCGTGCACGCGCTCCGCCATCGCCTTGCCAATCCCCGGCACCTCGCGCAGATCCTCCACGCTCGCGTGCCTGATGCCCTTGCGACCCCCAAAGTGCCGCAGGAGGGCCTGGATCTTCTTCGCCCCCAGTCCCTCAACAGCCTCCAGCGGGTCGCCCAGCGAACCCTTGGCGCGCCGCTTCTTGTGGTAGCGGTTGACGAACCGGTGCGCCTCGTCGCGGGCGTGCACCAGCACCCTACCACGACGGTCGAGTACGATTGGCTCCCTGCCGGGCATGTGTAGGGTCTCCTCGCGCTTGGCGAGGGCGGCCACCGGGAAGCGCTCCTCCAGGCCGTGTCCAACCAGCATGGACGTGATTGTCGAGAGGTGGGTCTCGCCCCCGTCCAGCAGCAGCAGGTCGGGCCAGTCCCCCTGGCGCTTGAGCCAGCGCTCAACGACCTCGGACATCATCCGCAGGTCGTCGAGCGCGTCAGTCTTGACGCGGTAGGTCCGGTACTCCTTCTTGGTCGGGCGGCCGCTGCGCAGGACCACGCAGGCGCCGACTCGCTCATCGCCTTGGAGCTGGGCCATGTCGAAGCAGACCACGTGATCCAGGGATTCTAGGCCCAGCAGGCGTGCACCGTCGTCGGCTGCGGACTGCTCGAGGCTACCCGAGTACCGCTTGGTGTGGCGCTTGGCCAGAACCTCGGCGTTGCGGTCGGCCATCCCCCTGAGCTTGGCGAGCTCGCCGCGTTGCGGCACCCTGACCTCGACGGCGCTGCCGCGCCTCTCGGACAGCCACGAAGCCAGTGCCCCCCCTATTGGGGCGGGCACGAGAAGGGTGCGCGGAGGCCTGCGGTTCTCGTAGTGCTCGGCGAGCACCAGCGAGACCGAGTCGACGACGTCGCCGCGGTGGATTAGCGGGTAGTCCACTTGGCCTTGGATGATGCCGTCCTTGGCGTGGAGGATGACGAGGCAGCCGGTGTCGCCCTCGGAGGCGAAGCCGACCGCGTCACAGTCTTGGTAGAAGCGACTGTGGATGACCTGCTGAGAGATCGTGCGCTGGACCGATGCGATCATGTCGCGGGTGTGTGCCGCGCGCTCGTACTCGAGGCCCTCGGCGGAGACGTCCATCTCCCCCTGCAGTGCCTCGATTAGGACCGCTGCATCGCCGTCGAGCACGCTGATCACAGCCTTAGTGCGCTCGTCGTAGCCCTCGGGCTCGATGCACGGCGCCGCGCACAGGCCAATGTGCATGGCCAAGCAGCCCTGCGGCAGCAGCTCCGGACAGTCCCGTATTCCGAACTGGCGCCTGAGCAGCTGGATTACACGCTTGGCGGCGCCTGCGTCGGGGAACGGCCCCCACAGTCTGGCACCCTTGGGTGGGTGTCGAGTGTAGAGGATGCGGGGATGCGTCTCGTCAGTCAGGGCGATGAAGGGGTACGACTTGTCGTCCTTGAGCAGCGAGTTGTAACGCGGCTTGTGCTTACGTATCAGCTGGCGTTCGAGGATTAGGGCCTCGGACGGACTCTGGGTGACTATGCAGTCGACCTTGTCCGAATCCTTGACCAGCCGGGGAACCATCTCGCGGTCAGGCCGCCCTGCAAAGTACGACCTGACTCTGGAGCGTAGGTCGGTGGCCTTGCCTACGTACATCACGCGATCGTCTGCCCTACGAAAAAGGTAGACTCCGGGCTTGTCAGGCAGCTCCAGATTGCTCGCGTCGACGGTCATGCGGGGTGATGCGCTGCAGGTGTACGCTCATGAACGCTGGTTTCACCCGCGGGGCGTGCTGACCGAGCCCCAGCTCAGAATCCTGGCCCACCTGGCTCGCTTCGGCAGTGACCTGGAGGGTGCTTGGGACGTCCCGCGGGCCCTGTGCCTGCCAGGCATCGCCGCGGCCGTCGGAGTGGTCAGGTCGGCAGTCCACTCACCCCTAAGCGAGCTCGAGTCCGCGGGCTTCGTCACGATTCGCAGCGCCCACGTCACGGGTGCCGGCTCGCGCCGACGGAAGGTCGTGCACATCACCCTGGAGGGCAGGGAGGTCGCGCCCCAACGAGACACCGTCTCCGCCCGTCGCGGCCGCGCTAGCGGCCCGGTTCCGGACGCCGCGCTACTCCATGGGCGCGACGACGAGGTCTCCGCGCTCTCGCAGAGCCTCTCCGAGGGCGACAGCGTCCTGCTCAACGGACTGCCTGGGATTGGCAAGACCAGCTTGGCCCGAGCGGTCGTGGAGACCCTTTTGGAGACGGGCTGGACTGTGCGCTGGGCAACCTGCAACACCGACACCGACGCAGCTGCCGTCGGCGCGATGTGGCTCGGGGATCCCGCCCCCTCCTCGCCCGACGCCATCGCAGCTGCCGTGGACTCCATGCGCACGGTGCTGGTTCTCGATGAGGCGCAGCAGCTCAGCTCACGCCACATCGCGGGAATCGAGGAGCTGCTCGGCGTATGCTCGGGCACCCAAGCTGCCGTACTTGCCGTCGTCCGCGCACCCAACCCCTTCAGCGAGCTCTCCGGATTCGAGGAGCACAGGCTCGATGGCCTAGCCCCCTCAGAGGCTACGCCGCTGCTGCCCGACGAACTCGACGACTCGACCGCCCTCTCCATAGCAGAGGCGCTTGGGGGACATCCCCTCGCGATGCGCCTTTGGACTCCAGAGGATGTCCTGCCCGAGCGCGTCGAGGCCGTGCAGTCCTACGTCGAGGCGACCGTGATTCGGCGATTGAGCGAAAGCGGCAGCGGCTCGCTGGACGAGCTGTGCCTAGCACCGCTGCCTCTGGCCATCGAGGAGATGTTCGATCCCGATGGTACCGAGGAGTTGGACGAGGCCGCTATCCTGCGCTGGGCACAGACCATGGTTGAGCCGCACCACCTGATTCGCAACGTCAGGAGGGGAACCTGGTCCGATGCCAACCTCTCCGACCTGCACTCCGAGCAGGCCGCCCGATGGTCCTCGCGAGAGGGTACCAGAGCACGCAGGATTGAGGCCCACCACCGCCTGAGCTCCGGTGGGAACCCGGACCCCGAATGGGTCTTGGAGCACGTTCCGGTGATTGCCGGCGAGGACAGCGCTGCCGCAGCGGTGCTGATCGAGCAGGCCGTGGAACTGAGCGACGACGAGGGGCTGCGGGAGTGCGCCGCCGACATCGCCTTGGAGCGCGGCGAGCCGACAATAGCAGACGCCCACATCGAGAAACTCACGGAAGGCCCCCGACGGCACCTACGCATCTCTCGCCTCGCTCGTATTCAGGGCGATTCCAAGCACGCCGACGAGTTCGAGCGCCTCGCCCTTGAAGGACTCGAGCCAGGGGAGCGGGCCAGAGCGAGCATCACCTCGCTGGTCAGACTCTACGATGACCGTCTTCCAGGCCTCATTCACCCCTCCCTCGCAAAGGAGATCTTGGACGGCATCGGCTCAGTCGAGCTGTCTGATCTTGAGTCCGACGACCGCAGCGTCGCCGAACTCGCCCTCGACCTTCTCCGTCACTCCATTGCATCGGACACCGGTGACCTGTCTGCCGCAGCCTTCGCCCGCAGTGCTCTCGAGTCGAGGCTCGGCTCGGAGGATCCCCGCCTAGCTGCCCTAGATCTACGGGCGAGGTTAGCGGCGAGGACGGAGGGAAAACCCTCCAACGAGGCCCTAGAGGCTGCCCACGGCCACATCGAGGCGTCTAACGACCCGCTTGAAGCCCTTCGTACCATCCACATCGCACTGGGGGCATGCGGTCCCGACCCGCCGAACTGGCTTCGTGAGGCCCACTCGAAACTCTCTCCGGAGGCCCTGCGCGATGACGTACCTGCCTACAGACGCTTGACGGCTCAGTGGTGGTACTGGAGGGGCACCCTCGAGCCCGAGAACCGCCTCTCTCATTGGCGGGAAGCGATTGGGAGATTCAGGTCGGCGGAGTGCAACAACGCGGCGAAGGAGCTGCTTGAGCGTCTTTCCAAGGCGCTCTAGTAGCTCAGATCTCGGCGCCGATCAGGGTGGTCGTGTCCTTGATTCCGTCTAGTTGCTGGCGGATATCCTGAACGATACAGCGAGTGAGCTCGTCCTCTTCGTCCTCTAGCTTCACGAAAAGATCGAATGCGCCAAAGCATATCCAAGTCCCCTTGCAAGCGGGCAGTTCAGCGATTCTAGCCCGAACCTCCTTCTCGCGGCCGGGTTCGGTGGTGATTAATAGGAATCCGACAGCCATTCATCACACCTCCAAGGCTATCATCGTGGTAGTGTCCTTGATTCCGCTTACCATCCTCATCTTACTAATCAGAGTCTCGGTCATCTCACTCTCCGAGAGGAACTCGATTTTTACTACGATGTCTTTCGGTCCGAAGACTATGTGCGTCTCCGTGATGTTCTCAATCTCCAAGAGCTGCTGGTAGACTTTCCTTTCCATCCCAGGGTCAACTTCAATCAGGACCCACGCAACCTTGGTCACCGCTTCAGAGGCCATCGGAGCGACTCCGTCTACTGCCTGTTTATGAGTCCTGTGTTTTTCTCACTCAATCCATCCCAAGGGATAACAAAGATGCGGTAAGCCGAGAAATCGTGCATGACCAATCTCTCTTCCCGAAGGGACGGGCCACTCTACTGGTCCTGCTGATGCTGTGCGCCCCCCTTCTGACCGCTGCGTCCGCCCAACCCCAATCCAAGTCGACCACGGTATGGTCCGGCGTTGTGGAGATCGACGATTACACGGTAGGGGACGGGCAGGTCCTGCAGATTACTGCGGGAACCACCGTCCAAATCAGCGACGGCTCGCGAATCTACGTCGAGGGGCGCTTGACGGTCGAGGGCACGGCCTCGGACCCCGTGACTCTCGAAGTCGACAGCTCTGGAGGCGACCACGATGGAATCCAGTTCAATTCCACAAGCCATGGCTTCGGATCCTCGATTGACAACTTGTCGATTACCGAATCGGTTTACGGAATCACGATCTACGGATCAGACCCGAGAATTTCCAACCTCACTATCCTGAACGCCGATCGGGTTGGGATCGACCTGTTCGATTACGCCTCACCTGTAATCACCGATCTCGTGATCGATGGAGGCGGTCAGGACCTGCACGGAACCTCCCTTAGCTACCGGTATGGATTCGGTGTCAGCATCGGCTATCAGAGCACTGTGGTTTTGACCAACGCCAGCATTACTAATCTGATGACTCGTGGTTTGAATTTCTGGGGATCGAGTGGTGGGATTGTGAGAGGAATCGTGGTGGAGAATGTATCGGGAGCCACTCTAGCTGCAGCTGTGGGAGTGTGGGTGGAGGATAGTATTCCATTGCTCGAGGACATCATCGTTAAAACTTCAGACACAGGCATTTTCGTACGTCATATATCGGAGGAAATGACCACCCGTCCCACCTTCGTGAGAGCCACCATCGAGGACTCGATGTACCGAGGTGTCAGCGTGGATCGCTACTACGACAAGTCCGACATCTCCAACCTTCACAACAGCCAGGCCGTCTTCGAGGACTTGGTAATTCGTGGAACTGGCGGACCCGGAGCCAAGACGCCCGGTCTCGGCATGCACGCGATGGACGTGAATACCAGCTCCGTCCGTCTCACCGGCCAGAACCTAATCGAAGACAACCCCGTCCCCTCTCGTTTCTATATGATTGACTCCTCCACAAAAATCACCAATCTGACGCTCAATAACAACGGTAACCCATCCACGCTGGCTCAACCTTGGGAGAGGGCCAGCCTGGCAATCAGGAGTGCATCCTGGACATCGTCGGGGCCCCCGCAGATAATCGGGTTGGAAATCGTGAATTCTAGTGGAGTAGGGGCGCACCTAACGAAGGGGGGTGTGATCGGTTCGGACTGGCAGATCAGCGGCTCAGGCGGTACTGGGCTGTTCGCCAAGGAGTTCCACCCCGCCCTCTCGGGGGTCTCAGTTAGCGAAAACAACGGGCACGGAATCTCAGTGATCGACTCCGGGAACGTCGAACTTTCCTTCGTGACCACCTCTGGGAACGACGGGGCTGGAATTTGGTTCAAGGAGTCGAATTACGTCGAGAGCAGCGGAAAAAACGTAACTTGTTTTTCTTGTACGTCAGATGGGGACCAAGTCGGATATTTGGTTGAAGACTCGATAGATTTGCAGCTGTTGCACACTGAGGTCAGAGACCCGACCAGTGGGATTGGGTTGGGGGTCGACAACAGCGGGCTGAGTCAAAACGGCCACGTGATAATCAGCGACATGAAGATCGTCTCCAACTCAAGCACGTTCGCAATCGAGCTCGTAGAGACGGACGCCAAGATTAGCCTGCTCGACCTCAATGGGGACAACCTCGGTATGTCGTGGAGTGCCGAGGGCTCTCTGACCTCCTACCTCAACGACAGCGTCATCCAGAGCGGTTCGTCGACCGGCTGCCTGGAGCTGCGTGAGCACACGGAGCTTCTTGCCGCCAACGTCGGATTCGCCTGCACGGCCCGCCCGTCAGTCTCGTCGAGCTTCGTCAACTTCACCGACTCATGGTTCGTCGCCGGTGCCAATTTAACCGACTCTTTCTCGATGCTCGGTGACAGTTGGATACGCTGGATTTCGTCATCTTCCATAGGCACTCCAACTTCGAACGAATCGAACAACATCCTCGACCTGAGTTATTTCTTGAAGGTCTTCGCAATCAATCAGAACCTATTGAATATCCCAATGGCTCAGACTGACATTTCCTTCGATCTGTACGAGGACAACTCCTCCACCACCCTCCCCTTCTCCGGATTCGAGACCCTTGGCCCGTTCGTGGGGCTGCGCTGGCTCCCCTCTGGAGGGTGGGGCTCACAAAATTACGCCAATGTCTCTTGCACTTATGATGGGGAGACGAATTACACGTCTCCGATAGCCATCGACGATGACAAGAGGGCGTACTGTAGACTGGAGTTATCCCCGCAGCCCCCATTCCTGATTTGGGACCTCCCAATCGATGAACTTGAAATCTCGTCAGGCTCCGAGGTCGAATTCTCCGCCAACAATAGCTTCGACCTAGATCTCGATGCCCTGACCTACAGCTGGACCAGCAGCATCGACGGAGACCTATCCTCATGTGCGACAAATGGTAGCGGAAACGGCTCCTACTTCATCGCCAACATAGGTGAAATGTGCCTTTCCGATGGGGCTCACCAGATTACCGCGACCCTCTGCGACGAAGCGGGAAATTGCGTAAATGAAACTAGGACAATCACCCTAGTGAACCGCCCCCCCGTGCTATCGGTCCAAGTGGTGGAGCCGCAAGTCGAAGCGTGGGGAATCTTGTATCTCGGTCAGACTGCGTCTGTTACCATCTCCTTGGAGGGAACCTACGATGTCGAAGGGCCGCTGTGGTGCTGGGCCGAAGCAGAATTTGAGTCTGTGGATATTGATCCTAACAACCCGAGTTGTCCCATGGAGATAGTGAGAAACTTCATCGGGGCCCCTCAGGATAGTTTCGAGGTCAAGATATTCGCATATGATGGATTGAACACCGTTAACTGGGCCTTCGACGTCGTTCTTTACAATGAGCTACCTAATCCCGTGTGGGAGATTCAAAGGAACGGTCAGACCTCCTCAGACTGGATAAGCCTGGACGGCTCTGCGACAACTGACCCTGAAGCGGATCCAGTCAAATTCGAGTTCCACTCGTCAATCGATGGCCTGTTGGCGTCTGGCTCATCACCCGATTCCATAGGATTCACCGGCACTCTCTCGAAGGGGGATCACGTAATCACGTTCTATGCTTCAGACAGCCTTGGCGAGCACGCAGGACAGTGGAACTCCATCTCTACACAGATTTCCGTCTCAAATTCTGCCCCTCATGCAATCATCTCCTCCCCACAAGATGGCTTCTCCACCGACTCCTCGGTGCTGGTGAATTTCGATGCGACTGGGTCGGGGGACTGGGACGTCTCATGCTTTGAATTGCCAGCCAATGGAAGCGGCCTTCTGTGCAACCCATTGGCAACTTCGAGTACGGACATATTGAGCGTTTTGTGGCAGAGCGACCTCATGGAAGAGCCGCTGGGTAGCGGTTGGAGCATCCAGGCTCGCCTGTCCGCGGGAACTCACGTAATCACCCTGACTCTCGATGATGGTTCCAGCCAGCCGGTTTCTGACTCATTAAGCCTCGAGGTCTCGAAGAGTGCCCCGGTCCTCGTGCTGGATTCACCAATCGTCACCGAGGTCCATTCTAATCTCCCGGTCCTCTTCGATTTCAGGAATTCCTTCGATGCCGACGGTGACGAATTCACAGTTACCGTTCTTTCCGATCTAATGGCAGAGCCGATTCTGGACAGTGTGCCTTGCTGCGAATATTGGTACAACGACTACATGATGGCAGGAACCCACACGCTGACCTTCGTGCTTACTGACTCGGACGGCCTCCAGCGTACCCACTCGCAGGCGCTCACGGTGCTCGAGACCGGTCCCATGGCTGTCATCTCGGGCTTGCTCGACTGGCAGTACGTCCCCCCGGGTGATAGCATAATCCTCAGTGCCTCTGACTCCTTCGACTACGACAACGATATTGTGCTCTATGAGTGGTCACTACAAACCACCGGAGAGGTTCTGAGCGATCGGCAGAACGTGACGCTGTCGTTCATGCCGGGGCCGGTTAGAGTCAACTTGATGGTGCAGGACTCAAGGGGCGCAGAATCCTACGCTTCGATCAACATCACCATCGGCTCGTCAGCCCCTGTCCTCCACAATCTCGCCATATCGGTGCTGGAGATTGAGGTCGACGTGCCCACAGATGTGGTCACCACGGTCAGGCTGGAAGACTCAGATGGGACCACGGACACGGTTCGCGGCGAGATGTCCTCTGGGGGCGTGTCCGAGGCGCTTTACTTCCGTGATGACGGCCAAGGCGGCGATCAAGTTGAAAATGACGGCATCTGGACAAATCGCGGAACCTGGTTAGTCTCTGAGGGCTCCTGGGTCAAGGTCGAAGTCTACGCTCTCGACGGGGAACTGGTCAGTCCTGGGCTCGTCCAAACCATACCCATCGTCCAGCCCGCCGACGGCGGCCTGGTCGAGTGGCTCACTAACTCAGGACTTCCCTTCCTAGTGATCTCTATGCTCGTCATGGGGCTGGCCGGCATGACCTACCAGAGGAGACGTTCGCTCGAGATTATCAAGGATCTTGCAGAGATCGAGAGGTGGAGCTCGTTCGTTCCCACGGAGATGGATTTGGAGTTCGACGAAGACTCTAGTCCTCCGCCTCCTCAGGACCCCAAGGAGTAATCTCCCTATTCAGGCCCAAGCGCTTGGCGAACAGGAACTTGAAGTTCTTCCAGCCGTCACCCCAAGTATTGATTTCAGCTATCCCAACTCGCGTTCGGTAGGGCACGGAGACCTCAATTGCCTTGCGTCCATAGAGGCGACGTGCGTTGATCTTCATCTCCTCGGAGAGGGGCATACCGTCGTTGGTGGGGCGCATCTTCGGATTATCCATGACGTGCTTTCGGAATACCCACATTCCGCTTTGAGAATCGTGGATACCATACCAATTCAACATGCGGGCAGTGAATGAGAGCGCCCAGTTTCCTAAGCCATGCAAACCAGACATGCTGCCTTCTTCGGCCCTGCGGAGCCTGTCACAGGTGATGAATTCAAGATCCTCCTCGATTAGCCTTTGAACCAAGGCGGGAACTTCCTCACCTGGATAGGTGCAGTCTGCATCCATGGTGGTAATGACGTCGCCCTGCGCGATGGCGAAACCGGTCCTGTAGGCTCGACCATATCCCTTACGTGGCTCGAGGTAGACTGTTGCTCCCTCCTGCTCGGCGAGCTCGCGGGTCCTGTCCGTGGAGTTACCGTCAACTATGAGGAAATCGAGCTTCTCGCACCAGCCGTCGTTCGGCACGCTGCGAATGGTCTCTACTATCGCCTCCTCCTCGTTTTTAGTTGGAATGACTACTGTCACGTGAACGGGCAGAGGATTTGTCATGGGGAAACTGTCCAGCGGGCCGGTTTTTTTTAACTATTGTAGCGCGTTTCGTCCCCATCGCCCCCCGTTCGCTTCAAGAACGCGCCCCTACGCCCATGGTTGAGGCCAAGTCATGCACGTCTGTATGCTCAGTGCGGAATACCCTCCAAGATGGGGTGGGATGGGCTCGACTGTCTACCACCTCTCGGCGGCGCTGGCTGCAAAGGGACATAGAGTCACAGTAATCACTCGTTCGGGTGGGGGCAAGCCACCTCGAGTCGAAGGAGTGACGGTCGCCGAAGTGCCGTGGGCCAGGATTCCAATGGAGTTCACAAGATCGTATGGTCGATGGGTCCTCAGGGCTCTGGAAAAGTTGCACAAACGGGAACCAGTAGACGTGATTCACGTACACGTGCCATTGCTAGCTTGGAATGAAAAACAGTTCGAGCGCGCTCGTAAGATCTCCCCAGTAATAACTAGTCTTCACGGGTCATGGAAGGGAGAGGCGAGAGGACTCGTTTTGAGTTCACAGTTCGGAGAGGAAGGCGCTCGGTGGAACGTCAATGACATCGCTATTCGAAGATTTGCAAATCACTATGCGAAATTCGAAAACATCGCCATTAATCACTCAGAGATCTGTGTCGCGAACAGCGTTGCCACCAGAAATGATTTCGAGACAAATTATTCTCCACCTAATAATTGGGACTGCGAAACGATACTTTGGGGGGTCGATACGGAGCTCTACAGGCCACTCCATCTCGACTCCGAGGACGATATCGATCGCTCTAACAAACTGAGGAAGAGATATGGCGCTAACCAGGAGACCAATCTAATTCTCGCTGTAGGCAGACTAGCTGCAAGAAAGGGCCACACGATGCTCATCCGGGCTTTCGCGAAGGTCGTCAAGGAGTCACCAGACTCCCACCTCCTGATAGTGGGTCGCGGGGGTTTGAGGTCCAAGTTCCTTCGGTTGGCTAGGGCATTGGGCATCGGCGAGCACGTTTCGATAGAATCTGGAATGAAGTTCGATGAACTTGCTGCGTGCCTTTCGATCGCGGACCTTGTTTGCTATCCCAGCTACTACGAGGGCCAGGGACTCGTGCCTTTGGAGGCGATGGCCTCTGGGACGCCCTGCCTGACCTTCGACCTCCCACCGCTGACAGAGATGATTGACGAGGAGGTTGGCGGGCTTTGTGAGATGAGAGAGAACTCACTCGCCGAATCCATGCTGTCGATGTTATCCTCAGGAGAACTGATCGCCAAGGGGGCCGCGGGGCGGAAGAGGGTCCTCGACCAATTCACTCTTGAGGGCAATGCAACTGCCTTCCTAGCGGTCTACGAACGGGCCATCGGCCACTCAGGCCGCCGGGGAAACTCTTGATTGCTCGACCAGCATCCGAGGCTTACATGTCGGAGAGCGTCGTTGCCCCTAGTCGCTCCACGACGACCACTGCTGCCAGCTTTTCCGTTGTGATGCTCGTCTCCTACCTTGCTCTCGTGCACCTGAAGGCCATCTTGATGCCCCTCGCGATTGCGATCCTTCTTTATTTCCTGATTCGCGCCCCAGAGAAATTCCTGTTCGAGAGGGTCGGCAGTAGCATAATAGCGTACGCATTGATTCTCGCGTTCTCAGTATTGCTCGCCTATGGTATTTCGATAGTCCTCTACAGCAATCTTTCGTCGTTCATCGACGAAGTCCCGATGATGGCTGAAAAGTTAGATTCCAAGATGGTGAGGCTTTCGGAGGCCAACCTGTATGGGCTGGAAAAAGGATTCAGTAGCTCTGAGATTATCGCCTCAGTAATCACGGTTGAGAACATCGAGGTCTTCGTGACTTCTATCCTGGGATCTCTTGCCAGTTTCATGACCACCATGGGTGCAGTCTTGTTGTTTCTGATCTTCATAATATTGGAGGAAAAGACCCTCCCCGATCGATTCCGGGCTGCCTTCCCCGACTCAATTGGGAGGATTGAAAATATTGTCTCGAACTCCTCTGAATCGATTTCCACGTATGTGATTTCCAAGGCGACTTGCAGCGCAGGGCAAGCCATCGTGCTAACATTCCTCTTGTCCCCGCTGCTCTTCGACATCCCGGGCTGGTTTCTATTTGGGACCCTTTGCTTCCTGTTGGACTTCGTCCCAGTATTGGGTGCCCTTCTAGCAACGATTCCTCCGGTGATAATCGCTTTCATCGTGCTCGAGCCAGGAATGGCTGTTGCCATGGCAATCGCTCTGCTGGCCAACCAGCAGCTGTTCGGATCAATCATCGAGCCGAACCTGTCCGGCCAGCGGCTCGGAATCAGCCCGCTTGTACTGTTGCTGACGGTAATGATTTCAGCTAACGTTTGGGGAATCGCGGGAGCGATTATTGGGGTGCCCCTCGTCATCATTCTCAGAATTGTCCTCGAGGAGGATGAGCGGACCCGTCCGATCGCCCTGATGCTTGCTAAGCAGATTCACCACGGAACTGCCGAAGAGGAGTAGTCATCGCGGTGAAAAAACCACTAGGACCCCGTCTGCATTGATTCTGACCATCTCTCCTGTTCCCACGTTATGCAGGCCCTTGGTGGAGAATGACATCGGTTCGCCATCAACCTCCCACTTGGCACCTGAGACCCAAGCCCTGCAGGGCTGGAGTGCGAAGACGGAGAACTCCTGTCCCTCGCTGATATCGAGCTCCAAGCCACCGTCCCGCGGATGGAGCCTGTAGGCGACTGCATCCTCGTGATGCAGGCGGATACGAGCCCCTCCAGGGGTCTCGCAGAGTGCAGCCCAACTCCCTAGGACGTGATCTGGGCTGCCGCCGTCGACACAAACCACGTCGATCTCAGTGTAGCCTCGCTCGATTAACAGCGTGATTGACTTGGCCAGATCGCTGCTGGACTGGTCCGGTAGTTCGTGCAACGCGCTCTCCCACCTGGAGCGATCGACCGAATCGAGGTCGCCGAGAACCTCTTCGACCTCGACCCCGTACTCGGCGGCCCGGTCGGCACCTGCATCGACTCCAAAAACTGGTACACCTTCTTCCAGAACTGTATCTATCACCGACTGGGAGGGCTGCGTCGCGTTGCACCAGAGGATTGCGCGCATCATACCAACCCTATGACGCAGTTACCTTTCCATCTAGGAGTAGGGTGATGTCATCTAGGCTGCAGGATGGCTTCGACATGACGCCCCCCATCTTCACCCCGACTTTTGCGGAGCCACCCAGAGCCGTGTTGTCACCAAACGAAAAGTATGCAGAACCGCGCACCACTTGGTCCTCGAGCCTGTTTCCGACCAGCCTAGCTCGCGAATTCATGCCGAAGCCGAACTCGGCTAGGGTGTAGGCGCGCTCCCTATTTCTCCTGAGGCCTGACTCGGCCAGTTCCAAGATCGACTTGATATCGTCTGCCAGTTCATCTCCCTCGATGCTGGTAACGAGACCGTCTTCGATATCGAACCTTAGCGGTTCTTCCAGAATCCTTCCTTCCCAGGTGCCGTCGATGACGATTGTCCCGCTAGCACTCCCCTCCAGGGGCATAACGAAGATCTTCCCTGCCGGTAGGTTCCCTACGGCTCCGGGTCTGACAATCAGTCCAGTGTCGTCCAGTATCCAACGACTACCTGTGGTGAAGCGTAAGTCCGTGCCGGCGGCCGTAGTCACGTGGACGTTCCGCCGCCGCCTGAACACAGAGTTCATGCCACGAATCTCGCGGCGGAGCGCGGTGTAGTCCTCAGTCATCCCGTGAGACATCACCTCAGCGTTTATTCCCGGCATGGATGCGATTCTTGCACCTTCTCTGGATGCATTGGCCCTAGCGCGCGTGTGGGTGAATGAGTTTCGAGTCGCGATGATTATCACATCTGCGTTCCTCATCAAATCGGCCACCACGCTGGGAATCTCTGCTCCTCGCTTTAGGCTCGGTGGAATCATGACCAGTAGTATCCTGTCGGTTATCCTGGCAGCGGCTTCGTACAGGGCTCTAGCGATGACGGATGTCATTGGGTCCGTGATTACAAGTACGGTATCTTCGCGACGAACGGCTAGACAAGTCGACACGACAGAGCGCGCCACCCCAA
Organism: Candidatus Thalassarchaeaceae archaeon; assembly: GCA_029940695.1. Lineage (GTDB taxonomy): Archaea > Thermoplasmatota > Poseidoniia > Poseidoniales > Thalassarchaeaceae > UBA36. The sequence continues at coordinate 18,216 of JAPYUP010000024.1, forward strand.
GCATCGTCTCGGCATGCTCTGCTTCGTCGAGGGACTCGGAATCAGAGTCTGCAGCCATCAGGAGTCGTGCCTAGGCGGGACTCCGTATTGATAATCACGCCGAATCGATGTAAAAAGCAACATCACTGAACGATGCCCATCTCCTTGCTGCGATTCGCGATCTCAGCGAAGATGTCCGCCACGAACTCAGTCAGATTGACGCCGTTGCGCTGGTCTCCATTGCGAGCGCGAATGGAGACAGTGCCGTCCCTTGTCTCGTCGTCCCCTAGAATCACCATGTAGGCGGGGCGCATCTTGCGATGAGTCCTGATCTTCTTACCAATCGTGTTGTCGGAGTCGTCCACTTGCACCCTCACTCCCGCTGTCTCAAGTGCCTCTCGGACCCCGGCAGCGTAATCCCGGTGCTTCTCTGAGATGGTTATGACCTGGACCTGGATGGGCGAGAGCCATGTTGGCAGATTTCCTGTCCACTGCTCGAGCAGGAAGGCGACGAACCGCTCGTGAGTCGAGAGCGGTGCTCGGTGGATGACGAAGATTTCGCTGTTCTCATTCCCCGTCTCGTCCATGTAAGACAGACCGAATCGCTCCTTGGCCGCGAAATCCAGTTGAATCGTAGCAATCGACTCCTCCCGCCCCAGCGCTGTGCGGAACTGAATATCGATCTTGGGGCCGTAGAAGGCGGCTTCGTCCACAGCCTCTACGTAGTCCACGCCGAGATCATCTAGGATACGGCGCAGATGATCCTCGGTCGCCTCCCAATTTTCCGGCTGATCGATGTACTTGTCCTTGTTCTGGGGGTCCCACAACGAGAGCCGGAAGTTATAGTCCTCGAAGCCGAACGTAGAGTAGTAGTCCTGTGCCATGCGTATGTTTCCTTCAACTTCGCTAGCGACCTGATCGAGTCGACAATAAACGTGAGCATCGTTCATCTCCATTTTCCTGACCCTGAGCAGTCCAGAGAGAGTCCCTGAGAGCTCGTTCCGATAGACAGTACCGTATTCCGCTATGCGCAGGGGAAGCTCCCTGTATGATCGCTTCTTGTTGGTGAAAATCAAGTGGTGGAACGGGCAATTCATTCCACGTAAGTAGTAGGCCCCGTCGTCCATCTCCATCGGGGGGTACATCATGTCCGCGTAGTGAGGTAGGTGACCGCT
>JAPYUP010000025.1:0-6885 GCA_029940695.1 Candidatus Thalassarchaeaceae archaeon
GCTAGGGGTGGAGCCGTCCTCCCTGAGCAGGAACGTGTACTCCTTGGCTTCGTGCGCTGCAACGCCCTGTGGAAGCAGCATGAGGGCTGCGAGGGCGAGGGCAAAGGTCGTGCGAGGGCGCATGTGTTGCCGCAGCGCAGCGATGGCTTCAACATGACCCGGAGTCTGGCAGCCCCATGGAGGGTCAGCGCGTGATATTGGGCGCGGTGCTCGCTGTTTGCGTGATAGTCGCCAGTGCCTCTGCCTTCCTCCTGGCCCGCGGTACTGACGAAGTCGACGAGGGGGCTGCCTCCATGGTCGACCCGCTCCTACAGGACGAGGGTCACGACCACCGCAACGCGAGCCAGCACATCCTGTACACAGAAAACATCCAGCCAGTCTCCTACAACACCCTGACCGACACGGGCAACGCCGAGATCCAGGTGGCAGACTCGCCTGACGGGCATACCTACGCCTACATCGCGGGGTGGAAGGAGTTGCACATCGTCGATGTCACGAATCCCTCAAACACCACCGTGACCGGCGTCTACTACGACCCTAACACGCAGGTCTTCGACGTCAAGTACCTCGAGTACAATGCTCGCGAGTACGTCATCCTCCAGAACCAGATTATCGACCCCGGTGCCGCCGACCCCAACGTCGGAGAGTGGGAGGACCCGGCTCAGGTCTCTGTTACCCTAGTCGATGTGACCGACAAGGGTAATCCGAGTTTCGTCGACTTCTGGTACGACGCTGACCACCCGAGCGGCCCGCACAACCTGTACACCCACATGATCGACAACGAGTGGTACATCTTCGTTGCCAACCCCGAGTACGAGTCGTGCGACGTAGGGCAGGGTGACGCCTGCGGCGGCATCACCATCGCACACCTCAACTTCGCCGGGTTCGGCGACCTGCCTCGAATCGTCAAGGTCGGCGAGGCGGAGGTCTCGTGGGAGACCACGCGCGGTGGCTGGATTTACATCCACGACATGACGGTGCAGACCTGGCCGGGAGAGGAAGCGAATGACCCGCGACACGGTCGCACCTACATCTACGGCGCATACTGGGAGGCTGGGCTGCGAATCTTCGATGTCTCCGACGTGCCCCACCCGGACAAGGATCTGGCGGAGTACCTCTGGCACGGCTCGCTATGCCGACTCTCGGGCGGCACCCAAGCGGGCTGCATCTGGCGCGCTCCCGAGGTCGGCCTATGGATGGACTTCGAGGACTTCGATGGTGATGGCGAGCCCGACAGCGGCACCACAGGCAACGAGAACGGGGGGCGTGCCTCCTACATCCACTACGCAGAGCCGTTCGACCAGATGGTCGATGCCAGCCACCTTGGGTACCCCCAAGGCAAGAGGCACCTGACGATGCTGGCAACCGAGGTCCTGGAGACTTCGGTGGGAACTGGGATGGCTTACCTTCTGGACACCACTGACTACGAGGAGGTGAATGGTAACGTCCGCTTCCATCCCAAGCTCATCCACGGCTGGGAGATTCCATTCGCTTGGGAGCACTTCATTCCCGGCGGCGAGGAGTGGTTGCTGTTCAGCCCGCACAACGCCGACACAGAGGTCTTCCAGACCGGGCTCCCAGGCTTTCCCGACAACAGCCACGGAGGGGCGTGGGATGCTAGGATCTACCTCTCCAGCTACCACTCCGGCCTGTGGGTAATCGACGTCGAGTCACTGATGGTAGCAGGCCTTGCAGAAGGCAACAAGACCGATGCACACATGGATGCGACTGTCGGCTACCACTTGCCCCACGCGCAGGACGGAGTCGCTCCAGACAGCTCGTTCTACGACTTCGGCTGGACGCCGTTCCTGTGGGCTGCAGAGCACCACGAGGGCTACACCTACCTGTCTTGCATAACGAGCGGGATGTACATCGTCCAACTGGACATCGATGCGCCTTATGGCATCCCATTAGATTCGTGATGCGGCTCCGCGGGAGCCTGTAACGGGTGAGGTGCACGTTCATATCGGAGTTAGACTCGGAACGAGGCAATGGCAGCACTGCGAATGTGGCTGATGGTCACACTGATGTTTCTTGCACCGCTCTCTGGCTGCCTGTCGTTCCTCGAAGATGGGAACGAGGATGGTGACGAGTGGGAGTGGATAGACCCGGTGATAGAGATCGAGGACGCCAATCACTCCCACAACGACATGCCCGCCCACCGCCTCTCAACGCCCAACGCCAATCTGATCGACTACCACAACCTCAATTGCGACGGGCAGGTTAAGCCTCCGGCTGAGCTCGACAACACCGCCGGTCGGCCCTGCTACCCAGATTGGAAGAACGTCGGACCGACACCCGGCGACAACTCCGAGATCGCCATCGAGGGCAACTTCGACGAGGACTGCGAGATTTTTCCGGATGGCAGCGGCGGGTGCTACGCATACGTCTCAAGCTACAACCAGTTCGAGATCATTGACATCAGCAGCCCGAACAACATACAGCTGCTGTCTACCTACTACGCTGAGATTGCTAGGATGATCGACATCAAGGTCACCCCAGACAACAACTGGGTCCTGATAAACCACGAGTTGACCAACAGCGAGCTCGACCCGATTCCCAACGACGATGACGCCAACAGCGGAATGAACCGCCTCGATGTCATCTACGTCGGGGACAAGACCAGCCCGATCAAGGTCGCAGAGTGGAACAACCCACCGGCGGGATTCCACAACCAAGACGTTCACGTGTACTGCGACTGGGAGCCTGCCAATCCTCTATGGTCGGGTGAGAAGTGTCACCTGTTCCTGTTTGGTGCCGACCCATACCCAGAGCTGGTTACAGGGGGCGGCCCGGCGAAGGGTACGCAGGTGTTCTATGTCCCCTTAGGTTTCGAGTCTTGGTTGCCTAACCAGAACGACGAGCAGCAGAACTCCAGCCGTGAGATCCTACGCTGGGGGGCCTACACGCCCGAGGCAGACACCACCTGCGGCGGCTCGGTCTTCAATCACGATCACGTCTTCTTCGTCCACCCCAAAACCGAACAGAAACTGCTAATTGCTTCGTACTGGGATGCTGGGCTGCGCATAGTCGATGTCTCCGAGCCGCCTGACGTAGCCGACCCATACGGCGTCTCTTGGCCTCAGGAGATCGGGCGCTGGATGGGGTGCTCATCGGATGACAGCGGGTGGTACGGGCCCGAGGGCGGCGGGCACGCAGACATGTCGGCTGATGAGTGGCTGGACACGGCTCAGGGCAATGGCAACATCCACTACGCAGTCCCCTTCGATGAGTTAGTCTGCAACGGCGCCAACGAGAAGTGGACACCGATGCAGGAGTGGCCGACAGAATGTGGCTCCGGGCCCCAAGACGCGACCTACGGTGAGAACTGGAGGCATTACACCCTGATAGCCCCGGAATACGGTTCAAACGACAACCATACTGGGTATGTGTGGACCATCGACACCACCGACCCGACCAAGCCCTTCCTGGTTTCGAAATGGAGGCTTCCCGGAGAGGGAATGAAGGAAAATGGCAGCAGTCACCCACAGCATTGGATTCCGGGGGGATACATCTACAGTCCCCACAACGGAGATACTGGGCCCAGCGGTCACGCCTACTGGGCGCACTACCACGCTGGCTCCTGGACCACCGATCACGGACACGTGTGGGAGGAACTGGTCTGGGAGAACGGGGTACCAGAGCCCGATCGCGGCTTCAGGGCAATAACCGAGCTCGCTCCTACTCACACGGTGGGCTACTACCTGCCCTCCGGCCCCGAGTGGATGGACAACTCCTCAGAAGTGATGGGGTACGACTTGGCCGACTGCTGGGCGGCTTGCATGATTCCATTCGACTGGGGTCTGCAGTACGATCCTAGGGGATTCGTGCTAATCTCCGAGATGGTCAGCGGGATATACGTCGTGCAGTTCGACGAGGACTTCGACCCTCGCTATAACTACCCAGCACTCTGGGCCATCGAAGCGAGCGATGACTGAGGTTCGATATGCACAGAAAGATGCTGGTCGCGTTACTGATAATCATACTGCTGATGCCCATAGCGGCCGCTCATGGGGCGAACACTTACTCATTCATCATGAGGAGCCAAGCAATCCAACCGGAATCGGCTCAAGTCACACAGAACGACACGCTAATCTTCCACAACACCGCTGAGCACAACCGCAGTTTGTTGGTCGACCTTGACGGAGACGGAATCGACGATGTAGTCTGTGATGCCGGGCCGTCGGCCGAATCTAACTCAACCGAGGACGAATGCTGGATCTGGCTTGACCCTTCCAACTGGACGGAAGGGCAGTATGTGGTCAGAGTGATGGAAAATGGCAGCCTGTGGCAGACCGTCGAACTTTTGATAGGGCTCGACAATCATACGGAGACCCTGCCAAGCAATGGCTACGTTCTCGAGCCTAGGCCCCAGGGGGGCAATAAGGGGGCCGAGAGCGTTTTGCTGAGTACAGCAATTCTTCTAGCGGGTGCCTCGGTGTTCGTGTGGGTGATTCGCAACGTGAAGGGGGACGAGGAAGAATGAGGGAGCCAGCCATGGCATTCATTTTGGCTGCCATTATACTGCTTGCAGGATGCCTAGGAGATGGCGAAACGGATGTCTTCTATGGTGACGACATCGTTCCCCCAATTCCTGTTCAGGACTTTATCCTGATTGATGAGAACGGTGAGTACATATCACTATCTCAATACGAAGGAAAGGTAGTAGTCGTGGCATTTCTGTTCACGAGATGTCCTGACATCTGCCCAGTGGTGAGCGCCAACCTCGCGTTCATAGTCGATCAGCTAGGAGAACGACACGGCACTGAAGTTCAGATCCTGAGCATTACAGTCGACCCGTGGACGGACAACTCCTCGGTGATGCACGATTACGCGAGCACGAGGGGACTCGGGTGGCCACACCTGACAGGAGAGCTCGGCGACCTCGAACCCGTATGGATGAATTTCGATGTGGGACTTACTACCTACGACTCCGACGTCGACGGCGACGGAGTCGTCGACGGCTTCGACAACTGCCCTGACACCCCTTCGGGCGAGTCTGTGGATGCGAACGGCTGTGGCCTAGACACTCAGCAGAGCGAGGGCGATGTGACGGTAAAGCACCACCCACTGGCTTACTGGGTGGACCACACCACGGGAACCATAATCGTGGACAAGCAGATGCGGCAGAGGGTATGGTGGGGCGACACTGACTGGAATCCGGAGCTCGTACTGGGGGACATCGAGTACTTGGTCGCCGAAGTGTGAAATAGGCTCGGAAAATGAGGATTTTCAATGAGCGGTCGTACGGTGGCACTCCTGTTCTCGCTCATCCTACTATTGCCGGGATGCCTGAGCTCAGGTGAGGGCGGAGTCGAGTTACTGGGAACCGAGTACAAGAATCCGCCGGAAGCTCCCGACTTCACGCTCATCAATCAAGACGGGGAATCAGTCAGTCTGGCCGACTACGACGGCAAGGTCGTCGTGGTCGCATTCATCTACACCTCTTGCCCGGACGTGTGCCTGATCATATCCGCCAACCTGCACTACATCCATCAGAACTTAGGGAACTACGGCGATGACGTCGAAATCCTCTCCGTTACTATCGATCCGGCACGCGACACAGTGGCCCACCTATCCGAGTGGACGCGGGCCATGGGGTACGAGTGGAACCACCTGACTAACGAGAGAGGGTCCGTGATGCAAGCGGTCTGGGACAATTGGAATGTCGTTGTGGATGCGGAGCACATCGCCAACAGCCTGCCTCCCGAGGGTGCACACAACCGCTTCGCAGTGCTGTTCCCAGACAACTCCACCCTGAAGATCGACTACCCTTACGAGCAGTTGTCAACAGCAGCCAAGGCTGACGAGTTCGCAAGGCTTGCCTTCGAGCAGGAAAACACGAGCATCGACATGGTGGCTGGGACTATAGGCAACTTCACCGCGAACTCGTCGTGGAGCTGGGAGCTCCACAGATGGGACAAAGCCGACCAAACCTGGACCAAGGAACAATCGAATCTCTCTGAGATCTTGATGACGGCCTACACTCACTTCGCATGGGTGGCTAGCGGCTCCAACGTCAGCCTGCTCCCCCCAGGGGAGGACTGCATGGGGCATGGATGGATCATGGGTACGGGAGCGAGCTCCCATTGCATGTGCGACGAGAGCTGGGAGCGAGATGGCGAAAACTGGATGAGTTGTGCGCCGGAGGGTGGCGAGGAAGCGAACCAGTCAGATGGAACCAATCCGCACGAAGAGAGCCTAGGGGAGTACGAGGTCGGGCACTCGACTGTGACGTTTATCATAGACAAGCAGCAGAGGAAGCGTGTGGCCTATTCAGGGATTCACTGGGACGTCGATGAGTTCCTGCACGACGTCAGATCATTGGCATACGAGTGACTGAGCGTGCCACTGCCTTGTATTTTGGGTTTTTGCGAGTAATTGCACGCAACTGAGATTGAGAGTTATAGGCTATTGCAGATGGGCACTAAATACATGTCAAATTCTTTGAGCACTGGCACCGCACTGATGGTCGCTCTGCTAGTTTCTACACTATTCGCGGGCTGCTTTGGGGAAACAGTGGAGGAGGTGGACGAACCTCCAACTCTGGAGGGTTCGATACTCGGAACGATTGCTCTCGGAGATACTGACGATCTGGAGATCGAAGTGCTCGACGAGAGGCTTGGTTCGGTAATCGTCAGCGTCGAAGTCAACGACCTGCCAGTCGACACCGTGTTCAGGTCTCAATACGACAGTATGGGAAACGAGCGTAAGTTCGTGATGATAGGGATCTCTGGCCTAGAAGTCGGGACTCACAAGATACGCATCTCAGCTGAGGACTCTAGCGGACAGCGGGCGACTTGGATGGCCCTAATCACAATTGTAGATCAAGTCCAAGAGCCTGATGACGATGATGCTGGAGATACTGTTGAAGAGAATACACAG
>JAPYUP010000025.1:6985-18914 GCA_029940695.1 Candidatus Thalassarchaeaceae archaeon
GGAACCTATTGAAAACGAGACTACGGAGGAACCTATTGAAAACGAGACTACAGGGGAACCTGTGGAAGCTCTGGAAGAATGGTGGTCTCGGATCCTACTGTGTGATGAGGGCAGTAGTCCGATGGTGGACGACTACAACACCAGTGAAGCAGATGACTGGCAATGCGAAGTTGGTTTCTCGATGGATTCGGGAAACATCACAATCTCGACTAACGGGCTGCCAAACCACGACTTTCACTCTGGGCCCGGATGCTGTGCCAATGCTCAGACAGCGAGCTACACCATTCCGCTAGAACCCACAAACGACACTGACTGTAATCCTGTTGTCTCAACAGAGGGCTGTACCATGGCACCAGAGAGGGGTGCCGTGGCATTCGCCGTCAATGGCGTCGCAATCTATGGTCCCGAGGACGGGCCAGGTGGAGATGCCGTCGCTGGCCAAGAGGGAGCATACGAGGAGGACAGGCAGGAAGTCTGGTTGGGACTGTGCCACGGTCATTCTGGCCCTGGCGGGGAGTACCACTACCATGCTGACGGGAACTGCATGCACTGGCATACTGAAATCGATCAGACTTGGTCTGACTACTCCATGGACTCATCGCGGAGCCTCTCTGTACACTCTCCAATAGTTGGCTTCGCCTTCGACGGATACCCCATCTACGGATTCGTCGGATGGGACGAAAACCAGTCTAGTACAGAGATGACCTCGTCATACCGACTCAAGGATAACGAGACGGGTTACAACGGGATTGACGACTACGAGTACGTAGCTGGAATGGGTGACTTAGACTCCTGCAACGGTCACTACGGGGTTACTCCTGATTACCCCAACGGAACCTACCACTACCACACCACATGGGTTAACGGGGAAGGTGGCATCGGGTTCCCTTACTTCATCAACTGCTACAGAGGAGATTATGGCCCTTCAGATGCTGATGACCCATGCGCTGGTCACGGAGAGACTTGGGGCCCTGGCATTGGCCCCCCTCCCGATGACTGTAACCCTGGACCGCCACCTGGTCAGATGGGTGCCAGCGGAGGGCTGATAGGTTGGTTCGGCGACCTGAGTACTACTCCGAAAGGGGCTCTATTCCCTATTTCCATTGCTCTGGCCTTGTCCTTAATTGCCCCTAGCAGAATCAGAGGAGAGGCATCTTGCGAAGCCGCTCGAGGTCTGGTAAGTATAGCTGGCGAATGTCGTCCAAATCCAGTATGAGCATGGCGAGACGCTCGAGCCCCATGCCCCAAGCACACACCGGCCACTCCGTTCCGAGAGGCTCGGTCACCTCTGGGCGGAAGATGCCCGATCCACCCAGTTCCATCCACTCCTCCCTCCACCGTATATCGACCTCGACACTCGGTTCGGTGTATGGGAAGTATGCGGGCCGAATGCGTACGTCTGGGTAGCCCATCTTGGCATAGAACGTCTTGAGGGTCGAAATCAGCATCGGCAAGCTCGCGTCCGGCTCGTGTATGATTCCCTCAATCTGGTGGAACTCGGGGAGATGGGTGCGGTCAATCGACTCCTGGCGGAACACCCTGCCGATTCCGAAGACGCGTGATGGCACGTTGGGGTTCCCAGCGATGTAGCGAACCGTGTTCACTGTAGTGTGCGTACGGAGGAGAGCTCGCTGTGCCTCGTCCTTGTCGAAGGTGCCGCCCCAGCCCCTGCTGCCTGTATCGTGCCCGTGCTCATGCACTTTGGCCCAGAGGTCGAGATACTCGCTCTCGACCTCGACGCGCTCTGGCTCGGACAGATAGAATGTGTCCTGCATCGTCCTTGCTGGGTGCGACTGCGGTATGTACAGCGCGTCCATGTTCCATCCGGCGGATTGGACGTAATCCCCCTCGATCTCTGAGAAGCCCATCTCGAGGAAGACAGAGCGGATGCGCTCGATGAGCGCCTGCATCGGGTGAGTTCTACCGCCGAGAGAGGTCGGGGTGGGTGCACTGACGTCGAAGGGTTTGAACTCAGCCCCTCTCCATGCCTCGGCCTGTAGAATCTCGGTTGTCAGCTCCCCGATTAGATCGACCTCAGCGAGCTCGGAATCATCAACAGATGCTCCCTCTTTGGTCAACGACCAAGTCCTAGAAACTGTGTCCTCGAACTCGATTAGCCCGCCTCTCGAGGTAAAGTGCTCGACCAATGCACCATCTAGTGACGAAGACTCTGTCGCCCCCTCAGCAAGGCTCTGGATAAAACTGGATCTCTGATCGATAGCTCGGGAGACCGCGTCCTCGTCGTCCACGACGAAGGCTCCTGCCTCGATGCTGATTCCGAGGCCCTTCAGAAGACCCACTCCGGGTCCCGCCTCCTTTCGATCGAAGCCCGCGGACAGAAGTGACTCCATGGATCTTCCCGAATCATCCTGATTGCTGATCCATTCCCACAAGCGGAACTCGAGGAGGCCTTCGACGGCGGCTTTGGTGCCTTCGGGACCCAAGGAGACTAAGCGTGATTTTTTCTCCTCCATATCTACTAGTCCCCCTTCCTCCAGTGCCTTGCCGGCACCCGCTACGTACACTTGATCGGTCCAGCCGGTCTCTGCGAGTAGATCTACCATAGCCCAATTCCGGGCTGGGTCGGTGCGCATAGTCCCGAGCATTCTTCGCTCGTTGTTGCCTAGAATCAAAATGACCCCTCCGCACTCCCGAGCCGCCGTGCTCACTTGACGCTTGCCGATGAGGGAGTATAGGTTCGTTTATTCTTCCTCTGAGAACCAGAGTTCCGTTCCGCATCCCGGGCATGTGTGTTCGCTGGGCTTCGCCCCGTCGACCCACTCCAAGTGAGCGCAGCGTCCGCACATAATCGAGGTCCTGATTGGCTCGCTCAACGTTGTGTCGACTCTGTACATGACCCTCCCTGCATCGGGCATCTTCGTTGGATCGGGAGTCCAAGAGGCGACTCTAGATGAGTTGAGTCCCATATCCGAACTCATTCCCAAGCCTAACACTAGGAGCACGGCCCCCCCTATGGAAAGCGGAGCGGCTACAGCGAGGGCGATTAGAGAGGCCTCTGAGAGAATCACTCCAGCGCCCAAGGCGATGCAAACCCATCCTGCAATCACGGTGTTGAGTCGCCTGTTCTGGTCGGTTGGGTCGTCTGCCACGGGTCTGGGCCGAGGTGCACGCGTATCAGCCTCGCGAGCGGTGGTGGCGGGGTGGAGGGTTCAAGTGGAGAGGGTGGGCGTGTTTTGGTACGCCTCAGTAGCTCAGCTTGGTAGAGTATCTGATTTGTAATCAGACGGCCGGGGGTTCAAATCCCTCCTGAGGCTCTTATTGGAAACTTGAAACGGTGTCTAGGCTACCGGGGAACGTGAGTGCCACGATAATAGATGGCAGGGCTGTCAGCCTCCAAATCGAGGACGAGCTCAAGGTGAGGATCGATGCCCTCGGTCAAAGCGGAGTCCGGCCGCACCTCGTAGTTGTCCTAGTGGGAGACGATGCAGCCAGCCACGTGTACGTCAGGAACAAGCAGCGCGCTTGTGAGAGAACCGGAGTCATAAGCACCCGAATGGACCTGCCGTCATCCAGCACCCAACAAGAGGTCCTAGACATCATCTCTGATCTCAACAATGACGAATCCGTTCACGGCATTCTCGTCCAGAGCCCTCTACCACCAAGGATGGATGAGCTTCAGATTGCTGATGCCATCGACCCTAGGAAGGACGTCGACGGCTTCCATCCAACGAATCTCGGCAGACTCGTCCAAGGCGACACGGATGGAATGCTGCCTTGCACTCCAGCGGGCATAATGAGGCTCCTCGAGGAGACTGGGGCCAATCTTACTGGCTCTAAGGCCGTGGTACTCGGGAGGTCAAGGATAGTCGGGATGCCGATGGCGCTTCTACTGGCTCAGAAGGGCATCGATGCGACGGTGACCATAGTCCACTCCAGGAGCGAGGAGCACTCATTGCTCTGCAGAGATTCTGATCTATTGGTGGCTGCAATAGGCAGGCCAGGGACAGTCAAGTCCGAATGGGTCAAGCCAGGGGCCATCGTGATAGACGTAGGAGTATCAAGGATCGAAGATGGTTCAGTACCCTCAGGCTCGAGGCTCGCGGGTGATGTCGATCCCTCAGTGTCAGAGGTGGCTGGGTGGCTCACTCCTGTGCCGGGCGGCGTGGGCCCCATGACCATCGCCATGCTGCTGACCAATACCGTAAGAGCAGCGGAGAACCTTTCCACCTAGTCAGAAGACGCCGAGTTCGAACTTGCCATCCTCAGTGGCGTGGACTCTGGGGTCCCAAGGCGGGGAAAAGGTAAGATTGACGTGGACACTCTCAATGCCGTCCGTAGCGAGAGCAGAACGGTGAACTGCGGCCATCAACTCGGGTGCCACGGGACATCCTGGACTGGTTAGTGTCATGTCAATCTCAGCGTGCTCTCCCTCTATCTTCACCGAGTATATCAGGCCGAGGTCAATGACTGAGAGCTTCATCTCGGGATCCTCTACCTCGATTAGAGAGGCCATGACGTCGTCTTCTCTGGACATGAAATCACCTCAAACTAGCATTGCCGCCTCTTCACAGATCCGTCTGAACATATTCAGGAAGCCGTTTGCCCGACTCGGGGTGAGTGCGGATCGGACCCCCATGGCGTCGGCGTAGTCCGGCTCCATCTGGGCCACCTTGGATGGATCCATCCCGTTGACTGCCATCGCGGTTATCGTCATCAGCCCCTGGACGATCTGCGCATCGGCCCCACCGCGAAGCACGAAGCCCCCCTCATCGTCTACTAAGCAAACCACGTGAGCCCGAGATTGGCAGCCGTGAACCTGGTTCTCATCGTTCCACTCATCCGGTAGGAGGGGAGTGGGATGGCGCTTGGCGTACTGGAACAAAAGTTCGTATCGCTCCATTGAGTCGAAGCATTCTGAGAACTCCTTTACGATCGGATCAAGGTGCTCTGGCCACGTCCTCAATACTCCCATGAAAAACCGTCCCAGCAGTCTGCTTTGAACGTGACCCGGCCCCAAATCAGGAGAATCGCCTGATTACGTGCTGGAGGTGGGCGATGAAGGCCTCTGCTTCGTCCATCGTGTTGTATATCCAGAACGAGGCACGGTTCGTCGAGGGTACGCCGAGCGCGTCCATCAGAGGCTGCGCGCAGTGGTGCCCGGTCCTGACTGCGAAGCCCCCCTCGTCCAGCAGAAGCGCGAGGTCCTGCGACTGGATGCTCTCATGCAGGAACGAGACCGCCCCGCTGCTGTCCTCTCTCTCTGGCTCGCCGTAAATCTTGATTCCAGGAATCTCGCGCATCTGCGCCGCTGTCCACGAGGCTACGTTGTTGATGTGCTCGTGCACCTCTCTCATATCGAACTGGTCCAGCCACTCGACAGCTGCCCCCCATCCAATCGCCTCGGCAATCCTAGGTGTGCCGGTCTCGAACATCGCATAGCCTTCTTGGAAGGTGGTGCCCTCGGTACTGACTGACTTAATTACGAGGCCTCCGGTCATGAACGGGACCATTTGCTCCATCACATCTGACTTTACAAGGAGACAGCCGATACCAGTGGGGCCGGCCATCTTGTGCGCTGATATAGCGACGAAGTCAGCTCCCAGTTGGTCGAAGTTAATCCTCTCGTGCGGTGCTCCCTGCGCACAATCTAGAAGGATTTTCGCTCCAGCGGCGTGTGACATATCTATGATGTCCTCGATAGGGTTGCGGACTCCCAGCACGTTGCTGACGTGCACCACGCACACGAGCGATGCGTCAACGACCGCTACCTCCAAGGCATCCATATCTAGAGTGAACGACTCGGTGTTAATCGGGACGTATCTGACCTCGACGCCCCTCTCGATGGCGAGTTGCTGCCAAGGGACGATATCGGCATGGTGCTCCATCTCCGTCAGTACGATGACATCACCATCGCCGAGGTTCTCACGAGCCCATGCGTATGCTACGAGGTTGATGCCCTCGGTCGCCCCGCTGGTGTAGATCAACTGGCCGGGCGAGGTACCGAAGTACGCGGCGATGCGCTCGCGGGCGTACTCGAGCGCGGTCGTCGCCTCGCCTGCCAGAGTGTGAATCGAGCGATGAGCGTTGGAGTTGTACTCCTCGTAATACCTGGACATCGCATCGATTACGCACTTCGGCTTCTGCGAGGTGGCCGCGTTGTCGAAGTAGACCAGTTGCTTGCCATTTGGCAGACGGCGCTCAAGAATGGGAAAATCGGCTCGAATCGCCTCGATATCCAATGGCATTCCATGAACCTCAGTTGGTCCAAGGAACGGCCCGATATCAAGGCGCGTGTGGTGAAAACACGAGCAAAACGAGGGAATGCCTATCCCCAGACACTCTTCTGACGAGTACGATGGCGAGTTACTCGGGACAGGGAACCGTCGACAGGCTGGGCAGCCTCGATTTGAACCTAGACGGTGAGGTCGTAAATCTCGCAATCGTTGGTTCGAGCAGCTTCTACGACTTCGAGGTGTTCGAAGAGATAGTGGAAGACTGGATTAGCAGATACGGCTACCCGGACCTAGTCATCGTCGGCGGCGCTAGTGGAGTGGACTACATGACTGAGCGCTGGACCGATGCCAACATAATCCCGATCGCAGTGTTCTCAGAGGAGTGGAACGACCCCACTAGAAGCCTAGTCAACAGGGGCAGAGCTGAGGCGCCCAATACCCTTACCGAGAAGATCCTCGATGCAGCGACCCACGTACTGGCTATGCCATCCCCTACGAGCAAATGGACTAGAGTAGTCATCGATCAAGCCGAAGACAGACGCATCCCCACCGAAGTCAGAGAAGTGAACTAGTCACTGCGTGCTAGAACGTAATCTGGTGCTCGCGCCGGGATTTGAACCCGGGTCCTCGCCTCGAAAGGGCGAGATGATGGACCGAACTACACCACGCAAGCGACAAGGTTCCGAGTCGCGTCGTTTACATAATCGGTTCGTCGAGTCTACTCCTGCTCGGCTGTACTTGGTTCTGGGTCCAATCCGTACCACCAAGAACTCAGTGGGACGAACGCTACCAAGGAAGTTATGCCGAGGGCTAGCCAGAACCACGGGTTTTCAAGCAGTCCGAGAAACTCTTCGCCCCACATGCCAAGGACCATGACTTCCAAGCCGAACCTCAAACTACGCCCGAACAATCCCGCGGCAACAAAGACTCGGAGGTCCATCCTGCCCGCGCCAGCGGTCCATGCTAGGACCTTGTAGGGGATGGGAGTTAGTGCTGCGAGGAATACTCCCGATGAGCCGTATCTGGTGGACAACTCCTCCAGCCTACGGGATGCAGAGGGTTTGGCGAACTTCTCGAGCAGGGGCCTGCCCCCATACAATCCAATTGCATACCCACCTAAGGAGCCGATGACGCTGGACAGGGTGGCGACAGCGAAAATCAGGAGCAGTTCGAGCAGGCTGTCCGCGCCAAGGGACATCGGCATCACGAGGAAGTCTGGGGGGACGGGCTGCAGAGCAGCCTCGGTCGCCGAGACCACAGCCAGGCCTAGAAGACCAAAGCCATCGGCCCAATCGATTACCGACTGCGTTAGGCCCTCGAACACGCCTTCTCGTCCCTCGTGCTCGACATAATCGTTGCTTACCCTGAGCACTGACCCCAGTCGAACCCGACCTCTATGTGCTCGACGGCCACCGGGCACCATGGCTCCTGGAGAGGTCCTCGACACAGCGGCGTTGATCGAATGGCCTGTGGAGAGAATCGTCGGGAAGATGGTCCTTGAGGCTCAGAGGGAGGAAGTGTACAGAGTTGCGCCCGATCGCCTAGTGCTTCTCGATGCCGTGGAGGTGAACTGGGCATCTCCGAGAGACGCCTCAATCGAGGCGGCAAGGAAACTTGCCATGCTTACTGGTGACATCGCAGGACTCTCGTCCATCGACCTCAAGCTCCTTGCTTTGGCGAAGGAACGTGGGGCTACCCTGTTCACCGACGACTACCGATTGCAGAACCTTTGCAGCAGAGCTGAGATTCCTTGGGCCTCGGTCATAACGGAGGGAATCAACTCAATCTGGTCGTGGGAGGTCAGGTGCACGGGATGCGGCATCGGGCACGAAATCCCATCACAAACCTCTGCATCCAAGGGTGACATCGGAGACTGCGATATCTGTGGCTCACCGCTCAGAGTCAAACGGAGGAAGTAGTTACTCCTGCTCCGAGGCGACTGACTCTGTCATGCCTCCTCGGTCCATGTCATCCATGGTGGCCACCTCGGAGACTTCCTTCAAACCCTTCTGGAACTCCCCCTTGGCACGTCCTACGTTTCGGGCGAGCTCAGGAATCTTCTTAGCCCCGAACAGAAAGATTGCTAATCCGACGAGGATTACTATTTCGGGAGTCCCTAGAGCCATGTTACCGGCACTAGGTGAGAGTGGTGCCGTTCAAATGCTTCGGCCGAATGCACTCTCAGCCACCAGATACAGGTGGGAGTAATGCAACCTCAGCCGCATCGTGGAGCATTGTATCCAGATTAGAGATGACTGTTCCGTCAATCGCGACTCTGAGACCGGAATCGAGCATAGCTGAGAGTTGGAATCGCTCAATCAGTTGGAGAGTCGTGGTACCCTCGTCAAGGGTCACTTCGATTTCCCTCGCCCCAACGGTCTCTGCTAATGGGCCGAACAAGAGCATTCTGACCTTGATGGCGCGTCCAAACTCTGAATCGTCCCTCACATGTCTCGGAGTCTATCGATTCACATCAATGCACCTGTCCACTTATTAGCCGCCTTCGCCCAGTTACTAAGGGTAATTGAATGCTGGAGGCCATCGTCTTCGATTGCGATGGCGTTCTTGCGGACAACAGATCGTCGTGGCAGACCATCCACGAGCACTTCGGAACGGATAACAATGAGTCGCTGGCCCTATTCCTAGCTAGGGAGATTTCGGAGGCCGAGTTCGTGGAGGACGATATTCGTAGATGGAGGGGGGTGCAGCCGGACATCCACAGGGACGATATCATGCGTTGTTACGGAGGCATCGGACTGATGGATGGCGCTCGCGATGTGGTCAGCGAGCTCCAGGCCAGAGGCGTCTACGTGGCAATAATATCCTCAGGCGTGGACCTGTTCGTTGGTGCAATCGCTAGCATGCTGAAGGTCGATGACTGGGCTGCGAACGGCTTTGAGTGGGACGAGGACGACTGGCTGTTAGGTGGACTTCCGACTAGGGTGTACTCTCATGAAAAGGGGTTGATGGTTGACAAGCTAATCGGTATCAACGGATTCAATCCCGCAGGCGTTGTGTCTGTTGGAGATTATAGCACAGACCTGTCCATGCAGGTGGTGGGCTCCCGATTCATAGGCTTCAACCCGGCCAGTCAGCGAGCGATTAGCGATTTCGAGAATGCGGGAGTTCCCATCGTAGTCGAAAAGGACCTCAGAGAAATCTGGCCCCATTTGTACGCCGGGGAGTCGTTTCTTGATTCAAACAAACGGAATTGAAGCCGTGGCGTATGTGTGGAGGTTGACCACCGTCAGGATGCACGGCTTGGGCTGAAATCCCAGCATCCTCTGGAAGTCAGTTTGATCCTGCCATGTGGAGCTGTGGACCATAGTGGTGCCCTTGTGGTTTCCAACGAAGTGCCCATGGACGTGCCCGGTTACGAAAATGTCAGGTATTACCGGAATGACCAACCTGTCCTCAGGCTCGGGTGAGAGGGGGGTCTTTCCGCCCCACGATGGGGCAAGGTGGCGTCGTTCGAGCATGGCGCGCATCGCCATTTCCGGCTTTGAGTAGGTGACTGACCTGAGAGTAGAAACGAAGTCATCTATGCTCTTGCCGTGGTATGATAGGATTCTCACACCATGAAGACTGAAGTCACAGGGGTTGCCGACGAATACGGTGTTGGAGTAGTCCTGCTGGACCTCGGGGTCGAGTGCGGGTTGCGGCTCTGCTGGCCTGACCGCGTCATGGTTTCCGGGGAGCATTATGACATCAATCCAATCGGGAACGCCCTCTAGCATTCGTGCTAGTTCCCCATACTGCTTGAACAGGTCCTTGATTACGAGATGTCGTTCTTGGCCCGGGTATATCCCCACGCCATCGACACCATCGCCACTCAGTACGAAATACTTGACCGTCCGAGCTAGGGGATTGGTATTGAACCACCGAATCAACTTCTCCCACGGCGAATACAAGAAGGTCTTGCTTCCTAGGTGTATGTCTGAGAGGAACGCGGCCGAGACGGCCGAGTCCTCGCCAGCCTGAGCCTTCGAGTGGTTTCCCAGAGGGGGTTTGTGAATGTCCCTCACCCAAAATATTGGGTCTCTATCGCCAGACAGAAAGTAGCCGCTCGCACCGATGATTTCGTCATCCATGAGGCCGTCCAAAGAGGCGTGTAGCGGGGAAGCGTCAGAAGGAGGTTTGAGCAAGCACGATATCTGCGCAGTCTCGTCCTCAACCACGAACTTCAGATTTCCAGGACGGGTCCATCTGACTTCACTCACCAAGCCAACGACCGTGACCTCGTAGTCCTTGGAATTGTAGCGCTGGCGATTCCTCCAAGCCTCGACGTTGCTCATCGGCCTTCGGGGGAGAGTTCTCGAGGTCAGCATCATGTCGCGAATCTGGACCAAGCGGCTCCTGAAGCATGACTGGATGTCGCTCAGTCTTCCCTCAGTCGTCGATTGCCCAGTGATGTCGAAGTGAACTTCTATCTCGGAGTCAACGTCCCTCGCCTCCATCGGGAAGTCCTCGGTGCTGTAGTCGGACGAACCTTGGGGTCTGGGCGGCGGGGACGAGGCCGACGAGCGAACTGGAGCGAGCACCCGTCCAATCGGAGACTTGCTCTCCGGATCCGACAAAGTGGCTTGGGCGGTGCTCGTAACAGGCGGCTCCTCGATCAACGACTCACTGGGAACTATGGCCATCAGTTCCTCCACCGTGCTCTCATTGAGAAGGTGGACCCCAGAGGAATTAGCAGCCTCGATGAGGGGGAGGAGGCTCGGTAGCTCCTCTATCATCCCACGGGCGCTCGCTTGGGTTAGAAGCCCGGCAGCGGTGAGGGTCTGGCACCTCTCTAGCCAAGTCCCGGAGGTCATGCGCCCATGGTCATGCAGGAACGCCCTTGATGGTATCGTTAGCAGGGGGAAAATGGGGGGGCTACTCGTCCCAATCAGTCAGGGATGCCAAATCGACATTCTTGAGGGATTGGGCCACGGTTCGCTTCGCTGAGCCCCAAGCGATGACACCTTCCCACTCCTTGGATGTGGGGTCGAGATCATGTGAAATCTCATCCCCGGAGTCCTTGGCTCTAGTGGGTCTTTTTCTTTTGGGAGCAGAGGCCTTCTTCTCGCCCTCCGTGATTCGATCGAGAGCCTCAATAGCGAGTCTGAGCGCGAAGGCTGCGAATGACCTTTTGTTATCGAGCCGGTCGTTCTCACCGAAATCCATCCTCCTGACGAGGAAGTAGTCCTCTGCAATGACGGCGACGTGTACTCTGCCGACTTCCTTTCCATCTACGGCGCCGCCGGGACCGGCGATGCCGGTCACTGCTATTGCAACATTGGACCTGGATTTGTACCTCGCTCCACGGGCCATCTGAACGGCGACCTTGTGCGAGACTGCGCCTGACTCGCCCTTGTCGAATGCAGAGTTCTCGACTCCGAGTTCCCTCACCTTAGACTCGTTGGTGTACACTACCCAGCCTTGCTTGTACCACGAGCTGGCTCCGGAGATATCAGTCAGTATAGAGGCGATCAAACCGCCGGTGCACGACTCGGCGGTAGAGACCGTCCACTCTCGCTTGCGAAGGCGTCGCGTCAACCTAGATGCGAGGGCTGCAGCCTCCTCAACCACGAAATACAGTCATGGCATCCACTCTTGACCTTTTCACTCCCATTTTCGATGGATAATGTACGAAATCGAAGGGACAATTCTCCGAGGATGGTGGGTCCGGCAGGAATCGAACCTGCGATCTTCGCTTTGTAAAAGCGACGTCATAACCCCTAGACCACGGACCC
>JAPYUP010000026.1 GCA_029940695.1 Candidatus Thalassarchaeaceae archaeon
CGATCAAGTTCGACGAGATCTGCTACTTCCTACGCTCGGGCGAAGGCACGGAGAAGGACTGGGATGATGTCCCCGATGACATCCGCAACACCTTCGACAAACTAGGCATACCGGAGGCTGAGCAGAAGTGGCTTTCGGGAGTGACAGCCCAGTACGAGTCGGAGGCTGTTTACCACAGCATCCGCGAGGACCTCGAGAAGCAGGGCGTCATCTTCCTCGACATGGATAGCGGCTTGCGTGAGCATGAGGATATCGTGAAGAAATACTTCTGCAGCATCATCCCCTATCAGGACAATAAGTTCAGCGCCCTCAACACCGCCGTATGGTCTGGAGGCTCGTTCATCTACGTCCCCAAAGGGGTCCACGTCGAGATGCCAGTGCAAGCCTACTTCCGCATCAACGCCAAGAACATGGGTCAGTTCGAACGTACGCTGATTATCGCCGACGAAGGCTCATCAATTCACTACGTCGAGGGTTGTACTGCCCCGACCTACTCGACCGATTCGCTACACAGCGCCGTCGTTGAGCTCTTCGCGATGCCCGGTGCATACATCCGCTACACCACAATCCAGAACTGGTCGAATAACGTCTACAACCTAGTCACCAAGCGGGGCGTCGCACACGAGAACTCGACCATCGAATGGGTCGACGGCAACATTGGATCGAAGTTGACGATGAAGTACCCAGCAGTGATTCTCAAGGGTGAGGGTTCGCACGCCGAAGTAATCTCTGTAGCCTACGCCGGCGAAGGAATGCATCAAGACGCCGGGGCGAAAGTGCATCATCTAGCGTCGAACACCACCAGCAAGATTCTCTCCAAAAGCATCAGCAAGGACGGCGGCCGTGGAAGCTACCGGGGCATGGTGACAGTGAGCAAGAAGGCAGACAACTGTAAGGTTAATGTCGTCTGTGATGCACTCATTCTCGACGAGCAAAGTCGCTCGGATACTTATCCTACGATGGAGATCAAGAACCCCTCGTGCCGCTGCGAACACGAAGCATCGGTCAGCAAGGTGAGTGACGATCAGTTGTTCTACTTGATGAGTCGCGGCCACTCAGAAAACGAGGCGTTGGCACTGATTGTCAATGGATTCTTTGAACCATTCGTCCGCGAGCTGCCAATGGAATACGCCGTCGAGCTCAACCAACTGATGGCTCTCGAGATGGAAGGCAGCATAGGCTGATGACTGGGTGATCCATTGGATTCCGTTGCAGAGTACCTGTCTCTCGACGAGCCCGATAGGTCCAACCACCTTTGGAAATATACGCCATGGCGCTGGGTTCATCCCACCGGTGACATCACCAGTATCCCGAACGACATTGAATCACCCCGACTCAGGCTCATCGACCTAGACGGGGGCGAAGCATCCGAGGGTATCCGACTAGAGGAGGGGGTGACTTCGGCCTCCGTGCTGCCGGAGAGTGATGTCGTCACGAGTTCGTTCTTGCGGGCGGCCTCGGCAAGTTCGCAATGGACCCTGCATGTCGAGCCCAACTTCTCCTCACAACACCCTGTGGTGCTCGACATCGATGTGGGTGACTCAACCTCCGTCCTGCATCTGGCACTCGACGTGGGGCACTTGTCCGAGTTGGAATTGATTACGCGAGTGAGCGGTTCCGGACAGTGGTTCGGCTTCCTGCGTACGGGTGAGATTGGAGAGGGCAGCATCCTCAACGACGTAGTCGTCTGCTTGCAGGACGGGGGAACCTTGCTCCGGGTTGATTCGATAGCGGTTGGCAAGGACGCGCAGGTGCGCGCGGGAACTGTCTCTTCCGGCTCCGAGCGGACCAAAGCAGACCTGCGTTACCGGATGGGTGGGTCTGGAAGTACTCTCAGAGTCATAGGCTCGGTGCTCTCGTCTGATTCGATGCATCTAGACCACCACGTGGAGATACACCACGATGCGCCCGAGACGTTTAGTCGGCTGACCTGGCACTCTGCATGTGGGGGCAGGAGCAGGACTGTAGGGACGGGGATGCTCAGGATAGCAGACGGGTCACGTGGAGCGGATGCTTCTCAGCTCTTCCACAACCTGCTCCTCTCCAAAGACGCTGAGGCGGACTCGATTCCTGAGTTGGAGGTCCTCGAGAACGAGGTCGTCGGATGCGGCCATGGTACAGCCAACGGGCCAATCGACAAGGACCAACTGTTCTATCTCGAGACCAAAGGGTTCGACCGCTCCGATGCGAGGGGTTCCCTAATCGCCGCATTCCTGAACTCGACCCTGTCCGAGATGGGCAGCGAGACCCTGCACAGATGGCTGGTCGAGCTACTGGAAGCGGAATTGGAATCGCTGGACCCCTGGCAGTAGCACGCGATTATGGCCGTGATGCTAGCGGACAACGGTGAATGTAGGTCGCAGCGGGGACGTGTCCTGCTAATGCGGGTTCAAAGGTCAGGCCACTCCGATGCGCCAACACATGGGGTGCCCTTGTTGCCGCATAGTCGTCGAATCCTGCTACGAGGTGGTTCCGGACTCCTAAGCAGAGCAATTCCCGTAACTAGGCAGTAGCATCGTCATCAGTAGATCCTCGGCAACACATACAAACGGTGAAATCGGAGTTCCAAGCATGGACATTACATGACAGAGGTCGAAGTAGTCACCCGATCGCTGAAGAACGGGCTAATCGATAGGCGGCGCGAGGTGAAGCTGTCCAAGATTCTCGCGGGCATTGCCGGGGGTTACCTACTCCTCTGCTTTATCGCACCCGCAACACTTCCGGCTGACACGATTCCCGAGCTCTCGGGACGGGCGAATGCCATCGACTATGCCAATCACGACAGCTGGGGCAACAGGGAACAGGGCGAGAGCTCGGAGCTCGGGCATGACCAGTCCCTTCATGGAGGTACCTTCGCATGGACTGAGCTCACTCCTGCTTGGGCCTTGGTTTACGCAATAGGAGACCTCAACTGTCACCAGAAGCATCAGAGGTCCTGGGAGGTCAATGGCAATCAGATGCCGGTTTGCGCTAGGGATATCGGGATAATGCTAGGCTTCACTATCGGGTGTACGCTTTTCGGGTTCAGGGGATTGAACAGATGGACAGTTCGTGACACTTTCCTCTCGGTCTTGCCAGATGAACGTCTAACTACTCTCTATGCGAAGGACTCAAGGCTGATTACAGTGATTGCGATAATGTGTATCGGCCTAGTGCCCATGGCCGTCGATGGCTTCACCCAATTGCTGATGGAATCGTACGAGTCTACGAACCTCGTCAGGCTAGTCACTGGCTTCGCTGCCGGACTCGTCGCTGGGTGGTGGTTCTCCTCAGCTTTCGCGGCAAGGCCTAAATTCTTCGAAGGGGCAAGCGAAGTGATGCTGCCAGCAGATGCCAAACTAGTAATCAAGTAGTCGGGCTCACTTCCCCAGCCACCAGTCAATCAGCCCATCCTGGTCATTCGGTGGTGATTCTCCATCAATACCACAACCGAGTAACGAGAGTCGGGCGAGAGTATTGTGAACAGAAGATACGTGCCCACCCGTTCTGATAATCTGCCCAAGGGAGAAGCGCAGGTGGGTTTTGGGATTGGAAAGTTGCCATCTCCTGATGGCGCTTCGGAACGGCCAGATTGCGAGGATCAACCTACCGTAAGAAAAATGCTCTTCCTTCATTTGAGAGCGGGGTGCCTCCTTGCCAATCAACGTCTTGTGCTGGGACACCCAACCCGAACTATCGTGCAGGAACTTTACAATCCGTTGGGAATGCCGCTCGGATACGCACCTGACAGGTCCCATTGCCGAACGGAGCTCGGAGATATCAGCAGTGTGGACAAGTGAGAACGTCCCAGAAATGGAGGACATAGAGTGATTCAGGATATTCTTGGGCATTACTAACAAATCCTCCTTCGAGGCCGAGGCAAGCACTTCACTGTGCCCCTCCTGAGCAATCTTTAGCACCTTCCAAGGAGTCTGGCCGTCGAGCCAATCTGATCTACTCGTGGCTGGGTCGATACCTAGGTCCGAGAGGGTGCTTTGTCCCATTGAGAGCCTCATCAACTGCCTAATCTGGTACTGGTCAACGGCCTCGGAATCCACGTTTATTGGCGTGGGCTTCCTGTGCAGAAAGGCCCTGATGCCAGCGGTCAGGTAGCGACGAAGCTGCTGCTCAGAGCCCTCGTTTGAGATTGGGCCGAGGATTGCGCCCATATCGAATGGGGTGGGCATTTCCATTTCCCCTGAGAGGAGAGATCGATACCCCTCTCTGATTCTCTCTTGGAACTCCGAGGTTTCAAAGTACTCCTCCTTGTTCGAAACCCCCCTCAATGTCTCGCTCCTAATCCGCCTCATTGCTAGCTCCGGTTCGCAATCAACCCAGATGCAGAGATCGGGGACCAATGCAGCGGCGTTCATGTGCGCGACCCTGCTTATGCCTAGGGCGCCGATGATCCCCTGGTAAACAAGGGAGGAGTGAATGTTCCTCTCACTCACGACGGCCCTGCCTTCCAGAAGCTTGGGGAGTATCCAGCCGTGGGAGTGGTCGAGCCTGTCTGCAGCGAATAGCCCGGCCTCCTGCTCAGGAGTCATCACTCTCTTACTCACCGAGGCGATTGCGAGGCGTCCTAGGGGATGGTCACGTCGCGGTTCGCAAGTAGCCTCAACTGAGGAGAACGCGAACTCGCGCTCCAGCACCTCTGTTACGATCTTCGTAGCCAGTCCCTTGCCGCTGCCATCTCCACCCTCAATCGTGAAAAGATACATGCGAGACCCCTTGCCAGCCTATTGGGCATCTCCCGAAAACTGTTCCTTTGACAAAGTCACCAGCCCCATGCCGAGCAGAATTAGCAAGGGGCCAACGAAGATCATTCCCCTGCTCCAAAGGCCCACGAAGGCCAACCACCATGACCTGCGGTAGCTGTTACCCTTGTATGCCTCAAGCCCACCGGATATGCCAGCAAGTCCGGTGAGTAGGGTCAAGAAGGCTATTGCGGTGGCGATGAATACTGACTCCCCAAGATGACTCTCGCCCCTCATGTCGATGATCTGTTCACCATCACCGGGAGTCAGAGTCACGACAATCTGAGCGTGATCACCAGGTACCAATAGGAGGCTGGTTGTGTTGTTACCGGGATGACTGACGTAAATTATCGAAGGCTCTCGAAGGACATCGGGGATGGTGAAGCGACCATTGGGGCCCGTAAGAGCCTCCTTTCCAGTTGTCGTGCCATCTTCATTTAGCAGCCTCACTCTGACGCCCTCCACAGGATCGCCTCCAGTCGTGTTATCAATCAACGCGGAGTTTACGATTCCTGAGATGTCAGCGTATGTGTCGGTCGAATCTAGCCTACCTGAGAGCATCTCCCCAGGATCTGCGGAAATTAGCATTATGCCGAGTTGAGTTCCCAGTAGGCTGCCGAGAATGATGAGGATCGCGCCTGCAATCCTAGTGGCCGGATCTACGGCTAGGTCTTCCAGCAAGTACTCGAGGTCAGCCCCCTCCTGCTCCTCGCTCGGGTCCATTATGGCACGTCCACTGATTGCTCTATCTCACTAGGAGGCGGCGGCTGTTGATGTTTTAGACGCCGTCCAATAGGGATTATCGACAGGAAAAAAACGCCGAGTATGAAATAATTCACGAATGTCTGGACTTTAGTAACTCGCTGTTCTTCAATTTCAGTACTCTCGTTCAGATTATCAGTAGGATTGGATTCAAAACTGACTAGATACATCTCCGTCCAATTCTTTCCAGTGATCCAGAAGCCACCATTACTCTCGTCAAATGCTATGCCATTGAGAACCTCGTTCTTCGTATGGCCTTGGTCGGCCGCAAGAGATGCTGCAGAGACATAGAATTCTACGACGCCGGATGATGAATTGATTGCAATAATTCTGTCTTGGCCCCAAACGTTAGCGTAAACCGTGCTACCGACGCACTCCAACTCATTCAGACGATCGATCTCCTCGTCGTTTGAAATCACGGTAACTGACCTTCTCATCTCAAAGGTAACAGGATCGCGAAAAGCCAGTTCTGAGGAGCCGTTTGACATCACTAAGTATTGGCCATCGAAACAAAGGCCCCATCCCTCACCCTCGTAGCTGAAATTACCAGTAAGAGATAGAGTTTCGAGATCGAAAATCAAGGCTGTGCCACTCATCCAAGTTAACATAATTACTGTGCTATCGAAAACAGTGATTCCCTCGCCGAAGTAGATCTCATCAACTACCGTCTCGCGCAGCACGTCTCCATTGCTCGGATCTAGCTCCCTCAATCCCGAATGACCGTAGAGTCCGGTGCTCTCAATAATCAGGTTGCCGTGGACCTCCAATCCTTGGGTGAAGGCGGTGGAATCGTGCGGGGTAGTTTCTATCAGAACGAGGTCGCGCTCCTCCACCAACTCGTTGGAGTCCGTGCCGTCGACGGGCATAGCTAGAGACATGACCAGCAGGAAGGCCGCGAGTAGTCTGGACTGTAGCCGCCCGCGCATGTATGAACGATGCTCCATCGATGTTAAAATACGTCCTCGGATCGATTGCTGAAGGTACTCGGACGGAGTGTTGTTCATGCAGGATAGCGTTGAAACGACCTCGGTGCCTTTGTCTTTGTTGCTCATTACCACTATGGTCGTAGCCAGTTTCTGCCCATTGGCCGCATCAGAGCCATTCGGAGACGGGCTAGAAACATCAAGCATGGCAAACGGTCTTGCGGGGTTCAACCCCCCTCTTGAGGGCAAGCAGTACATGTTCAGCGAGAGTGACTTCCCCAGCTTCTCCGCCACGGCATTCCTGAAGAAGCAATGGATTGAGGACGGTTATCCAGGGGTAATTCTTCCTTTCAGCCCAAGCTACCATAACTCGAGGCACTCTTCCAGAAGTTGCGAAAACGCTTGGTCGGTCGATGACGCTGACAACATCACGACCGCAGATGGCACGATCTCTGCTACTGTCAAGAAGATCTCTGCCAACGCAGTCATATTTGTCGAAGACGGGCAGGTGATTTCATCCACCACGCTGAATGACATTACTGCCACATGGGAATCGATCATCTACCCCACGGACACGAATTACTTCGGAGATACTCCAGACGTCGACAACAATTGCCAGATCGAGATTATCATACACACTGTGGACGGACCGGGTGGGACCGGGGGTTACTTCCAGCCTGGCATCT
Organism: Candidatus Thalassarchaeaceae archaeon; assembly: GCA_029940695.1. Taxonomy (GTDB): domain Archaea; phylum Thermoplasmatota; class Poseidoniia; order Poseidoniales; family Thalassarchaeaceae; genus UBA36. The sequence goes on from JAPYUP010000026.1 coordinate 7,108, forward strand.
CCGCATTGCGGGAATCACTGTTCATCGACGTTGATGACCTAGGTGGCCGTAACGCGATTCTCGCCCATGAACTCGAGCATCTGATTCACAATGCTTGGGACCCTTTCGAGTACATCTGGATTGACGAGGGTGCGGCCGACTTGGCGGCTTACCTCTGCTTCGGAGTCGACAGTACGCTCTCGGACCACGCCAATACATGGTCCACGAACACCAGTTATGGCCTGAGGTGGTGGAACCAGAGGACGGCCGACCATGGAGCTGGCTTCCTATTCATGATGTACCTCGTCGACAAGCTCGGCGGAGCCCCTTCCATTCGAAGTCTGATTGCTGACACCGCCATTGGAGGGACTGGGATAGAGAACTTGGCGAGAAACCCTGGACCGGGGTCGACCCCAATCGGTAGGACGATGAGCGAGATATTCGCCAACTTCAGCGTCGCAGTGACCTTGGACAGTTCCCAAGGGGCATATGGCTTCTCGGACCTCGAGATGAGCGACGAATGCGCGTCGGGCTATGTGTGCAAAGCCAAATCAAGTGGATCCAATCAGCAATGGTCTGAGGATTGGCAGGCCCCGGGGCACAGCATAGAAGGATGGGGACTCAGATCTTACAGATTCACGCAAGGCACAGGCAGCCCCCTCAACTTGATGGTGCAACCCGACCGTTACGGATTTGAGGGCGCCATCCTCGTAAAGGAGGCGGCGACTGGAACATGGACCATGAGCGAGCTGAGGATTGATTCTTCCACTGGAATTGGTACGGGGCTGATACACGGCTTCGGCAACACGACAGCAGAGGTATGGCTGTTCGTCTGGTATAACTCATTGATTGACGACTGCGACTACGACTTTGCCAATTGCGGCATCTTGCCGGCAGGGTCCTACCCCACTGGCTCAATAACCGTAAACGCGGGTTTGATTACCGAGCCTGCAGAAGTCATAATCGATTCCGTACAAACTTTTGATCGAGATGGCGATTCGCTCCACGACAGCGTTGAGTTCGGAATAGAAGTGACTTCCCATGCCTATTACGAGACCTTGGGGGTGACCTTCGAGGCTTACACTGAAAACGTCCTCACAGATTCACGAGACTTCAACATAGCCGCAGGTAACAGCGAGGCATTATCTAGGGCGATTTGGTTCACGCCCTCGCACACGGGGGAGTGGTCCTTCTCAGTGAGAATCAGGGACATCACAGGAGGACTACAGGACGAGGGTTTCTCGCTGCCTGTCCAAATTTCCAATTTGAAGCCCGTTGGTTCCGGCTCAATCTCAACCCCATCCACTCAGACATGGTTGTCGACCCATATGTTCGGAGGGGGCTACGACACATGGGGATTTGGACTTCAAAACGGGTCCTTCAACCACAATGAGACTCCTGCGGCCTACATCTGGGACCTCGGGGATGGCAATGGCTCCAGCCTCAAGAACCCGGTTCACTCCTACATGGATGAAGGCGAGTACTACATCACACTGGTCGTTATGGACCAAGGTGGATATTACTCCGAGGCGCAAACCTGGAACATCTCAGTCAACGACTCGTCGTCACCGGTTCCCGAGATTTCTATAGAAGGGGTGGTAATTACCGGTGAAATGACTTTTCAGACCAATCAGAGAATCCAGTTCTCTGCCAGTGGTACCTCTGACAATGTCCCAATTGAGCACCTGACTTTCAACTGGGACTGGGGAGATGGGGGGTCAGATTCTGGCGTCGGCCTCTACGAAGTGGGTCATTCTTGGGTTGATGGGAATACAGAAGGCACGGTCTACCCCATGGAGCTGAGAGTTAGCGATGGCCTCCATTCTTCCGAACAAACAATTCTGATTCGGATACTCAATCGAGTTCCCCGGCAGATTCATGACGAAATGATGCAGACATACACCCTGACTTCCCTGAGTATGCCCGATATCTTCGTAGATGATGACGGTATAATCATGGAACACAGGTGGGACTTCGAAGATGGAGTTAACTTAGATGGTGTTGGAATGACTCTCACATCAGATTTCTCTGAAACTACTTCGTTCCTATCCAATCCGGTCGTTGGTTGGCTAAAACCGGGCATGAAGAACGTAACCTTGCAGGTGAGAGACGACGACGGGAACACTTCGATTGCTCTGCTGCAGGTGGAAGTCCTGAACCAGCGTCCTGTCGCAATCTTCAACCTCCCTATGGATGGGGATGTTAGAACAGCTTACGTCTTCGAGAGCGGATCCTTTGACCCGGATGGGGACTCTTCCGGACTCACGCATGTTTGGAGCATCTCTGATATGGCAGGGACAATTGAGAACGTCTCGTCCATCAGCAGGTCATTCCTCAATCCGGGACTGTACAGCGTCAGCCTAGTAGTGATAGACGAACTTGGCCTGGAATCGGCCCCCAAGACATACCTCTTTAGAATCGACAATCCACTTCCTGTGCCAATTCTCTCTTTCAGTTACCCCAGCCTCGACGGGACGATTCTAGATGATGTTCCAGAGGACGAAGTTGGAATTGTGTGGCAGGTCCCACATACAGAAGATGGGGGGGCATTCGTTGCACCGGGGAATCCACTTAGGTTCGATGGAAGCGACAGTCACGACGCGGATCCACGATTCGCAGGAAAGACGTCGACTGACCCAATGGATTCCGACTGGAACGGCATCGTCTCTTGGATCTGGGACTTCGGCGATGCAAGCCCTGCGATGCTCGGGCCTATCGTTTGGCACGAGTACGAGCGACCTGGTGCATATGTCGTTAGACTGACTGTCATAGATGGATTCGCTGGCGGGGAGTCCAATACTACCGAGATGATAGTACACGTATCACATGCCCCCGAGATTACGACTGCTAACCCGATTTCCTTCGAATACGTAGTCGTCGGAGATAGAGTGGTTCTATCTGGAAACGCCACGGACCCTGATCTAGATATTGGTATCACTGCTTGGCTAGATGTAGATGCGAACTTTGACAGCGACGGAGATGGGGACCAGTCGAGAGACAAGGACGTCAATCTAACGGGCTCATTGGAAATTCTTTGGGATATGGACGTGTTCACTGATGACGACTGCTACAAACTTGAAGGCTGCGACGGCGATCCTAGGAACGACTGGATGATGCCGAATCAAACATGGAGAGACCCGGGGGAAGTCAGGATTTCAATGACGGCCTGTGATGGGGTCGGGGTCTGCTCGTCGAAGGATTACGTCGTGACCGTGCTCACCATCCAAGACACCACCCCCCCGAAGACTCTCTCTGACCTTACTTGGACTGATTTCATACCGGACAGGAAGAGTGCAGGACTGCTCTCTTTGGTGGCCTTGGTGGCCCTTCTAGGCTGGATGGTGATGAGACAGAAGAACGATGAGGAGCTCGATGCCAGGGACATGGTCGAGAAGTACGGAGTGGAGGAAGTAAAGGCCGAGGGTGGCCTCCCTGGGATGGACCAGCATGCCCCGCCGCCACAACCAAGATATCTGACCTCGGAGGAGCGGACCAACAAGGAGTCGGGCTACATCCGTCCAATCAGAACGAGGCGAAAGTAGTGGGGGGCGCTAGAATGAGTGATTTCAAGGTCGCTGGCGTGCCACTCATCCTCATTACTGCAGTTTTTGCGGGCGCTCTGTTATCAGTTCCAGCAACCTCTGCGGCGAGCTCCTGCGATGTTCCCCCGAGCAGCGACTGGTCGCAGGGCGTTCCAGGGGACTACATCGAAATCTCCGCCGTAGGCGGCGGCGGCTTGGAGGAGCTTTTCGGTTACGGAGCGAGCAGTAACTCGCTCAAGCCATTGGAGAGGGGGCTCAGCACAGAGTGGTCCGACGGAACGTGGGCGGGCTTTCAGGGGGTTGCAGTGATGAATGACAGCGCTACGACCCTGAGCATGGTGCTTATTCCAGGCTACCTTTACACCTTCTGCATAGATTTCAGCCACAGCGGCGGCTCGGCAGCATCAGGGGCCCAAGGCGACATATACCTGATGACCGATCAGAACTACCACATGTACGAAATTGAGTATGATTCTAGGGTCATTGTTGACGATGCCGATTTCAATCTAGAGGTGGTGCCGGTCGAATGGAGAGATATGGTGACGTGGTTGCCCTTCAGGGACTCGCACGCCTATGAATCCGTGAGTTACGAGGAATTCTCAGTAGCCATCGACTCCACTGGGACGGCATGGTCCTCGCTCGGCCTCCAAGATTCCCAGAATCAGGTGTACCACTTGGTTCTTGACGGGTGGGAAAACAGCAGAACCGCCGATTCTGGGGCCACTGGAGGTACTATGAACGTCGAGGTCATAATCGACGTGGAAGAGCGCCAGACCCTTCCGAACTACACCGCTTACATGCTAATCGGGGCGCTGCCGCTATCCTGCATCATCATCCCTATGATCCTTCACAGCAGGTACCATTCCGCGGCCATTTCCAGTAATGAAGGGGAGATGCGGGAAGTGCCTTATCTCAAGGAGGGGTAGCTAAGCGTACTCCAGCAGAGACCAAGCTGCCTGAAGATCTGAAGCATTGATCCTTCCCTGCTGAGCGAGATGCCAACCCGATTCAGTAGTGGTGTAGACCATGAACTGACCAAGCAAAGGAGCATGGATACGTGCCCAGTCCCCCCCTGGACCCAGTCCCATCAAGGCGGTGTTGATTCTCGAGTCCTTCAAATCCCATGCCGCCTCGAAAATTCTCAAGCCCTCCGTCCTGTTTGTCGTCACATAGCAGGCCTTGATGATGTCTCCAAGGTCTTGGTTGTCCTCGATTTCTTGGGTGATCATGGATGCTGGAGGCGTTCCATCGATGGAATGGATTGAGGCAATGACTCCGGTATCGTCTCCTGTCAGGTCCAGGAGATCATCCCTAACCGACTTGACTATGTCGGATTCAAGATCGATCCATCGGGGTCCGCATTTGATAGCGGCCCTGAGTGCCTCAATTCGTTGTTCTTCGCTTCCAGGATAGTACCCACCTTGTCTTTTGGATCTGCATGTCATCACCAATGGAAGATCGATGGCTTCCACAATGGTAGACAAGGCCGAATCTAAATCGACTACATCCATATCGAGTTGCTCGATCTCCACCTCAATTCTAGCGCTGTCGCCATTTCTTTCCTCATTGGAACTAGACTTGTCCTCCACTCTGTGTTCCGTCGTCCATAGTAGATCGAGCCGGGCTTCGACTACATCGGCACCAGAGGTCTTGGCTACCACAGCATCACGAGTCATCTCGTCAGCCGTTCGGCCACTCAGGGTAACACAGACGAGGGGCCGATTCATCCTGAGAAGCGACCGAAGTTGTCTGTTTAACCGTGTCGAGGGGGGATTGAACTATATTGGGGCGAAAATACCAATAATTGCCCATTGTTAACACATTTTAATCGATTTTTTAGTAGGGTTGAATAACCTCCGTCGCTTAGATATCTTGTAATACGTTGAGGGTTCCCCTACGGGAACCCTCAATTAATGGAGGAATAATGAATGGGTGGCGAGTACGATGCAGACAGCATTCAGGTGCTCGAGGGACTGGAAGCAGTCAGAAAGCGGCCAGGCATGTATCTGGGTGATCCGCACGACGGTTCTGCACTCCACCATTGCATCTGGGAAGTAATCGACAATGCTGTTGACGAACACCTCGCTGGATACAACCTCACGGTCGAAGTGAACCTCGAGAAGAATGGTTCCGTAACCGTGATCGATCACGGGAGGGGGATCCCAGTAGACAAGCATCCGGAGGAAGGTGTTAGCGCTGCCGAGGTCATTATGACTAGGCTCCACGCCGGGGGTAAGTTCGACAATGAGGCCTACAAGGTTGCAGGAGGCCTGCACGGAGTCGGTGTTAGCGCTGTCAACGCGGTGTCCGAGAAGCTGTCGATGACTATCTACAGGAATGGTAAGGTGTGGTACCAAGAATATTTCAAAGGCGATAGGAAGGCTGCACTGAAGGCCATTGGGAAGTCCGATGCCACAGGGACGGAGATCAACTTCAAGCCCGACATGACCATCTTCAGCGATGTCACAGATTTTGACTTCGATCAAATCAACACCAGATTGCGGCGCACGGCATTCCTCAACGCCGGCCTGCAAATCTGGCTGCGTGACTTCCGCGGCGAGGACGCAGTCGAGATCGAGCACAAGTACGACGGTGGCTTGAGGGAGTACGTTCAGGCGATGAACGAGAAGAAGGAGGTCATTCACGAAGAAATACTGCATATTTTCGGAACAAAGGTGGGCGACAAGGGCGAGGTACATGTCGAGGTCGCCCTGCAGTGGACCGATGCGTACTCGGAGGCCGTCCACTGCTTTACCAACATCATTCACAACACCGACGGGGGCACTCACCTGTCTGGGTTGAAAAGCTCGCTGACACGGACGGTGAACACATATGCCCAGTCCAGAAAGCTGCTGAAGAACCTCAGCAGCCTGTCCGGCGACGACATCAGAGAGGGACTTTCAGCGGTAGTCTCGATTAAGCATCCCGACCCTTCCTTCAACGCCCAGACCAAGTCCAAACTAGTGACTAGCGAGGTCGCTGGTATAGTCGAGCAGATTGTCAACGACAAACTAAGCGAGTACTTCGAAGAGAATCCGTCCGTCGCTCGCTCGATCGTCGACAAGGCGGTCCTCGCAAGCAAAGCGAGAGAGGCAGCGCGCAAGGCTAGGGACCTCACGCGAAGGAAGGGAGTACTGGAAGGAGGGGGGCTACCTGGGCAGCTTGCAGACTGCCAGTCTAGAGACCCAGAGGAGTGTGAGGTCTATATCGTCGAGGGAGAGAGTGCGGGAGGTTCGGCCAAGACGGCTAGGGATAGGCGCACGCAGGCCGTGCTCCCTCTCCGAGGGAAGATTCTCAACGTCGAACGCCAGCAGCGAAACCTCACCAAGGTATTCTCGAACGAACAGATCCAGAGGATGATTCGTGCTTTTGGTGCTGGTGTGGGAAACGAGGAAGAGGACGAGGGCGCGTTTAATCCGGAGAAACTACGCTACGGGAAAATCATCATCATGACCGACGCAGACGTCGACGGGGCTCACATTCGCACCCTAATATTGACTTTTATGTGGCGCTTCATGAGGAGGGCTATCGCAAACGGAAACGTGTTCATCGCAGCCCCGCCGCTGTTCTCGATATCTAGGGGGAAGCTGACCGAGTGGGTCCACAGCGAGCGAGACAGGGATGAGGTCGTTAAACGGCTGCAGAAGGAGGCCCCGACATCCAAGATCGATGTGCAGCGATACAAGGGACTAGGGGAGATGAATCCGGAGCAGTTGTGGCAGACTACGATGGATCCCGAAACGCGCACAATGATGAAGGTGGAGATCAAGGATGCGGAGGAAGCGGATTCTCTCTTTTCCATCCTCATGGGAGAGGATGTTCCAGATCGCAGGGCGTTCATCGAAAACAATGCCTCCAATGTGACTTCGTTGGACATATGAGGTGATTCAATGGCTGAAGATTTGCTTCGTAGGGACATCTCTGACGAGATGAAGGAGAGTTACATCAACTACGCAATGAGCGTCATCATCGGCCGCGCCCTGCCCGATGCTAGGGACGGCCTCAAACCGGTTCACCGCAGGATACTATGGGGGATGTACCGAGCGGGTCACTCTCATGATAAGGGGTACAGCAAGTCGGCCCGCTCCGTTGGCGAGGTCATGGGAAAATATCACCCCCATGGCGATCAGGCACTGTACGACACGATGGTACGAATGGCACAGGACTTCTCTCTGAGGTACCCCCTAATCGACGGTCAAGGGAACTTCGGATCGATAGATGGAGACCCACCGGCTGCCATGCGCTACACTGAGAGCAGACTAGACAGATTGTCCCAGCACATGTTGGATGACATCAACAAGAACACCATAGACATGGAGCCTAACTTTGATGATACCGAGACCGAACCCACCGTGCTCCCAGCACGGCTGCCCAACCTCCTTCTGAATGGCAGCGATGGTATCGCCGTCGGGATGGCCACCAAGATCCCCCCGCACAACCTCAACGAGGTTGCCGCAGCTATCAAGTTCCACGTGGAGAGAATAATCGAGCAGAATCGGAAGATTGGTCTCGACAATCCGCCAAAGATCGACGCGCTGGAGTACATGGAACACCTCAAGGGCCCGGACTTCCCTACTGGGGCCACAATCTTCGGAATTGACGGGATTGTAGACATGTACAGGACGGGGAACGGGCGTTTCCACGTTCGCTCAGACGTCGAAGTCATTGAAGACTCAAGGGAAAAGAGGTTAGTAATATCCTCGATTCCCTATCAGGTCAAGAAGGCCGCGATGCTCCGTGGAATCGCTGATTTGGTTCAGAATGAGTCGGTTAAGGGGATTCGCGACATCAGGGACGAATCGAGCAAGGAGGGAATTCGCGTGGTTATCGAGATTAAACAGAACGCCGATCCTCACGCTGTCCTAAACCAGCTGTACCAGTCAAGCAGACTGCAGGAGTCGTACTCCGCCAACATGATGGGGATTTTGAAGGGCGAGCCCGTCCAACTCGACCTCAGGACGATTCTGCACACCCATGTTAGACATAGGGAGTCCGTGGTCGAGCGCAGGACGCAGTTCGAGCTTGACAAATCCGAAGCTCGGGCGCATATCCTTGACGGACTCCTGCGTGCGCAGAAGCGCATGTCAGAGATTATTGAGGTAGGGAGGGGTTCGGAGTCACGAGACCATTTTGAGCAGTATCTTCGTGGCGATGAGAAGTATCCGAAGATCAAGCGCTTCGACTTCTCTAACAAGCAGGCCAAGTCCATCGCAGAACGTCGGCTCTACCAGTTGACCAAGCTGAACGTCCACGAGGTCGCTGAGGAGCTCGTTAAGATCAATGATGCGATAGATGACTACCAAGACATTCTCAGTAGCAGGTTTCGACGCTTGAGTATCATAATCAAGGAGCTCGACGAACTCGTAGATCGTCACGGTGACGAGCGTAGGACCTACATCGACCCAGTGCCCCTCTCCATGGACAGGGAGGACCTCGTTGCTGAGCAGGCGATCGTCATCTCCCTGACCCAAGACAACTACATCCGGCACCTGCCCGTCGAGGCCTTCCGACTTCAGAACAGGGGTGGAAAGGGCCTGAAGGGCGTAGTGACGAAAGACGAGGACACCCCCTCCAAGATAGTCACCTGCTTCTCCAAAGATAGGTTGCTCATCTTCACTGATATGGGGCGTGTCTATGGCCTCAGAGCCTGGGAGACGCCCTCCGCCAGCCGCTACGGCAGGGGGACGCATATCAGAAACCTCCTACGAGGTATCAGGGACGAAGAAAGAGTCGTCTCAATCCTCCCCCTCAGTCGGAGCCTCGTAGAGAACCCAGAGGGTAGTTACCTAATGTTCGCTACATCGAAGGGGAGGATCAAGAAGAGTAGGTTATCCGAGTACGTCAAGATCAACCGCAACGGCAAGTACGCCCTAAGATTCGCCGAAGGCCAGGACGACGCCCTAATCACTGTGAGACCAGCCACTGACTCCGATCACGTGGTGCTGGTCTCTGCCCGCGGAAATGCTTGCAGGTTCAAGCCGGCCGAGGAAAGGACACGTATCTCCCCCGAATCCGGCGAGACCATGACTACCTACGTAGTGAGAGTGCAGGGGAGGGTGAGCCAAGGAGTCTCAGGGATGAATCTGAGAGAAGGTGACCGTGTAATTGGGATGATTGTTACGGAAGACTTCAACACTAGCGTTCTCACGATTTCCAAGTACGGTATGGCCAAGCGCAGCAGACTTGGTTCGGGCGAGATGATTCCTCTGACCGACGATACCGGGGGCGATGTCCACGATGAAGAGGGCGGGATAATCCATGTTAGGGATGGTTACCGGCGTACAAATAGGGGCACCAAGGGGGTGCGGACCATGTCACTCAGAGATGATGACCACATCGTCAGCGTTCGTCAAATCCCAGACCTTGAGGACCAATTGTTCATGCTAACTGAATCTGGTATGATGATCAGAATGGTATCGGGGCAGACCAAGGAAACCCTCGGCAAGGTCACCAAGGGAACTCGCATCATGGAACTGCGGAACACCGACCGTACGGGGTACGTGGACGAGATAGTGTTCGTCGCTAGGCTGCCCTCCGAACTCGTCGGCCCCCCAGATGCCGTGGATGAAATTTCAGAGGAAGAATAGCCGGACCGCTCGACTTAAGCAGGGAGCGAATATCGTCAGACCGTTGCGGCAGTCGCATAGCCTGGCCATTGCGCTGGATTGCTAATCCAGTGGTGTTTCACCTCGGGAGTTCGAATCTCCCCTGCCGCGCCACCCCGAAAAGGGAGGATTCATCCGCCCACTCACATTACAAGAAGGTGTGACAAGCA
>JAPYUP010000027.1 GCA_029940695.1 Candidatus Thalassarchaeaceae archaeon
CCGTCAGCCCCAACGAGGAGACCGGATAGGTGAGGAAGATCTCCGAGTCGTCGACGGAGTCCGTGTTGTCGCACAGCCCGTCCCCATCGGAGTCGGAGGGCGCATCCTCATCGTCGAGCGGGTCGGTGGTGCACGCGTCCTCGTCGACGTCTGCCCACCCGTCCCCGTCATCATCCTCATCAGTCTCGTCTGGGATCCCGTCCCCATCGGTGTCTTGCAGTGTTGTCGAAATCGTGAGGTTGAATGAATCAGAGTAGACGGAGTTGTTGGACCAGATCGTTATCACGATTGGGTAGAACGTGTTTGTAGGCGTTCCTGAGATTACTCCGGTGGTGTTGTTGAACCCCAACCCATTGGGCAGATTAGGATTGATCTCCCAGTTGGTAACGTCCCCTCCCAGAACAGTTGGCACGAGCTCCCCCATGCTTTGGTTAAGGGTCAGGTAGAGTACCGAGACTGGGTATGACAGGAAAACGGTCGAGTCGTCAACTGCATCCAACGCGTCACAGGTCCCGTCATTGTCGCTGTCGGTTGGGGTGCTCGAATCGCCCAACGGGTCGGTGCTGCAGGCGGTCTCGTCGGTATCGCCCCAGCCATCGTTGTCGTCATCAGGGTCGATGGTGTCAGGGATGCCATCTTGGTCGGTGTCCTCCAGCACAGTGATGCTCACAGTGGCCTGGCTGGTCTGCCCACCGCTCGCGTTTGCCCACACGGTGTAGTTGGTCGCAGGGATTACCCCTGTGGGCGTGCCCCAGATGGTGCCGTTGCTCGTACCGAACCCGAGACCCGCAGGCAGCGCGGGGAGGATCTCCCACGATTCAGGCGTAGAGCCAGATGTCTGACCAGCAAAGGGCTGCATGATAGTCCCATTAATGAGGACAAGATCGGATGCCGGGAAACTTAGAGTGAGCCCAGTGCCGACAATCCAGATTGACACGATGGTGTTGACGGAGCCTCCTGTGTTGTTGGCCCAGACGGTGTACGTCGTGTTTTCAGTGATTAGAAGGGGTGTTCCGTGTATCCTGCCGGTGCTGGTGTTGAAGCTCATTCCCATAGGTAGGTCGGTCGGCAAGATGGCGAAGGAGGCCACGGCGCCCCCTCCGAGCGTCGGGCGGATGTCGGCTGCTGTGTCACGGCTGATGATGTACGAGCCGTTGCCATATGAGATGGTGGCCAGTTGCTCGTTAATCGTGATGTTGAACTCGACCACCCTAGTCGCACCGTCGCTGCTCACGCGCAGATCGAAGGTCGATGCCGTCAGGTTGACCGTAGGGGTTCCATATATCGTGCCGTTGCTAGCACCGAGGCTCAGTCCGGCGGGCAGTGTGGGCACGAAGGCCCAGGAAACTATGCTGCCGCTGATTTCGGTGGGCACTATTGCCGCTATCTGGGTGCCTCGCTCGAGCACGAAGACAGTCTGGGCGTAGTTCACGGTGGGCTTTCCGTTCAGGATGGTGAACGAGACGTTGAACTGCTGGTTCCCGAGAGCGGTGTCATTCATCCAGATTGTGAAGTTAGTCTGCGTCATGTTAGTCGTGGCCGTTCCCGAGATTACCCCTGTGGCCGTGTTGAGTGTCAGACCGTCTGGAAGGTTGGGTGAGATTGCCCAGCTGTCTAGGTACTCGAGGCAGTAAGAGGCCCCGAGGACGCATGTCGCACCCATTGCGCTGAGCCCGGTAACACCGTGGACAACCGCCTCGTCGGTGATGAAGCTCGCCCCATCGATTGCGTGCCCCCCTACCTCCATGAAGAACTGGTTCTGGTGGTACCAACTGGATGTCCTGCCGAGGGGCGTGTCGTCCCAGTATAGGTTGTACTGGTTGGTGTAGATGCTTGCGAGGACGTTGCCGAACGGGTCGAAGGCGATGTCCTCCCACTGCAAGTAGTAGCTGTAAGCGGGGTTGTTGGAGTACTCTAGATACTCCTCGAATTCGAGGTTAAGGCCCGAGTCGAGGCGCATCATGCGGTGGTTGTTGCCGATGTTCTGCCATTGGTGCCCGAGGAACACCCAGACCCGGTCCTGGGAGTCTACCAGGAGCTGGCTGTAGTATTCGGCATAGTACCCTCCGTAGTTCGTCAGACAGTCCTCGCGCGACGCCTCCACAGTCAATTCACTGCCATCCAGACGCAGCACTACGAGACTGTCTCCCGAACATGTCGTGTTGAGCCAGTGCGCGGTGCCGGTGACGTTCAGTCGGGTGGCGTCGTTGGTCATCCACATCGCGACCACCAAATCGCCTTCCGTGGTGGCCTCCATCATCGCCGAGTCGTAACTGACGTCGAAGCCAGCCGGGTCTTCGGCGACGATAGTTGCTGCCCCCGTCCACCCGCCCGAGGCGTTGAGCGAACCTATCACGTAGTGGTAGGTGGAAGAGGAGACCGTGTAGCTACCCAGCGTGGTGCTACCATAGGTGCGCATCAGGACGTCGACCGACCCGTCGTCGTGCACCGCCATGCCCTGGAGAGACCTGTGGGCTGTTGATCCAGGAGTCAGGGTAGTTACCCAAGTGAAGTCTCCGGTGGCGTTGATTCGCGCGACAAATGGCCTGTTGTAGATATAGTTGGAGGCCGGTATCTCCAGTGTCATCCCGCCGAAGGTGAGGGCCAGGTCGCTCGACAAGCTGCTCGAAACCTGACCGGCGAATGTCAGGACTCCCGTGGACCCGTTGACGTGCATCCTAGTGAACCCCCAGCCGTTGATCGCGGACCCTGACCAGACGTACCAGTTTGCGTTGCTGGTGCCTGAGGACATGTAACCGTCCACGGCCCACCTAACGCTGCCGTTGGCATCGACGGAGATAACGTAGGCCGCCTCTCTGTTCGGCAGGTCGTGCTCCGTGCCGGGCAGGTCGATGGTGCCAGTAGTCCGATACCCGTTGACGTAGGCGTTGCCCGCGTCGTCGACAACGAGCTCGCCATGGTAGACGGACGAGCTGGCGTCCAGCGGCACGACCCACATCCACGTACCGTTGGACCCGCGCTTGGCGAGGTAGGCGTCGTTGCTGTTCAAGCCCGAGACGCTGATGCCGTCGGCAGTCCACGCGCTGTTCGAGTAGTACTTGCCATAGTAGTACAGGTTGCTGTCGGCGTCGTAGGCGTGCTGGGTGTAGCCTTGGCCGTTCAGGACTGCGGGGTACTGGTGGTCGTCCACCCGTCCGTAGCCGCCTTGTATCGGTGCGGGTGAGCGAACGTAGATCGTAATGTTGATGTCGTAGGACGCCGCGCTACTGTTGGAGTACACTGTGTAGGTGGTGCCCGCAGCGTCAACTGTCGTGGGTGCCCCTGAGATCACTCCTGTGGAATTGTCTATTGACAGCCCAGCCGGCAGGGAGGGCGCCCAGACCTCGACGAGGGGCTGCCCAGTGAAGGTCGGGGTCTGCGTCGTCGCCTCTCCCACCGTGAGCTCCATAGTGGTCGCCCCGTAGTCGATAACCACGAACTGCAGGGTGTCGCACACGCCATCCTCGTTGGAATCCGTTGTATCGAACGTGTACGACGGATCTAGTAGCACCCCCTTGTGATGCAGGATCGCGGAGGTGCTGTCGTTGGCGTCCATCGACATCAGGTAGGGGTCGTCCTGGCGGTCGAACTGCAGGGTAAGCTTGCCGTACTGGAAGTAGCTTGAGCTGGCGTCCCAACCACTGCTCTGCCATACCTGCTCGGTTGTCCATGACCCCCCGTCTTTGTGTGAGAGCTTCAGCGCGTCCGAGGTGTGGTCTATCCAGGCCACATAGGGCACTCCCGTGGAGTTTGTCTGTATCTCGACCCCCACATTGTACCCCGTGCTAGCGGCTATCGACTCGGCGCTCCAGGTCACTCCATCGTAGGTGGCGAACCACAGGTTCGTCTGATCGTACATGCCTGCGTACACTGTGCCATCACCTGCAATGTGCAGGTCAGCCATGTAATCGTATGCAGCCGAATACGTCGTCGAACTCCAGAGATCTCCTCCCATGTCCGTACGTCCTAGAACTAATTGTGGAGCACTCCAAGTAACTGAAGAGACTCCCGACAGATCACTGCCCACGTCTGCTGTCCAGTGGTAGAATCCTACTGTTGTAGCCGTCAGATTGACCTGTAGCAGGTGCAGCCTTCCTCCCGGACCGAACGCCAGTTGCCCCGCACCACTTCCACTTAGGCCTCCGGGGACGGCGAAGCTGAAGGTCGTCCCGTTCAGGTAGCCGCCTTCGATGTCAGGACCGCTCTCATCGTATCGTACGACCATGTCACCATTTGCGCTCACAGCCGTGTCGGCCCCCCAAGAGGAGGTCGCTGACGTCATGTACGCAGTTGGAGTTAGATAGGTGCTAGTGTCCAAGCCTCGAGTGATGTATTGCCCGTTGGTGACGTATACTATGCCGTTCTGCTCCGTTACCGCGAAGTTGTCGTAGAAATTTGAACCGCTTACCGCAGTGGGGCCGTATGTGGTGCCATCGTGCTTGAGCAGGCCGTAGTAGGAGTAGTCGTTGTTGACGGTGGAGAAGAGTTGTATGCCGTGGTCGGAGAGGTAGAAGTCGTAGCCGAAGTTAGGGGAGTCGGACCCATAAGTTGGCCAATCCCCATAGCTGTCCCAAACACCCCTGTGCGACCAGGTGTCGGGCTCGCCGCCGTAGCACTCGATCTGGTAGGTGTTGTTCCAGCCGTCGCCGTCCACGTCGTCGTCAATTGCATCGCACACCCCGTCCCCGTCGTAGTCGGATGGTTCGGAGAGACTGCTCCACCAAAGCGTGCCGCACGCTATCTCTTCGGCGTCGGACCAGCTAGCTACCGTGTCCTCGTCGGCAGTCGTTATGCTGGCGTCGTCGTCGTCGGTGTCGGTGTTAACGCCCAGCCCGTCGTCGTCGTGGTCGAACCAGTCTCTCACGTCGAACGGCAGGTCGTCGTTTAGGTCAGTATAGCCGTCGTTGTCGTCGTCGCTATCCCAGACGTCGATCCAGCCGTCCCCGTCGTAGTCGGCGGGTATCATGTACAGGTTGGTGATTGGTAGGTAGTTGCCGAGCTCGTCGCTGGAGTCTCCGATGTTGTCGTTGGACTCCCTGTACACGCCGAGGCGACCATTGTCGTCCTCGCCCCAGCACCTGACCGTGCCGTCGTCGATGATGGCGCAGGTGTGAGTGTACCCGGCTACGATGGACTGCAAGCGCGTGGTTGGCAGATCAGCGGCCTGTAGATCGGACCCCATCTCAGCATAGGTGTCGACGTCGCCGTTGGAACCTATGCCCAACTCCCCCTTGGCATTGTCTCCCCAGCAGGCCACGCTCAGGTCGTCCAGAAGCGCGCACGTGTGGCTATAACCAGCACTGATTGCGACCGCGCTCCGCCCGGTACCTAAATCGACTGTTGCGAGGTTGTCACCCATCTCGCCGGACGCATCGCCGGCATTGCCCGATGTCGTGTTGAGCCCGGTCCTGCCATCACCGTTGGAGCCCCAGCAGCGCACGCTGCCGTTGTCAAGTATCGCGCAGGTGTGGGCGTAACCTGCGGACACGGCGATGGCCGTGCGCCCGTCGCCTAGGTCTATGGCGGCGAGCCCGTCTCCCATGCGGGCCCGGCACTCTCGGTCAGTATCGTCGTTGATGGAGGGGTGGCACTGGATCGAGTCGTCTCCCGAGTAGCCGTCCCCGACCGGGTAGGTGTGGCCCTGCCCCAGCTGGCCGTTTCCGTTGTACCCCCAGCACTTCAGCACGCCACTGTCGAGGATTGCGCATGTGTGGGCGTAGCCGGCGCTGATTGCAATCGCAGTCCTCCCGGTCCCGAGGTCGACGGCCACGAGGTAGTCCCCCATCTCGTTCACCTCGTCGCCGATGTTGGTCGAGTTGCCCATCCCGAGACGGCCGTTGCCGTTGTTACCCCAGCACTTGACGCTGCTGTCGTCCAGCAGCGCGCAGGTGTGGTAGCTCCCCGCGCTGATTGTGGTCGCAGTCCTCCCCGTCCCCATGTCGATTGTCGCGAGGTTGTCGCCCCACATCTCGCTGACAGAGTCCCCGGTGTTGTCCGTTCCAGTCCCCAGTCCGGTTCTTCCCGCGTTGTTATTCCCCCAGCACTTGACGCTGTCGTTGTCCAGCAGGGCGCACACGTGTTCTGCGCCAGTGACGATGTCCTTTGCCGTCCTGTTCGCTCCCAGTGGGGTGAATGCGAGGTCCTCGCCCATTTCGTCGGCCCCGTCGGAGGCCGTCGATGTGTTGCCGTGCCCGAGTTGGCCGTATGTGTTGTAGCCCCAGCACTTGACGTGGCCCTGGTTTGATCTAGCGCAGCCGAACTTCCCATAGGGGTTTATGGAGATCTGCGCTATGTCATAGGGGCTCGAGGCCAGAGACTGACTGTCGTCAGCCGCTCCCAGCACGGTGCTGGCATCGAGGCTGACGTACTCGGTGGGGCTGGGCGCTGACTGCGAGGCCGTCCCGCCGTCCCCCATCTCGCCGCTAGAGCCGTAGCCCCAGCACATTATGCGACGGTCCTCCGTCGAGTCACTCGAGTAGAGCGCGCACGAGAAGCCGCCGTTTGCACCCGAGCTGGACGACACCGAGACCTCCAGAGGAGTCCATCCGGCCACCGCGCCCACGCTCACCGGGTCGGCGGAGGTCACCGAGGCCACGCCGTTGCCCAATTGTCCCGCGTTGGCCACGCCCCAGCATCGCACGATGGTTGAGACCACGGCACAGCCGTGGGTCTGCCCCACGTCGAGCGAGGCCACTCCGGTGGCGCCGTCGTCCAGCGGGGTGCCGGTGCGGTGAATGGTCGAGTTGCCCATCACCACTGGCGAGTAGTGGCCGGCCAGCGAGAACTTGAGGTCGTCGTCGTCCGCGTCGAAGTAGGCGATACGCGTCTTCCCCTCGCTGTCTACGGTAATCTGCGTACCCTGGCCCGTCGACCCAGCGTCCTGCGTGGTCAGCGTCCACAATGAGCCGTCCCAGACCGCAAGCCTCAGGCTGGTCGCAGCGGAGTCGTGGTAGGCGATGCGCGGCCTTTCGTCCGCGTCCAGGGTAATCGAGGTGTAGCCGCCCACCGTGCCGCTGGAGTCTACCGTGGAGATGGTCCATGCCGTACCGTCGTGGTAGGCGTAGCGCAGGTAGCCGTTGGTCGAATCGAGGTACGAAACGTGCGGGTTGCTGCTGTCGTCGAGGGCGAGCGCGGAGTAAGCGCCTACCATCGCGGAGCTCTCGTCCACCGTCGTGACACTCCACGTCCCCACACTCAGGACGGCGTACTGCAGCGTGCCCAAGGAATCCGAGCCGTTGTAGTAGCTCAGGTGAATGTTGCCCGATGCGTCCATTGCGCCCCCCGTCTGATAGTGGTGCGAGCCGACCTGACCGATCGCTGAGGAGCGCGTCACGCCGTCGTGGACGATGACGGACTGGAGGTCATCTGAGGTGTCGTTGTAGTAGGAGACGTGCACCTGTCCGTACTGGTCCAGAGCGATGTCGGGGTATTCGCCAACGTAGTCGACACTGTCCAGGGTCTGCTTGACCCAAGACGATGCGGAGCTGCACGTGGCTGTGCAGTAGGCGTATTCGAGGTCCCTGTAGTTGTAGTCGTAGTAGGCGATGTGCGGGTTGCCGTCGGCGTCGACTGCTATCGAGTTGCTCCACGCCATGTAGCTCGAACTGGTGTCGATGTTCGTCGTGACCGTCCAAGACGAGCCACCGCTGGCCATGTAGGCGTACTCTAGGTCACGACCACTCCTGTCGTAGTAGGACACGTGCAGCCCGTCGGTGGCATCGATGGCGATTGACGAGGACCGCTTTCCGAGGGCGTAGTAGCCTGCGTTGTCCACGACCTTCGAGGTCGACCAGGTCCCTACCGACCTGATTGCGATGTGCAGGTCATAGTCGGAGGCATCAAAGTACACTATGTGGGGGACGCCAGTCCCGTTCAGCGCTAGGTCCAGGGACGACTGCGTGTAGTAGTTGGCGCGCGTCATGGCCGTCTCTATGCTCCAGTCCGTCCCGTCGTACGAAGCGTACCTGACCGCGTACTCGTAAGTACCAGAGGAGTAGTTTGAGATTGAGTAGGCTATCTGTGGGCGCCCAGTGCTGTTGATGGCGATCGAGGTGTCAAAGACGGCGTAGTACAGGTCGTCGATGATGGTGATTTCCCATCCAGTACCGTTGTAGTGAGCGTACTTCAGATAATCATAACTCTCATCAACGTAGGCGATGTGTGGCAGGTCGTCGTCGTCGAGCGCGATTGAAGGGTAGTATCCGACGGCGGCGGTGTTATCGACCTCCTCCACGCTCCACGACGTGCCGTCGTGGTAGGCGTACACCAGGCTGGACGCGCTGCTGTTGTGGTAGGCGATGTGCTGGTGTCCGGTGCTGTCCAAGACAACCGAGGTGTAGAGGCCCACGTTGAACCCCTCCCCATCGACAACAGAGGCAACAGCTCCCTCTGAGTGCTGGGTTATGTGCTCCAGCATCCCGCTGGTCGCGTTGGCGTGAATCACGTGCATCGTGTCGCCGACGAAGATTGAGGAGCCCGGGGAGCTAGAGGAGACGTCCCCGGTGCCGGCTAGGGCGTCTGTTCTCCATACCGTGTTCGTGTAGACCACCGAGTGGCGCAGTTCGTCATTCGTCTCGTCTCGATGAGTCATGTACACGGTCCCGTCGCCATCGAGCGCCATTGACATGTAGGAGCCGACGTCGTTGTCGGTCTCGACGTCGATTTTCACCCACTCGTCCCCCTCCCCTGAGTTGTTGTAGGCGAGCCTCGCGTCGTTGGCCGATCCGTAGGCTATCCTCGGCCTGTCGTTGGAATCCAACTCCAGCCTTATCGCGTTGGTCGAGCTGCTGGTGTCTATATCCTGGATCGTCCAAGAACTACCGTCGTGCGAAGCGTACCTCAGGTCGCCTCCCGAGTCGTAGAAGTAGGCAATTCTGGTGCGGTCGTTGCTGTCAATGGCTATCGACGTCCAGCTTCCCACGTTGTTCGCACTGTCGACGACTTCTGTGGTCCATGAGGCCCCGTCCCAGACGGCCAGCTCGAGGTCGTCCGAGCTCTCGTTCCTGTAGGATATCCTCGGGTAGTCGTTGCTGTCCAGCGCTATCGAGTTGTATCTGCCTCGGTCATAGGCATCGTCTGCAGTCACTGTGGAATCGATCCAAGCAGCGCCGCTGTAGTAGGTGTAGCGGAGAGTGTCGTTAGTAGAGTCATAGTACGAGATGTGAGGGTTGCCGCTGCTGTCCAAGGCCAGCGAGTTGTGCTTGGTGGGGCTGTTTCCAGTTATGGTCTGCAGAGTGGTTGTGGTCCAATCGGTGCCATTGTGCCAAGCGTACCTGAGGTAGACCAGATCAGGATTTGGGATGTAGTTGTGGTACATGTATGCGACGTGCGGGTGGGCGGAGGAGTCCACCTCGAGGTCGTTCCACGAGTCTCCTACGCGCTTGTTGTTGTTGCTCTCTTGGTCGATGGCCTCGGGCTCGGACCAGTCGGTCCCATTGAAAACCGTGTACATCAGGTCCTTCGAGCTTGAGTCGTAGTAGGCGACGTGCCTGTTCCCGCCGGAGTCAAGCCCCATCCCCATGTAGTAGGGGTTGTCGTCGGCGTAGACGAGTGAGGATGTCTTATTGATGAGCTTCCTAGTGTGAACCAGGGCATCATTGGTGGCGTCGTAGGAGGCCATGTGGACCCTGCCGTCGGGGCCCAGCGCCACGCTGGGACCGATTCCGTCGCATTCGGCGGCCGAGCAGGCCGCTGTGGCGGTCCACGACGTGCCGTCGTACAGCGCGTACGACAGGCCGCCGTTGTCGTTGTAGGCGATCAGCCAGTTGCCCTCGCTGTCCTTGGTGAGCGCGGGGTGCCGCCCCACGTCCCCCGTAGAGGCTATGGTGCTCACCATAGGGTCGACGTATGCGGTCTGCGACGAACTGCCCCAGCACAGCGCTTCGGTGCTCTGCATCAGCGCGCAGGTGACGTCGTGTCCTGCGTTGATGCCGCGCACGGTACTACTCGTCCAGTTCGCAGAGACCAGGCTGCTCGACTCGGAGAGGTTCACCAGTTGCGGCTCGTAGGTGTTCATCCCTAGGTAGGACGCGTTGCCCAGCACGTTGTCGTAGGAGCCTCCGTTGTTCCCCCAGCAGTGGACTTGCCCACCGGACAGCAGTGCGCAGGTGTGACGCGCCCCCAGCGCGAGCTGCGTGATGCCACCTGACTCGCTCCATGACACTATTGCAGGCGTTGTCTGGTCTGGGACTGAACCGAAGCCGAAAGTAGGCACTTCCAAGTCATCGATCCTCAGGTACACTCTGTACCCGTAGACCTCGAACTTGAGTGCGACCTCAGCTTCTGGGACGTAGGATTCCGGCACTGTAACTGTGGTGTCGTACCATGCCGACCAGCTCGAGCTTTGGTAGCTCGAGTTGCTGTCCACTTCTGCGATTAGTTCATCACCAGCGTAGATTTTTAGCCACTCTGACGTGTAGCCGTTGTCCCCCCACCTAGCGGCCTGCATCCGGTACTGGATCTCAGCGCCTGGCCTCAGGGTAAAAACCGGGTCTGACTGGATTGAATCTTGTTTCCATGATGAATAGTAAATCCTGTCTAGGTAGCCGTTCGTAGAACGAGTGAAGTAACCGTCTGAACCAGTCCATCCGAGGCTGTTGTCGGAGAAGTCATCGATGGCGATGAGTTCACTGAGGGGGTTCAGGATCTTTCCGAGACGTTCGTCGTCACTCTCGCCCCAGCAGTACAGGTTAGCGTCTGTGCCGCTCATGCAGTTGTGGTCCGCTCCCGCCGCGAACTGGCTGACGCGGACCCCCGAGGGCAGAGTGGCGTACTCCGGCGCCTCGTAGGCCGAAGCGGATCCTCGTCCGAGTTGGCCCGCGGCGTTGCGCCCCCAGCACGCCAGCGTACCGTCGAGCCCGGTGGCGCACGCGTGCGCCGACCCCGCGTCGACCGCCACGGCCTCGAAGCCGGCGGGTAGCTCGACCAGCACTGCGTAGACGCTGCTCGAGCCGGCCCCGCTGTTGCCCAGCTGGCCCTCCGAGTTGTCGCCCCAGCAGGCCACGCTGTAGTTGGCGAGGACAGCGCAGCCGAACTCCTCGCCCAGGCTCAGAGTGTCCGACTCTCCCGAGAGCGACTGGTCGTCCCAACCGTCGAACTGGTCGCAGTACCCGTCACCGTCCGCATCGACAGGCGTACTGGTGGGGTCACGGTAGTCCGTGCCGCAGCGAGCCTCATCCTGACGCGTCCAGCCGTCCCCGTCGATGTCGCTCAGCAGCCCCGACGTGGTCATGCCCTTCTGGCGCAGCATGCGCAGCGAGTTCGCAGTCCCGGGGTAGTACACGAAGCCCCACATCTGGCCGAGCTCGGTCAGCTCCACGCCCACCCAGTCAGCGCCCCCGAGGTCAGCCTGCTCGGTATATACCCACGCTCCCGCAGTCTTGTGCAGGGTGTAGACCCCGCCTACGGTACCGACCATAATCACCACCGAGAGATCCGGGCCGACGGCGATGTCGACCACGCCGGTGTCGTAGGTCGCCAGCATCTCCTCGGTCGTCCACGAGCCTGCATTGGTGCAGCCCGAGGAGCACGAGGAGTAGTGCAGTCCGCTCGCTAGGTTGTCGTGCACCACGTGCACCGAGCCGTCCAGTCCTACGTCGATGGAGAGGGACGCGTTGGCGGTAGAGACATCGCCGAGGCTGCTTATTGTGACCTGCTGCCAGTTGCCAATCGTGCCGCAGGTGCCCGAGCAGGAGGATAGTTCGACTTCGTGGTCCCCTTCCGTAGAATCGACGTAGGCTATCCACAGGGTGCCATCAAAGGCGATGTCGGAGTCTAGGCCGTACCCCCCCGAGGTAACGGCGATGGTGCCGACCTCTGCCCAGTTCGCGGAATCGGTGCAGTCGGAGGCTGCAGTGCAGCGAACGATGGCTACGTCGGTGGAATCGAGTGCAAAGAGGTAGAGATCGCCGGTGCCATCTATCTCGATGTCGATGGCGGTACCGGCCCATGAGGCGCTCAGAGTTGAGTCCACCCACGCTCCGTCGACCTTGGTATAGTAATGGGGCTCGGCGTCCAGAATGATGGCGATGTGAGGCATGTCGTTCGAGTCGAAGGTGATGGCGACGTCGTGGATCTCGACTGCGAGGTCGACGATGGTCTCCAGAGCCCACCTGCCCGCCCTGTAGACGCCGAATTTCGGAGCCTGATTGCTATCGTCCACGTAGACTATACTAGCGCACGAATCCGAAGTCAGGGCCGTGGCTGTCTTGTTGCCCACGTAGCTCGAGACGCTGTCCAGAGAGGCAGTCTCGAGTGGGGCCCCCTCCGCCTCGACGTCGCATGGCTGGTCAAAGGTTGGCTCGGGCAGGAACAACTGGACGAAGGCCAGGTCGTCGCCCATTTCGTCATCATCGTCCCCCGTCGCCCCGCTCTTCCCGAGGCCGGTTCGCCCGTCCGCCCCGGACCCCCAGCACTTCACCATGCTCGTGTTCGTCAGAATGCAGGCGAAGGAGTCGCCGACCTCGACTGCCATCGGGTAAATGTCGCTGCCGATGCTGGCCGCAATGAGATAGTCTCCCATTTCTAAATCCTCGTCACCCACTGAATCCCCCAGACCTAGTTCTCCCAACCCGCCAATTCCCAGCTGTCCGATGTGCCCCCTTCCCCAGCACTTGACGCTGTCGTTGGTCGTATCCGAGGGACTCTCTAGAATCGCGCAGGAGGACGCATTACCAACGTCCACAGCGACGACGCTCAGATCGCTTCCGAGGTTCACTATGTTGAGGGCGTCTCCTAACTCGGAGGGGGCGTCGCCCTCGTTCGAAGTGCCCTCGTTCCCGAGCCTGCCGTTTTCCCCATAGCCCCAGCAGGCGAGGCTTGCGTCATCGAGGACCGCGCAGGACATGTACGAACCCGTCGTGATGGTTGTGGCCGTCCTGTCAGTTGGCAGGTCGACGAGCACTAGGTCGTCGCCCATTTCCCCTGCCTCGTCGCCAATGTCATCCGTGCTTCCGACCCCGAGTTGGCCGTATTCATTGTAGCCCCAGCAGGCCATCTCACCATCGTCCCACAGCACGCAGGTGTGCGCGTTTCCAGGCGCGACCTGAGCAATGTCTTGCCCTCTGTCGGGCAGGTCGACGTGCGGAAGTTCCCCGCTGACTAGGTCTGCATCCGTGTCGCCAATTGTGTCTGTGGAACCGAGTCCGAGCTGCCCATACTCGTTCTGGCCCCAGCAGACTAATGAATCTGAGATTCCGTCGTTGACTATGGCACAGGCGTGGTGCTCACCCGCTGCGATTGATGTGGCGTTCCAATAGCCCAGCGGGACTACCTCGACGTTGTCGCCCATTTCGAGGTAGCCATCACCCTTGGCACCGGTATTCAGGGCCCCAGCGCTGCTGCCGAGGTGCTCGTTCTCACCCCAGCACTTCACCGAGGCGTCATTGAGCAGGGCACACGAGAAGTCCCGCCCGAGGGCGACGTCACTGAAGGTCAGGCCCACGCCAACGTCGGTGAAGGACAGGTAGCGCCCCATCTCCCCGTCCTCGTTGCCGTAGTCCTCGTCGTTCTCGTGCCCTGTCTTGCCGTAGGTGCCGTCTCCCCAGCACTTCATTTGGTTCTCCGTGCCGATGGCGCAGGCATGATAGTCGCCGAGTGCGATGGAGGCCACTCCCGAGTTGTCGGCATTGTAGCGCTGCGGCATGGCTTCGAGCTCCTGCGGGGCGTAGTTGCGGGCCGTGAGAAGGATGAGCTGGGTGCTCGCGAGCAGCAGCAGGACCAAGATAAGCGCCCTCATCGAGGACATGGCTTCCGCTCGCATATCCCTTAATCGTCAATATTAGTTTTTGATGATATCCCTTAAAGGTCAAATATTTTTCTTTTAGACACCCTTTAGGGTGTCTAATTATCTCATTCCGTGAGGATTTTAGCCTGCTCGACCCAGAGTTGTCTCTTGATTCTTCCAGGGAAGTACTCGATGGCGTCGTTGACATCATCGGCGATGTCCCCGGTCATCTTGGCCAACTGCTCGAGCGTCGCAATCCCCAGGGTGTTGAGCTTATCCTCGAGGCCAGCGTCTATGCCGTCGATCTGCTGCAGGTCGTCGCGCTTGCCGTTGGCCCTGCCTATGACATCGAAGTTCACGGTAACGGCCTTGAGGGCGATTCGCGCCTTGATGTAGTCGTCGTGTTCCATGGTATCCTCCTTGGCCTTGAGGTCGTTGAGCTTCACCTTGACCTCCATTCGTAGGGCCTCCACTGCGCGAGCTGCCTCTGCCTCGGCGAGATCCCCCCTCTGGCGAGCCTCCTCGAGTTGCCTCTTGCGCTTCTCGGCTTTCTTGCGGACGAGTTCCTTGGCGTCCTCGCGTTTCCGCGCCTCTTCCATGGCTCTCTCCTCGGCGTTGTCCTTGGCCTTGGCAGCAGCCTTCTTCCTGGCCTTCGCCTCCTTCCTGGCTTGCTCCTCGGAGGCGATCTGCCCCTCAAACTCCTCTCGCGCCTTGAACTCGGCCTCGGCTCTCTTCATGGCCTGCTTCATTGCCCTCTCCTCATCCTTGGCTATGTTCTCGGCCTCATTCCTGTTTTGCTTGGCGTCGAGGAATTCTTTCTTGGCGGTCGCCGCAGCCTTCAGCGCTAGGGCGGCAGCGTGTTCGGCCTCCTTGCGCTCCTTGGTGTTGTGGCCGAGCAGCTTCTCGGCCTCCTTCCATCGCCTAGTCTCGTCGTCCAAGTCATCCTTCGACTTCTTGCGGGCGGCAATCTCCTTCTGCGACTCGCGCTCGGCTTCAGCCTTCAGCTTGGACTCTTCATCCGCCTTTTTGTTGGTCTCAGCAGTCCTCTTGAGCTCGGCCGACGTCTTCTTCTGGAGGTTCACTCGAACAGTGGCCTCCTCGAGCGTCAGCTTCTGGAAGCCCTTACGGGCCTTCGTGGAAGCCTCAAGCCTCCTCTCGGCCTTCTCGCGCTTGTCCTCGGAGTCCGCGGCTGCGGCCTCCGCCTCGCTGCGATTCTTCTTCTCGGTCTCTAACCTCTCTATAGCTGTCTTCTCTGCGTCTGACTCTCTGTCAGCATCGGCGGTTTTGCGATTCGCCGTCTCATTGGCCACTCTGGCATTCTGCTCGGACGCTCGGGCCTCTTTGTCGGCTTCGGCTGCTTGTTTGTCCGCTGCTAACCGTGCCTTGTTGGCTTGATCGTACTTGGCCACGGCTTCCTTTCTCTTCGCTTCGGCAGTGGCGAGATTTTTCCTCACCTCCTCCACTGCGGCTTTGCTCTCATCGGCGCTCTTGATGGCCTCGTCACGTGCCTCCTCCTGGTCCTTTTGCCCTTTCTCCGCCTTCTTGCGGTCTTCGATTCCACTCTTGGCCTGGTTCTCTGCCTTCTGTCGCGCGACCTCGGACTTCTTGAGTTCGGATTCAGCCAATTTCTTGAGTTTCTTGGCGTCCGCAGCTCGCTTCTCAGCATCCTTTCGCGGCTTCACTGCGGCCTGGAACCTCTTCTCTGCATCCTTCCTCACCTTCTCGTTATCATGGGCCTTGCCATCAGCAATTTCCTTGTCCTTCGTGGCCTTGGCTATTTGCTCCTCAGCCTCGGCCTTCGCCCTGTTCTCGTCCTTGAGCCTGCTTTCGAAGTCCCTCGCCATCTTGGCCTGATCCTCTGACTTAGCTTGGGCTACCCTGATTGCAGTGGACAGGTCTGAGATAGACTTCTGGAGCTTGCTGTTCCCAGCAATGAGCCTGTCGAGTTGGGTCTTCTCCTTTTGACCGGCCTTAACTTCGAGGGAGAGATTTTTCTCTGCCTCTGCTTTGGCCTTGGTTGCCAGATCCAATTTCGTTTTCAGGTCCGGGGCCGAATCAATCTGTTGCTGGGTCTCGCGTCGGACCTTCTCCCGCTCGGTCTTCTGCCGCTCTAGGTCCTTCTGAGCAGCAGCCTTGGCTTTGTTCGCATCCTCGATCTTCGCCTTCGCAATCGCCTCCTTCTTGGCAGCCGCCTCGGCCTTCGCCTTCGCCGCTGCCTCGGCCTTCGCCTTCGCCGCCTCCTCCTTCTTGGCGGCCGCCTCGGCCTTCGCCTTCGCAGCTGCCTCGGCCTTCACCTTGGCGGCCTCTACCCTCGCCTTCGCCGCTGCTTCCTTCTTAGCGGCTGCATCGG
>JAPYUP010000042.1 GCA_029940695.1 Candidatus Thalassarchaeaceae archaeon
CAGCCGCAATGCGCTCATCGTACCCCCTCGCATCGATACAGGGTCCGTGGCACAGCCCGATGTGCATTGCTAGGCAACCTTGCGGCAGTAGCTCAGGACAATCGCGGATGCCGAAGTGGCGACGCAGCAACTGAATCACTCGCTTGGCTGCGCCGGGATCGGCGAAAGGACCCCATCGGAGTGAGCCCTTAGGAGGGTGTCGTGTGTAGATGATGCGAGGGTGTTCATGGTCAGTCAGGGCGATGAAAGGGTACGATTTGTCGTCCTTCAGCATCGAGTTGTAGCGAGGTTTGTGCTCCCTAATCAGCTGCCTCTCAAGAATCAGGGCATCGCTCGGACTCTTGGTAACAATGAAGTCAACGCGATCTGAGTCCTCAACCAGTCGGGGAACCATCTTCCGATTGGGATTGGGTACGAAGTACGACTTGACACGAGAACGTAGGTCAGTGGCCTTCCCGACGTAGGTGACCCGCTCGTCAGTCCGCCGGAATAGGTAGACTCCGGGCTTGCGTGGCAAGTCAATACCAGTAGGGTCGAGCGCCATGTAGGTTGATGCGCTGTAGGTGAACGCCCATGAACCCGTGCCTTCGCTCGGGCGCCATGCTCTCCGAGGCGCAGTCGCGAATCCTATCCCGCCTCGCGCAGTTTGGAGGCGGGCTGGAGGCCGCATGGGACGTACCTAGAGCGTTGTCTCTGCCCGGTCTCGCAGAGTCACTAGGAGTAGTCAGGTCGGCCCTGCACGCACCACTCTCCTCACTCGAAGCTGAGGGTTACGTCTCGACCCGCTCAGCTCACGTCACCGGCGGTGGCTCGCGTCGTCGCACTGTCGTTCACATTACAGATACTGGCCGCGAGGCCATCTCAGAACTCGAAGAGCCATCGCCGGCTCGCAGAGGACGCAGTTTCGGCCCCCTGCCTGAGCAGATTTCTCTGCACGGTAGGGACGAAGATGCAACCAACCTCTCGGACTCACTACTCGCCGGATCCAACGTACTCCTAAGTGGTCTGCCCGGTGTCGGCAAATCCAGTCTCGCCCGTGCCGTCGCAGAGCAGGTCCTGAGCATGGGCTGGACCGTGCGATGGGCCTCCTGTGGCTCCGATACTGATGCAGCGGGTGTAGGTAAGATGTGGCTGGGTGAGGATGCACCATCCTCCCCTTCAGCCATCATTGGCGCCTCAGACGGTCCGAGGACCCTACTGGTCCTCGACGAGGCCCAGGAATTGCATCTGCGTCACGTTACAGGTGTGGCGGAATTGCTTGACGAGGCATCACCGGGAAGCTCTTCTGTGCTTGCGGTGTCAAGATCTCCGAGCCCCTTCGGACTTCCGGAGGGCTTCTCCGAGTTCAAGCTCGAGGGACTGACTCTCAAGCACGCCAGATCCCTGCTCCCAAGCGACACCGACAGCGCTACTGCTAGGAGCGTCGCAGAGGCCCTAGGTGGACACCCCCTCGCTCTCCGTCTGTGGTTGCCCGGCGAAGAGGTACCTGAGCTCGGCGAGGCTGTCCAGGAATACGTCGAGTCCACGGTGATGCACAGACTCAGCAACGAAGGCACGAAAACTCTGGACGAATTCTGCATCTCCCCTTCGTCGCTATTGGTCAGTGAACTCTTCGATGGAGAGGGTGCGAACGAGCTCGATGATTCCGCCATACTGAGGTGGAGCGGCGTCATGGCCGAGCCCCACCACTTGATTCGCAATGTCCGTAGGGGCTCCTGGTCAGATGAGCAGTCCAATGCACTGCACGCGCAGGCGGTCGGCAGATGGGCCACCAGACAAGGAGCCAGAGCACGCAGGATGGAGGGTCATCACATGGTTCACTCTGGAGAGCCAGACGCCGAATGGGTTTCCGAGCACATCCAAGCCATAGCCGAGCAGGACAGCGCTGCGGCAGCGGTCCTGCTCGAACAGGCTGTTAGCCTAAGCGAGGACGAGTCCATCAGAGAGGCGGCCGCCGATCTCGCTCTGGAGCGCGGCGAGGCTGAGATAGCCGAGTCCCACATTGATGGCCTGAGCGTAGGTGTCGGCAGAAAACTCCGCTCCGCTCGACTGGCTCGTCTCCGAGGTGATCCGAGGTCCGCAGAAGACATCGAGGCTAGCGCGATGGCTGAAATGGCTCCCGCCGAGCACACCAAGGCAACCATCGCGTCCCTAGTGCGCCGATACGACGACCGGTTGCCCGGTCGCATCGACCGCCGACTAGCGCAAGAGCTGACTAGAGCCGTAGATGCGGTGAACGTGTCCTCACTGCCGGAATCAGAGCGCAGCGCTGGCAGCCTCGCCCTCGACCTCATCAGGCACGGCATCGCTCTCGAAATCGACGATGTCTCCGCAGCCGCGAAGGCGCACAGCGCCCTTGAATCTGCTATGGGTCCCGAACACCCTCGCATGGCAGTGCTCGACCTACGTGCGCGCCTCTCATTGAGAACCGGTGGGAGCGCCTCAGCAGAGACACTCAGCTTAGCTAGGTCGCTGATTGAGTCGCGCGATGATCTCAGTGAGAGGATTCGCCTCATCCACGCAACCCTCGAGGCTACCGACAGCCACCCTGACTGGCTTATCGAGGCCCACGCCTCAGTTGCCGCCATGCCGCTGCGTGAGGACCTCGCAATGCACCGCCGTCTGTGCGCCCAGCGCTGGTACTGGCGCGGCGTCCTTGAACCCGAACGCAGATTGTCACACTGGAGGGAGGCTGTAGGCAGGTTCAGAATGGCTGAGTGCAGTGCAGCAGCAACAGAGCTCATCGGAAGAATGGCGAGAGCAATCTAGATCTCTGCGCCGATGAGGGTGCGTGTCTCGGTGATTCCGGGAATCGACCTGACCCCCTGAACGATGCAACGAGTCAGTTCGGCCTCGTCATCGGCCTCAATCTTGACGA
>JAPYUP010000028.1 GCA_029940695.1 Candidatus Thalassarchaeaceae archaeon
CTCAGAGTCGGTGAGGGGGAGGCGTGCCGGATAATGACGGGCGCGCCGGTTCCGGTGGGAGCAGACGCAATCGTGATGATTGAGGACTCGTCCACAGATGATGGAAAAGTTATCGTCAACGGCCCGGCTAGGCCAAGTTACATCCGAAGAAGGGGTGAGAACC
The DNA here is from genome assembly GCA_029940695.1 of Candidatus Thalassarchaeaceae archaeon. Lineage (GTDB taxonomy): Archaea > Thermoplasmatota > Poseidoniia > Poseidoniales > Thalassarchaeaceae > UBA36. The sequence goes on from JAPYUP010000028.1 coordinate 164, forward strand.
TCCGAGAGGGAGACACCACACTACTGTCTGGGACGCAACTCACTCCCGCGACGCTTTCCCTCGCCGCCACCATGGGGTACGGTGAGGTTGAGGTCGTCGTCAAGCCAAACGTCGCGGTCATCAGCGTCGGCGACGAGCTAGTGCCGCCCGGCGAACCTTTGGGTGATGGGGCAATCTACGAGTCCAATACCTTCGGCGTCGCCTCTCTAGTCGAGCGTATGGGTGGTCGGGCCCAGCGATTCGCAGCCGTCCAAGACAGCATGGATGATCTGCGCGCGACCTTGGACGAGGCAGCAGCAACCTGCGATGCTATCCTCACCAGCGGTGGGGTTAGCATGGGGCAATGGGACTTCGTTCGCCGAATCATGGAGGAGGAGGGGCAAGTTCTCTTCTGGAAAGTTAGGATAAGACCGGGCGGCCCACCCCTTTTCGGACTGTGGAAGGGGACGCCGCTGTTCGGCCTCCCTGGAAATCCGGTAAGCAGCCACGTGGTGTTTACCGTTCTCGTCGCCCCTTGGTTGTCAAGTTGTATGGGTGCGCACGAGGAGCTGGGCCCAACACTCGTCTCCCATGTGAGGGTGGTTTTGGAGAGTTCGCTCAAGGGAGCACCGGGCAAACTCTGCCTCCGCCGAATCTCAATTCGCTCCGAAGGGGACAGCCTTCTGGCCTCCACGCACACCCATCAGGGTAGCGGCAACATCCACAGCATGGTCGCGCACAACGGATTGTCCCTGCTTGCCCCCGACACCGACGCCGACGAAGGCGACGTGATCGATGCGCTGTGGCTCAGATGAGCCAGCATCGCTAAGAACGTTCGATTCCGATTCATCATCGATGTTTCCTGAATGCATCGAGTGCAGGGGGACCAAGGGAATGTGTGGATTCGACCCATGCCCTCTGCTGGCTGAGGTTAGAGTCAGGCTGCCTCAACTGGAGCCCACCTCAGTCGGAGAGCTGTCCGGGCCGAGCCCCCCCGCCCTCTTCGTCGGCCGCTACGGCTACCCGGATGTCAGGGCCGGACCTAGCGCTTCTTGGGTCCCTGAAGCCGCCCAAAGCGGCGCCGCAACGGCAAGCGTCGACCCCGCGGAGCTCTTCGGCAGGCCACTGGAGGAGGTCGCCGCCCAGCACGCTAACCTAATCACTGGAGGTCGGAGGATGCCGGTGAGAAGCACAGCCTCACCAGACGATGTCCTCGAGGCCACCCAGGTCATTGCAATGTCCTCTGGAAGCGTGGATGTAGAGATGGACTTCGAGCGCCCCATACCGATAGGGGGCAGCCCCACCTTCGACAGTATCAGCACACCGCTGGGCCCGTCGGGTGACGTGCTGAGGGCCGAGGTAGTCGGCCATGCCAGCATTCCCCGCAAGGTGGATTCCGTGGCTGGGGAGACCGACTTACTCGCGACCGAGGCCGCAGGTGAGCTGACCAGCTCAGGCATAGGCGAGGCGCAGATCTCTCGACTGCTCTCCTCGGGGCTGCTGGGGAGAGAGGGGAGGAGGAAGCTTGTCCCCACCAGATGGGGGATTACCGCAACCGACGACATGCTCTCGAAGCATCTATGGAGCACTGTCAGGGACCACCCGCCGCTCGACAAGATCCTGGTGTTCAAGGCGACCTACCTCGACAACAGGTTCCACGTCATCCTGACTCCCGGCCTCTGGGCCTTCCACATGCTCGAGGCTTGGACGCGCGGTTCTGTGTGGACAGAGTCCGGCAAGGTGCTTGGCGACTGGGAGGATATCGAGCCTCGTTCGGAGTACGCGCACAGGATAACCGGAGCGTACTACTCGGCTCGATTGGCCGTGCTGGAGCACATGGACTCCATCCGCCGTTCGGGGGCGTGCCTCGTATGGAGAGACATCGGACCGGGTTACTGGGCCCCGGTCGGCGTCTGGCTGATTCGGGAGACCATGAGGCAGGCGATGAGGGCCACACCAATGTCGTTCGACTCCTTGGAGGAGGCCATAGGCTACGTCGCCCCTAGGGTCTCTGCGCCCAACGACCTTCGCGACTCGTGGTTTGTCAGAAGGGGCAAGCAGACCAGACTTGACGCGTTTTGACGCACTTGCCCCTTTCTGGAGTGAATGAATTCAAGGACGCTGACACTCACGATAGACCGTAGCACGGGGTGGTGCCATGCCAGATTGGAAGAAGAACGGCTTCGCAAGAGAGGGGTGGATTGAGATTAAGGGAGCCCGGACGCACAACCTCCAGGGAATCGATGTCAGCATTCCTAGGGGCAAGTTCGTCGTCATCTCTGGGGTGTCCGGTTCCGGAAAGTCGAGCCTCGCTTTCGATACCCTGTATGCCGAGGGCCAGCGCAGGTACGTGGAGAGCCTCAGCTCCTACGCGAGGCAGTTCCTCGGTCAGATGAAGAAGCCCGATTGCGACTCTATCGAGGGCCTCTCCCCTGCCATCAGCATCGACCAGAAGCAGGGCAGCCACAACCCACGCTCCACGGTAGCCACGGTCACCGAGATGATGGACTACCTCAGACTGCTCTGGGCCCGCATCGGGCTACCTCACTGCCCGGTATGCGAACGCGAGGTAACCAGAAGGACGGTGCAGGAGATTGTCGATGACGTCCTCTGGCGCTTCGAGGGCCATGGCATCGCGGTCTGGAGCCCAGCGGTCAGAAACCGTAAGGGCACTCACGCCGACCTGTTTGCCGCCCTTGTGGAGCAGGGATTCCTCCATGGCAAGATCAACGGGAGGGAGGCTGGCTTTGAGGAGCCCCCCGACCTCGAGAAGAACCTGCGTCACGACATCGATGTGCGGGTCGATCGACTGCTGCTCCACATCTCCAACCGCCAGCGCCTGACAGAGGCGGTTGAGTCCGGCCTGAGGCTCGGCGCTGGCTCAGTGGCTGTCGAGAGCCTGAGTGCCCCCCATCCCGGCGATGACAACTCGGACGAGCAGCGGTTCAGGACCCAGCAGGGAGAGGTGATAGCCTACTCGGAGGAGTTCGCCTGCCCCGAGCACGGCGCCTTCATGCCGGAGATGAGCCCAAGGGTTTTCTCGTTTAACAACCCGCTGGGCGCCTGCCCCTTGTGCCAGGGACTGGGCATCCAGCGCACCTTCTCCACCGACCTCGTGATCGACAGGACAGCGACTGTCGGGGAGGGCTGTATCAAGCCATTCCGACGCTCGATGATGTCTAGCTGGTACCGCAGGCAGATGACCCAGACCTGCGACCATTACGGTATCCCAACCGATATACCGTTCGGCGAGATGGACGAGGACGACAGCGACATCCTCCTGCACGGCACGGGCAGCACGATAATCAACTTCGAGTTCAACTCCGAGAAGGGATCATCGTACCGAATGGCTAGGCCATGGGAAGGTGTGTTCGCCCGCCTGCGCCGCTCCTACACCGACTCTAGCTCCGATCGGACCCGCTCCAGGCTGTCCTCCTACATGACCGACGAGCCGTGCACCCAGTGCAACGGCGACAAGCTCAACGAAGCGGTCAGCAAGGTTACGGTCGGAGACATCTCCCTACCCGACATCTCCCGCTGCAGCGTGCTTGAGGCGCTCGCCGTGGTCCAGCACTGGCGGCTGGGGGGGTTGGACGACACTTGGGACAAGCTGGACAGGGACGTGCCGGACAGCGAGACCGTGCGCGCCACCGCGCAGTTCGACGAACGCTCGCTGTACATAGCCAAGGAGATAATCAAGGAAATCGAGTCCAGGCTCCGCTTCCTCGCCCTCGTCGGGTTGGACTACCTCACGCTTGACCGCCGGGCCAACACGCTTTCTGGGGGCGAATCCCAGAGAATCCGCCTAGCCACCCAGATTGGGTCGAGGCTGACTGGGGTCATGTACGTCCTTGACGAGCCCAGCATCGGACTCCACCCGAGGGATAACGGACGCCTGCTCGAGACGCTTCGCGAGCTCACTGACCTCGGCAACACCCTCCTCGTCGTCGAGCACGACGAGGCCACACTCAGGCAGGCTGACTGGCTGGTCGACTTGGGGCCTGGCGCGGGCAAGGAGGGCGGCCATATCGTCGTCAACGGCACTTTCGAGGAACTGATGGGTAGCGAGACCAGCGTCACCGCCGCGTACCTTACCGGCAGGGAGCGAATCCCGATTCCCGAGGACCGCGCCACGCCTGAGGAGGAGCGATGGATCACCATTAGGGGAGCGCGCCAGAACAACCTTCAGGACATCGAGGTCAGGATTCCGCTCGGCTGCATGATCGCGGTGACCGGCGTCTCCGGCTCGGGCAAGTCCTCGCTAGTGACCGAGACTCTGGCTCCCTCTCTGCTCCGGGCGCTCCACGGCTCCGATACGACCCCCGGCAGGATGGACTCGATCTCGGGCGTCGATATGGTCGACAAGGCCATCGTCATAGACCAGTCCCCGATTGGCCGGACCCCACGCTCTAACCCAGCCACCTACACAGGCGCATTCACCCCGATTCGCGAGTTGTTCGCGCAGACCAAGATGGCCAAGGAGCGCGGGTACCTCCCCGGGCAGTTTTCTTTCAACGTCAGAGGGGGCCGCTGCGAGGCCTGCAGCGGCGCCGGCTCGAAGAAGCTCGAAATGAACTTCCTGCCCGACGTTTGGGTGACCTGCGAGGTCTGCAAGAGCAAGAGGTACACGAGGGAGACGCTGGAGGTCAAGTGGCGTGGCAAGACCATCCACGACGTGCTGGAGATGAGCGTCGAAGAGGCATGCGACTTCTTCGCCAATCAGCGAACAACCCACAGAATACTATCCACTGTGAAGGATGTCGGCCTGGGCTACATCCGTCTGGGCCAGCCGGCCACGACGCTGTCCGGCGGCGAGGCGCAACGGGTCAAGCTGGCCACCGAGCTGCACCGACCACCCCGTAACCACACGGTCTACATCCTCGACGAGCCGACCACCGGCCTCGCCCTCGCTGACGTCCACCAGTTGATTGACGTGCTGCTTCGCTTACGGCGTAACGGCCACACCGTCATCGTGATTGAGCACCACATGGACGTCATCAAGTGTGCCGACTGGATCATCGATCTGGGCCCCGAGGGCGGCGAGCGCGGAGGACTGGTGGTCGCCGAGGGTCCCCCTGACCTCGTTGCCAAGGCCCCGGGGAGCTACACCGGCCAGCACTTAGCAGCCTTCTTGTGACCGGATACCGGGCCAAGCCTTGAGAAGGCGCACCACATGAGGGTGGTCGATGTACCGCTCTGGCAACCCAGCACTCAACGACTCGACGTTCGAGAAGGGCTCCTATCAGGACGTCAACTGGTGGGACGACTACCAATCTAACCTGATGACCATCGAGGGCACCGCGGAGAAGACCGGAATTCTGCTCCTGATTACCACAACGACCGCGCTCGCAACCGCATTCTCGATGCCGGAATCTTTCCCCCTGATCCTAGTAGGGGGCATTGGCGGTTTCATCATCGCGATGATGGTGATATTCTCCGGCTCGATGAACCCGATACTCATCTGCTCCTACGCCGCCTTCGAGGGACTCTTGCTTGGAGGCATCACGTGGCTCTTCGAAGTCGCCTTCGAGCTCCCTGGGATCGGCGTCCTCGCTGCCCTCCTGACCTTCCTCATCCTAGGGGTGATGCTTGCGATATACAGGGCCGGGCTGATTCAGTGGGACAGGAACATGGCCATCGCGGTCTACTCTGCGCTAGGGGCAATCGTGTTGATCTACCTCATCTCCTTCTTCGGGCTGTTCCTCGGCTTCGAGGTTCCGTACATCCACGGCTCAGGACCAATCGGCATTGCGTTCTCCCTGTTCATCATCGGAATCGGCGCACTGTGCCTCGTCGCAGACTTCGACTTCATCGAGAAGGGGGTGGAGAGAGGAGCGCCCAAGCAGCTCGAGTGGCGGGCCGCCTTCGGGCTCATGGTCACGCTGATTTGGCTCTATCTGGAAATCCTCAAACTCTTAGTAAAGCTGGCTGCGAGGCGTTAGGCGATGAGCGAAACTCAGGCTTTGGAGATGGACCGCCAGGATCCCCTCGCCCCCTACCGAGAACGCTTTTTCATCCCCCGGACCGAATCGGGCGAGGAGGCAATCTACCTCTGTGGCAACTCCCTAGGCCTCCAGCCCCGTAGCACCCGGGCGGCCCTGGACCAGGAGCTGGAGGATTGGGCTCGACTAGCCGTGGGAGGTCACTTCGAGGCCAAGCACCCCTGGTACAGCTACCATGAGGACCTCTGCGAGCCCCTAGGGCGCCTCGTCGGCGCTCAGGCCCACGAGGTGGTGTCCATGGGCGCGCTCACCAACAACCTGCATCTGGCCATGGTGTCCTTCTACCGCCCGACTCAGGAACGCTCCCTGATCCTCATCGAGGCCGGCGCGTTCCCCTCGGACCGCTACGCCGTCGAAAGCCAAGCCCTCTTCCACGGTCTCGACCCCTCCGAGACCGTGGTCTCCCTCGGAGAGGATGGGGACCTGCTCGACGAGGCCGAGATTGAGGCCTATCTGGAGGCAGAGGGCCCGCGCGTCGCTCTGGTGATGGTTGGCGGAGTCCACTACTACACCGGACAACTCTTCGACATGGAACGCATCACCAAGGCCGCGCACCGCGCAGGCGCGACCGTGGGCTTCGATCTGGCCCACGCCATTGGCAACGTACCCCTGCAACTCCACGACTGGGGCGTTGACTTCGCCTCCTGGTGCTCCTACAAGTACCTCAACTCAGGTCCGGGTGGTGTCGCCGGACTCTTCGTCCATGACCGCCACGCCGGCAGTGACCTCCCCCGCTTCAACGGCTGGTGGGGCACGGACCCAGAAACCCGCTTTCAGATGGGGGATTTTGACGCCCAGAGGGGTGCCGGCGCCTGGCAGATCTCCAACGCCCCCGTGATGTCCATGGCCTGTCACCGGGCGGCCCTAGCCATCCATGACGAGGCGGGCATGCCCGCACTGCGGCAGAAGAGCCTGGCCATGACCGACTTCTTCCTATCCCAACTGGACGAGCTCCCGGAGGGCCGCATCACCGTCATCAGCCCCCGGCAGGCCGAACGCCGGGGCTCCCAGATCAGCTTGCGTATTCACGGTGACGCACCCGACCTCCATCAAGCCCTGGCAGCGGCAGGCGTGGTTTGCGACTTCCGTAACCCGGACGTGATCCGAATGGCGCCAGCCCCCCTCTACAACCGCTTCCACGAACTCTGGCGTGTGACTGAGATCCTGAAGGAGCGTCTTTCGTGAACCTTGAGACCTCCATGAAAGCGCGACCTCGGGCCCTACTAATTTCCCTTGTTCTGATGCTATGCGGTTGCCTTAGCATCGCAGTGGATTACTGGGAGGAGGGGGAGATAACCAACGTCACCATCACGATTAACAAGATGCATCACTGGTCTGACGATGTCCCGGCGCACCCATAGGGACCACTCAAAGACGACTCATCTCCCAGAGGGCGATTCGCTACAACGTACTAGGCCCACCGATTGGCAGCGGGGTCAGCGGCGCCTCGCGGAGAGTCGGACCAATGGCCATGGTACCGAAGATACCCATCTCGCCGCCGACATTGTGCGCTAGGCCGAACCAGACCCTGCCGTACTGATCAATAATGATGTCATTGAAGTCGCCGAAGCCACCGCATCGGTTGAAGCCGCAGTCAGCCGTGGTATCGAGAGGGTCACCCCACGCATTCACCTGCACCGTGGTCATCAGCGGCATCGGGCTGAAGGCATCGGTGATGACCGTCAGGTAACCGTTCCAGGTGTCTCCGCCCGAGTCCCCGAGGTAGCCGAAGGCCACCTTACCAGGCCCGCCAGCGGTCAGCACCGGGAAGCCGGTGCCATTCAGACCAATCGGCGGCGCAATCATCATCGGGTCGCTCCAAGACTCACCCTCGTCCCTCGAGTAAGCGTAGTAGGGCATGTTGTCGAAGCCCATCCACATCGCGTGGACGTTGTCCTCGGAGTCCGGGTAGACTTGCGCTTCCTCAAAGTTCCAGGTCTCCGCCGTCCCAGTCGTTTCGGTGGGCAGCGGGTGCTCAGTCCAGGTAATCCCGCCGTTGGTGCTGCGGTAGATCGAGTACCCCTCGCCCCCATTGCAGCCCCTGTTACCTCGGTAGAAGTTGCCGTTCTCGCTGCCCATCATGTGCCCGGTCAGCCCCCCACTCTCGCAGTCCGTCGGCGTGCCAGGCAGCTCGGGCCCCCAAGTCAGCCCGCCGTCGTTGCTGGTTGCACACACCGGGTAGGGGTAGTTGCCGTTGACGCAGAACACCCAAGTGGTCTGGTGGAAGGCGGCGGGGTAGGGCGAGGAGGCGATGGTCTGATGGTCTTGGACCGACCAGCCCGTGGCCACCGAGGGGCCCACCCAGCTCTGTCCTTCGTTGTCCGACCACTCGACGGTCATCCCCAGCAGCGCGTGCATGTCGAATTTCATGACACGATCCGTCCACGGATCGACGTACACGTACGGGTCGTTGGAGTTCGCCACCGGAAGGAACGCGCTGTAGACGTCCTCGCACGAGTACTCACTCAGGTTGGTCATTCCAATCATGCCCGAGCACCGAACGATCGCCGTGGCACCTGCCGCCCCGTTGCCCCAACTGGTCATGTAGAGGTTGTCCGACGAGGTGACCCCGATGGTCGGCTCGAATGTGGTCATACCAATCCCATAGTAGGTGCCGACAGCGCAGATTGGAGCGTTGTTTCCCACCAGCACCGAGCTCCCGTTGAGCACGTCGGAGGTCTTCGTGGCATCGGTCGCGTTGGAGTAGTGATACCAGGTCGTGTTGCTGATGACTCCCCCCGCCCCCTCGCACAGGACGCCGAATACGCTGACTTCCTCGACGACCTCCTCCTCTCCCCCGAAGCAGCCCGAGAGGGAGGCCAGTATGAACAGGGAGACCATGCCGCAGGCTACGACTCGCACGTAATCCCGGCGTGGCTCTGCCTACATCAGTTCAGCGGAGCCACGTCAACTCAGGAGCAGGGTCGAGTTCCCCCCGGGTGGCAGCGGCTCCAAGTAGCTCAGGTCGCCGTACAGCGCCGGCCCTTCTGTCAGGGTCCCAATCACCGCCTCCTCGAAGCCCGCAGCGTTGTGCGCGAGCGCAATCCAGGGTCTGCCCTCGTCATCTACCTCGACATCAATGAAGTCCCCGAAGCCGCCGCATCGTATGTTGCCGCAGTCCGGACCGGTGTCCAGAGGGTCTTCGGGGTGGTTGACCGCCACGCTGGTAATCAGCGGGCGCTCGGCGAAGGCATCGGTCATAATCGCCATGTAGCCGGACCAGCCGCCCGTGCTGGCGTTCTCGTCGTAGTTGCTCGACTCGCCGATATAGCCGACGACGACCCTGCCCTCGGCTCCAGCGAAGATTGTTGGGAAACCCGTCTCGTTGACACCGGGGGCTGCCACCATCATCGGCGGGCCCCAGGTCTCGCCCTGGTCCTGAGAGTTGGCATACCACGGCATCAGGTCGTCCCCGATCCATGTCGCGTGGACGTTCCCCCCGTCGTCTACGGCCGTCGCGACCTCGTGCGAGTGCCACCCGTCCTGCATGCCGATCTCCGTGGTGATTGTGTGCTCGCTCCAAGAGTACCCGCCGTCCAGAGAGCGGTATACTGCCGGGCCCTCGCACGATGGATTGCCCCGGTAGACTGCCCCGTCAATTCCTCCTGCGACGTGGCCGTGCAGTCCCGAGCACTGCGGGAAGCTGCTGCTTGGGTACCCTAGCCTCTGAATGTCCCACGACAGTCCGCCGTTGAGCGAGCGCGAGCACTGGGGGCCGAGTGCCGGGGAGCCGGTGTTGATGCAGTAGACGTAGATGACGTCGTGGAACGCAGTTACCCCCGGCGGGGGTGGCATCGAGGCGATGCTCTGGTGGTCCTGAGTAACGTAGTAGCCCTCAACGGGGTAGGGGATGCTCCACGTCTCCCCGTCGTTGTCGGAGTACTCGACGAACATGGCAGCCAGTGCGTGCATGTCGAACTTGACCAGTCTGTCGGTGAACTTGTCCACGTAGATGTACGGGTCGTTCGAGTTGGGGGTCTGCCCCGAGTCCTCGTCAATCTGGCCGAACGGGCCGACGTCCTCCCAGGTCTGCCCCTTGTCCCTCGAGCGAATGATGTGTGTACCGTCCCCCAGCCCGTTCCACTGGGTGAAGAAGATCGCACCCGATGACGTGACCCCGATTGTCGGCTCGAAGGTGTCGGACCCGGTTCCGTAGTAAGTGGCATTGGCGAAGTACGGCGTGCTGTTGCCGGAGAGATCGGCAGTGATGTTTGCAGCCGATACCGCGTCTGCGCTGGTGGCGTCCACCGCCCAAGGCTCGGCGATTGTTCCGGGATAGTGGTACCACGTGGTGATGGGGACCTGCTGGTCGAATTCGAAGGCCCCCCTATCCTCCTCGATGACCTCCTCGTCCTCCCACCACATACAACCCGTCGCCATCGAGCTCAGCATCAGCAGGGAGAGCAATTGAGCGACCTTGGCCACGAGTGCCCGTAACCGCCTTCGTTCTAAATCCAACCGTTTTCGATGACCGGCGGCACGCTCTCCAAGACTGCCTCCTCCGGCGTCCTCCACCTCATGCCCAAGTCCCTCTCTGCGGGAGTAGCGTCCCAGAACAGCCGCTTGTTCAGATGCGCTCTGGCCCACGAGAGGTTGATCCTCGGATGGAACAGCGAGACCACTAGGGACAGGGTGTATGGAATCTGACGGGTGGGAATCCTGAGGTCCGGGTGTGAGGACTTCAGCGCCCTTGCAATGTCCTTGAACCACATCTGCCCCGAGACCACTAGGTAGCGACCAGTGTCCTTGCCCATGGTCAGTGCTCGAACATGGGCCTCGGCGACGTCTCGCACATCCACGATGCTGACATGCATCGGGATGACGAACGGAATCTCCCGCCTCAGCAGGGTCATGATGAACGACACACTTCCTCTCAGGTGTCTCTCACTCAGGGGGGGCCCGAACACAATGCACGGGTTGATTGTCACCATGCGTGGCCTGGATGAGACGTCCTTCGCAGAGTGCCAGTCCCTGACCAGCCGCTCCGCGGAGAACTTGGCGAGCCCGTACGGATTGCCCTCCAGGGTCGCGTCGTCCGCCCACGTATCGGTGGTCAGGGTCTGCCCGTCCTGCCACTTCGTCGGTCTTATCGCGGCCGTCGAGGAGGTGTGCACGAGGCGCTCCACGCTCCCCGCCACATCGATTGCATCGAGCACGTTCTGCGTGCCGATCACGCTCGGGTCGACGATCTGGCTTTGCGGCTTCTTGGCCATAATCCTGACCGCTGCCGCCGTGTGGATTACCTCGCAGCATCCCGCTACGGCTCGAACCACGGAATCGGCGTCCATCAGATCCATCTCGACAATTTCGAGGCTTCCCCCCTCAAGGACCGGCAGGTTTCGCAGGTGATCGACTCTCCCAGGATCCGAGGCGTCCCTGACCGTTGCCCTGACGTCTCTGCCCCGATTGAGGAGGTTAGAGACCACGTGGCTGCCGATGTAGCCGCTCGCACCCGTTACCAAGACGGTTCCCAAAGTCATAGCGGTGCCCCACCCATCACCCGTCGCACAAGTCTGCCACGGAGCCCACTATCAGCGACGGATTCTGAGGCGCGCCTCCCGCGTCCTCGAGAGTGGCCTCCCCTGAGAGCACTAGAATCCCATGCACTCCAGCTCTTTCGGCCATCTCCATGTCGGTGTACAACCGATCCCCGACCATCGCGCACCGTTCGGCAGCGAGCCCAAACTCCTCAATTTTGTGCAGAATCATGCCCGCGTTCGGCTTGCCGCAGACGTGGGAGGGGCCGACCCCGGTTGCAGCCTCGAACAGCGCCATGTACGCCCCTGAATCCGGGAGACCCCCTTCGGGCGAGGGGCACACCAGGTCCGGATGGCTGGCCACTAGGGGAACGCCGTTGTGCAGGTGTACCGAGGCGGTTGCGAGCTTTTCGTAAGTGACTTCGGTGTCATACCCCAGTATGACGTACTGAGGGGTTTCGGAGCGAGTCCCGATGCCAGCGTCCTCCAGCATCCCCCGCATACCCTCCGTTCCTACGAGGTAGGCTTCGGTGACTCCATCGGCGGATAGCCAGGACAACAGGTCGTGAGTTGAGAGTAGGACCTCATCCTCAGAGGCCATGACACCGAGCCCATGCAGCTTTTCGAGGTACTGGGAGACCGATTTGCTGGAGTTGTTAGAGAGGAAGTATTTGCGAATCCCCCTCGCTTCCAATCTGGATAGGAACTCCAGTGCCCCATCGACGAGGCTCCCACCTAGGTAGATGGTCCCATCGAGGTCGAGGAAGGCAGCATCAATCCCATCGAGCGATTCGTCGAGCGCCTCGGTCATCAGTTCACCTCATGGCAGGAGCAACATCTTGGCGAGGAACCATGGGCTCCATAGCACCTTGGATGCCTCCTTGTCGGCAATCATGCCAGTTAACATGTCTGCCAGCTCCTCCTTTCGCGAGGCCTTTCCAAAGAACCAGTTCATCATCCACTTCCGCTTCGCTAGCCTCTGCAGCCGGTACGAATTGCTCAACTCCTTCCCGAGGGTGCCCCATAACTCCTCCATGTAGGCGACAGCAACTTCTTCGGGGAAGCCCCCGGAATGAACGTCCTTGTCGAAGTGCTTGGAGGTCAATTTCGCAGATACGAGACCATTACCAATTCCCTCCCCAGTGAAGGGGTCGACGAGACTGGCAGCATCACCGACGCACATCGCTCCTGCAGTCGCCGTGCGCCTAGGTTGGAAAGACGGCCCCCCCTTCCTCGGTGAGCCAAATGGCAGTTGCCAGCCCTTTTGGGAGCCGGAGACGAGGCTAGAGTTGGCGAAGCGCCCCTTGAATTGGGGATGCTCTTCAATGACCCACTTCTGCATCTTCTTGAGTGATTTCTTCATTCCCGTCTGCTTGCGCTGTTCGGAGATGACCATGCCTATGCCGACGTTGACCACGCCCTCCTTCACCGGGAAGAGCCAGAAGTATCCTGGATTCACCGCGTCCACGAAGTGAATCTCAATCGGCCCCTCGCTGCCCTCGAAGCCCTCGACATTCTCCCAGTACTCCCGATAAGCGCCGCAGTAGTGCTCATCGTCGCGCATGGGTTCACCGTGTATTGCCTCGGTAACAGTCTTCGCCACCGGGCAGTTGTAGCCGCCAGCGCCCACGGTCAGAGGCGCCTTGAAGGAAAGCAACGGATTGGGAGAATTCCTCCCTCCTAATCGTCCGGCGACGCCTGTGATGCGCATGAAATCAGTCGTGACATCCATAACACTGAAACCTTGGATTACCGCGCCACCGGCCCCCAGAACCAATTCAGTGGCGCGCTTGAACATCATGTAGTCGAACTGCACTCTCGGCAGTGCGTATCCGGCCATCTTGGTCTCAAACTCTTCCTTGGGAAGCATCACTCTGACCGTGCTGCCGTTGGCACTGCCGAAGATGATCGAGTCCACTCGGAAGTGAGGGGTGTCTTCGATCATCGCCTTCACTCCGAGTTCCTCGACGTGTGACAGCGCCTTTCCCCCCACCGCATCCCCACACGGCTTGTCTCTGGGCCAGATTTCCTTCTCTATGAGCAGGACCTTGCAGCCGTTCATGGCGTTGTACGCCGCTGCGGCGGAGCCGCACGGCCCACCACCGACTACAATCATATCGAAACTCGATTCGTCCGGTGGAACCTCGCCGGTGTCGATAGGCTCTTCCCATGATTCCATGCTGTAACCATGAGGGCCGTAGCAGCCTTCCCATTCAAATTATGCATTGAGTTGATTCGTGGTGCGCCCCACGAGCCTCCATGGCAGAGAGCATCTGGGTCGTGCAGACTACGCTTCCCGGCGATTGGCTCGAGCCGCTCGTCGGAGCATGGTCCTCCTCTCTGGTCGAAGCGGGGCTGGCTGCTTGCGTGCAGAGGAATCGCGTGACCTCAGTGTACCGTTGGGAGGGTGCTATGGAGAGTTCCGAGGAGTGGCGCGTCCATATCAAGACCTCTAGGGAGAAGAAGGACGAACTGGTCGAGACTATTCTCAACGACCATCCCTACGAAACGCCAGAAATTGCAGCGTGGGAAACCGAAACGATCACCGATTACGCCGGTTGGGTTGAAGGCTGAGTGCCCTAGCGTTGTCCGATGGGTACGCTGTCGTTCCTGCGCCCCGCGAAGAAGGTACCCACCGCGTGGTGGAGTGCCGAGGACCCGATGACCACCAAACCGAAGATGTCTACGCTCACCATACTGATTCTGGGCGAGTGGATTTTCGGTACCGGCGACGCAATCCTGATTGCCGCCGACATAGGTAACACGCCTTGGACGGTTCTAGCTGAGGGCATCGCAGTCAACATCGACTGGTCGATAGGGCAGGCCACCTTCCTCGTCAGCGTCGCAGTTCTCTTCCTGTGGATTCCACTGAAGGAGAAGCCAGGCATAGGTACAATCCTGAACGCGATTATCATCGCTGGCGCCATCGAAGTTATGGTGCCCCTCTTGCCCACTCCTGAGAGCTTCGCCATCGCACTCCTACAGGTCTCGCTAGGCATCATCCTCATCGGGATTGGAAGTGGAATGTACCTCACTGCGAATCTGGGCCCTGGGCCGAGGGACGGATGGATGACGGGCATACAGAGAGTATCAGGCGTTCCCATTGGACGAGTACGAATCTTGTTAGAGATTGGAGTCTTGATAGTGGGCTGGTATTTGGGTGGTACGTTCTGGGTGGGGACCATCCTCTTCGCAATCACCATCGGTCCGGTAGTCGCAATCTGCTTATCGATCGCAGGCCATCTGGGCTCACAGGATGGGTCCAACCTCAATACCGATCAGTAGCACGGTCGTGGCGAACACCGTAATTAGTATGTTGTCGTCAATCGGTCCGAACTCGTAACGCTCGACGAATGTGGCCACAGCGGCGGCTATCAGGCCCCAGACCGGAATCGAGGGGTCGCCCATCTGGGCGACGAACCACCCCATCGGAGCGCTGACGATGAACATGAACACGTTACCTATTGGGCTCTTCGAACGCTCGCGAATCACCAAGTTCCGAACTAATCCGGTGACGCCGTCGCCGAAGGCCATGAACAGGGACGGAATGATAGCGAGCCAAGGGTCACCCACCAGCAGCCAGATCAGGGTAATCGAAGCCCACCACATGAAGGCGAACTTGACGTCGTTCTGGTTCTGGTCAGTCTGGAACCAGAACATCCTCCT